>NZ_VBTM01000006.1:0-301883 GCF_013277795.1 Rhodococcus sp. MS16
CGCCCCGAATCCGGATCGCAGCATCACTCTCACCTCGCAGACCGGGCATTGCTACCGGACCAGAGCTGCCGGACTGCTAGCTGGGATGCAGGAACCACCGCCACCGGAAGGCGGCAAACCGCGACGAACTCGACTGGAGAACAAAGCTGCCCGCATCCGAAGCGAACGAAAACACCGTCGCGTCAAGATTCAACACCGGGCGGCACAACATGCCGAACGGAAACGCCGCCAAACCTTCCCGATTTCAACACCCCGCAAGCCCATGCCCCGAGAAACCGTCGACTACGGCAACGACCCACCGCCATTCTGAACAGACTCACCGATCCCGTGACCGAACATGCGCTGACGCGTACCCTTTTGTTAGCGGGACTAATCACCACGCTGCCAGGACCCGTTGACCAACCACGACAACGCAGTCGGGACAAAGGAGTCGGAATGAAGGCAATCCAGTACACGAGAATCGGCGCTGAACCCGAACTCACGGAGATTCCCAAACCCGAACCCGGTCCAGGTGAAGTGCTCCTGGAAGTGACCGCAGCCGGCGTCTGCCACTCGGACGACTTCATCATGAGCCTGCCGGAAGAGCAGTACAGTTACGGCCTGCCGCTCACTCTCGGCCACGAAGGTGCCGGCCGTGTCGCAGCGGTTGGCGACGGCGTCGAAGATCTCGACATCGGAACCAACGTCGTGGTCTACGGCCCGTGGGGCTGCGGAAATTGCTGGCACTGCTCACAGGGACTCGAAAACTACTGTTCTCGCGCAGAGGAACTCGGCATTCACCCTCCCGGACTGGGCGCCCCCGGCGCGCTGGCCGAGTTCATGATCGTCGACTCTCCTCGCCACCTTGTCCCGATCGGTGACCTCGACCCGGTCAAGACAGTGCCGTTGACCGACGCAGGCTTGACGCCGTATCACGCGATCAAACGGTCTCTGCCAAAACTTCGCGGAGGCTCGTACGCCGTTGTCATCGGAACCGGCGGCCTCGGCCACGTTGCCATTCAACTCCTCCGCCACCTCTCGGCGGCTACGGTTATCGCACTGGACGTGAGCGCGGACAAGCTCGAACTGGCAACCAAGGTGGGCGCTCACGAAGTTGTCCTGTCCGACAAGAACGCGGCCGAGAACGTCCGCAAGATCACCGGAAGTCAGGGCGCCGCACTGGTTCTCGACTTCGTCGGCTATCAGCCCACCATCGACACCGCGATGGCGGTTGCCGGCGTCGGATCGGACGTCACGATCGTCGGGATCGGCGACGGCCAGGCGCACGCCAAAGTTGGATTCTTCCAAAGTCCTTACGAGGCTTCGGTGACAGTTCCGTACTGGGGCGCCCGCAACGAGTTGACCGAATTGATCGACCTCGCGCACGCCGGCATTTTCGACATCGCGGTCGAGACCTTCAGTCTCGACAACGGAGCGGAAGCGTATCGACGCTTGGCCGCCGGAACGCTCAGCGGCCGCGCGGTTGTGGTCCCTGGCTTGTAGATCGACAGCGGTAAACCACTGATGCCCAGCCGAATTCGATTCGGCTGGGCATCAGCGCTCGGCACTCGAGTGTGCGACAGACTAACTGCACGCCTCCAGAACAAGTTCCTTCACCCGTGCGGCGTCAGCCTGGCCGCGGGTGGCCTTCATGACGTCGCCGACAATCTTTCCGGCGGCCTGCACCTTGCCGCTGCGGATCTTGTCTGCGATATCGGGGTTGGCAGCGAGCGCCTCGTCGACAGCAGCCTTGAGCTTGGTCTCGTCACGCTCGACAACCAATTCGGGATGTGCCGCCAGAACCTGCTCGGGATCACCCTCACCGTCGAGGACATGGTCCACGACCTGACGGGCGACCTTGTTGTTGAGCTTGCCGCTGTCGATGAGAGCAACAACCTGCGCGACCTGGGACGGCGTGATCGGCAGTGCGCCGAGTTCAACTCCGCGAGTGTTGGCCTGCTGTGACAGGTACGACAACCACCAGGATCGGGCGGCTTCTGGCGAAGCACCGGCTTCGGTGGTGGCGATGACCAGGTCGATGGCACCGGCATTGACGAGGTCACGCATGACCTCGTCGGAGATTCCCCAGTCCTTCTGGATCCGCGCACGGCGGATCCAGGGCAGCTCGGGCAAAGTGGCGCGCAGTTCTTCGACCCACTCGGCGCTGGGGGCAACGGGCTCGAGGTCGGGTTCCGGGAAGTAGCGGTAGTCTTCCGCAGTTTCCTTACGTCGACCAGCGGAGGTGGTGCCGTCGGCTTCCTGGAAGTGACGCGTCTCCTGGATGACCTCGATACCGGCGTCGAGCACTGCCGCCTGACGACGCATCTCGTAGCGAACTGCGACCTCGACGCTCTTGAGGGAGTTGACGTTCTTGGTCTCGGTGCGGGTACCCAGTTCGGTGGAACCGATCGGCATCAGCGAGATGTTGGCGTCGCAGCGCATCGAACCCTGGTCCATGCGGACGTCGGAGACGTCGAGGGACTTCAGCAGATCACGAAGCGCCGTGACGTACGCGCGAGCGACCTCGGGGGCGCGCTCACCGGCACCGTGGATGGTCTTGGTGACGATCTCCACCAAGGGAACACCCGCACGGTTGTAGTCGAGCAGCGAATGGCTGGCACCGTGGATACGACCGGTAGCGCCACCCACGTGAAGGGACTTACCGGTGTCCTCTTCCATGTGGGCGCGCTCGATCTCGACGCGCCACGTAGTGCCGTCGTCGAGGACCACGTCGAGGTAGCCCTCGGTTGCGATCGGCTCGTCGTACTGGGAGATCTGGTAGTTCTTGGGCTGATCCGGGTAGAAGTAGTTCTTGCGCGCGAATCGACCCCACGGTGTGATGGAGCAGTTGAGCGCAAGACCGATCCGGATCGCGGATTCGACAGCAGCAGCGTTCACCACTGGCAATGAACCTGGCAGGCCCAGACAGACCGGGCATACCTGGGTATTGGGTTCGGCACCGAACTCGGTGGGGCACGGGCAGAACATCTTGGTAGCGGTGCCGAGTTCTACGTGCACCTCCATACCCATCACAGGCTCGTACTTGGTCAGCACTTCGTCGTAATCGAGGATGTCGGGCGCATCGACAGCAGTCATGGCTACTAGTTTATGCGCCGGACGCTCAGCCGAAGAATGCGGCTGCCTCCTCGTAACGCTCCTTGGGCACGGTCTTGAGCTTGCGGGTTGCCTCGGCGAGAGGAACCAGGTCGATGGACGTACCGTGCAGGGCCACCATCTGGCCGAAATCACCACGATGAGCTGCGTCGGTGGCGTGGACGCCGAAGCGGGTGGCGAGGATCCGGTCGTGCGGCGTCGGGGTGCCACCACGCTGGATATGGCCGAGAACCGTCGTCCGGACTTCCTTGCCGATGCGGCGCTCGATTTCGTTGCCCAACTGCTGAGCGACGCCGGTGAAGATCTTGTGTCCGAACTCGTCGATGCCGCCTTCACGCAAAGTCATGGAAGCGGGATCGGGCATCGCGCCTTCGGCGACAACGCAGATGAAGTGAGAATCACCACGCTGGAAACGCTTCTTGACCATGGCGCACACTTCGTCGACGTCGAACGGCTGCTCCGGAACCAACGTCAGATGAGCACCGGACGCCAATCCGGCCTGCAGTGCGATCCAGCCGGCATGTCGACCCATGACCTCGACCAGCATGACGCGCTGGTGCGATTCCGCTGTGGTGTGGAGGCGGTCGATCGCGTCGGTGGCAACGGCCAGCGCTGTGTCGAAACCGAATGTGACGTCGGTGCAGTCGATGTCGTTGTCGATTGTCTTGGGCACTCCGATCACCGGAACACCGCTCTCCGCGAGCCAACTGGCCGCGGTGAGTGTGCCTTCACCGCCGATCGGGATCAGGACGTCGATTCCGTTGTCGTCGAGAGTTTGTTTGATCTGATCGAGTCCGGCCCGCAGTTTGTCGGGGTTGACGCGTGCGGTTCCCAGAATGGTTCCGCCGCGCGTGAGGATGCGATTGATGCGGTCGTCGGCCGCGAGGGGAACCTTGCGATCTTCGAGCAGACCACGCCAGCCGTCGCGGAAGCCGACGACGGTACTGCCGTACCGCCCGTCCGACGTGCGAACCACCGCACGGATAACCGCGTTCAACCCTGGGCAATCGCCGCCACCTGTGAGGACTCCGATTCGCATTGTAAAAAGCACCTCTCAACAGTTGGGTGATTGCAGGATCTGCTGTCCATCTTCCCCCAGCAGGCGCGGTGGCGCAGGATTGTCACTTTTCAGATCAAGCCCGGCAATCATCCCGGTGTGACAAGTCCACTTTCGTATGCAACGACAACCGCTTGTGCTCGATCTCGCAGGTCCAGTTTCGAGAGAACCTTGCCGACGTGTGTCTTCACCGTCTGTTCCGCGACAAACAGGTGCTCGGCAATTTCGATGTTCGACAGCCCTCGTGCGATCAGTTCCAGCACTTCACGCTCGCGTGGGGTCAACATGTCGAGAGCGCTGGAACGAACCCGGGTGGGTGTTCTCCTACTCGTCACTTCCTCGATCAACCGCCGTGTCACGGTCGGAGCCAGCAATGCATGTCCTTCGGCGACGACGCGCACCGCCCGAATCAGTTCCTCGGCGGGGGCGTCCTTGAGCATGAAACCACTCGCCCCGATCCGCAGAGCCTCGTAGACGTAGTCATCGATGTCGAAAGTCGTGAGCATGAGGACCCGAACCGGTGGCTCCCCACCCGTTGCCAGAATCTGGCGCGCTGCATCGAGGCCGTTCATCTCCGGCATCCGCACGTCCATCAACACGACGTCGGGGCGCAGGCGCGCTACTTCGGCAACCGCAACCCTGCCGTCGGGGGCATCTCCGATGACGCTGATATCGGGTTGCGCGGCGAGCAGGGCTCCGAATCCCTGTCTGACCATTGCCTGATCGTCGGCGATGAATACTGTGATGGGCACTCCGACAGCCTAGGCGGCGACCGTCGGCAATATAGCGCGGACCTCGAACCCGCCGCCCGCCAGCAGTTGCGTGTCAACCATTCCGCCGACGGCGGACGCACGCTCGACCATCCCGCGGATTCCATTGCCACCGGCGGTATCCGAAGACTTGGCGACACTGGAAGTCGGGACACCGCCACCCGCCGGCGGTCCGTTCACCACCCGAACCTGCGTGGACGCTTGGCCGAACTCGACGGACACCTCGATGGGGCTACCCGGTGCATGCCGGACGGCATTGGTGATCGATTCCTGCACGATGCGATACACGACAAGACCGGTGGACGCCGACACGCGTGTTCGATCACCATCCACGTTCCATACCAACGGAATTCCCGCGCGGGCGCTGCCTGCCAGTAGCTCGTCGAGTTGCAGCGCTCCCGGTTGCGGCGCGACCTGGGTGGCTTCGGCGTCGCTGCGCAGTACACCCAGCAACCCGCGAATCTCGTTGAGCGCAGCGCGCCCCGTGTCACCGATCGAATCGAACTCGGCGCGGATCTCGGGCGTCACGTCGCCGAGTCGGTACGGCGCACTCTGCGCCTGCACCACCACCATCGACATGTGGTGGGCGACAATGTCGTGCAGCTCGCGGGCTATCCTGGCCTTCTCTTCCAACACGGTTCGGCGGGCACGTTCGACTTCATTTACCTCTTCCTGCTTCGCCAACGCACGACGTGAAAGAACAAGCCACCGAATCAGGAAGCAAAAAACCACCAGCGCGGTCAGACCCACCGCCCACCCGGCACCGTCCTGGCCCGGCGTCTCGGCAAAGAACAACAGGACCGTCGAGATCCACGCAACCCCCACCACCGGTACCGCAGCAGTGAGACTGACCGCGGCAAGCAGAGCCATGATCACCATGATGTGAACGACCTGCCAGGGATATTCGTACCCGGGCACGAGATCGAATACGTGTGGAATCACCAACGCCGAGATCGCGGAAACAGCCCATCCCAGAGCGGGATTGATTCGGATCAGGACAAAGGGAAACGCGGCCAACGCAGCCACGAACGGCTGAATCGGCGGTGACACCGCATGCGTCAGGTGCAACGTCGGCCAGGCGACCGTAAAGAGAATCAACGTCACGACAACTACAGCTACGTTCGCGAACTGATCACCGGTCAACCGCCGCGACGCGCGGGTCACACTCGCCTGCGCCACTTTCATCTTTCCTGCCTTCATCACCTGTCCAGCCTAGAAAGCGAACCCTCGAAAGTCGTCATACTGCGGAGTGAGAAACCCCTAACTCCGCAGTATCAGTGGTCCAGGGTTCCTCTCACCCCAGAGCACAGACAAACCACTCTGCGGAGCGATGCTCAGGTGCACCCGCCGTTCATAGCGTCAACTGCATGCGAATCACACGAGCAACGACGCTGCCCCAGCGCAGCGCTATCTGGGCGACACAGCGTAGCGCAACCTGGGCAGCACTGAGTGTTGTCGCAGCGGCGACGGTCACCATCAGTGCCGCGCCTCGCGACGTGCAAGCGGCAGCGCCGGAGAATCACCTTGCCGCACAGGCCGTTGCAGCGGTCACCAGCTCTGATGCCGCACCAAGCGTGCCGCGCGACTTTGCCGCGTTCTCAGGCTACGAACCCGTCATCGTCGCCGGTCACCTCGCCAATCCGAACGGTGCCTGCTCGTCCCCCGTTCCCCTTCCCGACGAGTTCGACTCCGCCTGCAAGGCCCACGATCTTGGCTACGACCTGCTCCGCTACGCACAGTTCCACGGCGACGAGCTCGGCCCATGGGCACGGCAAGCACTCGACGGCCAACTCGACCAGCGAATGCACGATGCCTGTGACACGAGGAAATCCCCGGCGTCGCGGTCCTACTGCTTTGCCATGGCCGACATCGCAACCACTGCCGTGAACGGGAATTCGTGGCGTCAGAACTACCTGACGCCGGTTCAGGAATCCGGGTTCGGATACGCCGCCGCTGGTGTGCTCGGCCTCTCCGCACTGGGACTCACCTTCCTTCGGCCACGGCGACCTCCCGCAGCCAGCACCTACTCGCAGAAAGCCGTTGCAACATGAGCGTTCTCGATACCGTCCAACCGTCAGTGCTCTCCCGGATCGCAGCGGTCCCGCTCCCCCGCATCTCGGCAACGGTAGCCACGAGCTCGATGGCCGCAGTGTCTCTGGCACCCGGCCTGTTGCCGAGAACCGCCGTACTGCAAGGACTCTTCAGCGGTGTGCTCATGGCGGTGGGAATCTTTGTTGCCTGGGCACTGACGACTGCATGGCACGCACTGCCGCTGCGGACACCATCGGAACGGTTCGACACTCGATCCTGGCGCACCCGAACTGCGATCGTTGCCACCGCCGTTGTTGCGCTGTTCGCTACGTCTGCCAACGGCTGGCAGAACTCACTCCGCGTTGCAATGGGGGCGCCGCCGGTCGGAATTCGCCACTGGATCGAAGTCATCTGCATCGCTGCACTGACCGTACTGATCCTGACCACAGTGGCATCCGGCATTCGGAAAGTACTGCACCGCCTGGGTTTTGCCCGCACCATCGGCATAGCAGCGATCTGCGCCTTCGGACTTCAGCTGACCTTCGGCAGCATCGCCACCGCGTCGGCGCAGTCAGTGGAAGGGCAGAAGTTCCTTGCCGCCGGAACCGATTCGGTGCGTGTCTATGCCGATCTCGACTCCGGACCGGACGCAGGATCGCGGGCCGACCACGCGGTGGCCGAACTCGACCGCGTCGGCGGATTTGCTCGTAGCGCCGTCGTTGTGGCCGTCCCCACCGGTTCGGGGTGGATCGACACTCGGGCCGTCGACGGTATCGAGCAGCGATTCGGCAGTGACGTCGCGATCGTCGGTCAGCAGTACTCCGCTGCACCGAGTTGGGCTGCATTTCTGTTCCAACGCTCCGATGCCGAGGAATCGGCGCAGGCAATGCTGACCGCGGTCGCCACCCGCATCGCGGAACTTCCCGCCACCGAACGCCCCGACCTCTATCTCTACGGCCAGAGTCTTGGCGCCGTGGGCGGCAGCGCTGCCCTGGCCGAGGCCCTTCCGACGCAGTTGTGCGCCGTCCTCTGGGCCGGACCGCCCGCCGGCGCTACCCGAGTGGACGGGACAACCGTTCTGGCCAACACCTCCGATCCTGTGGTGTGGTGGTCGCCGGCCCTCGCGACGACGCCACCAGACCTGAGCCGCGCGGTCCAGGACGCCCCGATGCCGCAGTGGATTCCGGTGGTCAGTTTCCTTCAGACCAGCGTCGACATGCTCGCCTCCCTCGACGTCCCCGCGGGTCACGGTCACCGATACGGCACCGAGCAGGGCACGCAACTCGGAACCTGCCACTAGAACACAAGCGCCTAGAGTGGGTGCAGTGGCCAAAGGAACGCGCAAGACCAAGACTCGCAGCACCACCCCCGACCGCCGAGACGACGGACCTGTTCCCGGCGT
Source organism: Rhodococcus sp. MS16 (assembly GCF_013277795.1). Lineage (NCBI taxonomy): Bacteria > Bacillati > Actinomycetota > Actinomycetes > Mycobacteriales > Nocardiaceae > Rhodococcus > Rhodococcus sp. MS16. Next base: position 8,354 of record NZ_VBTM01000006.1, read on the forward strand.
CTTCCCTATCGACACCGGCACGTGTGAACTTGTTCGTGATCAGTACTCGGACACGGGGTGGATTCTGCAGATCAACGGTGTTCCCAGCTCACACATCGATCTGGCCGACCCGAAGACCTTGGACTTCGAGTACATGCGCTGGATCGCCCACCTGGTCGATTCGGAACGCGATCCGAAAGAGCGTCTGCGCGTCCTGCACCTCGGCGGCGGCGCCTGTTCGATGGCTCGGTACATCTGCGCGACGTACTCCGACGCCCGTCAGGTTGTTGTCGAAATCGACGGCGCATTAGCCGAATTGGTTCGCGACTGGTTCGATCTGCCGCGTGCACCACTGCTCCGCATCCGCGTCGGCGAAGCGCGCGCGGTCACGGAAACTCTCACCGATTCGACGCGGGACATCATCATCCGAGATGTCTTTGCGGGCAGCACAACTCCGGTTCCACTGACCACGGCGCAGTTCACCACACACGTACGACGCGTCCTTGCGCCGGGCGGGATTTACCTCGTCAACTGCGGCGACACCCCGGACCTGCAGGGCGCGCGCGCCGAAGCCGCAACTATCGGTGCGCAGTTCGAGCACCTGGCCATCATCGCCGATCCCGCAATGCTCAAGGGCAGGCGCTACGGAAACATGATCATCGCGGGTAGCGACGTTCCGATCGCACAGTCGCCTGCCCTTGCCCGTGAACTCCTGGGCGGCGGAGTTCCCGCACATGTGTGGGGAGACGCCGAGGTCCGCAAGTTTGCGGCCTCGGCATCCGTCCGAGAAGACTGAAGTCGGCGTTACTCTCCGCCGAACACCCGTTCCACCACAGCTTTTGCCCGTCGCGTGATGCGGAGATAGTTGTCGAGGAACTCCCCCGAGTCATCTCCGTATCCCGCAACCTGCGCCACGGCGGACAGGACGCGTCCCGGTCCTGGCAGTTGATCGGTCGGCTTTCCGCGAACCAGCACAAGGCAATTGCGGGCCTTGGTCGCCGTGATCCACGCATCGCGCAGCAACTCCACGTCGGATTCACTGAGCAACTCGGCTGCACCGATCGCGTCCAGCGTTTCCAGCGTCGACGTATTGTGCAACGACGCAATCTTGTCGGCGTGACGCAGCTGGATCAGCTGCACGGTCCACTCGATATCGGCCAGTCCGCCGCGACCCAGTTTGGTGTGCGTAGCGGGATCGGCTCCACGAGGAAGACGTTCGGAATCGACGCGAGCCTTGATTCGGCGAATCTCGCGAACCGCCGTTTCGCTGACGCCGCCCTCTGGATAACGGGTCTTGTCGATCATATGCAGGAACCGCAGTCCCAGATCGGGATCACCGGCTACCGGGTGGGCGCGAAGCAGTGCCTGAATCTCCCACGCCTGCGCCCATTTTGCGTAGTAGGCGTCGTACGATTCGAGGGTGCGGACCATCGGGCCGTTGCGTCCCTCGGGGCGCAGTCCCGTATCCACCTCGAGCGGCGGATCCGTGCTCGGTGCACCGAGAAGCTTGCGCACCTTGTCCGCAATGCTGTTGGCCCACTTGACCGCAACGGTCTCGTCGACGCCCTCGACGGGCTCGCACACGAACAGAACGTCGGCGTCGGAGCCGTATCCCAGTTCGCCGCCGCCGAGTCGGCCCATGCCGATCACGGAGAACGCCGCAGGGGCGGGCGTTCCCAGTTCGGCAACACTGGCCTTGATCACGGCGGACAGCGACGCGTTGAGTACCGCGGCCCACACCGACGACAGCGCCTTGCACACCGCCGGAACGTCGAGCATTCCCAGAATGTCGGCCGACGCGATGCGCGCCAACTCGTGGCGACGCAACGAACGTGCCGCTGCGACAGCGCGATTGGGGTCACTGTGCCGCGCTGAGGCGGTGAGAATACCGCGCGAGACGTCCTCGGGTACCGGTTCGATCAGACGCGGGCCACTCGGCGAATCCGCATACAGGCGAATGACGTCTGGTGCCTTGATCAGCAGATCCGGCAAGTACGCGGAAGAGCCAAGCACCGTCATCAGACGTTCGGCGACGGCAGCCTCGTCGCGAAGCAACCGAAGGAACCAGGTCTGATCGACCAGTGCGTCGGACAAGCGTCGGTACGCCAACAGTCCGGCGTCGGGATCCGGTGTGTCGGCAAGACATTCGAGTAGCGTCGGCAAGAGCAGCGCCTGGATCCGCCCCTTGCGGGACGCTCCCGCAGTCAAGGCCGTGAGGTGACCGAGCGCATTCTCGGGGGCGGTGTATCCCAACGCCGCCAACTGGCGAACGGCAGCTTCCGGCCCGAGAGCCAACGATTCCTTGTCCATCCGCGCCACGGACTCGAGCAGCGGACGGTAGAACAGCTTGGCGTGCAACCGGCGGATTCGATGGGAGTTCCGTTTGATCTCGGCGCGCAACACCCCGAGCGCGTCGAGGCGGCCGTCGGGACGCATGTGCGCGGCGCGGGCCAGCCAGCGCAACGCCTCGTCGTCGTCCGGCGGCGGCAACGTGTGGGTGCGCTTGAGCTTCTGCAACTGCAGACGATGCTCGAGGAGACGCAGGAATTCATAGGACGCCGTGAGGTTCGCGGCGTCGTCTCGACCGACGTAGCCACCGGCGGCCAGCGCTGTCAGCGCATCGACTGTGCTCTGCACGTGCAGAGTGTCATCGGCGCGGCCGTGCACCAATTGCAGGAGCTGGACGGCAAATTCGACGTCTCGCAAACTTCCGCGACCGAGTTTGAGCTCGCGCTCACGCATCTCGGGCGGAACCATTTCCTCGACGCGTCGGCGCATGGCCTGCACTTCGGGAACGAAGTCCTCACGTTCGGACGCCGTCCAGACCATCGGGCTCATGGCCTCGGCGTACTGACGCCCGAGTTCCATGTCCCCCGTCATCGGACGGGCCTTCAGAAGAGCCTGGAACTCCCACGTCTTGGCCCACCGCTTGTAGTACGCGATGTGGGAATCGAGTGAGCGCACCAGTTCGCCGCGCTTACCCTCGGGGCGGAGTGCAGCGTCCACTTCGAAGAACGCGGACGTGCCGATCCTCATCAACTCGCCCGCTACGCGAGAGGCAGTGGCGTCGGCCGGTTCGGCAACAAACACGACGTCGACGTCGGACACGTAGTTCAGTTCGCGCGCACCACATTTGCCCATCGCGATAACCGCAAGGCGGATGGGGCACGTGCCTTCGGGGCACACGGTGGCGATCGCTACCGACAGAGCCGCAGTCAGTGCCGCGTCGGCCAGATCCGAGAGCTGATGCCCGATGGTCTGATACGGAACCACGGGTTCGTTTTCGACGGTGGCCGCCAAATCGCACGCGGCCAGCAACATCAGCTGATCCTTGTACGACTTCCGCAGCGCAACAACTGCGTCCGGACCGGTCATCGCAGCACGGTACGTCTGCGAGCCTCGGGTTGCGCCCTCGTCCAACGTTGCGCCGACGGCCCCGAGCAGCGCCGTGGTGGCGGCGGCCTTGGTAGGCAGCGATGCGCCGTCGAGAATGCGCCACGCGGACGGATCGGCAACGATGTGATCACCGAATGCCGCCGACGCTCCGATCAGCCCGAGCAGCCGTCCGCGCAGGCTCTTGTCCTTACGCAGCGCGTCGTCGAGGTCACTCCATCCGTCGCCCAGCGAATCCTTGATGCGCACCAATGTGCGCAACGCAAGATCGGCGTTGGCGGAACGCGAGAGTGACCACAGGAGTTCGATGCTCTCCGAGTCCACCCAGCCGAGTTGGCGAAGCTCGTCGGCTGCGGTGTTCTCGACCAACCCGAGCCGGCCCGGCCCGGGTACCACGGATCGTGCGGACGGCGGCTTGACCATCACAGGCCGAGGTAGGTCTTGAGCTCGAACGGCGTCACGTGGCTGCGGTATTCCTCCCATTCACGCCGCTTGTTCCGCAGGAAGAAGTCGAAAACGTGCTCGCCGAGAGCCTCGGCAACCAACTCCGACTTCTCCATCTCGCGCAGAGCACCGTCGAGGTTGCTCGGCAATTCCTTGTACCCCATGGCGCGACGCTCGGCGGAGGTCAACGACCACACGTCGTCCTCGGCCTCGGGAGGCAGGGTATAGCCCTTCTCGATGCCGCGCAGACCGGCCGCGAGCAGCACCGCAAACGTCAGGTACGGGTTGCATGCCGAATCTGGGCTGCGGATCTCGACACGACGCGACGACGCTTTGTTCGGCGTGTACATCGGCACGCGGATCAGCGCCGAGCGGTTGGACGGTCCCCACGACGCTGCCGTCGGAGCCTCGCCGCCGTGGACCAGGCGCTTGTAGGAGTTGACCCACTGGTTCGTGACGGCACTGATCTCGTTGGCGTGCTCGAGAATGCCGGCGATGAATGCCTTGCCGGTCTCCGAGAGCTGCATCGGATCGTCCGGGTTGTGGAACGCGTTCGTGTCACCTTCGAACAAGCTCATGTGCGTGTGCATCGCAGAACCGGCCTGATCGCTGAACGGCTTGGGCATGAAGCTCGCCCGCACGCCTTCGCCGATCGCAACCTCTTTGACGACGTACCGGAACGTCATCACGTTGTCGGCCATTGACAACGCGTCGGCGTAGCGGAGATCGATCTCCTGCTGCCCGGGAGCGGCCTCGTGATGACTGAACTCGACCGAGATCCCCATGGACTCGAGAGCGTCGATCGCGTGACGACGGAAGTTGGGAGCCGAATCGTGCACGGCCTGATCGAAGTAGCCACCGGAATCGGCCGGGATCGGCGGAGTGCCGTCCAACGGACCGTTCTCGAGGAGGAAGAACTCGATCTCAGGATGCACGTAGCAACTGAAGCCCAGGTCGCTGGCCTTGCTCAGCTGACGACGCAGCACGTGCCTTGGGTCAGCCCACGAGGGCGAACCGTCCGGGTTGGTGATGTCGCAGAACATGCGAGCCGAATGCTGCGCGCCGTCCTTGTGCGCCCACGGCAGGATCTGGAAAGTCGACGCATCAGGGCGGGCAACGGTGTCCGCTTCGGACACTCGGGCGAATCCCTCGATGGCGGAACCGTCGAAACCGATTCCCTCTTCGAAGGCACCTTCGAGTTCCGCGGGGGCGATCGCCACCGATTTGAGGTAACCGAGAACGTCGGTGAACCACAAGCGGACGAACCGAATGTCGCGCTCTTCCAGGGTACGAAGCACGAATTCTTTTTGGCGATCCATGCACGCGAGAGTAAGCAAGCCACGTTAAATCTGTGTTACATCAGCGGCACGAGTTACCCGAGTGATGCGTCACTCTCACATAGCCCCTGCATGCGGGCCTACAGGCGCTAACATGTCAGGCCGTCCTCCGGGACCTTCAGATAGACGAGGTAGTTGACGACCGCGTCGTCGACGCACGGTTCGCCGTCCAGAACAACGGTGTGCTGTGTTCCCTCGAACGTGATGAGCGCGGCCCCGAGTTGCTTCGCGAGATCCACGCCGGCCTGATAGGGAGTAGCCGGATCCTGCGTCGTCGACACGACGACCAGCGTCGGGAGGCCGGCGTCGGCCAGAGCCTGCGGATCGAGCTCATGCGGACTGCCCGTCGCCGGAACCGGCCAGAACGCACACAGATCCAGCGGCGCCTGACCGGTGCCCCGGCCGTCGTCGAGGAACGGTGCGGCCTCGCGATACCGCGTGTCGGCCTCACCGGCTTCTGCCCGATCGGTTGTAGCCGGATCGTCGACGCACCGGATGGCATTGAACGCATCGTTGATATTGGAATACGTGCCGTCGTCGTTTCGCCCCTCGTACTGGTCGGCCAAACTCAACAGCGCATCACCCCGGCCGTCCGCCAGGCCGGACAGCCCCATCCGCAACGTGGTCCACAACTGCTGTGAATACAGCGCCTGCTGCACACCGGTGATCGCGTCCCCGTAGCTGAGTCCGCGCGGATCCGTGGTGTCGGCAGGGTTGTCGATCAGGGGTTCCAGCAACGCCTGCAAGCGCTCGCGCGCCTGCGCCGGATCACTTCCGAGCGGGCAGTCCCGCTGCGACGCGCAGTCGGCGACAAAGGCGTCGAACGCGACCTGGAAGCCCTCTCCTTGCAGTACAACTTCGTCGACGACATCCTGATTCGGATCCAACGCGCCGTCGAGCACCATCGCCCGAACGTTCTGCGGGAAGGTTTCGGCGTAGGTCGAACCGATTCGCGTCCCGTACGAGAACCCGAGGAAGTTCAACTCGGAATCACCGAGCGCACCGCGGATCACGTCCATATCGCGCACGACTTCATACGTGCCGACGTGGGCGAGGAAGTCGGTTCCGGTGTTCGCCACGCACGCGGCGGCATAGTCCTTGCTGTCCTGCTCCGCGTCGGCAATCCCTTCGGGCGTCATGTCGATATCGACATCCGCGCGCTCGGCATCGAACTCCGCCGGCGTCAGGCAGCGCACCTGAGGCGTCGACGCACCCACGCCCCGCGGATCGAACCCGATCCGGTCGAAGCGCTCGGCGAGCTGTGTCCTGGAGCCCTGGGTTGCCATCGCCAGCCCCGATGCACCCGGTCCACCTGGGTTGATCAGCAGCGATCCGATTCGATCCCCCGTCGCTGCCGCTCGCGAGATGACAACCTGCGCCGTGTCTCCGGTCGGATTCGCATAGTCGACGGGAACCGTCACCGCGGCGCAGTCGACCGAACTACTGAGCGGCGAATCACCTGGCGTGGCAAATCGTTCGCACGAACCCCAGTCGAGGGTCTGCTCGTAGAACTTCTCCAACCCTGCCGGAACCGAAGCGGGTGCCGCAGAGGTTCCGGACCCTGAAGAATCGGTGGAGGGATTGTCGCCGTCGGCAACAGTGCAACCGGCAACTAACAGGAGAGCAGCGACGCTTGCGGCACACACACCGGAGAGGCGAACTAACTTCGACATACAGTCGATGGTGCCAGGAAATAGCGGTTACCAGCCATTCGCTACTTCGGATGGCCGCTCGCCGATGTGACCCATCGCACCAGGTTTTGCTATTCGCACCGACGGTTTCCGGTGGCAGACTGATCGTGTCATCACCCACACCCGGGGACCCGACGGCAATCAACGCCTAAGGCCTCGAGGCACGAAAGGGACAACGATGTCCGAGACTCCTCTGTACGGTTCTGCAGCTGCTACCCCGGCTGCTCCTATGCGCAAGACCCGCGTCCATCACCTCGCCGAGATGAAGCAGAACGGCGAACGTTGGTCGATGCTCACGGCCTACGACTACTCGACGGCCCGAATCTTCGAAGAAGCCGGCATTCCGGTTCTCCTCGTCGGTGATTCCGCCGCCAATGTCGTATACGGCTACGACACGACGGTGCCGATCACCGTCGACGAACTTCTCCCGCTGGTTCGCGGTGTAGTTCGCGGCGCACCCCACGCACTGGTTGTTGCCGACCTCCCGTTCGGCACCTATGAAGCCTCCGCCGAACAGGCTCTGGCAACTGCCACCCGCTTCATGAAAGAGGGCCTCGCCCACGCCGTGAAGCTCGAGGGCGGCGAGCGGATGACCAAGCAGATTGCCGCTATCACTGCTGCCGGTATTCCCGTCATGGCGCACGTCGGCTTCACCCCGCAGAGCGTCAACTCGCTCGGCGGATTCCGCGTCCAAGGCCGCGGCGACGGTGGCGACCAACTTGTGGCGGACGCCATTGCCGTGCAGGAAGCCGGCGCTTTCTCGGTGGTCATGGAAATGGTTCCGGCTGACATCGCGGGCCAGGTCACACGCAAATTGACCATCCCCACCGTCGGCATCGGGGCGGGCAACGAATGCGACGCCCAGGTCCTCGTCTGGCAGGACATGGCCGGCTACACGAGCGGTAAGACAGCCAAGTTCGTCAAGCGTTTCGGTAACGTCGGTGACGAACTGCGCTCCGCGGCCGCAGCCTATGCATCAGAAGTTCGCACAGGCGCCTTCCCGGCCGTCGAGCACAGTTTCTGATCCGAGACCGGCGAACGCCGCCTGTCTCTCGAAAAGAAATTCAGGGGTGCGTTCATGATCGGTAACCGTCGTCATTTCACAGCTGCCGTTGTTGGTTCGGCTGCTCTCGTGACGGTTCTGAGCGGATGCGCGGGAGGGACCACAACCTCTCCCGCGCCCAGCTCGGCAACACCGACCACATCGGCCGCGGCAACCACGACCGCTGCCGCGGCGGGCACGTTCACCGAAGCGCAGGTGCAGCAGCTGTGCTCGGACATGGAAGCCGAACTGCAGAATTGGCGAACAGTCACCCCGACGCTCGGCAAGGGCGCGCTCAACCTCCTGGTCGGATCCTGGGCGAGCCAGAACGGCATCAATCTGATCGACCTTGCGGCGCATCGTGATCGCGTCGACACGGCGATGGCGGCCACGTGCCCGGAAATCCGGGATGGCGCGTTGTACGCGCTGGAGATCCCCGACCTCGCTTCGGGCATGGTCGGTTTCTGATGACCGAAACCGGTGAACTCCGCGAACTCTATCCCCCGATCGAGCCACACACGTCGGGCTTTCTCGACGTCGGCGACGGCCAACGCATGTACTGGGAGATCAGCGGAAACCCCGACGGCAAACCCGTCGTATTCCTGCACGGCGGCCCCGGCGGTGGGACACACCCGTCGCTGCGGCAGTTCTTCGATCCCGACGCATACCGGATCATCCTTCTCGACCAGCGCGGATGCGGTCGGTCGACGCCGCACGTCGCCGACGGCGCCGATCTGTCGGTCAACACCACCGACAAACTGCTGCACGACATCGAAGCCCTGCGTGAGCATCTCGGAATCGAGAAGTGGATGGTGTTCGGCGGGTCGTGGGGTTCGACTCTCGCACTCGCCTATGCCGAAACCTTCCCGACTCGGGTCACCGAACTCGTGCTGCGCGGGATATTCCTCCTGCGCCGAAGTGAAATCGATTGGTACTACAACGGCGGAGCGGGTCATATGTTCCCCGAACGCTGGGCCAAGTTCCTCGAACCGGTACCCGAGAACGAGCGCGGCGATGATCTGGTTGCGGTCTACCACCGCCTCCTGCATTCCGACGACGCGGATGTGGCAGAGCGCGCCGCTGTCGCCTGGTCCGCATGGGAGGGTTCGACAAGCTTCCTGATCCCGAAACCGGAGAAGGTCGAGGAGAACTCCGAAGTACGCTTTGCCCTGGCTTTCGCGCGGATCGAGAACCACTACTTCGTCAATGCCGGCTTCATCGACGAAGCTCAACTGCTGACCAAGAGTTCGGCCCTGCACGGCATTCCCGGAACAATCGTGCAAGGCCGCTACGACGTCGTCTGCCCCGCCACCAGCGCCTGGGACCTCCATAATGCCTGGCCGGAGTCGAAGCTCGTCATCGTCGACGACGCCGGCCATTCCGCGATGGAACCCGGCATCACCCATCACTTGCTCGAGGCAACAGACTCCTACCGGTAACTCGGCTCTATGCCGGGAAGCTGAACTCCACAGTCCGCTTAGCTGTGTCGACGGCGGTGAGTCGCACCTTCACCCGCTCACCGTCGTCGGGAGTGCCGACGCACTTGGCGATCACGGTCACCGACGGTATGAACACCTCGGCAGCGCGCTTGCCGTCCTTGGATCGCATCACCACAGCATCGAATACCTCGCCGACGCGGCCCTCGAGCAACGTCACCTCGGTCAGATCGATGCATGCGCGATCCACCTTGTTCGCGACGGAATCCGATCCGCTCATGATCGGCGGCAATTCAGGCAACGCGGTCCGCACCCAATCCGGTACGGGCGTACCAGCACTGATCGCCAGACATATCTCGGTACTGAATCGATCGGACAGCCGGCGCAGCGGAGCAGTCACGTGAGCGTAGGGCGCGCCGATGCCCGCATGCACTGTCAGATCGGGCAATTGGCCGTCGAACGCCGCATAGTCGGCGCCGCGCAGCAAAGACGGCGCTACCGACATCAAGGCCATCGTGGACGGCTCCTGCGCGTCGAGTCCGGCAAGAATCTGCCCCACCGTCTTGCCCGGCGGCCACGTAATACCCAGCGCAACCGCAGTTCTCCGCAACGTGTCCACTGCCGATTGCTCGGCCGGCGGCAACGTCCGCAACAATCCGACACCTGCGTCGATCATCATCCGGCCGGCGCACATCCCGGTCAACAGAGACACTTCGGCATTCCAGTCGTCGGCTTCCGTCCGCGGTTCCAACACAATTCGCCACCGACCGGATTGATCCGGTCCGGCCTCTTCCCGCACCACGGACTGCTCCGGCAACTTCAACTCGATGGCACCGCGGGCTACCGCCGAGTCACCGCGGAGACGGCCGAATTCCGGTAGCGCCGCGATCGACGGGTGCAAGGTACCGGCATCAGCGTCGGCCTGAACCGTCGAATAGTCCAGACGCGCCACGGATTTCACGAGGGCTCGGGTTACGGACCACGACGTCGGCTCGGCGTTGACGTCGAGTTCGATTCGCCAGAGCGCTGCCGGACGAACCACGTCCGGCAGGAGGCTGGCCGAATCTTCCGACAACACACGCGGATGCAGGGGTACGGAACCGTCCGGGAGATAAAAGGTTTGGCCCCGCCCCCGGGTTTCGATGTCGAGCGCGGCGCCCGGAACCACCACCGCGGCAACGTCCGCGATGGCGTAGTGGACAACAAAGCCGTCTGCTGACTTTTCGAGATGGACTGCCTGATCGAGATCCATCGATCCGGGCGGATCGATGGTGACGAACTCGATGTGCGTAGCGTCCAGTCGGCCGTCCGCATGGCGATCTCGGGCATTCTCGGCCTCGACCATCGCCGCACTGCCGAACGCGTCGGGCAACGAAAACTCAGCCCGAATCGTCCCGAAGTCGATTCCCTGCACCGTTATTCGACCTAAGGGCACGCGTCCTCCACCTTCGATTCGGCGCATAAACCGAACTCAGTTGTTCCAGTCGTCGTCGGCCCGATCAGCGGCTTTGTTGCGTTCCGCGGCGATCTGCAGTGCATGCTCTGCCGACTCCCGATCAGGGTACGGCCCCATTCTCGTCAAAGATGAGGGACCCTTGCCTTGGGAGACAGAACCATCGGACACATCGAAGTACCAGAGTCGATCTTCATCAGTCATGAATACAGTGTGGCATTTCAGTGGGAGTCAGGCTTGTAGATCGCTGTGAGACTGCTATTCTTTCGACTTGGCCTGGCAGGTGAAAACCGGACAATCGAACGGTGAGTTCTGCTTGATCGCCCTCGACAAGCTACGAACAGAAATTGGAGCGCGCAATGTCCGCAATTCTTTACGATTACCTTCTCCCGCTCATGGGCCATGACGCGGCAACCTACTGGGCGACCCTGTTGGTCATCAAGCCCATCTGATAACCGCCACACGAACTACGACATACAACCCCCGTCGGCCATGCCGGCGGGGGTTGTATGCGCTTGCGAAGCCTTGAAAAAGTCAGGGCGAACGAGTTGGCGTATAAGCCGGATCCTGTCCTCGACACCGAAGTGACGAGTGGCGACCATCCATCTGGACACACCGTCGCCGGGTGCCTCACGCGGTTCACCCGCAAGCTCGGGCGAGCAGCCCTCGAACACTTGCGCAGCCGCACCGCACGCGATGCGACCTTCAACCTTGCTCCGGGCGGGGTTTACCTAGCCACCCCGGTCACCCGGGGTGCTGGTGCGCTCTTACCGCACCGTTTCACCCTTACCTGCCCCGAAAGGCAGGCGGTCTGTTTTCTGTGGCACTGTCCCGCGAGTTGCCTCGGGTTGCCGTTAACAACCGCCCTGCTCTGTGGAGTCCGGACTTTCCTCGACTCGGGGCCTGTGCGCACTACGCGCTGGTTCCCTGATCCGCGGCCGCCCGGCCAACTCGTCCGCCCCAGTAGGTTACCGGGTGGCTGTCGGTGACCCGAACTATGGTCGCTGTATGACTCGGTACGTGGCCCTGCTACGCGGCATCAATGTCGGCGGTATCAACATCAAGATGGTGGATCTTGCGCGCGTCTTCACAGAACTCGGATTCGAGAGTGTGAAAACGGTCCTGGCGTCAGGCAATGTCCTCTTCGACAGCACCAGTGCCGATGTGCCCGCGCTGAAGAAAGCCATCGAAACCGCCCTCAACCGCGAATTCGGGTACGAAGCCTGGGTGTTCGTGCTCGACACCGCAGAATTGAAAGCCATCGTCGACGGATATCCCTTCGATCCCGACCGCGAAGGGTGGCACGCATACGCGATGATCGCGTCGGAGCCGTCAGTGCTCGCAGAACTCGCCGAATCGGCCGCGGGGCTCGACCCCGCAGTCGAACAGGTAGCACCGGGTGACGGCGTTTTGTACTGGGAGGTCGAGAAAGGCATGACCGTCAAGAGCGCCTTCGGCAAGAACACCGGCAAACCGAAATTCAAGGCGTACACCACCACCCGCAATCTGAACACGCTCCACAAACTTCTGAAGTGAGTCTGCTTCCGATCATTCTGGTCGGCGTTGTGCTCGTGTTCGCGATCGTTCGCCCACGCGGGCTGCCCGAGATCGTGGTAGCCGGCCCCGCCGCGATTGCCGTGGTTCTCGCCGGCGCGGTCACTGTCGGTGAAGCCCGCGATGAAGTGACAGCAATGGCACCGACCGTCGTGTTCTTGGTTGCGGTGCTGATTCTCGCTCATGCCGCCGACGCTCTCGGTGTCTTTCACTGGGTGAGTCAGGTGCTGCGGCAAGGCTCGCGCCGAGATCCGCGCCGCCTGCTCACCTACGTCTTCGGCGCAGCGGCCCTGACAACCGCGGTACTGAGCCTCGATGCAACGGTTGTGCTGCTCACCCCGGCTGTGATCGTTGCCGCCCGATCCATCAACGCCAGCCCACAACCGAACTCGTATGCCGCTGCGCACCTCTCGAATTCGGCGTCTACCCTGCTGCCCGTCTCCAATCTGACCAATCTCATTGCGTTTTCGGCAACCGGACTGACCTTCCTGCACTTCACCGCCCTGATGGCGCTGCCGTGGATCGTGACGATCGTGATCGAGTACGTGATCTTTCGACGGTTCTTCCGATCGGAGCTGCGCGCAAACACAACCGACGGGCCGGTTCCGGAAATCCGTCACTCCCCCGCACCCGTGCTGCCGTTGTCGATCATCGGCGCAACGCTGTTCGGCTTTGCCGCTTCGGGATTCGTCGGCATCGAACCGGCGTGGGTGGCCGTCGCCGGCGCGGCAGTGCTGTCTGCGATCGCTCTCCGTCGCCGCAGAACCGACCTGAAGCGCATCGTGTACGCGGCCGATCTGTGGTTCTGCGCATTTGTGCTGGTGCTCGGCGTTGTGGTGGCAGGCGTCGCACACGGTCCCGTCGGGGACGCTGTTGCGCGGATACTGCCGTCGGATACCGGCTATGTCTCGCTGCTCGTGGTGGCAGCGGTCGCGGCGATCGCGTCGAACCTCGTGAACAACCTGCCGGCCACCTTGCTGATGATCGCGGCCCTTGGCCCCTCGGCCCCGACCGGCCTGGTACTGGCCATGCTGATCGGGGTGAACCTCGGCCCTAATCTGACCTACGTCGGCTCACTCGCAACAATGCTGTGGCGGCGAGTGGCCACCAGCGTGGACGCTGCGCCCACGCTGGCAACCTTCACGCTGCTCGGTCTGGCTACGACGCCACTGACCCTTCTCGGGGCAGTCAGCGCGCTCTGGTTAGTTCTGTAGTCAGCGCAGGTGCGACGTGTCGTTCACGAGTCGCACCGATGCTCCACCGTCAGGGTAGAACTCGGCGATGCTCAGCGACGCCAAATCCAGGTGCAGGCGGTACAGCAACGACGGACCAGCGTCGAGCGCCAATTGCACCAGGGTCTTGATCGGTGTCACATGAGAGACGACGAGCAGTGTCGACCCGCTGTACGTTGCGATCAGATCGTCACGCGCGGCAATAACGCGCTCCCGAACCTCGTCGAAGCTCTCACCGCCGGGCGGCTTCACGGACGTGTCGGACAACCATGCCGTGTGCAGTTCCGGATCACGCTGCGCCGCTTCACGAAACGTGAGCCCGTCCCAGTCGCCGAAATCGGTTTCGATCAGACCTTTGTGCTCGATCACCGGCAGGCCGAGAACCCGCGCCGACTCCTCAGCTGTCTCGCGCGTGCGGCCGAGCGGGGAGGAGACAATGGCGTCGATGCCACCGCGACTGCCGAATCGTGCTGCTGCGCCGGCGGCTTGAGCGCGCCCCAGTGCCGTGAGGATCGGATTACCCCGGCCCGAATAACGGCGATCGACCGACATCGCTGTCTGACCGTGACGCAGCAACAACATCCGCGTCGGCTTGCCCACGCTGGCCGTCCACCCAGGCGAACCGGCGATCTGCGGTTCGGACGAGGTCTCGGCGGGCGCAGTTCTCGGCGTGGACACCGGGACGGGTTCGCTTGCGGTCTCGATACCTGCAGAGTCAAGGCCGGCAGTTTCCATTCCGGCTGCCGCGTCCATCGCCTCGTTTGCCAGCCGATCCGCATGCGAATTCTCCGCGCGGGGAATCCAGGTGTACGTCACGCTCGCGAACTGCGCCGCCACCTCTGCGGCCTCGCGCTGGAGCGGAATCATGTCCGGGTGCTTGACCTTCCAGCGACCGGACATCTGCTCGACAACCAGTTTGGAATCCATCCGGACATCAACATCGGAGGCGCCGAGTTCACCGGCAGCGGTCAATCCCGCAATGAGCCCGCGATACTCCGCAACATTGTTGGTGGCGGTGCCGATGCTTTCCTTGCGTTCGGCCAGCACCGTGCGAGAGCTGTCGAACACGACAGCGCCGTACCCCGCCGGACCTGGGTTTCCCCGCGATCCACCGTCGGCCTCGACGATGACTCGTGACAAACTCACAGACCGGACTCCTTGGTACGCACCATGATTGCGCCGCACTCGGGGCAACGGACAACAACGTCGGATGCCGTGCCGGCAATGCGCGAGATCTCACCGCGGTCGATTTCGATCCGGCAGGCACCACAGCGGCGAGCCTGAAGCAAGGCTGCGCCCGGTCCCCCGAGGGTGCGCTGCTTTTCGTAGACCGCCAGGAAATCGGCGGGGAACTCGCCGACCAGACGCTCACGGTCCGCGACGCAGCGCTCCTGCGCCTTGTTCAGATCGGCCATAGCGTCGTCGCGACGACGCTTGGCGTCGATCAGTTCCTCTTCTGCCTGCGACAGCTGCGCGCCGGCGTGATCGTAATCTGCCTGCAGCGCCTCACGCTGTTCCATGACCTCGAGCAACTCGTCTTCGAGAAGCCCCTGCCTACGCACAAGGCTGCCGAGTTCGTGTTCGAGTTCGGTGAGCTGCTTGGCTGCTACGTTGCCGCTCTGCAAGAGAGTGCGGTCTTTGTCTTCGCGCTGACGGACAGCGTCGATCTCACCTTCGAGCTTGCGGATATCGCGATCGATGTCGTCGATCTGGATTTCGACGCCGACGGACGCGTCCTTGCGGCTGATGCGCTCAGCCTCGAGACGGTCCACTTCCTGCTGCTCGGGAAGCGCACCGCGTCGATGTGCGATCCGGGTGAGCTCCGCATCCACGCCGGCGAGGTCGAGAAGCTTGGCTTGCACCTGTGGTTGGACGTTCACGCTGTGTAACTCCTGCTGTATGTCCGGTGACGGGTCTGCTGTTGAAATGTTCGTGCAACCGTACCTTGATCGGTGGCCACCTACGACGCACTCAGGCACCACGGATCGGTGCGGATGGTGCTGACTCGACTGTGCCACTCGGGAACGGACCCGAATGCGGCGTCGACCACCGACTTCGCCTGGGCACACCACGGATATTCACTGGCCCAATGTGCAACGTCGACGAGCGCCGGTCCACCGGCCCGCAGATGCTCGTCCGCCGGGTGATGCCGCAGGTCGGACGTCACGTACGCGTCGACGCCCAGCGCGGACACCACACCGAGATACGAATCGCCGGAACCGCCGCAGACCGCGACGGTACGCACCATCGCGTCGGGGTCGCCGGCCGCGCGAACGCCCCATTCCGTCGACGGCAGTGCTCCTGCGACTCGCGCCGTGAACTCACGCAGCGTTTCGGCGTGCGGAAGCTCACCGATGCGGCCGAGGCCCCGAGAACTCGGGAAGGTGGCCAGCTCGAACACGTCGAAGGCCGGTTCTTCGTAGGGGTGTGCGGTGCGCAGAGCGTCGAGTACCGCCGTGCGTTTGGTGCGCGGCGCGATGACCTCGATCCGATCTTCCGAGACCTGCTCGAGCGCGCCGACGCTTCCGATTGCGGGAGTTGCCTTGTCGCCGGGAAGGAATTGCCCGGTGCCCGTGACCGTCCAGCTGCACTCGCTGTAGTCGCCGATGCGGCCGGCTCCTGCCTCGAACAGTGCGCCCTGCACTGCGTCGGTGTGGTCGATCGGCACCATGACCACCCACTTGTCCAGGGGCTGTGAAGGCTTCGGCTCGATCGGGCGCAGCACTGTCAGACCCAAAGCGTCCGCCAGAGCGTCGGAGACACCGGGGTCGGCTGAATCGGCGTTGGTGTGCGCCGAGAACAAGGCACACCCCGCTTTGATCAGCTTGTGTACCAGGGCACCCTTCGGCGTGTGCGCGCCGACGGTGTCCACTCCGCGCAGCAACAACGGATGGTGCACAACCAGCAGGTCCGCGCCGGAGGCAATTGCGTCGTCGACCACGGATTCGGTGGGATCCACGGCAAAAACGACGCGGCTCACCGAATCGGCCGGGTCACCGCACACCAATCCGACAGAATCCCACGACTCGGCCAATTCCGGTGGGTACGCGGCCTCGAGTACAGCTATGACGTCGGCGAGGGTTGTGCTCACAAGATCTCCTTCATCGCGTCGATCAGGATCGACACCTGATGCGGCGGGCGGACTGCCAACCGCAGATGATTCGGGCCGAGTCCGGGGAACGTATCGCACCGTCGAACAGCGATGCCGCGCTCGCGCAAATGCAGACGCATCGCTTCGCCATCGGCAAGTTCGAGCAGAACAAAGGGTGCCGACGCAGGCTCGTGGACCGAGATACCGTTGGCCGAAAAGCTGAGGGCGCGAAGCTCGCGGCACAACGACTCGCGATCACGGGCGATCGCAGTTGCCTTCTCCTGCGACTGCGCCACCGCCGATGGTTCACAACAGGCCCTGATCGCTTCGATCTGCAAACTTCCGAGTGGCCAATGTGCCCGGCCTTCGGTGAGCCGCGTCAGCACATCGGGTGCTCCGAGCGCGTAGCCGCATCGCAAACCAGCCAGCGCCCATGTCTTTGTCAGACTGCGCAGCACCAGCACGTCCGGCAGAGACTGATCAGCGACACTCTCGTTTTCACCAGGCACCGCATCGCCGAAGGCCTCGTCCACGACCAGAATTCGGCCCGGCCGACGCAGTGCAAGCACATCGTCTTTCGGATGCAACACCGACGTCGGATTGGTGGGGTTACCCAGAACCACCAGATCTGCCGATTCGGGGACGGCTGCGTCACGCAACAGATACGGCGGTTCCAGGATCACCTGCGTCACGGGTACACCGGCTTCCCGCAGAGCCAATTCCGGTTCCGTGAACGAGGGATGGATCAACGCAGCCGATGTCGAGCCGAGCCGGGGCAGCATCGCAAATCCCTCGGCTCCACCGGAGAGCAACAGCACTTCGTCGGGCCGTCGGCCATGGCGCGCAGCGACGGTTTCCCTGGCCCGCAGTTCCGCGGCCGCAGACGGGTACGCACCGAGGCTCGACAGCTCGCGCGCCAGGCGCTCCCGCAGCCACTCCGGTGGCCCGTCGCCTTGAACGTTGACGGCAAAATCGAGAAGGCCCGGCTGCGCGTCGACGTCCCCGTGGTGACGCAAACTGTCCAGGTTGTCCGCTGCGATACTCACGGTGACGAGACTACGGGCGCGGACAGGGCTCCCCACGTGCGGGATAATGACCTTCTTTGAGCTCACTTCCCCTCGATAGTTTTCCCGTTGTCCTCTTCGACCTCGACGGAACCATCACCGATTCGGCCCCCGGAATCCACCGCGGGTTCCGTCATGCGCTGGCTACCGTCGGCCGGCCCGAACCCACCGAAGAGATGCTCGCCGCAGTCATCGGCCCGCCCATGATCGACACGTTCCGCTCAATGGATATGCCCGCCGACGAGGTCGAGGCGGCGATCGGCGCGTACATCGAGCGCTACGACGCCGTCGGCTGGAGTGAAAACTCGGTCTTCGACGGTATGGACGATGTACTCGCCCGGGCCAGCGCGCACGGCACCCGCTTGGCGGTCGCGACGTCGAAGTCGGAACGGTTTGCGATTCGTATCCTCGAGCACTTCGGCCTCGCCCACTATTTCGAGTTCATCGGCGGCGCCAGCGACGACGGTTCCCGGCGGGCCAAGCCGGATGTCATCGCGCATTCGTTGACCGAACTCGGGCTGACCCCGGTGAGCGCAACCGACGGCGGCACCGCGGATGTGATCATGGTGGGCGATCGCGATCACGACGTTCTGGGAGCAGCCAAGTTCGGAATTCCCGCGCTGTTCGTCGAATGGGGTTACGGTCACGCATCCGAAGCGGACGGCGCCCGTCACTCGGTTGCGTCGACCACCGAACTGGGAGGACTACTCGATGGCCGGCACTAAGTCAGTACTGCACGTGACGTTTGTCTGCACCGGCAATATCTGCCGGTCGCCGATGGCAGAGAAAATCCTGCTCGGCCATCTGCAACGCGAAGGTCTCGACGATCAGGTTCGGGTGACCAGCGCCGGTATCGACGGCTGGCACAGCGGCGAGGAAGCCGACTCACGAACCAACAAGATTCTCCTCGCGGCCAACTACCCGACCGGCCACAGCGCAGCTCAGGTCAACGACGACCACCTGTCGGCGGACCTCGTCGTACCCCTCGACACCGGCCACGATCGTGAGCTCGCTCACCTTGGCGTTCCGACGGAACGACGTCGGCTGCTGCGTTCCTTCGACCCCGATGCCGACGGGGACTCGGTGCCGGACCCCTACTACGGTGACTTCTCCGATTTCGAACTGGTCCAGGATCAGATCGAAGCGGCAATTCCGGACATCCTGGTCTGGATCCGCGAACGACTGTAGGACGCGGAGCTGAATTCACTCAGTTCGGAAGAACGGATACCGTAGTAGTCGTGCGGAGACTCAAATTCTTGTTGCGGCCCGGTTGGTTGGTACTGGCAGCTGTGGTCGGCATCTTCGCCTACATGTGCTTCACCGTGCTGGCGCCATGGCAGCTCGGAAAGAACACGTCCACCGAGTACCGCAACGATCTGATCTCCAATTCCATCAACGCGGAGACAGTGCCCATCGGCAATGTCATCGCCGACGGCACCATCGCGCCGGCCGACGAGTGGCGAAACATCACAGCCGCCGGGTCCTATCTCCCCGATGCCGACATCCTCGTCCGCCTTCAGTCCGTCGAGGGTGCACCGGCCTACGAGGTCTTGACTCCGTTCGCCCTCGACGACGGCCGAACCATCCTCGTCAATCGCGGCTTCGTGCGGCCGATCACGGGTGCGGAAGCGCCTCCGATTGCCGCGCCGCCCACCGATCCCGTCACCTTGAACGGCCGGGTTCGCTTGTCGGAGGGCACGGCCCCCGGCCGAGTTCCGATGTTCGAAGACGGCGCTAAGCAGGTCTACTCCATCGACGCGGGCCCGATCGGCGAGTTCATCGGCACCGATCTTGTCAACGCGTACATCCAGCTCGAGCCCGACCAGCCCGGCGGACTCGGCACCATTGCGCTCCCCCAACTCGACGCCGGCCCGTATCTCTCGTACGGATTCCAGTGGCTCGCATTCGGCATCATGGCACCACTCGGACTGGCGTACTTCATCCGTGCGGAATGGCGGGAGCGACGCAAGGAGAAGGAAGAGTCTGCCGATACAGCTGGCGACGACTCGACTCCAGCGCCGACTCCGACCCCGGCACGCACTATCGGGCGTCGCAAAAAGCCGGAGCCCGAATCAGTTCCGCGAACGGCCAAGGAAGTCAAACTTGCCGACCGCTACGGCAACAGCCGCTGACGTTATCGCGGCTCCGATCTGAACTATCGAGGACAGCCTCGACGCCCGGCGCAAATCCGTCGGCGTCGGGGCTGGTCCGTTTCCGAGCACCGGACGCATTTCGACGCCGTAGGAGTACTGCGTGCGTCCTCCGAG
The DNA here is from genome assembly GCF_013277795.1 of Rhodococcus sp. MS16. Taxonomy (NCBI): domain Bacteria; kingdom Bacillati; phylum Actinomycetota; class Actinomycetes; order Mycobacteriales; family Nocardiaceae; genus Rhodococcus; species Rhodococcus sp. MS16. The sequence continues at coordinate 28,337 of NZ_VBTM01000006.1, forward strand.
CGAGATACCCAATGCTCCCGCAGCGCTGGCCTCGGCCACGCCCGCATTGGGACTCGGATGCGCCGACGCGTCACGACGCCACGCGGATAGAGACTCGCGCGGCGAACCGCCGACCAACGGTGCCGATGCGGCGGTGATCACACCGGTCAATCGGGCGGGCACAAGATTGACCAGATCGTCGAACCTGGCTGCGGCCCATCCGAAGTTGCGGTACTTCTCGGAGCGGTAGCCGATCATCGCGTCCAATGTGTTTGCGGCGCGGTAGACGAACAAGCCCGGGATACCGAGCACGGCACCCCACAGCAGCGCGCCCACGGTCGCGTCGGACGTATTCTCGGCCACCGATTCCAGGGCCGCTCGGGTGAGGCCTTCCTCGTCCAGGACCGACGGATCGCGACCGCACAGCGACGGAAGTAGGTCGCGTGCATCGGTGAGGTCCCCACTTCGCCTGGATTCCTCGAGCCGCACCGCCATGTCGTGTCCGGTCCGCGCGAGCGACGTCCCGCCGAGCACCGCCCACGTGGCCGCGGCCATAACACCGGCGTGTGCGAGCCACCCGCCGCGTCGAGCAACGCTTTCGGAGACCAGTCCGAGTGCCCCCACTCCGGTCAACAACACCGTTACGTGCACGGTGCCCGCAACCTTGCTGTCGGAGTAGGAAACCCGCTGCAGAGCAATCGCACTCGTACCGAAACCGGCGACGGGATGAAACCTTGCGGGGTCGGCAAAGTAGCGGTCGGCAGCAAAGCCGAGGAGCAGGCCGGCGGCGCGAGCAGTGACAGGGTGACGGTTCTTGGACGCGTTGAGCACAGAACAGTTCTACCCGCGCCCGCTGCCGTCAGGTTCAGACGGCCTGGAACCGCATGGTTTCCGCGGTCAGTCCCGGACCGAAAGCCATCGCACAACCGGCCTTTCCACTGTGCTCGCCGTTCTTGTTCTGCTCCATCATCTCTGCCAGCACGAAGAGCACGGTGGCCGAGGACATGTTTCCGTAGTCGTTGAGGATCTTTCGTGATGCGGCCAGATCGGTCGGCACCAACTCCAAAGACGTTTCGACGGCATCGAGTACGGACCGACCGCCGGGGTGCACAGCCCACAAGCCGATGTCACTCTTGTCCGCACCGGCAAGAATCAGCTTCATGCTTTCATCGTCCAAAGCGCGCGACAGGGTCCCGGGAACCTTGCCGGACAACACCATGTCGAAGCCGAGCTCACCGATTCTCCACGTGATCAGTTCCGCGGAATCGGGAACCATCACTGCCTGGAAGGAATTCATCGCCAGCCCTTCGGACTCGGCGGAGATCAGGACGGCGGCACAACCGTCGCCGAACACGAGGAACGAGAGCATCGTCTCGAGATCCTCGGACTTCTGCAGATGCAGCGAGCAGAGTTCCGTGCTGACCACGAGGACCCGCGCATTGGGCTCCGAACGAACGATGTGATGCGCCAGCTTGAGTCCGTTGATGCCGGCGAAGCAGCCCATGAACCCGATCTGCGTGCGCTCGACGGACGGGCTGATCCCACACTGTTTGATGATCTCGAAGTCGATTCCGGGAGAATAGAATCCGGTACACGTGATGACGATCAGGTGGGTGACCTCGGAGGCACGGTCACCGAGATTCAGACCGTTCACGGCGCGCACGGCCAGTGCCGGTGCGGTGCGTTCGAACTCGATCATGCGCGTTTCGGTGTTGATTCCGTTGGGGTCGCCGCTGTAAAAGTCGTCAACCGAGCTGATTCCGGAGTATCGGTGCGAAATCTGCGCCCGATCGGCCATACGGCGGAACAGCAACTGCTTGCGCCGAAGAGTGAAGGAATTGTCTGCGAACTCCACGAAGGCATCGTGTATGTCATGCTCTGGCACAACCGTCGAGATCTTGTTGATGTAGGCGGTAGTCATGTCGAGCCTCCGAGGAACTTGGTTGAAGCTTCTACAGTGTGCAGAATTCAGATGAAATCACATCGGAGAACAAAACGGGGACCTACGTCGTTTGGCGGACTGTCCAGTCTCACAATGCATCCGAGACCGATACACAGAAACAAGGAGACCGGTGAGTTCGATACTGCTCTGCAGCGCACCGCTGACAGGCCACGTTGTTCCGATGCTCGCTGTCGGAAAAGCTCTGATCGAAACGGGTCACTCCGTATCGATACTGACCGGCGACAAGTTCGCGCGGCGCGCCGACTCAGCGGGAATCACACACATCCCCCTTCCCCCCGAATGCGATTTCGACGAGCACAACATGGAAGCCGCGTTCCCAGGACGGTCACGTCGGCCCGGACCACTTCGTTCCCGATTCGACCTCGAGAGAATCTTTGTCGCATCGATGTCCGCGCAGTACAGGGCAGTTGAGCGCATCATCGAATCCACATCCGTCGATGCCGTCGCCGCCGAGAATTTGTTCATGGGATTGATCCCGCTGCTGAGCGGATCACCCGCTTCCCGACCGCGTGTATTCGCGATCTGCACATCACCTCTCATGTGCACGAGCATCGATACCGCACCGTTCGGACCGGGGTTTCCACCGTCGTCGACCCGCGCCGGACGCATCCGCAACCAGGCGCTCAACAGCGCTTTCGAGTACGGAATTCTGCGCGCCGCACAGTCGTCCGCCGACCGCCAACACCAACAACTGACCGGCAATGCGATCCCGGATTTTGTTCTGAACTGGCCCATACTCGCCGATGAAACATTTGTGCTGACCACCGAATCGTTCGAGTATCCGCGCAGCGATCGCGACCACCGATTGACGTTCAGCGGCCCGATCCTCTCGACATCGAGCAGCGATTTCACGCCACCCACCTGGTGGAACGACCTCGACGGAGACCGACCAGTGGTGCTCGTCACACAAGGGACCCTCGACAACGGTGACCTGAATCGATTGATGGAACCCACAATTCGCGGCCTGGCCGATCAGGACGTACTTGTGGTCGCCACAACGGGGGGCCGCCCGATCTCCGACGTGTCGGCCACCGCCGAGAACCTCCGCGTCGCGGAGTTCCTCCCCTACGATCAACTTCTTCCCAAAGTCGATGTCATGGTCACCAACGGAGGCTGGGGCGGCGTGCACTACGCCCTCGCACACGGCGTCCCCTTGGTAGTTGCCGGAACCACCGAGGACAAAGCCGAAATCTGCCGCCGGGTCGAAATCTCCGGTACCGGCATCAACTTGCGACGCGGCACCCCACGTGCGCGTTCCATCGCCACGGCCGTCCGACGTGTCCTCGACGACAAAGCGTTCCGCACGCGCGCTCAGGAATTGCAACGAGACCTCTCCGAGCTATCAGCCAGCGCAACCATCGCGGCAACCATTGCGGGGGCGTCCGAAAACGTAACTCCCCCATCTGGTTCACAATTGCACTAATCTTCGCCCTCATGAACAAACGATGGTGGTGGGTGATCGGCTCCGCGGTGGCCGTAGTGCTGGCAGTCGTACTTGCCGGACCCTGGGTGTACGCAAATTTCATTCACGGTGATCAGCCGGACGCGCTCGGACTGAGCGACGACGCCGCTCCCGCCGACGCGTCGGCAGAAATCGACGGTACGTGGACCGTCGGGCCCGGATCGAAGGCCGGCTACGAAGTGTGGGAAACGCTCCAGGGACAACGGGTCTTCGTCCGCGGACAGACCGAGAAAGTCAGCGGCACCGCGACCGTCGAATCCGAGAAGCTGACCGAGGGAACCGTCGAGGTCGCCGTTGCCACCATCGCAACCGACGACGGCCGACGCGACTTCCAGTTCAGCAACTCCGTGATGAACGCCAGCAAGTTCCCCAAGGCGACGTTCACCATCACCGAACCCGTTGACCTGAGCACAGTCCCAGCCGACGGCACCATCACCACCATCCCGATCACCGGCGAGCTCACTCTCAAGGGCGAAACCCGTCCGGTGACAACTGATTTCGATATCCGTAGGTCGGCTGCCGGAATCGAAGCCGCCGGCGCCATCGATGTCACGTGGACCGATTACAAGATCGACAAGCCCACCATGTTCGCCAACATCATCGTCGAGGACGCCGGCCAGATTCAGTTCTCGATCATCCTGTCCAAGTAGTTCGCCGCGACTCGGGAACCGACCAGCGCACGCGCCCACGTGGATTCGCGCGCAGGCCCGTTCCCGAGTTTTGCATAATCCGCCACCACCCGATCCGGGCGCACGAGAACTGCGCGGGCGCGGTGTCGATCCATCCACGACGACACCGCGCGACCGGTTTCGTCACTACCGACGAGCACTTCCACAGCTCCGAGCGCCGACGCGAGAACCCTGAGATGGGTGTCCATCTCACCGCGATACACCAGAGCAAAACCAGTGCCAAGACGATCGTCGTCGCCGGCATGTTGTTGTGGAAACATCAATCCGACAGGGTTTCTCGCCAACACGGGGCGCCTCGCCAACAGCCCTGCCCGCAGCCTCGGAGAAATCGACTTCATCGCCGGTCCACTGAACCCCGGCACTCGGCACACCGCTGTCAGGATGGATTGACGCGCCTGCGAGATGAAGCCCTTTCCGCCGGCCATCACCCAGCCGATCGCCACAGCAGCTCGAACAATCTGCGTCACATGCGGTTTCCGTTCCTCCTGATAGCTGTCGAGGATCGACCGTTCAGCAGTGCCGTCCACCACCGCCGCCAGCTTCCACGCCAGATTGGCCGCGTCACGCAACCCTGCACCCATGCCTTGCCCGATGAAGGGTGGCGTCAAGTGCGCGGCATCGCCGAGCAGGAAGACGCCGTCGCGCCCCCACACGTCGGCCACAACGGCACGGAATGTGTATCCGGTATGACGCAGCACTTCCGCTGCCTCCCAGGGCACCTCGCGGAACCACGGCGCCAGTAATGCGCGTAAAGAATCCTCTGACGCGAGTTCGTCGACGCTCTCCCCGGGATTGATCCGGAACTCCCACCGGTAGCGGTCTGGGCCGATCTGCATGAACGTCGACGGGCGCGACGGGTCGCACACTTGGTAGACGCCATCCCACACGTCGAGGGAGACGCCGCACCGCACATCGACAACCAACCAGAGTTCTTCGAAATGGAGATCACGCATCTTCGTGCCGAGGAACTCGCGGGTCCGACTGTTCGCGCCGTCGCATCCGAGCACAAAGTCAGCAGTGACTGTGCGCCTCGCTCCGGAATCCTGTTCCACCAGTTCAACTTCGACAACGGAATCCACGCTGCGAGTCACTGTCGCCTCCACCCCGGCGACTACGGTGGCTGCGGGAAAGCCCGCAAGATTGTGCCTGAGCAGGTTCTCGAGGTCAGGCTGATCGAACATATTCGCCTGGGGCCAGCCGTGTTCTCCGACGCCCTCACGGCGTAACTCCAGCAGGGTTTCCAAACTGCCGTCCACCAACCGCATCCCTCTGGCGGTTTTGCTGATTGCGGCGAATTCGTCAGCTACACCCAGCTTTTGGAGTATCCGGTGGACCTCGTCGTCGAGGTGCACCGCACGAGGAAGCGGGTAGATGCCGCGGTGGCGTTCGACGACCATGGTCTCGACACCACGTTGGGCGAGCAACGTCGCGGCGGCAATACCAGTCGGCCCAGCTCCGATGATCAGTACAGCTACATGTTGGGCGTGCGTTGGCACCGATGCTCCAGAGTTCGACGTGCAAGAGTTCGATCATCTGTGGGCGGGCCCGCTGCGTCAAGGGGTTCCTCAGCCAGATTAACCCGGAGACCGGAGACTAGAAAAACAAAAACCCTGACCACACCGGAGCGCAGATCAGGGTTTTGTCATTCGGTGGGCGCGGAGGGTTTCGAACCCCCGACCGCTGGTGTGTAAAACCAGAGCTCTACCACTGAGCTACACGCCCGAACTCCCGGCGAGAACCTCACCGGGAGTGCTCTAAGACTCTAGCGCGGCAATCGCATTTGCCCAAAGCGCGTGGTCACGGGCCTCTCCGGGGCCATTCATCTCGGCAAAACGGATGATTCCATCCTTGTCGATGACAAAGGTTCCACGGTTAGCGAAGCCCAGCTTGTCGTTGAACACGCCGTACTTCTGCGCAACCTCACCGTGCGGCCAGAAATCGGAAAGCAACGGGAAGGTGTAGCCCTGCTCGGCGGACCAGATCTTGTGTGTCGGCGAAGCGCCGACGGAGATGGCCAGGATTGCCGTGTCGTCGTTTTCGAACGTCGGAAGCTCGTCGCGGACCTTGCAGAGTTCGCCCTGGCAAGTTCCGGTGAAAGCCAACGGGTAGAAGACGAGCAGAACGTTCTTCTTACCGCGGAAGTCTGCGAGCGAGACTTCCTGGTTGTTCTGATCCTTCAACGTGAATTCCGGTGCCTGAGCACCAACTTCGAGAGGCATGGATTTCATCCTTCACTGACGATAGGAAAAGTTTCGGAAATACGACAGTGCATCGGACGTCGCACTTGCGTCATCCGATGCACTGTTGCTCGATGCGGGCTTGATCAGCGCTTGCCTGCTGGGCGAGCCTTCGGCTGAACGAGTCGGCTTGCCGACCAGTCACCGAGGTTCGCAGCAGACGTCTGAGTCAGTCCTGCTGTAGGGGCAGATTCAGCGATCTCGCTGGGCTCGACGTGTCCGTCGCGCCCTGTCTTAGGTGTGAGAACCCAGACAAAACCTTCGTCTGCGAGAGGACCGATGGCATCCATCAGCGCGTCGACAAGGTCTCCGTCTTCATCGCGCCACCACAGCAGCACGACATCAATGACTTCGTCCGAATCCTCGTCGAGCATTTCCCCGCCGATGGTTTCCTCAACCGCGGCACGAATGCCGTCGTCGGTATCCTCATCCCAGCCCAGTTCCTGCACCACCATATCGGCAGTAATCCCGAGTTTCTGAGCGTAGTTCTGGGCATCCGCCGCGGCGACCACGGTGGGGTCCTCCTTTTGTTGATGGTGCACGGAGTCCCCGCGCACCGACCGTTTAACGTTCGATTAGGGAAAGCGAACATGGTCGAAGGCGTTAGCGCAAGCCGACCACGCCGAAAACTTTTCCGGATTTGTGTCCGCAGACACGCCCGGAACCCTACGCCTTCGAAAATCTGCAGGTCACAGCGCTCCGCATTCGGTGCGGATCGAATCCCGAATTGAATTGGTTGTATCGGTGATCGAATTGATTTCGTCCGGCGAATGGTCGCGCTTGACGACGCCGGCGATCGACCGGAGGTTGTCGGCCAGGTCTCCGAACAGTCCGGACAGCGCGGCGGGAACGTCCGCGGTCGCGGTGTCGAGCCACCCTGCGAATTCGTCTGCCGAGGACGCAGCTGCCTGCGCTTTGCTCGTCACGTCGGACTCGTCGTTGTTGTTGGCGTCGATGTAGGCGTTGAAGACGGCCACATCGTCCTTCGATCGGCGTATCAGCTCTTCACAGGTCTGGAACGCGATCTCGACCGCGTCGGCTGCAGCTTTCGACGACGATGCTGCAATCGACGCCGTCACCTCGGCCTGATAGGCAGCAGCCTGCACCCTGTTCGGAGTCGGTGATCCCTCGACGGCACCCGAACACCCCACGATCACCACAGAACCCACCGTCAACGCGCCGATCGCGACAACTAATCCACGACGTCGATACCGGTCCACGCTTTTTCCCGATCCCCTGACCGGTCCCGCCTTCATCACCGACGAATCCCCCCTCACATCGCGTTGCCACCGGCAACTCTTGCAGCCGAACGTCGAACTCGAGAACGCTACCCGACGGTAACCGGGGCCACAGTGTGCCAGGCCGACCGGGATGGTGAAAGATGAGGTACGCGCCATATTCATCATGGAAGTGGATCGGACCTAACAAGGTCCCGGTCACCTACGTAAGGACGCCCAACCACGCGTCCCTAACCCCTCTGAGGAGCACACGTTGTCTGACCTGATCCAGGGTCCCTCGTCCGAGCCGAACGCCGAGTCCGGGGGCACGGGAGTGCCAGGTTCACCATCCCCAAGCGCACCCCCTGGAGCGGACGGCCGTGTTCGCGTCATTCGCGAAGGCGTCGCGTCGTACCTGCCGGACATCGACCCGGACGAAACCACTGAATGGCTCGAGTCGTTCGACGGACTTCTGGATCGATCAGGCCCGACCCGCGCCCGCTACCTGATGCTGCGCATGCTCGAACGCGCCGGCGAGAAGCACGTCGCACTGCCCGCCCTGACGTCCACCGATTACGTCAACACGATCCCGACCGAGAACGAACCGTGGTTCCCGGGCGACGAAGAAGTCGAACGCCGTTACCGCGCTTGGATCCGCTGGAACGCAGCCATCATGGTGCACCGCGCGCAGCGCCCCGGCGTCGGCGTCGGTGGCCACATCTCCACCTACGCGTCCTCCGCCGCGTTGTACGAGGTGGGCTTCAACCACTTCTTCCGCGGCAAGGATCATCCGGGCGGCGGTGACCACATCTTCATCCAGGGCCACGCCTCCCCCGGCATCTACGCGCGAGCGTTCCTCGAAGGCCGCATCCCGGCTGAGCAGATGGACGGCTTCCGTCAGGAGCAGAGCCACGCCGACAAGGGCGGCGGACTCCCGTCGTACCCGCACCCCCGCCTGCTCCCCGACTTCTGGGAGTTCCCGACGGTATCGATGGGCCTCGGCCCGATGAACGCCATCTACCAGGCGCGGTACAACCACTACCTCAACGATCGCGGCATCAAGGACACCACCGATCAGCATGTGTGGGCATTCCTCGGCGACGGCGAAATGGACGAGCCGGAGTCGCGCGGTCTTGCACACGTCGCGGCGACCGAAGGCCTCGACAATCTGACGTTTGTCGTCAACTGCAACCTGCAGCGCCTCGACGGCCCGGTTCGCGGCAACGGCAAGATCATCCAGGAGTTGGAGTCGTTCTTCCGCGGCGCAGGCTGGAACGTCATCAAGGTCGTATGGGGCCGCGAGTGGGATTCACTGCTGCACGCCGACAAGGACGGCGCGCTCGTCAACCTGATGAACGTGACTCCGGACGGCGACTTCCAGACCTACAAGGCCAACGACGGCGCGTTCGTGCGTGATCACTTCTTCGGCCGCGACCCGCGTACCAAGGAACTGGTCAAGGACCTCACCGATCCGGAAATCTGGAACCTCAAGCGTGGTGGCCACGACTACCGCAAGGTTCACGCCGCGTACGCCGCCGCGATGGCTCACAAGGGCCAGCCGACGGTCATCCTCGCGCACACCATCAAGGGCTACACGCTCGGCAAGCATTTCGAGGGCCGCAACGCGACGCACCAGATGAAGAAGCTGACGCTGGACGATCTGAAGGCCTTCCGCGACATGCAGCACATCCCGATCTCGGATGCCGAGCTCGAGAAGGATCCGTACCTGCCTCCGTACTACCACCCAGGCAACGACGCTCCCGAGATCCAGTACATGCTCGATCGCCGAAAGGCACTCGGCGGTTTCCTGCCGTCCCGCAACACGGACGCAGCACCGCTGAAGCTTCCCGAGGACAAGACGTACGACGTCATCCGCAAGGGTTCGGGCAAGCAGGAAGTGGCCACGACCATGGCCATCGTCCGCATCCTCAAGGAACTGCTGCGCGACAAGGAGATCGGCAAGCGCATCGTGCCGATCATCCCGGACGAGGCCCGCACCTTCGGTATGGACTCGTGGTTCCCGTCGCTGAAGATCTACAACCGCAACGGACAGCTCTACACGTCCGTCGACGCCGAACTCATGCTCGCCTACAAGGAGAGCCCGGTCGGCCAGATCCTGCACGAGGGCATCAACGAAGCCGGCTCGACGGCGTCGTTCACCGCGGTCGGCACGTCGTACGCGACGCATGGCGAACCGATGATTCCGCTGTACATCTTCTACTCGATGTTCGGTTTCCAGCGCACCGGCGACGGCCTGTGGGCAGCAGCCGACCAGATGGCCCGCGGATTTGTTCTCGGCGCAACTGCCGGTCGCACGACGCTGACCGGTGAGGGCTTGCAGCACGCCGACGGACATTCGCTGCTCCTGGCATCCACCAACCCGGCCGCGGTCACCTACGACGCGGCGTTCTCGTACGAGTTGGCGCACATCGTCAAGGACGGCCTGCGTCGTATGTACGGCGGTACCGAGGGTGTTGCCGGCTTCGGCGGCGAGAACATCTTCTACTACCTCACCATCTACAACGAGCCGTACGTGCAGCCTGCCGAGCCTGCCGACCTGGACATCGAGGGACTGCTCAAGGGCATCTACCTCTACAAGGCATCCGATGCGCAGGGCCCGAAGGCTCAGATCCTCGTTTCCGGTGTTGCCATGCCGGAAGGTCTGCGGGCTCAGCAGATGCTCGCAGACGACTGGGGTGTCTCGGCTGACATCTGGTCCGTCACGTCGTGGGGCGAACTGCGCCGCGAGGGTGTCGAGTGCGAGCGTCAGGCTCTGCTCAACCCGGGCGTCGACGCTCCGGTTCCCTTCGTCACCAACGCGTTGGCGTCGGCGCAGGGTCCCGTTGTGGCGGCATCGGACTGGATGCGCGCCGTCCCGGATCAGATCCGCCAGTGGGTTCCGGGCGACTACATCACGCTGGGCACCGACGGTTTCGGATTCTCCGATACCCGCACTGCCGCTCGTCGTTACTTCAACGTCGATGCCGAGTCGATCGCCGTGGCCGTGCTCAACGGTCTGGCCAAGGAAGGTTCGATCGACCGAAGCAAGGCCGTCGAGGCAGCTGGTCGGTACCGCATCGACGATGTGAATGCTGCTCCCGAGCAGACCGGGGACACCGGTAGCGCATAGTTTCCACCGCTACCGATAACCACTTCCGCCCATTGCTGCGGGTGTCATCACGACATCCGCAGCGATGGGCGTAGGTTTTTGTCATGCCTGATCCTGATTCTGATGTGCCTGCATCCGGGGTACCTCCGGTAGGAGTACGACGCATCCGGTCGTCGACTTCCGGGTTGCAGGCGTCGCTGTCGCGGCGGCGTCAGGTTCGCGATCCACTGCCCGAGGCTTTGCTGCGGCGGGTCAAACAGTTCTCCGGACGGCTGGCGACCGAAGCCGTGACGGTCATGGAGGAGCAACTCCCGTTCTTCGACACCCTGGACGCGTCCCACCGCGCAGACGTTCAACTGTTGGTGCAGACGTCAGTGGTGAATTTCCTCGAATGGCTCAGGCAGTTGGATTCGGAGATCAGCTTCGGATACGAGTCCTTTCCGGTCATTCCTCAGGAGTTGGCGCGGCGACTGACGCTGCGGCAGACGGTCGACATGGTTCGCGTTGCCATGGAGTTCTTCGAGAAGTGGTTGCCGGCGTTGGCTCGCAACGATCAGCAGCTCATCGCGTTGACCGAGGCCGTTCTTCGGTACGGACGTGAACTCGGATTTGCTGCTGCATCGGTGTACGCCAGCGCCGCTGAATCGCGTGGCGCATTGGACAGCCGACTGGAAGCACTGGTGGTCGACGCCGTGGTCCGCGGCGATACCGGCTCCGACATGCTCTCGCGCGCTGCCACGTTGAATTGGGATGCAACTGCTCCGGCAACGGTCATCGTCGGATCACCGCCGCCCGATGAACGGGTCTCGGTCGCAGGAACCGTCCACGCCACTGCTGCGGCCCACGGCCGAGCGGTACTCGCAGTCGTTCAGGGCAGCCGCCTGGTGATGGTTGTCAGCGGCGACGTGACCAGCAAGTCCGCGCAGAGCGAGTTCATGCAGGATCTTCTGCGGAGCTTCGCCGGCGGCCCGGTGGTGATCGGCCCGACGACCCCAAGTCTGAGCGCCGCGCATTTCAGTGCGTCTGAGGCTTTTGCCGGAATTAAAGCGGTCGTGGGATGGCGGGGAGCGCCGCGCCCGGTGTTTGCGACGGAGCTACTGCCGGAACGCGCACTACTCGGCGATCAAGCTGCCGTCGACGCTCTCCAGGATCATCTCGTTACTCCGTTGGCGGAAAGTGGCTCCGTCTTGACCGACACTTTGGACACTTATCTCGACTGTGGAGGTGCGGTTGAGACTTGTGCACGTCAGCTGTTTGTTCATCCAAATACGGTGCGATACCGCCTGAAACGAATTACCGAAGTGACCGGTCGGGATCCAACCAATCCACGGGACGCGTACGTCCTGCGTATAGCCGCTACCGTGGGCCGATTAAGCGAAATCGATAACAAATCGGACACAACGTTCACTCCCGTCACACCGTTCACAGTGTGACAAATTGCCTTGTAACCCTTTCGCGTCCAATTCCGATGAGGAAACGCGACGTGGGAATTTGTGGGAAACCTACAAAACACACCACCAGAGTTCATCGCCACCGACATCTCGAACTTCACTGCTGCCAGTGTTCTCTTAATAAGTGATTTCCTTGCTTGCCCCGGGACAGGGCTCTCAGACACCCGGCATGCTCAGCCCATGGCTGGCATTGCCCGGAGCGCAAGACCGCCTGGAAATGTGGTCGAAAGCCGCAGGTCTCGACCTCGTCCGTCTCGGAACCACCGCGACCGCGGAAGAAATCACGGACACGTCCGTGACTCAGCCCCTGGTCGTCGCAGCAGCACTGCTTGCCTACGAGGAAATCGAATCGCAGGGCCTCCTCGGAACTGGCGTCATTGCCGCCGGTCACTCGGTGGGCGAACTCGCCGCGGCGGCAATCGCGGGCGTCATCACTGCTGACGAAGCTGTCGCACTCGCAGCACTGCGCGGCGCGGAGATGGCCAAGGCATGCGCACTCGAGCCCACCGGCATGTCCGCGGTCCTCGGCGGTGACGAAGCCGAGGTACTGGCCCGCATCGAGGAACTCGGACTCGAAGCCGCTAACCGAAATGCTGCGGGTCAGATTGTTGCAGCCGGTTTACTCAGCGCCCTCGAAGAGCTTGCGGCCAGCGCACCCGAGAAGGCTCGCGTGCGGGCACTTCCCGTCGCCGGTGCCTTCCACACCCGATTCATGGCTCCGGCCCAGGACGCCGTTGCAGCTGCTGCCGCCAAGATCACCCCGTCTGATCCCACGCGCACGCTGCTGTCCAACTCGGACGGCGCACCGGTCTCCTCTGGTGCCGACGCCCTCACAAAACTTGCCGCGCAGGTAACTCGACCCGTTCGTTGGGACCTCTGCTCCGCTTCGTTGCGGACCGCAGAAGTCACCGCGATCGTCGAACTCCCGCCGGCCGGAACCCTCGTCGGTATTGCCAAGCGCGAAATGCGTGGCACTCCGACGGTGGCCCTCAAGAACCCGGAGGATATCTCCGCTCTGTCCGGACTGACCTAGCCCGGGCGCTTCACCCTGAGTTCAGCTGCCCAGAAGCTGGACTTGGTTCACCACCTCAATCGATCAAGAAGGGAGCCACACCAGTGGCCCACACTCAGGAAGAAATCATCGCGGAACTCGGCCAGATCGTCGAGGAGGTCACCGGAATCGAGCCTTCCGAGGTCACCGCTGACAAGTCGTTCGTCGACGACCTCGATATCGACTCCCTGTCCATGGTCGAGATCGCAGTTCAGACGGAAGACAAGTACGGCGTCAAGGTTCCGGACGAGGATCTGGCCGGCCTGCGCACCGTCGGCGACATCGTCGCGTACATCCAGAAGCTCGAAGCCGAAGGCGCCGAAGCCAAGAACGCAGAGTGAGCCGACCGTGACTTCCGCTTCTACCCGCAGGGGGAAATTTCCCGACATCGTTGTCACGAGCCTCGCGACGACGACGTCGGTGGCTGGTGATGTGGATGGCACGTGGAAGGCTTTGCTCGCCGGCGAAAGCGGCATCGGAGTCCTCGACGACCCGTTCATCGACGAATTCGACCTTCCGATTCGCATCGGCGGGCACCTCAAAGTTTCACCGGACGAGGGTCTGTCGAGAGTTGAAATCCGACGGATGAGCTGGGTCGAACGACTCGCGCTGACCCTCGGCCGGACTGTGTGGAGCAATGCCGGCAGTCCCGAGGTCGATCAGGACCGCCTCGCGGTTGTCATCGGCACCGGACTCGGCGGCGGCGACACGCTGATCGACGCAGTCGACAAGCTTCGCGGAGGTGGATACCGCAAGGTGTCTCCGTTCTCGGTGCAGATGGTCATGCCGAACGGGCCGGCGGCAACGGTGGGACTCGAGCTCGGCGCCCGTGGTGGCGTCATCACTCCCGTCTCCGCATGTTCGTCGGGTTCCGAAGCGATCGCCCACGCGCACCGCATGCTGGTCATGGGTGACGTGGACATGGTGGTGGCCGGCGGAGTCGAGAGCTTCATCGACGCCGTTCCCATCGCAAGTTTTGCCATGATGCGTGCGATGAGCACCAATAACGACAATCCGACCGCGGCTTCGCGTCCGTTCGACAAGGACCGCGACGGATTTGTGTTCGGTGAAGCCGGCGCGCTGATGATCCTCGAAACCGAGGAGCATGCAAAGGCGCGTGGCGCCACGATTCACGCACGTTTGTTGGGCGCGGGAATCACATCCGACGGTTACCACATCGTGGCACCGCATCCCGAGGGTCTGGGCGCGGCTCGAGCCATGACGCGGGCAATCGAGATGGCCGGTCTCTCGAAGGCCGACATCAAGCACATCAATGCTCACGCCACCGCGACGCCGATCGGCGACATCGCAGAGGCAACGGCAATCAACTCCGCCGTGGGCAACCACGCGGCGGTGTACGGACCGAAATCCGCACTGGGACACTCGATCGGCGCTGTCGGCGCCCTCGAGTCCGTTCTGACGGTTCTGGCTGTGCGCGACGGGATCATTCCGCCGACGCTCAATCTCGACAACCAGGATCCAGAGATCGATCTCGACGTCGTCAAGGGCGAAGCCCGAACCGGCAGTTTCGATTTCGCACTGAACAACTCGTTCGGTTTCGGTGGGCACAATGTTGCGCTCGCTTTCGGCCGGGCATAGCCAGTCGTTGACCTTGTCCGCGGGTGATGTTGGAACGGAAATGACAACATCACCCGCGGGCACACCGATCGGCATTTCTGCCGAAGGCACGTATTGAAGGAGGACGCGATGACCATCCTGGCCCCCGTGACTAAGTCCGAATCGTCGACAGATCCGCGTGATCCCCTTGCGCGCCTGGAGAATCTGTTCGATCCGGGAACCACGGTTCCGCTTCACCCGCGCGACAAGTCAGGTGTGCTCGCCGCATCCGGAAAAATCGACGGCGTCCGCACCATCGCCTACTGTTCCGACGCCACCGTCATGGGTGGCGCCATGGGCCTCGACGGATGCAAGCATCTGGTCGACGCCATCAACACCGCCATCGACGAGCAGACCCCCATCGTGGGGCTCTGGCATTCCGGTGGCGCTCGCCTCGCTGAAGGCGTCGAAGCTCTGCACGCTGTCGGACTTGTCTTCGAGGCAATGGTCCGCGCATCAGGCCTTATCCCACAGATTTCGGTTGTCCTCGGATTTGCCGCAGGCGGCGCGGCGTACGGACCGGCTTTGACCGACGTCGTCATCATGGCGCCCGAAGGTCGAGTGTTCGTCACCGGACCCGACGTCGTACGCAGTGTGACCGGCGAACAGGTCGACATGGTCTCGCTCGGCGGACCGGACACCCACAGCAAGAAGTCAGGCGTCGCACACATCGCCGCGCATGACGAGTCCGACGCCCTGCATCGGGCCCGTCGACTCGTCTCCATGCTCTGCGACCAAGGCACGTTCGATCAGCGCGCCGCCGAACTCGGCGATTCCGATTTGCGGGCGATGATGCCGGCGTCGGCGAAGCGCGCGTACGACGTGCGTCCGATCGTTCACGAACTGCTCGACAACGTCGAAGGTGAATCGAGTTTCGAAGAGCTGCAAGGTAACTACGCGCGCAGCATCGTCACAGGATTCGGCCGGATGGCCGGTCGCACTGTTGGTGTCATTGCCAACAATCCGCTGCGACTCGGCGGCTGCCTCAACTCCGAGAGCGCCGAGAAGGCCGCGCGATTCGTTCGCCTCTGCAATGCCTTCGGTGTGCCACTCGTCGTAGTCGTCGACGTCCCCGGATATCTCCCCGGCGTGTCGATGGAATGGGAAGGCGTCGTCCGCCGCGGCGCAAAGCTGTTGCATGCCTTTGCCGAAGCCAGCGTCCCCCGCGTCACCGTTGTCACCCGAAAGATCTACGGCGGCGCCTACATTGCCATGAATTCACGGGCCCTCGGTGCCACGGCTGTATTTGCGTGGCCGAATTCCGAGGTCGCCGTCATGGGCGCCAAGGCCGCGGTCGGAATCCTGCACAAGCGCGCCCTCGCCGCCGCTCCCGACGACGAACGCGAAGCCCTCCACGACCGGTTGGCCGCTGAACACGAAGCCATCGCAGGCGGCGTCGACCGGGCCGTCGAGATGGGTGTGGTGGATCGGGAAATCGATCCCGCGAAAACTCGCAGTATCGTCACGGCCGCCCTTGCCGCCGCTCCGAATGTGCGTGGGCAGCACAAGAATATTCCGCTGTAAGAACGCGTCGAACGCAAGGTGAGCCCCGCCGATAACGGCGAGGCTCACCTTTTCATTCACGCTTGCGGATCAGCTGACGCGGCGGTGCAACCACATCACTTCAGCGCCCTCGCCGGAGCATCGATACGGTTCCAACTCTTCGTCCCAGGGCGCCCCCATTGCCCGGTCGATTTCTCCGACGATGTCGCCGCCCGCGTCGATGATGGATCGAAGCCGCAGTTCGCCGACAACAACGTCTCCGTTGGCACTGGTGGAACCGCGCCACAGCCCGAGACTGGGAACGTGGCTGTAGCGCTCACCGTCCACGCCGGCACTGGGGTTCTCGGTGACCTCGAATCGAAGCTTCGGCCACGCCCGTAGTGAATCCACCAGTCGGGCACCGGTTCCGACGGGCCCCGACCAATCCGTTGTTGCACGCAGCAGTCCATTGTCTGCCAACTGCGATGTCCACCGCAGTTTGGCAGGACAGCCCAACGCGGCGGACAAAGCCCAATCCACGTGCGGGCACAGCGCTGCGGGTGACGAGTGGATGAAGACCACACCAGTCGTCAGTTCCGCGAGGTGATTCGGTTGCACTCGAGCCTCCTGCTTCGACGAGGGACGTCTTCCCCAACGACCTCTGTCGAATGTGTGAAGCAGGCTCGATTGAATAGTGTGCCTGTGTTACCCGTGTTGCGCTAGTGGAACAAGAGAAAATTGTTACCGAATGTCCGTTATAACGTGATCGGACAATTCAGTCCATAGCGGCTTTGCCCAATCACCGAAGGCGCGATCGGTCAGGACAACGCAGGCAGCGTCGATATCGGGATCCACCCACAGGAAGGTTCCGGACTGACCGAAATGGCCGAAAGTCGACGCGGAATTCTCGCGTCCGGTCCAATGCGGATTCTTTTGTCCGCGTATTTCGAAGCCCAATCCCCAATCATTAGGCCGCTTGGAGCCGTATCCCGGCAAAATACCGTTGAGCCCGGGGAATTGCACCGAGGTCGCCATTTTGTACGTCTGCGGCGAAATCAGCGTCGGGGCTAGTAGTTCAGCAGCGAAGCCGGCCAGGTCGGCCGCCGATGCCTGCGCTCCGTGGCCTGCCGGGCCGACCAGCGCCGCGCTCGTCATCTTCAGCGGTTCGAACACCGCCTCAGCCAGGTAGTCGGCAAACGGAATCGAGGTTTCGTGTTCGACCAATTCGGCAAGCACCTCGAATCCCGCACTCGAATAGATCCGCTTCGACGCCACGGGAGCTTGGACGGTCCGCTCCCCGAAGGCCAGGCCGGACGCGTGAGCCAGCAGATGCCGCACCGTGGATCCTTCGGGGCCTGCTGGTTGATCCAGCTCGACGGCGCCTTCCTCCACGGCAACCAGAATTGCGTAGGCGCACAGGAGTTTTGTTACCGAAGCCAATGGGAACACGCGGTTCTGGTCGCCGTTCGACGCAGAAATGCGGCCGCCCCCGCCGGAATGTTCTCCCGTGAGGACGACCGCTGCCGCATTGTCGACGGGCCACTGATCGATGACGTCAAGACTGTGCACCCGATCAGACTACTGGCCCACGAATTCAGCTGTAGATCACCAGTCCGCTTCGGTGTAACGGATCACGCCGCGGATATTCTTGCCGTCCAGCATGTCCTGGTAGCCGTCGTTGACACCTTCGAGGGTGTAGGTGCGGGTGACCATGTCGTCGAGGTTGAGCTTGCCCGCCTTGTACATCGCGAGCAGGTTCGGAACGTCCTGGCGGGCGTTGCCGCCGCCGAAGATGTTGCCCTGGAGGTCCTTCTGCAGCATCGACATCAGGAACAGATTGAGCTTGACGTCCATGTCCGTCAGATGCCCCATCGCAGTGACAACACAACGTCCGGCCTTGGCCGTAAGGATCATCGCCTCTTCGACGTATTCGCCCTTCATCTCACCGACGGTGATGATGGTCTTCTGCGCCATCCGTCCGTGTGTCGCCTCGATGATGGGTTGAATTGCCGCAGCGGCACTCTCGAACGCGTGGGTGGCACCGAACTTCAGAGCCTGCTCACGCTTCCACGGCACCGGGTCGATGGCAAAGACGTACCGCGCACCGGATGCAACGGCACCCTGCAGCGCGCTGATTCCCACGCCGCCGACGCCCATGATGACAACGTCCTCGCCTGGCTTGACGTCGGCAATGTGCGTCGCCGATCCCCAACCGGTGGGCACGCCGCAACCGACAAGCGCGGCAACCTCGAACGGAATGTCCTTGTCGATCTTCACCACCGAGGACTGGTTCACCACCATGTACGGGGCAAACGTTCCCAGCAAGCACATCGGGATCACGTTCTCGCCGCGAGCCTGAATTCGGTACGTGCCGTCACTGATTGCCTGACCGCTGAGGAGTCCCATGCCGAGGTCGCAGAGATTCTGATGTCCGGCCGAACAGGCGGGACAGGTTCCACATGCCGGGATGAAGGACAGCACGACGTGGTCGCCGACCTCGAGACCTGAGACCTCGGGGCCGAGTTTGGTGATGACGCCCGAACCTTCGTGGCCGCCCATCACGGGGAACGACGGCATCGGCGTGGCGCCGGTGACGATGTGGTGATCGGAGTGGCACATTCCGGCCGCTTCCATGCGGATCTGGACTTCGCCGGCTACCGGATCGCCGATCTCGATCTCCTCGACGGACCATTTCTCGCCCAGGCCCCACAGGATTGCACCCTTGGTCTTCACGTCAGTTCACCCTTTCATTCGCACACCCGCATCTATCACTGTGACCATAGCCACAAATAGCGGAAATTGGAACGTGTTCTAACGAAAGTTTTCGTGCCGCAGGTCAGACGTCCAATTAAGCAGGGAAAACACGTGCCGGGTATTTCGGTATCGGCCCGCTCAGTGGGACAACTCAGTGGGACAACTCTGCCGACCACGGCGGGTCCGCGCCGGGTCGTGACACCGTGACGGCAGCCGCACGCGCCGCAAACTCCAGCGCCGCCTGCCATTGAGGTGCCGTGAAGCTGCGAACAGCTGCCGGATCGAGTGCGTCGTGGCGCTCCAAGTAAGCCAACAGAGCGCCGTGCACCGTGTCCCCCGCTCCGATGGTGTCGGCGACTCGAACCGTCGGCGCCGGTACAGAAACCTCGAATCCCGGTGTCAACACTGTCAATCCATCGCCGCCTCGCGTCAACAAGATTGCTCCGACACCGTCGGCCAGCCACTCACGTCCGTCGACCGAACCCAGCCACGCCGCGTCGTCGTCGCTCACTTTGAGAATGTCGATGGACGGCAACCAGGTGCGGAACCGTCGACGGTACGCGTCGGGGTCGCTGATGACGGCCGGGCGGATATTGGGGTCCACCATGGTCAGTCGTCCGCGTCGATGCGCCTCGAACAGCAACGCTTCGTACGCCGACGCTCCGGGTTCCAAGACCAGCGAGAGGGTTCCGAACGAGAAGGCGCGGGCGTCGGGAAGTTCCGGCGCACTGAAAAGCCGATCCGCTGTCCCCTCCAGATAGAAGCTGTACCGGGCGCTACCGTCGTCGGACAGATTGACGACGGCAAGTGTGGTCGGCTCCGGACCCCGTTCCACGGCACTGGTGTCCACGCCCGACGCGGTCAGCGACTCGATCATGCGATCACCGAACGCGTCGGACGACAATCGGGAGACAAACCCGACGGCCGACCCGAGTCTGCCCAACGCGAGTGCGACGTTGAACGGTCCGCCGCCGAGCTTGGGCGAGAAGTTCTCCCCCACCGGCACCAGATCGACCAGTCCCTCACCACACACCACGACGGATCGATTTCGGGTATCACTCATCGGTAGACCTTAACTTTGAGGCGATCATGGTAATGCCCTGCTCGGCGCGATCGAGTTCGAGCGCCGAGCAGGGCACGATTTCGGATGGGGACTCAGTTACCCACGCGCTCACCCGTCGTGGGGTCGAAGAGGTGCACCGGTCCGTCTACCCGCTCGAACCCGAGCGTCTGGCCGTACTGCAGTTGAGATCGCCCACCTGTACGTGCGACGAGTGAAATCGGGTCGGCATCCGTTCCCGGCACATGGGCGTAGATGTACGACTCGTTGCCCAGTTCTTCGACCAGATCGATCTGAGCGGCGATGCCGGTTCCCGCGGGAACCACCTGGAATTGTTCCGGCCTGATTCCGACGGTGACTGAATCCAGTCCGGCGGCAGCAATTGCCGTCATCTGCTCTCGCTCCAAGGGAACGTCGACGGATCCGAATCGAACGCCGCCGGACGTGACCGGCGCCGTCACCAAGTTCATTCCCGGCGATCCGATGAAACCAGCGACAAACGCGTTTGCGGGACGATCGTAGAGTTCGGTCGGTGACGCAAACTGTTGCAACTTGCCACCTTTGAGCACTGCGACTCGATCACCCATCGTCATCGCTTCCACCTGATCGTGAGTGACGTACACGGTGGTGGTTCCGAGTCGACGCTGCAATGCCGCGATTTGCGTACGTGTCTGGACCCGCAGCTTTGCG
Organism: Rhodococcus sp. MS16; assembly: GCF_013277795.1. NCBI lineage: Bacteria > Bacillati > Actinomycetota > Actinomycetes > Mycobacteriales > Nocardiaceae > Rhodococcus > Rhodococcus sp. MS16. The sequence continues at coordinate 49,098 of NZ_VBTM01000006.1, forward strand.
TCGAGGTTGGACAGCGGCTCGTCCATGCAGAACACCTGAGGTTCACGAACGATGGCACGTCCCATGGCAACTCGCTGACGCTGACCACCGGACAGCTTGGCGGGCTTGCGGTCCAGGTAATCCGTCAGATCGAGGAGCTTTGCAGCTTCGGCAACCTTCTTCTTTCGTTCCTCCAAAGGAACTCCACGCATCTTCAGCGCGAAACCCATGTTCTCGCCGACGGTCTTGTTGGGATACAGGGCGTAGTTCTGGAAGACCATCGCAATGTCGCGATCCTTCGACGGGACATCGGTCATGTCCTTGCCGTTGATCGTGATTGCACCGGAGTCGATGTCCTCGAGCCCGGCCAACATGCGCAGCGCAGTTGACTTTCCTGATCCTGACGGTCCGACGAGGACGATGAACTCACCGTCCTTGATATCGAGGTCGAGCGAATCGACAGCGAGGGTTCCGGCACCTTCGTAGATGCAAGACGCTTTCCGGTAAGAGATTTCAGCCATGACGAACTCCTGAAAGTGTGGGGCGAACTAGTGGATTGCGCCGGGTCATTTGATGGCGCCGAAGGACAGGCCGCGCACCAGCTTGTTCTGGGCGAACCAACCGGCCAGGATGACGGGCAACGCCGCCATGGTTGCTGCTGCAGAGAGGCGAGCCCAGTACAGGCCCTCGCCCGTGATGAAGCCGACCAGGAAGACCGGAATCGTCTGCGCTTGAACAGCTGTCAGGTTGACTGCGAAGAAGAACTCGTTCCACGAGAAGATCACGCAGATCAGCGCAGTGGCAGCGATTCCGGGCGAGATCAGGGGCAAGATCACCTCGCGAACCGAGGTCCACAAACTGGCGCCGTCCATGCTGGCTGCTTCGAGGAGCTCGCCGGGTACTTCGAGGAAGAACGAGCGCATCATCCACACCGCAATCGGCAGATTCATCGACGTGTACAGGATGACCAGAGCCCAGATGTTGTCGAGCAATCCGATGTCGTTGACGATCACGTACAGCGGCACGATCGCTGCCACGACGGGAAGCATCTTGGTACTGATGAAGAAGAACAGCACATCTTGCGTCTTCTTCACCGGGCGAAGCGAGAGCGCAAACGCCGCTGGAACACCCAGTAGCAGAACAAGAATGGTGGACATTCCCGTGGCAAATGCCGAGTTCGCCAGCGTCGTACCCAGACCCGAATCGAGAACGGCACGGAACTGCTCGAGTGTCGGGGTGAAGAACAACTTCGGCGGATCCGTGTAGGCATCGGCCTCGGTCTTGAACGCCGTCAGAACCATCCAGAAGACCGGAAAGAAGAAGCCCAGAGCGGCAATCCACGCCACTACCGACCAGGGACTGAACTTGCTGCTTTTCTTTTTCTTCACTACGGGCTTGTCGGTCGTCGCGCTTGTCGTATCTACGGTAGTCATCACGCAGCCTCCTCATTACCGGTGAAGCTCTTGAAGATCAATCGGAGCGCGAGTGTCGACACGATGATGGTCGCGATCACTGTCACGACGCCCATCGCCGCAGCTTGACCGACGTCGAAGCCGAGGAACGCACGCTGGTAGATGTAGAACGGCAGGTTCGAGCTGGCGACTCCTGGCCCTCCCGCCGTCATCATGTACACCGCGTCGAAGGTGTTCACGAGGTAGATCGCACCGAGCACGGCGCCGAGTTCGATGAATCGGCGCAGATGCGGCAAGGTCAATTCGCGGAACATCGCAAACGGCTTGGCGCCGTCGACTCGCGCGGCCTCGAGAATGTCGCGGGGCATGGACTGCAGCCCGGCCAGGATCAGCAACATCATGAACGGGGTCCACTGCCAGATCAGATTGATCATGACTGCCGCGAGCGGGAACTTGCTCACCCAGTCGACCTGGCCGACACCGAACGGCTGGAGGACGAAGTTCACGATGCCGAACACCGGGTCGAACATCGTTGTCTTCCACAGCAATGCGCCGGCGACCGGGGTGATGAGGAACGGCGTGATCAGCAGCGTTCGCACAATCCCGCGGCCGAGGAACGCCCGGTCGAGAAGCAGTGCCAGCGCCAGTCCGAGGATCACGGACACGATGACCGTTCCCACGATCATGATGACCGTGTTGACAGCCACCTCACGGAACTGACTGTCCTTGAACACCTCGATGTAGTTGTCCAACCCATTGAAATGCCGTGATCCCGGCCGCACGAGGTTCCACGACTGCGTGGAGTAGTACAGCGTGAACAGGAACGGAATCTGGGTGACGACGATCGCGAAGATCAACGCCGGCAACAACGGACCTCGACGACGCCACCCCTCGGCGCGGGAGATCTTCTTGTCGATTCGGACCGGCGGCGCGTCGTCCACCGCAGTTCTGGGCTCAGCAACCGTAGTCATCGGTTCTCCTGATAGGTCTTGCCGACCACCTCGGCATACTGCTGCGATTGTTCGAGTGCTTCTTTCACACTCTTCTGACCCGCGATGGCAGCGCTGATCTGCTGGCTGACGCGAGTGCCCAGATCCTGGAACTCAGGAATGGTGAGGAACTGGACTCCGGTGTACGGAACCGGTTGCACTGTAGGGTTTTTCGGATCTGCGTTGTTGATCGATTCGAGGGTGATTTCACCGAATGCCTTGGACGCTTCCTGATACTCCGGAATCTCGTACGTCGAAAGACGACTTCCCGGCGGCACCCTCGACCAGCCGAGCTCCGTGCCGACTCGCTGGATGTAATCCTTGTTTGTCATCCACGAGATGAACTTCCACGCATCGTCCTTGTTCTGGGCCGACTCCGGGATCCCGAGCGCCCACGTGTAGAGCCATCCTGGATCGGATTTCTCGACCTTCGGAGCCTTGGCGTAGCCGATGTTTCCGAACACCTTCGACGACGCGGGATCTTCGAGAACCGACACCGCCGACGTCGCGTCGTACCACATTGCGGTATTGCCCTGCGCGAATTGTGTTGCGCACTCACCGAATCCACTGGTCGCGGGACCTGGTTGACCATGTTCCGTGACGGTGTCCACGTAGAACTGAACGGCGTCTTCCACCTGCGGACTGGTCAGCTGAGCATTCCAGTCTTCGTCGTACCAGCGACCTCCGAAGGTGTTGATCACGGTGTTCAGTGGTGCGAGGACCTCGCCCCAGCCAGGCTTTCCGCGAAGGCAGATGCCCGACATCTTGGCGTCTGGGTTGTCGAACTGCTCTGCCCAACCGGCAACTTCCTGCCACGTCGGATCTTCGGGAACCGTGATGCCGGCCTGGTCGAACAAGTCTTTGCGATACATCAGGAACGACGACTCACCGTAGAACGGAACGGCGTACATGCTGTCCTCGTAGGACAGGGACGTCTTGATCGACGGAATGAAGTCGTTTTCGTCGTAACCCGGTGTGGCATTGGCATACTCGGACAAATTCACGAGCCAACCATTGGCAGCCCATTGCGGCGTCTCGTAGTTGCTGATCATGACTACATCGAATTCACCGCCGCCCGTAGCCGTCGATGCCGTGATCTTGGCGCGCGCCTGATTCTCGGAGAGGCTGACGAACTTGAGGTCGATCCCCGGGTTCTCGGCTTCGAAAGCGGGTGCCAATTTGATGGCGTCCTGCATCTGTGAGTTCGACACCATCGCAATGGTGACGGTTCGTTCGCCGGAACCACCGAGTGCGCCCGCACCCGCACATCCCGACACCAGGAGGCAGAGAGCCGCAGCAGCAGCGCCCCACACTCGTCTTCCTGTTTTCACGGATTACCTTCCTTCACACTCACGTGTCAGTTGCACGCTCAGCCGGCAGAACTCGTGAGAGAGCTAGCTTTCGAGCAGCCACTGGGCGCACTCGACATCGGTGACGAGTACGTGTGCCAAACCTCCGCGCAATGCGCCCAGAACGGCCTGGCGTTTGTGTGTTCCCCCCGAAATCAGAATGGTCTGATCACAGGATTTCACTGCGTCGAGCGATACGGATACCGTGCGCTCGGGTAGTGGCCCCTCCACTGGAGTTCCGTCGATCGTGTAGAAACGGCCCCCGATTTCGCCGACCGCGCCGCGACTTTCCAACTCGTCCAGCATGGTCGAGTCGACAAAGCTACCGGCAAACAACGTGGTGGCCGTGGATACGGCGCCAACACCGAAAACCATGATGTCGGAATCGGTTCCAGCTTGCAGCGCCTTTGATATGACCGAATCGTTTTGCATCGACTCCACAGTCGCCGGATCGGCGTACAACGGAGCATTGAGGCGAATCGGATTGGCCTGCAACTGTTGTGCACATCGGCCGATAGTGAAGTCAACGCCGGTTTGATAGTCGGTCACCGTCATGGAGCCGTCAAGTTGTACCACAGCCGAGCACTTTGCCGCCCGGTCCGGCAAAGAACCCGCTACTGCAACGGTTTCCGGCCCCCACGTGAATCCGAGAACGCTCGACGGCTGCAGACGCCGAACCAGCACGTCAGCAGCGCGACGGCCCAACGCATCGTAGTCGGGATCGTCTGAATCCGAATTCGCTTCGGGGACAACCAAAACTTCCGCCAGGCCGAAACGCTTCTCGAGCTCGGACTCCAATTCCGTGTTCACCGAACCTTCCAACTCCGGCGGAACCAAGATCTCGACCCTGACCAAGCCTTGCGACCGCGCCCGAGCCAGCAAGCGGCCCGCCGTCGGCCTCGAGACACCGAGTTTTGCCGCGATCTCCGCCTGAGTAGCCCCTTCGAGGTGATACATCGTTGCCGCGCGCAGCGCGAGTCGGACATCCTCGGACGCCGGCGTCTTCGACGTCTTGAGTCCCGTTGGCTGAGCCGACTGGTTCACGCGTTCTCCTCGTTGATTCTTTTGGTTGATTCTTTTGATCGTGAGCAAATGCTCACTAGATGTTCTTATGCTCATTAAGCTAACATCTACGTTGTGACCCACACAACAGTTTCCGGTGAATCCATCGATCTACCTGCGACAATTCGGGCAAATGTCCTTATTTCAGTCGGAAAGATGCAGATGGAGGAAAGACCGCGACCGTCGCCCAGGCCTGGCGAAGTGCTCGTCCGCGTCCATGCGGTTGGCGTATGCGGATCGGACGCCCACTATTTTCGCGAAGGCCGCATCGGCCCCTACGTCGTCGAGGCTCCCCTCGTTCTCGGGCACGAGGCGTCAGGTCGGATCGCAGCCGTCGGGGACGGCGTTGATCCCAGTCGCATCGGACAACGGGTCTCCATCGAGCCACAGAAGCCCGATCCGACCAGTTCGGAATCGAAATCCGGCCGATACAACCTCTGCCCTCACATGGAGTTCTTCGCGACGCCTCCCATAGACGGTGCGTTGACGGACTACGTGACCATTGGCGCAGACTTCGCACATCCCATCGCCGATTCCGTGTCCTATGAAGCCGCAGCGCTGTTCGAGCCACTCTCTGTGGGCATCGCTTCCGTCCAGAAGGCGGGTATCACCGGTGGGTCCCGAGTACTCATCGCGGGCGCCGGACCGGTGGGAATCGTGACGACACAGGTAGCCAAGGCTTTTGGCGCCACCGAGGTCATCGTCTCGGACATCGACGCCGCCCGACGCGAGGTGGCACTGAAATTCGGCGCCACCACCGTGGTGGATCCCCGCGAGAGCGATGTACGTTCACTCGGCGTCGACGCGTTCATCGACGCCTCGGGAGCCACAGCCGCCGTGATCGACGGCATCCATGCTGTTCGGCCGGCCGGGACAATAGTGTTGGTCGGAATGGGCGCAGACGAAATCCCGCTGCCCGTCCCCATCATTCAGGGTCGCGAGCTCGTCCTCACCGGCGTGTTCCGATACGCCAACACGTGGCCGATCGCCGCGGCACTGGTCGCGTCCGGTCGCGTCGACCTGGATTCGATGGTCACAGCCCGCTTTTCACTCGAACGCTCGCGCGAGGCGCTGGAAGCCGATCGCGTCCCCGGCAGCATCAAGGCCGTTGTCATCGTCGCCGAAGGAGACTAGAACTTTCATGGAACTCAACACGAAGACCTTGCGCGACTTCGATGCTTCACTCGAAGTGCCGAACTACGACCGGAGCAAAGTCACCACCGGCATAGTGCATTTTGGTGTCGGCGGCTTTCACCGCGCGCATCAGGCCATGTACATCGACACCCTCCTACGCCAAGGAGAAGGCTTCGACTGGGGAATCTGCGGCGTCGGAGTGATGCCGTCGGACAAGCGGATGAAGGATGCGCTCGGCGCTCAGGACGGTATGTACACGCTGGCGCTCAAGCATGCTGACGGAACGCTCGAAGGCCGAGTCATCGGGTCAATTGTCGAGTACCTGTTTGCTCCGGACGATCCACGCGCCGTCATCGAGAAGATGGCGTCGGAGTCGACAAAGATCGTGTCCCTCACCATCACCGAGGGCGGTTACAACATCTCGCACACCACCGGTGAGTTCGACGCATCCAATCCCGATGTCGTACATGATCTTCGGCCAGGAGCTCTCCCCCGCACGACGTTCGGACTGGTCTGCGATGCTCTCGCCCTTCGCCGAGAACGCGGCCTCGCACCCTTCACGATAATGAGCTGCGACAACATCGAAGGAAACGGCGCCGTCGCACGAACAGCTTTCGGAGCCTTTGCCGCCCTGAAAGATCCGGAACTTGCAGAGTGGATCGAGCAGAACGGTGCGTTCCCCAACTCCATGGTCGACCGGATCACGCCCGTCACGACAGCCGAGGTGACCGCCGAGATTGCCCAGGCATTCGGCGTCGACGATCAATGGCCTGTCGCGGCGGAACCGTTTACCGCGTGGTTCCTCGAGGACGAGTTCACGGTGGGCCGGCCACCTTTGGAAAATGCCGGCGTGAATGTGGTGCCGGACGTGCGCCCGTACGAACTCATGAAGCTGCGTCTCCTCAATGCCAGCCATCAGGGCATCGCTTACTTCGGCTATCTCGCCGGATACCGACTCGTTCACGAGGCATGCCAGGACGAACTCCTGTCCGGGTTCCTGCTCGACTACATGAACCTCGAAGCAACGCCGACCCTGGATCCGGTCCCCGGCGTCGACCTAGATCAGTACAAGAAGACGCTCATCGAACGCTTCTCGAACCCACAGGTTCGTGACACGATTGCGCGTCTGTGCGCCGAATCGTCCGATCGAATTCCCAAGTGGCTCTTGCCGGTGATCCGCAAGCAACTCGATACTGGAGGACCCATCAATCTGTCCACCGCAATCGTGGCCAGTTGGGCGCGCTACGCCGAGGGCGTCGACGAGAACGGCGACCCGATCACTGTGGTCGATCAATTAGCAGACACGTTGGTGCCCCTTGCTCGGAAGCAGGCGGTCGACCCACTCGCCTTCATCGGCAACCGGGCCGTTTTCGGAGATCTGGTCGACAACCGACGATTTGTCGCAAGCTTCCGAACAACACTCGACTCGTTGCACTCCGTCGGTGCCCGAAAAACTCTCGAGGAGGTGCGTGGGCTCTGACTACCCCGACACGTCGTGCAAGTGATGGATCGGATCATGAATGAAGTACATGGCCAATGATTCGACGGTGAACGCCGATCCGTCACTGCGGAGTCCACGCCTCCCCAGTTGCCTCTCCGCGACTGATTCGAATGCGCTCGCGACGGCTTCAGCAGCGTCGGCCAATTCCGAAGCGACTGTCGCCGAATCCTGCTCGTTGTAGCGCTCGGCAATTGCTGTTGCGTCTTGGTCCCAGTTCTCGAAGTGCGGATCGTCGAATGTGAGCATCTGCTCCAACCGGGCTCTGAAAATCCTGAACACGTCACGCACATGGGCGGAATACTCCAACGCCGACCAGGTTTCGCTGTTCGGCCGTACCGTCACGTCCTCGCGCTGCAGCACCTCACCCCAGGCCGCAGCATTCCTGCGAACCAGATCGGGAACATCAGCGAAGGTGATGGTGGTCGAGTCGAACCCGCACTCTGTGCACGGGCGTTCGAGCACCCAGGTCCAGTTCTTTGTGTCCGGCGTGATCGGCATGGCCCGAGAATAGTCCGCTCACGGCGGGTATTGATTCCATCGCCGATCGTGGAAGAGAGTTGTGGGGCGGGCGGGGCTCGAACCCGCGACCAATGGATTATGAGTCCACGGCTCTAACCGACTGAGCTACCGCCCCATCCGAGTTGCATGACATCTCGGCGCGTCCGAATGTTACCGGCACCGCTGACGCGAATCACAACCGGGCAGGGTGTGACTGGTGTAACTCATATCGGAGCAGGTACCTCGACTTGGTTCGCACGGGTGCCGGAACCCGATAACGTTGGAGAGCACACCCCACTGAACAGGATCATCACATGAAGCTTGCACTCTCTGAATTCAAGAACTCCAAGGCCACGATCCGGATCATCATGTCCGACGGCGCAAAGCTCAACGGCACCGTCAAGGACTTCTCCGAGGACACGTTGGTGCTCAACTCCCCCAACGGGGTCTACTACATCAACCCGGCCCACATCGTTCGCTTGTTCGAGCCTTCGGACCGCGCAGCGAAGTAGTCGCTCGCACCATGAACACCGAAGCCCGGCGCAGAATCCTGCGCCGGGCTTTCGCTTCAGACAACCACCGACTTCGAACGACCACCGACAGGAAGGGCAACAAATGAAGGTCACCGCCAAAGTCTCGAAATCCGGCGATTGGTGGGCCGTCGAGGTGCCCGAGGTCGACGGCGCATTCACCCAAGCACGCCGACTCGATCAGATTCCCGACATGGTCGCTGACGCGGTGCACCTTCTCACGGATGTTCCTGCCGGGGATGTCGAGGTCACGCTCGACGTCAACCAAACCCACAGCCCCGGCGCGCACTTCGAATAGCCGCCAGTCGGCTGAGTCGCCATGCAGCCTCGGGGGCTCGTCCGGGCGATCATCTTGTAGACGCGGCGGAATGTGTCCACTAGCGGCATAGTTGGCATGGTGTCAGGTATGCGGCGATGTCGTTTGGGGCCGGTATTGGCTGGCTCCGTTGCTGTTCTCGCGGTTGGGGTAGTTGTTGCTTTCCAGATTGTGGACGACCGACGGTCCCCGGCAGCTGCCCCGCAGGGGCAGATTATCGGGCAACCCACATGTCTGGCGCCTGACGTGCTCGAGGCGGTCATTCCGATACCGGTCCAGTCACCGGAGTACCTAGTAGACCCATTGCCTCCGGCAGGAACGATTCCCGAGAGCTTCCAACCGACATCGGTGGTGGTGTGCGAATTCCTGAAGTTCGCGGACGACAACAGTGGGGCGATCCTGAGGCAGACGAGGAGAAGCGGTGATTTGACGCGAGTCATCGCTGAATTGGCGCAGCCCTCGCTCGATCGTCCGTGGTTGGGCGAGTGCCCCACTGGGTCGACCATTCCTACCCCTGTGGTTTGGCTGGTCGATGCCGTAGGACACGGTGTGAGAGTTGCTTTTCCGACTGGAGGAGTGTGTGAGCACCCACTACCGGAGGCATACGAGGCAGTCATGAACCTGGCCGTGCAGGAAGACCAGGTGCACTATCTTCCCAGTGCGTTGTGAGCTTCCTACCTGCTGACAACGATCAAATCTCGGACGAATACCTCCCCTGGATATTCTGATGTACCCGTCCGGATCCAGCCGGTCAGCGCCAGCCCTCGAATCATTGCGGTCACGAGGCTCACAACAACTAACCTGACGGTCTGTCATAGACAGCCGGGCTGCGGCGGCATAGATCTACCGACTGCGCCAGCGATCAGCCTGCGGCATGGCACCGGCGCATGGCGGCGTTCGCACAGTCTTGCCACACTTGCGGCAGTAGTGCGTTCGATGCCCGCCGTTCTCGGCCGTCACACAGCCGCAGACTTCCCATCCGACGAGACAGGTGCCACCGGTGAGGGCGTGCCCGCTGGGGCAACTGGTCGGCGCAGACTCGACAGACATATCAGAATCTTCGCACACACATTCGAATGACAGCTGTCGGTCACGCGGCGCCTGGCAGGCCGTCGACATAACCGTGCAACAAAAAAATCCCTGATCCGCATTGCTGCGGATCAGGGATTCTTCTGAACGCTCCCCCGGCTGGACTCGAACCAGCAACCGTCCGATTAACAGTCGGAAGCTCTGCCAATTGAGCTACAGGGGATTGTCTTGCTCGCTTCGCCCGTTCCGGCGTTGCCTGAGAAACTGTAGCGAATCCACCGCCGAAGTACCAAATCGCCTGCCCAGCGAGTCATCAGGCAGGATGGAGTCAGGACGATCGGTGCTGGAGGGAAGCAGGAATGATGCGTTTGTTGATCGGTGTTGCCGCTGGGTACGTCCTGGGGACGAAAGCAGGGCGGGCCCGGTACGAACAGATCAGTCGGGCCGCGAAGGCGGTGGCGACCAGTCCTGCCACGAAGAAGGTGCTCGACGCGTCGCGTCAGAAGCTGGCTGATTCGCTCAGCACGCAGCCGAAATTGGAGCCCATGAAGCCGATCAACGAGGAAACCACGATCCTGATCCCTCATGACCAGTTGAAGAAGAACCGCTAGTCAGACGCTGTTGTCGCCGACGGCTTGCTCACGCAGCTGTCGGCGGTACTGCTCGAGGGCAACGAGGTCGCCGAACAGCGAGTTGTACTCGTCCGGTGCTGCTGCGGGTGAGATGCGCTGCAGTTTCGATTTGAGGTCTGCGACCTGTTCGCCAACCCAAGCCTCCTGCAGTCGCGCGAGCACGCCGCTGATGTAGCGGGGAACTGTGTCCTCGTCACATGGCATCGGTTCTACGGCAAGTTCGGAGATCACTGAGGCAACTGTCACATCTTCGACCCCCTTGGTGACAACCTCGATCCATTCGGCGCCGCCGAAACCCTTGCTGGTGCCTCCGGCGTCGGACATCGACTGCCTGATTGCCACGTAGGCGGGATGAGTGAACGTCTCGACGGGCAGTGAGTCGAACACCGTTCCGGCGATCCCTGGGTACTGCAGGGCCGCTTTGAGCACCGCTCGCTGCGTGGACAGCCCCGGATCGTTGGGCCGGGGCCGTGAGATGCCGATCGGGAGCGCAAGGGCGTCGTCGCTGGGCTCCGGAATGACCTGACGCCGCTTCGGCGCGGGTGAGGAACCTCGGGTGGACGCACGTTTGCGAGCTTCGTCACGGACACGTCGACGCACGGACGGCAGGTCGTCCCACCCGACCCATCCGCACAGCAGGTTCGCGTAACTGTCACGCAGGGTCGATTCTTTGATCTGCGCGACGACGGGAACGGTGCGACGCAAAGCCTCGACGCGACCTTCCGCTGTGTCGAGATCATGCTCGGTGAGTATCGACTTGACCACGAACTCGAACATCGGGGTGCGCCTCGCCACGAGGTCGCGGACTGCGGCGTCGCCCGACGCCAGCCTGAGATCGCACGGGTCCATTCCGTCGGGAGCGACGGCAACAAACGTCTGCCCGGCCATCTTCTGATCGCCCTCGAAAGCCTTCATCGCGGCAGCTTGCCCCGCGGCATCGCCGTCGAAGGTGTAGATGATTTCGCCGCGAAAGTAGCTGTCGTCCATCAGGAGTCGGCGCAGCATCGCGAGGTGTTCCTCGCCGAATGCGGTGCCACACGACGCGACCGCAGTTTTGACGCCGGCCAGATGCATCGCCATGACGTCGGTGTATCCCTCGACCACCACAGCCTGATGTCCCTTGGCGATGTCGCGTTTCGCGAGATCGAGGCCGAACAAGACCTGAGACTTCTTGTACAGGATGGTTTCCGGGGTGTTGACGTACTTGCCTGGCATGGTGTCGTCGTCGAAAAGTTTGCGGGCACCGAAGCCGATTACGTCGCCGGCAACGCTCCGGATGGGCCACAGGAGTCGACGATGGAAACGGTCGATCGGGCCGCGTCGCCCCTCCTTGGCCAGGCCGGCGGCTTCGAGTTCCTTGAACTCGAATCCCTTGGCCATCAAGTGCTTTGTGAGTGTGTCCCAGCCTTCGGGGGCGTAGCCGCAGCCGAACTGCAAGGCCGCAGCGCCGTCGAAATTTCGCTCGGTGAGGTAGTCGCGCGCAGCTTGGGCGTCTGGCTCCCGCAGGCGCGCCGCATAGAACTCCTGCGCTGCCGCGTTGGCCGCGATCAAGCGCGCACGGGTGCCGCGATCGCGCTGAACCGAGGGACCGCCGCCCTCGTAGGAGATCGAGTAGTTCAGCCGGTCGGCCAACTGCTCGACAGCCTCGACAAAACTGATGTGGTCCATCTTCTGCAAGAAGGAGTAGACGTCGCCGCCCTCACCGCAACCGAAGCAGTGATAAAGCCCATGGTTGGGACGAACGTGGAACGACGGCGACTTCTCGTCGTGGAACGGGCACAGCCCCTTGATGGAGTCGCCACCCGCACGCTTGAGCGAGACGTATTCACCGACGATGTCTTCGATGCGTGTGCGTTCGCGAATGGCCGCGATGTCTCTGTCAGAAATTCGGCCCGCCACGTATGTCAGTCTAGGCGGTCCACGAACTGCGCCTGACACGGCAAGTTCGTCACGGGTGGTCTGGAGTCTGGCGGTAGGAGTTCGGTGTGAAACCGAGGACGTTGCGGAAGTCGGCGGACAGGTGGGCGTGGTCTGCGTAACCGAGGTCGGCCGCCACTTGCGCGATCTTCACCGACGGATCTTCGCGTAGCCGTTGTGCGGCTTCCTGAAGTCGGTAGCGTCGAATGATCGCCAATGGCGGCAACCCGACGTATCGCTGGGCAAGGCGTTGAACACCACGGACGGAGGTGCCGAGAAGTTCGGCGATATCACCGACACGGATCACTGTCCGATCCGAAGCGATCAGGTCTTCCATGGCATTTGCCAGTCGACCACTCTCGTCGTCGGCCGCAATGTGCTGGGCCGCCCACTCGGAGAAAGCCGCAATCGCACGCTGCCTACCCACCTCGTGGTCAGCCTCACCCATCGCCGACATCACTGCCTCATGCAAGTCCGACGCGGCAATCTGCACTTCGGTGTTCTGGATGGTCTGCGGATCAGCGCGCAACGACGCGAGGCCCGCCGGCCGCAACAGTGCACCCACCGCCCAGCCACTGCCGGACAGGTCACGGTGCGACGCCCCTGTCGACGGGCCGACCAGGGACACCCCGCCGGGTTCGACCACGAGATTGGAAGCGGGGAACGGCAGCACTTCCTGTCGGACAGTTCGGCCGGGCGCCAGCTGCCATCGCGGAATCCAGAACCAGCGGATACGCCCTTCCAACGAGGCGTCGGCCGGTTCGCGGTGGAACGTCGGGAGTTTGGTCGGGTACAGAATCCCGCGACTGTCATTGGGCGTGACCAACTGCCGTCCTCCTCGTTCGTCGCAAATCTTCAAGCCACAGCCCATCTGACGGCGCTACCTTCGTTTCATGAACGCAGACAGCATTTCCCAGCAGGGCGTGACCGGCGAGCACACAACAGACGGCATCCCGCACGGCTCGACGAGCTTGACCCCGTTTCTGGCGATCAAGGGAGCCGCCGACGCGATTGAATTTTACCGGTCGGTGTACGGCGCACGCGTCGTCGAAATCACCGAGTTCAGCGGCGTCGTCGTCCACGCCGACCTCGATTTCGGAAACGGTCGGCTCCAACTCGGCGAACCCAACCCCGATTACGGCCTCGTCGAGGCACCTTCCGGCGACGCCGACTCCTACTCGATGGGCCTGTACTGCTCAGATGTCGACGCCGTCGTCGAGCGCGCAGTACAAGCCGGCGCGACCGTTCGTGAATCGGTAAGCACGTTCGTCTCGGGCGACCGGTTTGCCTCGATCCGCGACCCCTTCGGCGTGCGTTGGTCCATCATGACGCGCGTCGAGGACCTCAGCGAAGCCGAGAGTGCGCGCAGGGTCGCAGAATGGGCGCTGACGCAAACGCCGTCGAGTTGAGCAGTCAGCCCCAACTGGCCTGCGCGCCGAGGCTGGCTTTGTCGACCCGCTCGAGGCGACTCTCCGTGTACGACGCGATCTGATCCACGACAACTCGGGTGCGCGCCGCATCGTTTTCCGCTCGCTCCCAGGCAGGCAGCAAGATGGGGTCCAATCCGGCGGGCGCGGTCGCCAGCAGCCATTCCGCGACGCGATGAACTCGGTCACGTTGACGGTCTTGGCGGGCCTTGTGCCCGTTGTCGGACATCACGTAATACAGCGCAACGGTTTTGAGCAGCGCTACTTCGGATGCCACCGCTTCGGGGATGTCGAGGTCTGCTTGGTACCGCGACAGCGGCCGGTCTCCGTTGGTCAGCCGGGTGCGGGCGATGGCTGCCGTCGCAAAGCGTCCGACCAATTCGCTGGTCAGGTTTTTCAATGCCACGGAACTGTTCAGGGTCCCGTCGTAGCTGCCGACGCTCTGCACGACGGGCAGTTCCGACAACCGCTGCGCAGCGTCGATCAGATCGTCGATCACCAGGCCGCGAAACTCCGAGGCACCCAACTCGGCGAGTGCCCGTTGCTCGCTCGGATCGGCCAGTGACCGAAGGTCGATACGGCCGGCAATCACCCCGTCCTCGACGTCGTGCACCGAATAGGCGACGTCGTCGGCCCAGTCCATGACCTGAGCTTCCAATGCTTGCCGACGCCCGGGCGCTCCGTCGCGGACCCAGGCCAGCACATCGGCGTCATCGTCGTAGGCGCCGAACTTGGCTCCGGGTTCCGGCCTGGTCCACGGATATTTGATCGCGGCGTCGAGGGAAGCCCGGGTGAGGTTGAGTCCGGCACTGCGACCGTCGGGCCCCAAGATCTTGGGTTCGAGGCTCGTGAGGATGCGCAGGTTCTGGGCGTTGCCTTCGAACCCGCCGCAGTCTTTCGCGACCTCGTCGAGTGCCTTCTCACCGTTGTGCCCGTACGGAGGGTGCCCGATGTCGTGGGCCAAACCGGCGAGGTCTACGAGATCGGGATCACAGCCGAGGCCGTCGGCGATACCGCGACCGATCTGCGCAACTTCCATCGAGTGCGTGAGCCGGGTACGCGGGGTGTCACCATCGCGAGGACCGACTACCTGGGTTTTGTCGGCCAGGCGTCGTAGCGCCGCGGAGTGCTGCACGCGAGCGCGATCCCGCGAGAAGTCGGATCGATGTTGGGCGGCGGCAATCTGAGTTCCGGGCAATCCCGCTCGCTTCGGAGCCTCGACAATGCGGCGCTCCAGATCGTGCTCGGAATAGGTTCCGCCGCCGTACGTGGTGTGTGCCGTCATTTCGGTTGTTCCTATTGCCCTGCCGTGTAGGGGAAGTCAGCGGAGAAGTGCGTCAGTTGGTACCAGAGCAGAGCGCCGGTTTCGCGCGCGATGCCATGCAGTTGGGATTCACGGGTGAACACGGCCGGCCCTTGTCTGGTCGGCGCCGTCCAGGCTTCGAGGCCGGTGTCGCGGGCCATGGTTCGAGTGCGCAGGGAATGCCACGGGTCACTGACCAGAACTGCGGAATTGATTCCCTGCGAAGCCATTTCGTCGCTGACGGCATCAATGCTCAGCAGGGTGTCCGAGCCGGTTTCCACAGCGGTAATCGCACTTGACGGAATCCCGCGGTCCGTGAGATACATCTTTCCGGACGCGGCTTCGGTGTACTCGTCACCTTCCTGCTTGCCGCCGACGGTGATGATCTGCGGCGCTACCCCACGCTTGTACAGCTTGTACGCCTGCTCGAGCCTGGCTTCGAACACCGACGACGGAGTTCCCGAATACTGAGCGGCTCCGAGAACAACAATCGCGTCGGCTGGTGTCGTGTCGTCGATCCGCGCAACCTGCCAGACCCGAACCGCGGTTCCGCCGATCAAGACGAAGGTCATCAGTAGAGCCCCGGCGATGAGGCGTCGGGTCCATCGAGCCAGACCTTCGCCGAAGCCGCCGCCAGCCCCGGAGGGCGCAGAGTTGCGGGAGCGGTTGCCGAAAGCTGGTTTCACTCCCGCAATTGTGCCAGCCCTGATCGCTCCCCCGCGCTGCCGACGCGCCATAACGGTTAGATTTGCGTCATGGCCTTCGCAGCACACATCGAGCAGTCGTCTCCAGCAGACCACGACCGGGCATTCGTCCGGCCGATCCGGCGTTGGGGCAGCGCGAGCGCCGTTGCGGCGATCTTCGCGATCCTGGCATTGATCTTCAGTCCTGCCACTGCGTCGGCTGATCCGCCGTTGGTCCTTCCCAACCAGATCACCGATACCTCTGGTGTGCTCAACGATGGCCAGAAGGAGGACATCCAAGCTGCGCTCGACCAACTCAGCGAAGACCATCAGATTGATCTGTGGGTTGCGTTTGTCCCCGACTTCAACGAGATGGGTGGCCAGGCGTGGGCTGATCAGACAGCAACGAAGTCCACTCTCAGCGGCACCGACGTCCTGCTTGCCGTCGCGACCACGGAGGGCGCCTACTACCTCGACGTGCCGCCAGGTCTGACAAACATCACACAATCCGACATCGACTCCATCAAGTCCGACGCGACGGAACCGGCTCTCGCCGACGGTGATTGGGCAGGTGCGGCAATCGCCACCGCCGGCGCGCTCGGTGACGCAAACGCCAAGAGCGGCGGCATGTCCGTGAGCACACTCCTCATCGGCGGCGGCGCGGTCATCGTCGGAACCGGTGGAGTGGTTCTGTACTCACGCAAGCGGAAGAGCGACCGAGACAAGGCCAGCCTCGAGGCCGCAAAAAACATCGCACCCGACGACATCGCCGCCTTGAACGCACTTCCCTTGCCGACGCTGGACGAGCGAGCTCAGGCCATTCTCGTCGAGACCGACAACGCCATCGCGTCGAGTCAGGAAGAACTCGAACTCGCGCGGAGCGAATTCGGTGATGCGGCCGTCGCGCCGTTTGCCCAGGCTTTCGACAAGGCCAAGGCGACACTCGCCGGAGCCTTCGGCATCAGGCAGAAGCTCGACGACGCCATCCCGGAGTCACCCGAGCAGCGGCGCCAGATGCTCATCGACATCATTTCCTCGTGTGGCCGTGCCGATCAGGAACTCGATGCGCGGGTCGATGAGTTCGACACGATGCGCGACCTTCTCATCAACGCGCCCGCTCGCCTCGATGCCCTGACTCAGGCTGTTGTAGCCGTCAGCGTGCGCCTGCCGGAGTCCGAGAAGATCCTGAACGAGCTGAAGAACCAGTTCCCGGCTCCGACCCTGGCGCCGGTCGCCGGCAACGTCACCATGGCCGGAGAACGTTTGACTCTGGCCGAGCAGTCCATCGAGCAGGGCCGCGACGCCGTTGCCTTGCCCGCCGGTAAGCAGGGCGCTGCCGTCACAGCGATTCGGACCGCGGAGGCCGCGCTGGACCAGGCTCGCAAACTTCTCGACGCCGTGGATCACGCGGCAGACGACATCCGCAACGCTATCGCTACCCTCCCCGCCGCGATGGACGACGTTCAGCAGGGCATCACCGCTGCCGACGCCTACCTGGCCCAGGGCGGCGATAGATTGGCCGCCGCCAAGGCCGGTGCACAAGCCGCGTTGGCTCACGCCCAGACATCGAAGGACAGTGATCCACTCGGCGCCTTCAACCAGATTGTGGCCGCCGACGCACAACTCGACGCATTGCTCGCAGAGGCTCAGGAGCAGAAGCAACAGCTCGAACGGGCGCAGCAGCGCCTCGCGCAGGACATCCTGGCGGCCCAGGCACAGGTCACTGCTGCCGGCGATTTCCTCAATACGCGACGCGGCGTCATCGGCGCCGAGGCCCGCACCCGCTACGCCGAGGCGCAGCGCCATCTGCAGGCAGCTCAGCAGTTGCAGGGCACCGATCCGTCGACGGCTCTGCAGCACGCGCAGGCTGCAACAACGCTGGCCACCCATGCTCTGCGGGCGGCCCAGAGCGACGTCAGCACATGGGAGGCAAACCAGCGTCCCCGCGGCGGCAGCGGCGGCGGCAACGCGGCAGGCGCCATTCTCGGCGGCATCCTGATCAACAGCGTTCTCCGTGGCGGCGGCGGTGGACCGCGTTCGTACGGCGGTCCGAGCAGCAGCGGCCGGGGCGGCGGATTCGGCGGCGGCGGGTTCGGCGGCGGCGGTGGAGGACGCGGCAGTCGCGGCGGTGGCGGCGGCGGCCGGTTCTGAGTCAACTACCCGAGGTAGTAAAATTCTGACTTTGTTCGCGACCGACCTCGTCGTACGCTTCATCCGGCAAGTCGGGATCACAGATCATACGAAGGTGTTATGAACAACGTCGCTCCGCAGATTACCGTCGTGGTACCCACGTACAACGAGCGTGAAAACCTGCCCAAGCTCGTCGATCGTCTCGCCGCATTGAAGATCCCGAACCTGGCAGTACTCGTGGTGGACGACAACTCCCCCGACGGAACCGGCGAGGTAGCTGACAAGCTCGGCATCGACGGCCCCATCCCGGTGGGTGTTCTGCATCGCACCGCCAAGGACGGACTCGGCCGCGCGTACGTCGCCGGTATGACGCGGGCCCTCGCCGAGAACGCCGACATCGTCATTCAGATGGACGCGGACCTGTCTCATCCGTCCGAAGTGATCCCCGCCATGATCGAGATCCTCACCACAACCGACGCTGCGGTGGTGCTCGGTTCGCGTTACGTCGAGGGCGGCGCCGTGGCCGGCGACTGGCCGTGGCACCGCAAGGCACTGTCGGCATGGGCCAACTTCTACGTCAACGCAATCTTGCGGCTGCACGTCAAGGACGCCACCGCCGGATTCAAGGCGTGGCACGCAAAGACGTTGCGCGCCATCGACGTCGAATCGGTGCAGAGCAACGGTTACGCCTTCCAGGTCGAGATGAACTACCGAGTTGTGCAGCGCGGCATGAAGATCGCCGAAACCCCCATCCGTTTCGAGGAGCGCACCGACGGCGTCTCGAAGATGAGCCTGGCTGTTCAGCTCGAATCGGCACTGGTTCCCTGGAAGCTGAAGTTCGGCAAGAAGTCACTCTGATTTCGCTCTGAAGAACTCCGCGGTCTCGCGGTCGGATGGATAAAAACATTCGATCGCGATCTCTGCCAAAGTGACATCGCGCGGCGTACCGAACACGGTGGTGGTACTGAACATCGCCAGTTCGGTGTCGCCCGCGCGAATCCGCAAGGGCACCAACAGAGAACTCTCGTCCTCATGCCACTCGCCGCCGCTGGGATAAGTCAGCAATTCTTCCAACAGCGCACCCAACTGCGCGTCGGCGGTCACCTCGACCTCACGGCGCAGCCGAGCGATCACGTGATTTCGCCACTGCGCCAAGTTCACGATGCGCTCAGCCATGCCTTCGGGATGCAAACTCAGCCGCAGAACGTTGACCGGCGGCTCCAGAAGAAACGACGCAGCGCCCTCCGTCAGGATGCTTACCGCCCGATTGCCGACGACCAGATCCCACTGGTGATCGACCACCACAGCCGGGTACGGGTCATGGGCGTCGACGATGCGATTGATGGCGTCGCTGACCGCGGACATCGGTGTTTCCGCCAGCGCATTCTCCGGATAGGCCGGTGCATGACCGCCCGCCAGCAACAGCGTATTCCGCTGCCGTAGCGGCACTTCCAAACACTCGGACAAGTGGATAATCATGTCCTTACTGGGTTTCGATCGACCGGTTTCGATGAAACTCAAGTGCCTCGTCGAAACTCCGGCAGCGGAGGAAAGCCCCAACTGAGTGAGCCGTCGTCTCTCACGCCACGACTTCAGCTGGGCTCCCACATGCGTGCTCTGAGTCATCCACTCAACGTAGCGACAAGGTGTAATCAACGCCATGACCTCCGAGGTAATCGACGGGCCTCACATCCGCTTGGCACAGTGATCTCAGCCGGGAAACAAACCCCGGACCTCGACAACCAGGAGGATCTGCCATGAGTGACTTCGACGCAATCGCACACGCCTACATCGATCTGTGGAACGAAACGGATGCCTCGGCGCGTCAGGAACGAATCGAGCAACTGTTCGCGGCCGACGGCCGGTACACCGATCCACTGGCAGATGTGACCGGGCACATCCAGATCGACGCGATGATCAGCGCTGTGCAGCAGCAGTTTCCGGGCATGACCTTCACACTCGCCGGACCCGTGGACGCACACCACAGCCAAGCTCGCTTCGGCTGGAAGCTCGGCCCGGCCGGCAAAGAATCCCTGATCGACGGATTCGACGTGCTCGAACGAAATGACGACGGCCGGTTGACCCTTGTTCTCGGGTTCCTCGACAAGGTGCCCTCGGCCTGAATCCCCCACCACCGACAGCGCTGCACCTTCAGCGCTGTCGGTGCCCCGTGCCATCATCATTGCCGATGAACGCTCACGGATGTACCTGGTCCACACCGATTCCCGAACCCGAGGGCGCGGAGTACAGCGCTCACTCCCTCACTGTCGACGGGCGCAGCGCCGTGTACCGTCGCGCAAAGACGACTCCTACCAAACTCGGGCAGTTCGTGACGCTGTGGCGACGATCGGACGCCGGGCCGATCCGCCCGTTCGATGTTTCCGACGGCGTCGAGTTGTTCATCGTGAAGGTATACGACGGAGAACAACTGGGGCACTTCATTTTTCCCGTCGACGCTCTCATCACGAATCGAGTGGTTTCGACAGACTTCACGGGCGGTAAACGCGCCATTCGCATCTACCCGCCGTGGGTAACGCCGACCAGTGTGCAGGCCGTCAAATCCCAGCGCTGGCAACTCGATTATTTTCGCCCCACTCACTGCAACTGATACGTCGCCATGATGACTCCGGTTGTGGTGGAAACACTTTCGGTGAGAGTGAACCGCGCGAGTGCGGCGCCGTCAGGAAACAACCTGCGTCCCGTTCCGAGAACCACAGGATGGATGAGCAGAATGTAGGTGTCGATCAATTGGCGCTGCGCCAACGACGTGATCAGTTCCCCACTACCCAGAATCACCAGATCCGGCCCCTCGGTGTCCTTCAACTCGGCAACCGCGTCGGCGGCGTCACCGCGGAGCAACGTCGAGTTCTTCCACGGCAGCGGTTCGGTCAATGTCCGCGACGCAACATATTTCTGCGTGTTGTCGAGCACTTCGGTGAACGGATTGTCGGTCTGGTGCGGCCAGTACGACGCAAAACTCTCGTACGTCCGTCGCCCGAAGAGTAGCTGCGATCTTGCAGCCATTCCCTCGCCCATCTTCCGCGCCATGACCGCGTCACTGAACGGCGCAGCCCATCCCCCGTGCTCGAAGCCGCCGCGACGGTCCTCGTCGGGCCCACCCGGCGCCTGCATGACACCGTCGAGAGTCACGCTGTTGGTCACACTGAGCTGTCTCATATGTCTGTTCTTACGCCTCGAAGGCCGCCGGGAACAGCAAACGGGCGGCCTCCCTCGTTATCGAGGAAGGCCGCCCGAGACGGATACGGCTTAAGAACCGATCAGTCGCGTCGCAAGGTAGCTCTCGACCTGATCGAGTGCGACGCGTTCCTGAGCCATGGAGTCACGCTCGCGAACGGTGACGGCCTGGTCTTCGAGGGTGTCGAAGTCGACCGTGATGCAGAACGGGGTGCCGATCTCGTCCTGACGACGGTAGCGGCGGCCGATGGCGCCCGCGTCGTCGAATTCGACGTTCCAGTTCTGACGCAGTTGCGCTGCAAGATCTTTTGCCTTTGGCGTGAGATCCGCATTGCGCGAGAGCGGCAGGACAGCGGCCTTGACCGGAGCGAGACGACGATCCAGGCGCAGCACCGTGCGCTTGTCGACGCCACCCTTGGCGTTGGGGGCTTCGTCCTCGGTGTAGGCGTCGACGAGGAAGGCCATGAGCGAACGGGTGAGGCCGGCTGCCGGCTCGATGACGTACGGCGTGTAGCGCTCGCCGGTTGTCTGGTCGAAGTAGTTCAGCTCGGTGCCCGAATGCTTGGAGTGCGTCGAGAGGTCGAAGTCGGTGCGGTTCGCGATGCCCTCGAGCTCACCCCATTCGCTGCCCTGGAAGTGGAAGCGGTACTCGATGTCGGTGGTGCCCTTGGAGTAGTGCGAGAGCTTTTCCTTCGCGTGCTCGTACAGGCGCAGGTTGTCCTTGTTGATACCGAGGCCGGTGTACCAGTCCAGGCGGTAGTCGATCCAGTA
The DNA here is from genome assembly GCF_013277795.1 of Rhodococcus sp. MS16. NCBI lineage: Bacteria > Bacillati > Actinomycetota > Actinomycetes > Mycobacteriales > Nocardiaceae > Rhodococcus > Rhodococcus sp. MS16. Next base: position 70,955 of record NZ_VBTM01000006.1, read on the forward strand.
CTTGTGCCACGCGTCATCCTCGCCGGGCTTGACGAAGAATTCCATCTCCATCTGCTCGAACTCGCGGGTGCGGAAGATGAAGTTGCCTGGGGTGATCTCGTTGCGGAAGCTCTTGCCGATCTGGCCGATGCCGAACGGCGGCTTCTTACGCGACGTGGTCAGCACGTTGGCGAAGTTCACGAAGATGCCCTGCGCGGTTTCGGGACGCAGGTAGTGCATGCCCTCTTCGCTCTCGACGGGGCCGAGGTACGTCTTGAGCATCATGTTGAAGTCGCGCGGTTCGGTCCACTGGCCGACGGTGCCGCAGTCGGGGCACCCGATGAGGTCCATCGTGACATCGTCCGGGTTGTCGAGCTTCTTCTTCTCCGCGTACGCCTCCTGCAGGTGATCCTGACGGTGACGCTTGTGACAGTTGAGGCACTCTACGAGCGGGTCGTTGAAGACGCCGACGTGTCCGGATGCAACCCACACCTCGCGGGGCAAAATCACCGAGGAGTCGAGGCCGACAACGTCCTCGCGGCTGGTGACCATGTTCCGCCACCACTGACGCTTGATGTTCTCCTTGAGCTCGACACCCAATGGGCCGTAGTCCCATGCGGACTTGGTGCCTCCGTAGATCTCACCGCACGGGTAGACCAGGCCTCGCCGCTTGGCGAGATTGACGACGGCTTCGATCTTGGACTTGGGTGCCACTGGATTGCTCTCCATCTGGGTAATAGATGCACGGTTTTCCTGCGCTTTTTGCATGTCCAGACTAACCGGCCCCGGAAGTGGACTTCGCGCCACGGTTGACATGCGTACTTGTGCATATCAAAATGAATGTGATTTGCAATAGTGTGGTCTTATGGCTACGCAGGAACGTTGTGACACATCCCTCGAAGGAGCCTCGCTGTGAGCATTGCGGATACCGGCGATCTCCACAACCACCATGATCACGACGCGCTCGATCACACACATGACCCGTTCGAACCCGTCCCACCAGCCGTGGTTCCACCCAAGGAAACTCTGGCTGCTGCCGGTGAGATCCTGCGAGCGCTCGCCGCACCTGTCCGCATCGCGATCGTGCTCCAACTCCACCAGTCGCAGCGGTGCGTCCACGAACTTGTCGGCGCCCTCGGCGTCACCCAACCGCTCATCAGCCAGCACCTTCGTGTCCTGAAGGCTGCGGGCGTCGTGCGTGGCGAACGCCACGGACGCGAAGTTCTCTATCGACTGGCCGACGACCATCTGGCCCACATAGTCGTGGACGCTGTCGCCCACGCAGAAGAAGGATGATCACCACCAACATGAACACCACCGGTCAGTCTGCATTCAAGCGCAGCGCCACTGTCGGCATTCGATCGACCAAACAGCGCAGCGCGATCTCCGCACTGCTCGACGACATCGGCGAGTTCAAGTCGGCGCAAGAGCTGCACGACGAACTGCGCAAGCGTGGTGAAGCCATCGGCCTGACCACCGTCTACCGAACCCTGCAGACCCTCGCCGACGCCGGAACCATCGACGTCCTACGCACCGACACCGGTGAATCCGTCTATCGCCGTTGCTCTTCCGGCCACCATCACCACCTCGTGTGCCGCAATTGCGGCTACACCGTGGAGGTGGAAGGCGCGATGGTCGAGCAGTGGTCACAGACCATCGCCGACGACAACGGTTTCACCGACGTCAGTCACACCGTCGAAATTTTTGGTACCTGCCGCGATTGCGCGGCCGCGACTTAATCAGCCAGCGAAAACCGAAGCAGATTGGATTCGCGCGGCTCGAAACCGAGTTTCCGGTAGAGCTGATTCGCGGCTACCCGCGAGCTCCTCGAGGTCAGATCCACAGTGCGGGCACCGAGCTCCTCGGCGCGAGCGAGGGCTGCTGTGGTCAGCGCGGATCCGACCTGTCGGCCTTGAGCCGCCCCGTCGACCACAACGTCCTCGATCCAGGCGCGGTAGCCGGTCGGGGTCGGAAAGACGACCAGGGTCAGCGTTCCGACGATACGACCGTCGAGCCTGGCCACGAAAAGTGTGTTCGTGGGGCAGGCCACAACCTTCTCGAGCGACGCCGCGGTGACTGGTGGCGCCGACTTCGACAGCTGCGGAATGAGTCTCGCGCAGGCTTCAACCAGCTCGTCGGTGACTTCGCAGGCCTTGTGGATCTCGAGCGTCATGGACTACTCCTCGAAGAATCGGTGCGTTCAGGTTTAAGGAAGTAGTCCCTGTCGAGCCGTATCGGCTCCCGTGAGCGCCAGGAGCAGCATCGTAGTGAGCGCTTCGTCTTCCAGTCCCGCTGCCGGGAACGTGTACCGCAGAATGACATCTGCGAGACTGCCGTGCCCGAACACCGCGATGGATCCGAACTGGATGGTGCGGTTGCGCTCGGCTACCTTGCGGTGCAGCGCGGCGCTGACCGGTCGGTCCCACGCCAGCACGCACGTCATCGACAGAACGTCGAGGCCTTCGGAGAGGTTCATCGCCTGAACCGAGCACAATGCACCGGCATACTGGAAACCCAGTGAACCGTCGTCAGCCACGTCGACGGTCACAAAATGTGCCAGCGCTTCGGCGGCACGCTCTTGCAGTCGCGCGGCGTTGTCGGTCTCGGTCATATTTTCACCTGTCATTTCACTCCACCAAATCGGCGGTCACGTGAGGCATATTCGACACACGCGGCCCACAGGTCACGACGATCGAAATCGGGAAACAGCTTCTCCTGGTACACCATTTCGGCGTACGCGGACTGCCAGATCAAGAAGTTGGACGTACGCTGCTCCCCTGAGGGGCGCAGGAACAGGTCGACGTCCGGCATGTCGGGTTCGTCGAGGTACTTGGCAACGGTGGCCTCGGTGATCTTGTCTGGATTGATCTCGCCGGCCGCCACCCGCTTGGCGATTTCCTTGACCGCGTCGGCAATTTCGGCCCGCCCACCGTAGTTGACGCACATCGTCAGGTTCATCACCGTGTTGTTCTTGGTGAGCTCTTCGGCGATCTCGAGTTCCTTGATGACACTCGCCCACAATCGCGGCTTCCGGCCCGCCCAGCGAACCCGCACGCCCATCTCGTTCATCTCGTCGCGTCGACGACGAATCACGTCACGGTTGAAGCCCATGAGGAAACGCACCTCGTCGGGGCTGCGCTTCCAGTTCTCGGTGGAGAAGGCATACGCGGAAAGCCACTCGACGCCCATCTCGATGCACCCGCACACCGTGTCCATCAGTACGGCTTCACCGCGCTCGTGACCGGCTGTGCGCGGCAAACCGCGCTCCTGAGCCCAGCGTCCGTTGCCGTCCATCACCAGCGCAACATGGCGCGGGATCAGTTCGGTTTGCAGGATCGGCGGTTTCGCTCCGGACGGGTGTGGGTCCGGGGGCCGGATCACCCGATCTGTAGCAGAATCAAGCGGGGTGCGCGGTTCGCGTCGTCGAATCACGCGTTCCATCCTGCCCCACCGCTGCAGCTCCCTCGACCGCCGCATGCGGCCTTGACCGTTCGATGAGCGGTAGCGTGCGCAATTGCCGCTCCAGATGCCACTGCAAATGCGCTGCGACCAGGCCACTTGCCTGAGTGCGCAGCGAGGTCGGTGCCACGTCGGTACCTTCCCACTCCCCCCGCAGCAACGCTTCCATCAGATCAAGGACACCGGGCGACGGCGTCGCAGATCCGGGTGGGCGACAGTACGTACAGACCGCCCCGCCGGCCGCGACATGGAAAGCGCGGTGCGGGCCGGGAGAAGAACACTTGGCGCATTCCCCGAGCGCGGGCGCCCAACCCGCGTAACCCATCGCCCGAAGAAGAAAAGCGTCGAGAACAAATTCGACGGGACGGCCCTGCTCGGCGATAGCCCGCAAGGCCCCGACAGTGAGCCGCTGAAGTTGCGGCGCCGGTGCACGTTCTTCACCGGCTAGCCGTTCCGCGGTTTCGAGTACCGCGCAGGCCGTGGTGTACCGGCTGTAATCGTCGACAATGTCGGTGGCAAAGGCGTCCACCGTCTGGACCTGCGTGATGATGTCCAGATTTTTACCCGGCAGGAGTTGGACGTCGACATGCGCAAACGGTTCGAGTCGCGCACCGAACTTGGAGGTAGTTCTGCGGACACCCTTGGCCACGGCACGCACCAACCCGAATTGACGGGTGAGCAACGTGACGATGTGGTCGGCTTCCCCCAGCTTATGCAGGCGCAGCACCACCGCCGTGTCTCGATACAACCTCACCGAACAAGTGTCCCACGCGGCACCGACGGTTTATACGACCGCTAGCGACGGGATTTTGTCCAGCGCCTCGGTTCACCGCGATACCGGGCCCTGTCGCCGGCGATTCCGAACTTCTTCCAAGCCCGTCGCGAGACGGGATTCATCAGCCCCAACTCGTCTGCCAATGCGCGCATTTCACCGAAGTAGTTACCCAGGATTCGGCGCGACGTAGGACTGTCCCAAAATGCTTCCCGGATCACCGAGTCGGGAATGTCGAACTTTTCCGCAAACTCCTTGGGCGGTGCCATGATTTCGCCGGACAGCCAACGCATCGCGCCGGGGAAGGCGACAGACGTCATCGCGCGGCCGAACGGGCTCAGTCTCGGAACATGCGTGCGCAGGAAATCATGCGCGAAGGAAATGTGCCTGGCCTCTTCCGCGATGTGAATCTCCATGGTGCGCAACATCACCGGGACGGTGTCCTTGCCTTCGCGGATGAGATCCTTCTGGAAGTGATCAATCGGTTCCTCACCGGCCAGGATGCCGATGAAGAAGATGACCGGGAACCTAGCGCCCAGCAAGCCGACATACGGAGACATTCGGCGAAACAGCGGGCGCATCCCCGGCACGTCGACGCCAACCCGATTGACGAATTCCTGGAACATCTGAATGTGATTGCACTCTTCGGTCATCTCGTGCAGGCAGTACCGAAACTCCGGGGATTGGTTCGGCAGCGCCATGATGTAGTCCATCATTCCGCGAATCAGGATGCTCTCGAACGCCGAACCCACCTTGGTGACGTTGGCCTGGCGCCACTTCCCCATCGCGATGCGACGCTCGAGGGACTGCTCCTGATACCAACTCGTGGCACCGAGCGGATCGGATATCGACGACAGCACCCACCGGGGGTCGTCGGGATCGATCGCGTATTCCGGTGCATCCCAATCGATGTCGAGATAGGGGTCGAACCTCCTGTGCACCGAGCCGTCGGACAGCGTCGCCAGCAACTCGCGGTACGACTGGTCCATGGTGATCGATGTCGACCTGGCCATCGGTGTCTCCTCACAGTGCCTGTAACTCGATGTGGCTCAACTTAGTGCTACGGCGAGTCTCACACAACCCCTCTTGGTGTCGACGCGGTAAGCGAGCATGGTTTCTGTGCAGTGAACACGCACTCCAGCAGGCCGAAACAGCTGCTCACTACACACAAACCGTGCTCACTTCAGCTCAACCCCTCTTGGTGTCGACGCGGTAAGCGAGCATGGTTTCTGTGCAGTGAACACGCACTCCAGCAGGCCGAAACAGCTGCTCAATACACACAAACCGTGCTCACTTCAGCTCATTCCCCTCTTGGCGTCCACGCGGTAAGCGAACATGGTTTCTGTGCAGTGAACACGCACTCCAGCAGGCCGAAACAGCTGCTCACTACACACAAACCGTGCTCACTTCAGCTCATTCATCGCCTCTTCCCGAATACGCGGAAACTGCTCACCCATGGCGGCAGCAAGAGCATTGGCACCTGACAGCGGCCGGACCATCACCGTGAACTCGTCGATCAGCCCGTCGTCGTCGAAATGCAGAAAGTCGCAACCGTTTACGAGCTTGCCGTCCACTGTTGCCTCGAAGACCAAGGCATGATCGCGACCGTCTGCCGACTCGATCTCGCGCACATACCGGAAATCCTCGAACACCCGCATCACACCGCGCAGGATCGACGCCGTGATCGCCTTGCCGGGATACGGCATGAAGGCAACAGGACTGGTGAAGACCACGTTGTCAGCGAGCAGCGCCTCCATGGCGTCGGTATCGCGCGCTTCGACAGCACTTCGGAAGGACTTCATGGTGACTCCTCGTCATGGGGTTGTTCGGCGGGGTTGTTCGGCGGCCAAGTAATCATGCGCGCTGCGACGCCCACCCACGCAGCAATCGAAGACCGTCGTTCAGCCCTATCGCACGCGTCACTCGACCGAGGACAATGGAACGTACGCCGAAGGGGGTCACATCATGAACGAAAAGCACTGGTCGGTGGATATCACCATCGACGAACACACATCCGACACGGCAAACCGAACTCGCGCGATTGCCCGACTGCGGGCGCAGGAAGACACGCACTTCGCAGGAGCTGGTTTCGCGCGCTGCAATCCCGCCGACCGAGACGTACCCGAGATCGGTGACGAACTTGCGGTCGCGCGCGCTTTGGCCGACCTTTCTCGTCAATTGATCGAGGCCACAACTTCTGATCTCGCAAGCGCTACGCACGAAACAATTCGGCTGACGTCCTGACGCTGCTGCGCGAGCGGCTAGTCCGGGAGCAGCGGCACCGAAACGTCGGGATCGCGGCCGATCAGCACTGCCCGCGTGAGCGCCCCCGAGCCGAACTTCTTCCGCACACTGTCCATCGCGGAGTCGAGGGCCGCGGTATCCGGCCCGCCGTCGAAGGACAGTTCCAATTGCTCCGCGCCGCTTCGGTCCAGATTGGATACGGCAACACCGATCAGCGTGATGCCTTTGTCGGCGATGAGTGGCGCCGCATCGCTCAGCAGCGCCATCGCCGCATTCAACAGATCTGTGGTTTCCGCCGTCGAACGGCGCAGCGTGTGAGAACGGGTTGCCCGCGTGAAATCGCCGAAACGCAGCCGGAGTGTGACGGTGCGGCCGGTTTGTTGCGCGGAGCGCATGCGGCGCGACACCCGATCGACCAGCGACATCAACGACACCTCGAGTTCGGATCGTGAGTGCACACCTCGACCTAATGCGTGCTGAGCGCCCATCGAGCTTCGGCCGCCGTACGCACGCACCGGCCGCGGATCCCGGTTGTGCGAGAGCGCGTACAGGTGTCGGCCGGCGCCGCGACCCAGAATCGACACGATGGACGACTCGTCATGCCGCGCGATGTCCCCCACCGTCGCGATGTCGAAATTCCGCAGCTTCTGCGCCGTGATCTTTCCGACGCCCCACAGCCTTTCCACGGGCAGCGGATGCAGGAATTCACGCTCACCGTCCGGTGGCACCAGCAGCAATCCGTCGGGTTTGGCATAGGCACTGGCGACCTTGGCCAGGAACTTCGTGCGGGCAATGCCGACGGTGATGGGGAGGCCAACCTGCTCGGCCACGTCTCGTCTGAGGTTGGCGCCGATCTGCAGTGGCGTGCCGACAATGCGTGCCAGTCCCCCGACTTCCAGGAAGGCTTCGTCGATCGAGATCCCCTCTACTAGCGGCGATGTGTCATGAAAGACCTCGAATACGTCCTTGCTCGCCTGTGAGTACGCGTCCATGCGCGGCGGAACGACAATTGCCTGCGGACACAACGTACGCGCCTGACCACCACTCATTGCGGTCCGGACCCCGAACGCTTTGGCCTCGTAGCTGGCCGCCAGCACCACACCCCCGCCCACGATGACGGGTCGCCCGATCAAACCAGGATCGTCTCGCTGTTCGACGGAGGCGTAGAACGAGTCGAGATCGGCATGCAGGATCGTGGCGCCACCGGACCGGTGATCGCCGCGAGCATCTGACGACATCGACACGAACAGATGTTCGCACAGGCCACCGACACACTTCGCCCTCTTCCACGGGGAAGCGCTGAGGCGCACGATTAAGTGGTGAACGACATCGCCGGAACTTCGACGCCAATGGCCTCGTGGCAGGTACACCAGCCTGGGCCGGTCCGAACGCACCCATTGGTCGAGGTTCAGCAATCGCGGCCGGTGCCTACCTCGGGCGAATTACTGGTCCGGGTTCTCGCCTGCGGAGTGTGTCGCACCGACCTGCATATTGCCGAAGGCGAACTGCCCGTACATCGCGCAAATGTGGTTCCCGGCCACGAAATTGTCGGTGTGGTCGAAGAGGTCGGTACGGCGGTCGAGGACTTCTCCCCTGGCGATCGCGTCGGAATTCCGTGGCTGCATTCCACGTGCGGCGCGTGCGAGTACTGCTTGCGCGGCCGGGAGAACCTGTGCCCGAACTCCACGTACACGGGCTGGGACATCGACGGCGGCTACGCCGAATATGCCGTGGCGACAGCCGAATTCGCGTTGCGCTTGCCGGACGGGTACAGCAATGCCGAAACCGCACTGCTGCTGTGCGCCGGCATCATCGGATTTCGGGCACTTCAGCGCGCCGAGGTCCCCGATGGTGGGCGACTGGGGATTTACGGTTTCGGCGGGAGCGCACACATTGCCGCGCAAGTCGCGATTGCGCGGGGCGCAGAAGTCCACGTCATGACGCGCAGCGAATCGGCGCGCGCACTGGCCTCGCAACTCGGCGCAGCCTCCGTGCAGGGTAGCCGCGACCGTCCACCCACTCCGCTGGATTCAGCCATCCTCTTTGCTCCCGCCGGAGATCTGGTTCCGACTGCACTCACCGCGTTGAACCGTGGCGGAATCCTGTCGATCGCCGGGATACACCTCTCCGATATACCGAGCCTGAACTATCGGCACCACTTGTTCTACGAGCGCGAAATTCGTTCGGTCACCGCAAACACACGGCGCGATGCTCGGGAGTTCCTCGCGTTTGCCGGCGAGCACCACCTCGAAATCACCGCCAACACGTATCCGCTAGCCGATGCGAATCGGGCCTTGGTCGACCTGGCCGAGGACCGAATTACCGGCGCTGCCGTCTTACTGCCTCAACTTGTCGACTCAGGAGGACGAGCATGAATGCACCAATTGTCGTGGGAGTGGACGGTTCGACGCGCTCGTTGGACGCGGTTCGCTGGGCGTCGCACGAGGCAGTTCTCCGCCGGCGGCCTCTTCATATTGTTGCCGCGATCCGCGGCGAACCGAGCACGTACGGAAACGCTTTCACTCTCGCTGCGCCGCAGTTTGCCGCGAAGCGCCGGGAAGGAAAACTCAGACTGTCCCGTGGCCGAGCGGCGGCGCTGCCTGCAACAGGTGACGGCCCGGTTGTCACCGAGCACCTCGGTTTCGGTCACCCGGTCGACATTTTGCTCGAACAATCAGCGGACTCCGCAATGCTGGTCGTAGGCTCGCGTGGCCTCGGCCGTTGGGCTGACGGGATTCTCGGTTCTGTCAGTACAGCGATTGTCCTGCATGCCCGGTGTCCGGTGGCCGTGATCCGAGAACTACCTTCGGAGGACGAACCGGCGCGAGGCCGTCCCGTTGTTGTCGGCGTCGATGGCAGCGAACACAGCGAACCTGCACTGGCCCAAGCCTTCGAAACGGCTTCGCTGCACGGCGTCGAACTTGTTGCCGTCCACGCTTGGAGCGATTCTCACCTGTCCACAGCATTCCGCACCGATCCCGACGGCGAGTCTCTCGACTGGGATGCCGTCGCTATTGCCGAGCACGCAGTTCTCGCCGAACGGCTTGCCGGATGGAAGGACCAGTATCCCGACGTCGTCGTTCGTCGAGTTGTGGTGCACGACAACCCTGCTCAAGAGCTGATCACCGAGTCGAAGTCTGCGCAATTGGTTGTTGTCGGCCGACGGGGACGCGGCGGTTTCAAGTCCATGTTGCTGGGCTCGACAAGTCGAAACCTCTTACACCGAGCGCTGTGTCCACTCCTGATCGTCACGCACCCCTGAGCCGAGACCACCCGAACTCTCACACCACCGAGCTCTCACACCACGAAGCGGTAACCCATCCCCGCTTCCGTGATCAGGTGCTTGGGGTGAGCCGGGTCGTCTTCGAGTTTGCGACGCAGTTGAGCCAGATAGACCCGCAGGTAGTGGGTCTCGGTGTCGTAGGCCGGTCCCCACACCTCACGGAGAAGTTCCTTCTGCCCGACCAACTTTCCGCGGTTGCGCACCAGCATCTCGAGCATTCCCCACTCGGTGGGCGTCAGATGTACCTGCTCGCCGCGCCGACTGACCGTCTTCGCCGACAAATCGACGGTGAACGAGGCCGTCTCCACCGACGGTTCCGACGTGTCAGTTGCCGATACTCCTCGTCGGGCCGCCGCGCGCACCCTCGCCAGGAATTCGTCCATCCCGAACGGCTTGGTGACGTAATCGTCCGCACCGGCATCCAACGCTTCGACCTTGTCTGCCGAGTCGGTGCGTGCCGACAACACGATGACCGGCGCGGTACACCAGCCACGCAGTCCGGCAAGCACTTCGGTGCCGTCCATGTCCGGCAGACCGAGGTCGAGGATCACCACGTCCGGCGGCCGTTCCGCTGCAGCGCGCAGCGCCCCTGCTCCGGTGGACGCCGTCACCACGTCGTATCCACGCACAGTGAGGTTGATGCGTAGTGCCCGCAAGATCTGCGGTTCGTCGTCGACAACCAGTATCCGGCTCATGACTCGCTTCCATTCGTTCCTGCACCGGCCAGTTCGACCATCATCGTCAACCCACCGCCCGGAGTGTCGGTGGCACTGACCGTTCCGCCCATCGCGTCGACAAATCCGCGAACCACGGACAGTCCGAGCCCGACGCCGCCCGTGTTGTCGCGATCCCCCATTCGCTGAAACGGCTGGAACATCGATTCGGCTTCGCCGCGCGGTACACCGGGACCGGTATCTGCGACGGTGATGACGGTACGGTCTCCGACGCGTGCTGCTCCCACCCGCACCGGAGTTCTGCCGCCGTACCGCAAAGCGTTGTCCACGAGGTTGGCGATCACTCTCTCGAGCAAACCCTGATCGGCTTGCACGGCAACAGTACCCACGTCGACGATCACACTGTGGGACCGGGAGTCCGACCGGCCGCCGATGCCCAATCCGAGCAGCGCCCGGTGAACAACTTCGTCGAGGTATACCGCCCGCAACGTCGGCTTGACCACTCCCGCAGCCAGTCTGGACGAATCGAGTAGGTTGCCGACCAAAGCGGTCAACTGATCCGCCGACTCCTCGATGGTGGCCAGTAGTTCTGCCGTGTCCTCGGGTGAGAACTCGATGTCGTCGCTGCGCAAGCTCGACACAGCAGCCTTGACGCCGGCAAGAGGTGTCCGAAGGTCATGGCTCACAGCCGAAAGCAATGCTCGGCGCAGTTGATCGGCCTCGGTTAGTGCCGCCGCCTTGCTCGCTTCGACCGTGAGCTTGTCCTGACGGATCATGCCGACCGCCTGGTGCGCAACAACGGTCAGCACCCGTCGATCACGCGCACTCAGCTCCGGCCCCGATAGCAGTAGCGCGTATTCGCCGTCGTTGACCTCGCACACGGTATCCGCGTCAGCCTCACGTGTCGGCGGTTCTGCACCCACTGCCGCGACTACGCCGTCCTCATGATGCACCACCGAAACCCCACGTTGACGGTAGATTTCGCGAGCTTTCTCGAGCAGCGTGGACAGGTCAGCGCCGCGGAGAACCGACCCCGCAAACAGTGTCAGAAGTTCCGCTTCCTCCGAAGCGCGCTTCGCTTCCCGCGCTTTTTTGGCGGCCGCATCCACCAGAACGGCCACTGCCACAGCCACTATCAGCAGAACGACCGTCGTGATGAAGTTGTCGGGTTCGGCAATCGTGAAGCTGTATTTGGGGTCGGTGAAGAAGTAATTGAGCAGTAGTCCCGATATCAGAGCAGACACCATGGCCGGCCCAACACCACCGAGTAGCGCGACCAGAACCACCACCACGAAGAACAACGCGTTTTCGCCCTGCACACCGGAGATCCGGTCGATCAGACCCATGAGTCCGGCTGCGACCGTCGGAACCACCACTGCCGCAATCCACGACAGCAAGCGGCGCTCGGATCGGCCGAACAACGAGATCCGACGGCGGACGGTCGCTTCCTCGTGGGTGACCATGTGCACGTCGATGCCGCCGGACTGCTGAACGACCGCCGCGCCGATCCCCTCGTCGAGAATTCGGGCCAACCGCGACCGCCGCGACGTCCCCAAGACCAACTGCGTGGCGTTCTCCTCACGCGCGAACTCGAGGAGCGTCGACGGTACGTCGTCGCCGACCACGGTGTGCAGAGTTGCGCCCACCCCGGTTGCCAGTGCGCGCACCTTTCCCATCTCCGGTGCCGAGACACCGGTGAGGCCGTCGCCGCGAACGACGTGCACCACCATGAGTTCGGCACTCGACTTGGAGGCGATCCGAGAAGCGCGTCGTACCAGGGTTTCCGACTCCGGTCCCCCGGTCACCGCAACGACAACGCGCTCGCGCGCTTCCCAGGTGTCGGTGATCTTGTTCTCGGCCCGGTACTTCGCCAGCGCCGCGTCCACCTGATCGGCTACCCACAGAAGCGCCAACTCGCGTAGCGCGGTGAGGTTTCCGCGCCGGAAGTAGTTTCCGAGGGCCGCGTCGACTCGTTCGGGGGCATAGACGTTTCCGTGGGACAGTCTGCGTCGCAATGCTTCCGGAGTGATGTCGACCAACTCGACCTGCGCCGCACCGCGCACAATTTCATCCGGAACCGTTTCCTGCTGTGTCACTCCCGTGATGTGCGCGACTACGTCGTTGAGGCTTTCGAGGTGTTGCACGTTGACGGTCGAGAGGACGTCGATTCCGGCGTCCAACAACTCCTGCACGTCCTGCCACCGCTTGTGATTCTTACTTCCCGGTGTGTTGGTGTGCGCCAATTCGTCTACCAGCACCAAGGCGGGGCGACGGGCGAGCACCGCCTCGACATCAAGTTCCGGCATCCGTGTGCCCCGATATTCGACCAGCTTGGGCGCGATGATCTCGAGGTCGCCGATCTGCTCGGCGGTGCGGGCGCGGCCGTGTGATTCCACAACGGCCGCGACCACATCAGTTCCACGGGCCCGGCGGCGATGAGCCTCACCGAGCATCGCAAAGGTCTTTCCGACGCCTGGCGCTGCGCCGAGGTAGATGCGCAGTTCACCTCGTTTGCGCGTACCGACCTTCTCAGAAGAACTCACGTGACAATCATCCACCAGCAGTCGACGTGGCACACGTAGGCGCCGTCAAACCGAGAGCAAGATTCAGTTCGAGGACGTTGACGCGCTCCTCACCGAGGAAGCCCAACTGCCGCCCGTCGGTGTGCTCGCTCACCAATTCCTGTACCGCGTCTTCGGATATCCCGTTGGTCGAGGCAACCCGGGGCACCTGCAGCAGCGCGTAAGCCGGGCTGATGTGCGGATCGATGCCCGAGCCCGAACCGGTGACGGCGTCAACGGGGACGGACGACGGGTCTACACCCTCGCGATCCGCGATGGCGGCCCGACGCTCGGCGATGAAGTCGGCAAGAATCTCACTGCTAGGCCCCTGGTTCAAGGGCAACGCAGCGGCGGGATCACCCGTTGCAAAGGGGTCCTCGTCCGCAACCGAGCCCACAACCCGGTTGTGGAAAAACGGGTCGCGCGCTCCCTCCGGCACCTGCGGATCGACGCCTACCCAAGCACTTCCGACTACGCACCCGGCCGCATCGGTCACTGGTGATCCTTCAGCGGAACCGGAACTGATCCGGCCGACTCCCCAGACCGCGGCGGGATAGATCACGCCGAGAATCACGGTGAGCGACAGCAGCACCAGAAGGCCCGCCCACACCTGTTTGGCAAAACCGATAGTGAAACGCATGGCAGGTCACCCAATCCCGGGAATCAAACGAACAACAAGATCGATCAGCCAGATACCGATGAACGGCGTGATCACACCGCCGAGTCCGTACACCAGCAGATTTCGGCCGAGCAGCGCCGACGCCGTCGACGGCCGGTATCGAACGCCCTTCAGGGACAGTGGAATCAGCGCGATGATGACGAGCGCATTGAAGATCACGGCCGAGACGATTGCCGACTCGGGAGTGGCCAGTCGCATGATGTTCAGCGCATCCAACTGCGGGTAGATACCACTGAACAGCGCCGGCAGAATCGCAAAGTACTTCGCGACGTCGTTTGCCAGCGAGAACGTGGTCAACGCGCCGCGAGTGATGAGCAACTGCTTGCCGATCTCGACGATCTCGATCAACTTGGTGGGATCGGAATCAAGATCCACCATGTTCCCGGCCTCCTTGGCCGCCGAGGTACCGGTGTTCATCGCGACGCCGACGTCCGATTGCGCCAGTGCGGGAGCGTCATTGGTACCGTCGCCGGTCATCGCCACGAGGCGACCACCCTCCTGTTCCTTTCGGATCAGGGCAAGCTTGTCTTCCGGCGTTGCTTCCGCCATGAAGTCGTCCACACCAGCTTCGTCCGCAATGGCCTTGGCGGTCAACGGATTGTCTCCGGTGATCATGATCGTGCGGATTCCCATGGCGCGCAGTTCCGCAAACCGCTCTGCCATACCGGGCTTGACGACGTCCGAGAGTGCGATGACGCCCAGAACCGACGCTTTCTCACCCTCTGCCACAGCCACAACAAGTGGTGTGCCGCCCGCCTGGGCTATCTCGCCCACGGAATCGGTGACGGCAACATCGACTGTTCCGCCGTTTCGCGCAATCCAGCCCAGGACGGCATCGGCCGCCCCTTTGCGGATCTCGCGACCAGGCAGGTCCAGTCCACTCATACGCGTCTGCGCTGTGAACGGAACGAACTCTGCCCGGTTCTCGTCCGCTGTCGGTTCGGTTCCCAGGCCGAACTGTGCGGCGCACAGTTCGACAATGCTGCGTCCCTCGGGAGTTCCGTCCGCAAGGCTCGACAACCGCGCTGCGGCAGCAAGTTCGAGCGCCGAGACACCCGGAGCGGGATGCAGCGCCGTGGCCCGGCGATTACCGAACGTGATGGTTCCGGTCTTGTCCATCAACAGTGTGTCGATATCCCCGGCAGCTTCGACGGCGCGTCCCGACATCGCAAGCACGTTGCGTTGCACCAGACGGTCCATCCCGGCGATGCCAATCGCGGACAGCAGAGCACCGATCGTAGTCGGGATCAGGCACACCAGAAGGGCGATCAACTTGATCGGATCCTGCTCGTGCCCGGCGTACAACCCCATCGGACCGATAGCAACCACCGCGAGCAGGAAGATCACCGTGAGGGACGCAAGCAGGATGTTGAGCGCAATCTCGTTCGGTGTCTTCTGACGCGAAGCGCCCTCGACCAACGCAATCATCCGGTCCACAAACGACTGGCCTGGTGCCGCCGTGATCTCCACGACGATGCGGTCGGAAAGTACCGTCGTACCACCGGTGACGGCGCACCGGTCACCGCCCGATTCGCGGACCACCGGCGCGGATTCGCCGGTGATGGCGGACTCGTCGACGGACGCGATGCCTTCGACGACATCGCCGTCGCCCGGTATGACCTCACCCGCCACCACGATCACCCGATCGCCGACAACGAGGTCGGTACCGGACACCATCTCGATGGCACCACTCTGCGTTATGCGATGGGCAGTGGTGTCCTGCTTCACCTTTCGCAGACTGGCCGCCTGCGCCTTACCGCGCCCCTCGGCCACGGATTCGGCGAGGTTGGCAAAGATCACCGTGAACCAGAGCCACAGTGTGATCACCCAAGAGAAGACGGACGGTTCGGCAATCGCCATGACCGTCGTGATGACGGAGCCGACGAACACTACGAACATCACCGGATTGCGGGCGAGATGCCGCGGGTCGAGCTTGCGTACGGCGCCCGGTAGTGCAGTGATCATCTGCCGCGGGTTGAACGCGCCGGCCTTGACGTGGTGGGAATGGACGGCGCCGTCGACGCTGTCCACCGCCACAGGTTTTTCTTCGGTATTGAGGGTCGCTTCGGTATTCATGGTCATTGGAGCGCCTCCGCGATAGGGCCCAGTGCGAGGGCCGGGAAGAATGTGAGTGCGGCAACCAACACAACGGTGCCGGTGAGGAGTCCGGTGAACATCGGCCCCGACGTGGGCAAGGTACCGACGGTGGGCGCCACCTTCTTCTGCGACGCCAATGATCCGGCCAATGCGAGCACAAAGATGATGGGCAGGAAGCGACCGAACAGCATGGCGATACCGAGCGAGGACTGGAACCAGTCGCTCGTGACGGTCAAACCGCCGAATGCGCTGCCGTTGTTGTTCGACGCCGACGCGAAGGCGTACAGCACTTCACTGAAGCCGTGGATGGACCCCGGCGAACCCGGATCTCCGCCGTTTCCTTGATATCCCAAGGTCGACCCGAGAATCACTGTGATGCCGGTGCCGATCAACACCAGCGCAGGCATCACCAGAATCGAGAGCGCTGCCAGGGTGATTTCACGTCGGCCGAGTTTCTTACCGAGGTACTCGGGCGTGCGGCCAACCAGGAGTCCGCCGACAAACACCGCGATCAGCGCGAGGACCAAGATGCCGTACAGACCGGTTCCGACTCCGCCGGGAGCGATTTCTCCGAGCAGCATGTTGAGTAGGACCGCACCGCCGCCCAAGGGAGACATGCTGTCGTGTGCGGAGTTGACTGCGCCGGTGGATGTTCCGGTGGTGCTCACCGCGAACAATGCCGATCCGGGAATCCCGAAGCGGACTTCCTTACCTTCCATCATCGAACCTGCTGCGGTTGCGGCGACACCGCGGGCACCGGATTCAGCGGCCAATGTGACGGCCAGCAATCCGCTCCACAACAGACCCATCACAGCGAGCAGCGTCAGCCCTTGACGGCGGTCACTGACCATCGTTCCGAAAGTCCTTGTCAGACAGACCGGAATCAGCAGTATCGCCAGAATTTCGACGATGTTGCTGAGCGGCGTCGGATTCTCGAACGGATGGGCGGAGTTGGCAGCAAGGATTCCGCCGCCATTGGTTCCGAGTTCCTTGATCGCTTCCTGCGACGCCACCGGCGCGAGCGCATTGGTGACGGCATTTCCGTCGAGACCCGTCGACGCAAATCCGCTGTGGAACGACTGAATCACGCCCTGACTCAACAGGATCAGTGCGATCACAAACGAGAACGGCAACAGGATACGAAGGCATCCTCGCGTGAGGTCTACCCAGAAGTTCCCGATCTCACCGCCCCTCGCTACTCGGACGAAGCCGCGAACGAGCGCAATCGCCACCGCCATACCTACAGCTGCCGATACGAAGTTCTGAACAGCCAAACCCAACGGCTGAACGACATTGCTCATCGTCGTTTCCGGAGTGTATGACTGCCAGTTCGTATTGGCCACAAAGGAAATCGCCGTATTGAACGCCACCGCCGGGCTCACCCCTGACAGCCCGTCACTGAGCGGCAATACACCTTGGATCCGCTGAAGGAAGTAGAGCAGCAACGCACTCGCGAGCGAGAATCCCAGCACACTGGCGGCGTAGCCGTACCACGTCTGCTCAGCCCGTGAATCGATCCGGCCGACTCGGTAGATGACGCTCTCCACCCGCAGATCACGGGTCGAGGTGTACACCCGAGCCATGTAATCGCCGACCGGAACGTACGCGATCGCCAACACAATCAGAACAAACGCAATCTGCAGTCCGGCTGCCAGAGCGGGCGACATCAGAACCTCTCAGGATCTACGAGCGCAACAAGGAGATAAACAACCAGAGCCGCGGCCACGGCAATCAGCACGACGCTGACAACACCGGCGACCGTCATTTGGGAGCGCTCGCTTGTAAGGCGCGAAGAACCAGTGCGCACACGAGAAAACCACCAAGAATCAGAGCAACGTAGGCCAAGTCGGCCATGAGCTTCCCTCTTCGACATCAAAAACCGTGCTGCAGTTCATCGCAGCCATGACGCACCAGGAGCGCTCTCCCAGCTTCGACCTGAAAATGTCGGCTTTGACGCTCTCTGACGATCCGTTTACACCGCGGACAACCGTGTTGACGGAATCTTGACGCGCCACCCACCGTCGTCGATACTGAAACGCGTTGCTGATCGGTCGCTCGATAAGTTCCGAATTAAGGAGTTCAATGCCGCCGAGACCGCATACGGAACTGCGCGATGCCCCTACCTTGATCGATCAGGTGGCCGGCCTGACGTCGGGCGTCACGTCGTCCGTAACAGCCACGACCGAGACACTCGACCGCATCGACGCAGCGCAGTCGACTCTCAATGCATTCAAGATCGTTCGCCGCCAGAAAGCACTCGAGGAAGCCGCCGACGCAGACCGCCGGCTTGCCCGCGGCGAGCGACTCCCGCTCCTGGGCGTACCCATCGCGGTCAAGGACGATGTCGACATCACCGGCGAGCCCACCGCATTCGGTTGCCCCGGCGACTTCCCCGTCAAGACGGAAGATTCCGAGATGGTTCGACGGTTACGCGCCGCCGGCGCTGTCATCGTCGGCAAGACCAACAGCCCTGAACTAGGCCAGTGGCCGCTCACCAGCGGTAGCGCCTTCGGATACACCCGCAATCCATGGTCACGTGAGCACACTCCCGGCGGTTCGTCCGGCGGTACCGCAGCCGCGGTTGCGGCCGGATTGGTCAGCGCCGGAATCGGTTCCGACGGAGCCGGGTCGATCCGGATACCGGCGGCCTGGACCAATCTGGTCGGCATCAAACCGCAGCGTGGCCGCATCTCCACGTGGCCCGACGCTGAAGCGTTCTACGGCCTGACCGTCAACGGACCGCTTGCCCGCACGGTCGCCGACGCAGCCCTTCTCCTCGACGTAGCAGCCGGAAACCATGACGGCGACCTACACACGCCGACGCCACTCACGGTCAGCGACGCGGTCGGCCGCGATCCCGGAAGGCTGAACATTGCTCTCTCCCTGCGTAATCCGTTCACCGCTACACCGGTCACACTCGATCCCGAAGTGCGAAGGGCTGTATATGCCGTCGCCGACACGCTGCGCAGTCTCGGCCATCGCGTCGTCGTGGACGATCCCGCCTACGGACTGATCTTCGGCCTCAACTTCCTGCCACGCTCACTCGTCGGGGTACACGATTGGCTCGGTCGCCTCCCCGACCCGGCGCTCGCAGACCCGAGAACTCGCGGAAATGCACAGAGCGGCAAGCTACTTCGCGGGGCACCGTTGCGCGCTGCTCGGGCAGCCGAGCCGAGAATGCGTAGGCGCATCGGCGCAATCTTCGACAAGTACGACGTCGTCCTTGCGCCAACCACGGCAACTCCGCCGATCCCGGTCACCGCTATCGACGGTATCGGCGGCTGGGAAACCGACAAGGTGATGACTGCGGCGTGCCCGTATGCCTGGCCATGGAATGTCCTCGGGTGGCCCTCGATCAATATCCCCGCGGGATTCAGCAGCGCCGGACTGCCGATCGGAGCACAATTGATGGGTAGCGAGAGCACTGAGCCGTTGCTGGTTTCGCTCGCCTCGCAATTGGAGTCGGTGCTCCGCTGGGATCAGAGTCGTCCTCAACAGTGGTGGTGAGCCCAAATGGCCGCAGTAGACATCCGAACAAGCATCCTCGACGCGGTACTTCACATCGTTGCCACCGAAGGTATCTCCGGTGTGAGTAACCGTCGCATTGCATCCGACGCCGGGGTGTCACTGGGTTCCGTCACGTATCACTTTCCGAGCCAGTCGGACATGCTCCGGGCCGCACTGTCCCGGTTTGCCGCCGAGGAGACTGCCCGCATTCTCGACCTCGTCGAGCAGTACCGCGACCAGGATTTGAGCGCGGAGGATGCGGAGGCCGCCACGGAGAGCATCGCGCAGGACATCGCTTTTGTGGTCGAGCGGATCGCACCGTTCGAAATGTTCGTCGCCGCAGGCCGCGATCACGAACTTCACCAGATAGCCGCGGAGTGTTTTGCGGCGTACGACTCTTTGGGAGTCGCAGTCCTGACCGCGCTCGGGGCACCTGATCCGGAATCCGTCGCGTCCTACCTCGTCGCGATGATCGTGGGCCTACAACTGCGCCGCCTGGCAACAGGTATCGACAACGCGGATGTCGCGTCGTCGATCCTGTTGGTACTCAAAGGGGCTGCGCCCTAGAACCCGAGCCGGCCCAACTGTTTGGGGTCGCGCTGCCAGTCCTTGGCAACCTTGACGTGCAACTCCAGGAAGATCCGCACACCGAGGAGCTTCTCGATCTGCAGACGCGCGCTGGTGCCGACTTCCCGTAGGCGCGCTCCGCCCTTGCCGATGACGATGCCCTTCTGGCTGGGCCGCTCGACATAGAGCAAAGCGTGGACGTCGAGCATCTCGCCCTGCTTCTCGGTGCGTCCTTCACGCGGAATGACCTCTTCGATCACGACGGCGAGGGAGTGCGGCAATTCCTCGCCGAGGCCTTCGAGCGCGGCCTCACGGATGAGTTCGGCCATGAGTACCTCTTCGGGCTCATCCGTCAATTCACCGTCGGGGTAGAAGGCCGGACCCTCGTCCATCAGACCAGACAGCACGTCGACCAGGATCTCGACCTGCTCGCCCGACTGAGCGGACACGGGCACAACTTCGCACTCGGGTCCGAGCAGGGTGGACAGTGCAAGCAACTGCTTGCCGACGGCGTCGCGGCTGACCTTGTCGATCTTGGTGACGATGCCGACCAGCGTCGTCTTCGGCGCCATCTGGCGGACCTGCTGCACGATCCAGCGGTCGCCGGGGCCGATGGGCTCGTCAGCCGGAATGCACAGGCAAATGACGTCGACCTCGGAGTACGTATCGCGAACCAGGTCGTTGAGGCGCTGGCCGAGCAGGGTGCGCGGCTTGTGCAAACCCGGGGTGTCCACCAGGATCAGCTGGGAATTCTCGCGGTGCACGATGCCGCGGATCGTGTGGCGCGTCGTCTGCGGACGCGAGGACGTGATGGCGATCTTGCTGCCGACCAACGCGTTGGTCAACGTGGACTTACCCGTATTGGGCCGGCCGACGAAACACACAAACCCCGACCGGAATTCCTTCTTACTCATACCTACTCCTCGTAGAACGTCTCGCTCAGTCATCGTTGTCTTCTGCCGCATCGTCTTCCGAGCGAGGCGCACGCTGCACAAAAACCGTGCTGATGCGCACACGTCCACGGCCGGTGTTCGTTCCCTCACCGCGCAGGATCAAACCGTCGTACTCCACCTCGGATCCGGGTAGCGGCACCCGGCCGAGCACGTAACCGATCAAACCGCCGACGGTCTCGACTTCGTCGTTCTCGAGTTCCAGATCGAACAGTTCGCCGAGGTCCTCGATGGGCAGGCGCGCCGAGACGCGGAACATCCCGTCACCAAGATCTTCGACGGGTGGTGTCTCGTCTTCGTCGTACTCGTCCGCGATCTCGCCGACGATTTCCTCGATCACGTCCTCGATGGTCGCGAGGCCGGCAATTCCGCCGTACTCGTCGACGAGGATCGCCATGTGGTTGCGGTCGCGCTGCATTTCGGCGAGCAGGCTGTCGAGTGGCTTGGAATCCGGAACGAATACCGCCGGACGCATCACCTCACAGACATTGACACTGCGGCCGCCGTCGGGCAGGTGATAGGTCTGTTTCACCAGGTCTTTCAGGTACACGACACCAAGAACGTCGTCGACGTTCTCACCGATCACCGGTAGGCGCGAGTGTCCGCTGCGCACTGCCAACGACGTTGCCTGTCCGGCGCTCTTGTCGTTCTCGATCCACACCATGTCGGTGCGCGGCACCATGACCTCGCGGGCGGACGTGTCGCCGAGATCGAACACGGACTGGATCATGCGACGCTCTTCGTCGTCCACGACGCCGCGAGCCTGTGCCATGTCGACCAGTTCACGCAGTTCGATTTCCGACGCGAACGGCCCGTTCCGGAAACCTTTACCCGGCGTCAGCGCATTACCCAGAAGAATGAGAATGCGGCTGATCGGGCCGAGAAGAACACCGATCCACAACAGCGGCAACGACGCCGTCAGAGCAATCGAGTACGCATGTTGACGACCAAGCGTCCTCGGCCCGACACCGATCACCACGTACGAGACCAGCACCATGACAGCCGCCGTGGTCGTCAGAGCCCAGCCCATCGACATCACATCGATGAGTGCGCCTGCCAACACGACTGTTGCGGTGATCTCGCACAAAATGCGAAGCAACACCATGAGATTCACGTATCGCGGACGATCGGTCAGAATGCGTTGCACGCGCTCAGCGCCTGCTCGCTCCTCTTTTGCCATCTCGTCGATGCGTGCCGACGATATTGTGTTGAGCGCCGAATCCACGGCGGCGAAGAGTCCACCGACCGGGACCAGAGCAACGGCTAGTACCAACAGCGCGATTGCGCTACTCACTACAGATCCCCCGGCTGTTCGATTATCGGTCTGCGCCGTCGACGAACCCGGTCTTGCCGAGCAGTTTCTGATCTCGCTCCGCCAGCGCGGCCTCGCGTTCGATCCGACGCAAATCCTCGTACCACTCTTCGAGGAGACTGTTCTGCAGTCCGAACATCTCCTTCTCCTCTTCCGGCTCCGCGTGGTCGTAGCCGAGGAGGTGCAGCACCCCGTGGACCGTCAGCAACGCAAGCTCGTGGGCCAGTGAATGCCCGGCCTTGTCTGCCTGATCGGCCGCAAACGACGGGCACAGGACGATGTCGCCGAGCATCGACGGTCCGGGTTCCGGGGAGTCGGGGCGTCCGCCTGGCTCCAGTTCGTCCATCGGGAAGGACATGACGTCGGTCGGACCCGGAAGATCCATCCACCGGACGTGCAGATCTGCCATCGTCGCGGAGTCGACGAGAACCATCGACAGCTCGGCCGCCGGATGGACATCCATCCGTGCGATCACGAAACGGGCGACACTGATCAACTCCGGTTCGGAGATGTCCATGCCCGATTCGTTCGAGACCTCGATGCTCATGTGCGACGCTCTTTCCTGGGAAAAGTAGGGGTTGCTGCGTCGCTCAGCCTACCGTCGAGGTGAATGAGCATGCGCAGCGCGGCGTTGTGCTCGGTTGCCGAGCCTCGGCTCCCCGTCGCGATCCGTTTCGTGGCGTTCATAGGCGTCGACGATGTCGGAGACCAATCGATGGCGAACAACGTCGCTGCTGTCGAGCTTCGCGAAGTGGATATCGTTGATGCCCGTAAGGATTTCGGATGCCGCCCGTAGGCCCGATCGAGCACCACCAGGCAGGTCGACCTGCGTGACGTCTCCGGTGACAACGATCTTGGATCCGAATCCGAGCCTGGTGAGGAACATCTTCATCTGTTCGGCCGTGGTGTTCTGCGCCTCGTCCAGGATGATGAACGCGTCATTCAGGGTGCGACCACGCATGTACGCCAGTGGCGCTACTTCGATGACCCCGGCTGCCATCAACTTCGGAATGGCTTCGGGATCCATCATGTCGTGCAAGGCGTCGTGCAAGGGGCGCAGGTACGGATCGATTTTCTCGTGCAACGTGCCAGGCAGGAATCCCAACCGCTCGCCCGCCTCGACGGCCGGACGGGTCAGGATGATGCGTGAGACCGACTTGGACTGCAAGGCCTGCACAGCCTTGGCCATCGCAAGGTACGTCTTACCGGTGCCTGCCGGCCCGATGCCGAAGACGATGGTGTTCTCGTCGATCGCGTCGACGTAGCGCTTCTGGTTGAGCGTCTTGGGACGAATTGTCTTGCCGCGCCGCGACAAAATGTCGAGCGAGAGCACCTCGGCCGGGGACTCCCCGACCTCGTTGGTGAGCATGCCGATGGTTCTGCGGACGGCGTCGGGTGCGATGGGCTGCCCGCGCCTGGCCATCACGGCCAGCTCGGCGAATACCCGCTCCGCGAGAGCAACGTCGGCCGGTGTTCCGGACAGTGTGATGGTGCCGCCACGAACGTGAATATCGGCAGAAAGCTCACGTTCGATCGCGGTGAGATTTTCGTCCGTCGATCCCAGGAGTTGACGCACGGTCTCCGGCGCCAGGTCCATACTCGATCGGACGGTGCGCTCTGTGGGCAGAGCGCGCTCGGTAACGGTGGATGTACGGTTGCCGCCGAACTCACTGTGTTCACTCACGTGGAGAATATGGCCTGCTTCCTGGTCCGAAAGAGCCCGCTCGACCCGAGGGCTCCGATACTTCGAAGTCTAGCGCCCGAGTCCGACACCGCCCACTTGTTAATCCCCGGGCGCAACGGGCGGCACTGACTTTCGGATCCATTTCCAGGCGTCCGCGACTATCTCCGCGCTGCGTTCCGGGCTGATCCCGACCAGGACGAGACACACGATCGCGAAGGACTCTCCCGAGTCCGTGATCACCCCACTGTTTGCCTGGTCGAACAGCGTGATGGTCACCGATTCGGTCATCGCAACCAAGGTTTCGGCCGGCAGATAGGTCGAGAAGATACCTTCTCGCTGGCCTTGCTCGACAACCCTGATACTCAAGGCGCGAGCGGGTTCCATCAGGTCGAGGATGCGCTGCTCACCCAATTCCTTTCGGGCGAAACTGAGCAGCACCCGGAACCGATCTCCCACCGGCCAGGCCAACAACGCCAGCACGGCGGTCGCAAGTTCCGGGTTCTCTGGCGGCTCCCCCGCGCGACTCAATGCCGCCACCAGATCAGCGGACGCCTCGTCCACGATTCCGTTGATCAGGGCGTCACGGCTCTCGAAGTGTGCGTACACGGTCCGCCGCACGACGCCGGCGGCTTTTGCGACGTCGTCCATGCTGGCGTCGGGATCGACTGCAAATGCTGTGATCGCCGCTTCGATGATGCGACTGCGGTTCGCCCGCGCCTGACTGCGTCGCTGCCGCGTTGCCGGCACAGCAGTTCCCGATTCCGTCAACGCGTTGTCCACCTTCCTCGTGTGATCTACATCAATGATAGTTGCACAATGGTGTGCAAGTTATTAACTTACACAGCACTGTGCAAATAGATCAGAAACGGAGTCGCGCCATGACAACACTCGTGAGCAAACCGGTCACAGAAATGGACCAGCCGTATCCACGGCGATGGGCCGCGCTCGGGGTGCTGTGTCTGAGCTTGCTGATCGTGGTCATGGCCAACACGGCACTGATCGTCGCGGCGCCGGACATGACCCGCGACCTCGGACTCACCAGCACACAACTTCAATGGGTCATCGACGGCTACACGGTCCCCTACGCCGCGTTGATGCTGCTGTTCGGCGTGATCGGCGACAAGTACAGTCGTCGCGGTGCACTCCTCGCCGGACTCGCGGTGTTCGCCGGCGGCGCAGTCTTCGGCAGCATTGCCGACACCACCACCGCCGTCATCGCGGCCCGCATGATCATGGGCGTCGGTGCCGCGATCATCATGCCCGCGACGCTGTCACTCCTGGTCGCGACCTTCCCGAAATCCGAACGCTCACGCGCTATCGCAGCGTGGGCAGCCACCTCGGGTCTTGCCATCGCGCTCGGCCCTCTGCTGGCCGGGTGGATTCTCGAAAGCCATTCCTGGAGTGCCACATTCCTGATCAACGTCCCGATCGCAGCAATTGCGGCCCTGGCCGCCGTATTCCTGGTGCCGCCGAGCAAGGCCGAGCACCTCGGTCGCATCGACTGGATCGGCGGCGCGCTGTCGGTCGTCACCATCGGCGCACTTGTCTACTCGATCATCAACGGTTTTCACTTCGGGTGGACCGCCGGGCCTATCAGCGCAGCGGTGCTCGCCGCACTCGGCCTCGCGACGTTTATCGTCTGGGAACTGCGGCATCCCCAACCGCTACTCGACGTCCGTAAACTCGGTCAGCGTGTGGTCGGCGGCGCAACACTTGCCGTACTGCTTCTGTTCCTGGCCGCATTCGGCGCTATCTACTACATCTCGCAGCAATTCCAGTTCATTCTCGGATACGGAGCACTCGAGACCGGTGTCCGTCTGTTGCCCTTGGCAATTGCCGTGTCGATCGGTGCCGTGGTCAGCGGCCGGATCACCCCGCTGATCGGTGTACGCGCATCCATCGTCGGTGGCATGCTCATCGCTGCGATCGGCGTCGTCATCCTCACGCAGGTGGACGGTGACTCCGGCTACTGGATGTTCGCGGTCCCGCTGATCCTGCTCGGTCTCGGCATCGGCCTCAGTGAACCACCGGCCACCGACGCCATCATGGACAACTTCTCCGAGGACGATCTTGGCGGTGCCGGCGGTCTCAACGACACTGCCATCGAACTCGGCGGATCACTCGGAATTGCCATCCTCGGCTCGATTCTGGCTGCAAGCTACAAAGATTCGATTGCAGGATTCATCAGCGGAATGCAGGTCCCGCAACTGACCGGCGAACTGGCCGAGCAAGCCGCATACGCACTTGAAGTATCCGGAGAATCCGTCGGCGGCGCTTCCCTGGTCGCCGAAGAGATGGCCCACAATCCATTGGCCGCGGCTCGAGCGCAGCCGCTACTCGACGCAGCCGGTGCCGCGTATGCCGACGCGATCTCGGCCGCCAGTTGGGCGGGCGGCCTCGCACTGCTCGTCGGCGCGATCGTCGTCGCGTTCATCCTGCCGGGCAAAAAGGCTCTGGTATCAGTGTGACGTAGCCGGTGGGTCTTCTAGAACCAGTTCACGGGAGACCCTCCACGACTCGGCCCCGGGCGAGAGAAACGCATCGTGCCCCTCGCCCTCGACCACACGCAATGCCACGGGATCACCGGCTGCCTGCGCCGCTTTCACGTACCGCGCACTGACCTTGGCTGGGACTTGCAGATCATCGCTGCCCGTCACACATACGACGGGAACGCCGATCGGTAACCGATGTTGCGGCGACGCACTCCGATACAGATCCGGATCCGATTCGAAGGGGATGCCGAAAAGATCCTCGATGTAGCTGATCCGTCGACCACGCTCGGCCGCCGACGCAAGATCCAGTGCTGCGGCCTGCGCGACAACGCGCTCCGGGCGCGTGAACACGTCCTTCTCCCCCGCCAACCAGACTGCGAGGTGCCCACCGGCGGAGTGCCCGACAAGGCGAACCTTCGTCAGGTCGAATTCGATCTCGGTAGCTTCGGCCACAATCCCGGGAATCGCGTCGTACGCGGTTTTCACGTCTGTGGACATCTCCGGCCAGCCGCCGCCGGCCCCGAGGCGCCGGTACTCGATGTTCCAGACCGCCACACCAGCTCGCGCGAGTTCGACGGCAAACGCGGTGCCGAGGTTCAGCCCGTACTGCCCGCTCCAGAATCCGCCGTGGATTTGCATGACCACAGGAACTGGGCCGTCAACGGTGTCGGGAACGTACAGATGACCGAACTGCTGACCGTGGGAACCGTAGGAGATCTTGATCCGAGACACCAGGAAAACCTAGCTCAGGCGAGGGCGCTGCCCGCGGCCCACTGGTCCCAGGACAGGGTCCAGTCGCCGTTCTGCCACACCTCGAGCGGAGCGCCACCGGTGTTCTTGATCTCGACAACGTCACCGGGCTGTGCGAAGTCGAAGAACCATTTGGCATTGGCCGCACTGAGATTGAGGCAACCGTGTGACGTGTCGGTGTTGCCCTGAGCCCAGACGGTGCTTTCCAACTCGTGCAGATAGATACCGTCGGTGCTGATGCGCGTCGCCCAGTTGATGGTCTCCTTGTACCCGAGCCGCGAGTTGATGGGCAGACCGTACGTGGACGAGTCCATGATGACCGGGTTTGCCTTGTCCATGACGGTGTACGTGCCTGGTTGTGTCCAGAAGGACAGTGTGGTGTCGCCGATGGTTTCGGTTCCACCCATGCCCATGGACGTCGGCATTTCCTTGATCACCTGACCGTTTTCGTACACGGTCACCATCTTGGTGTTGTCGTCGGCAATGGAGATGTGGGAGTCACCGATCGTGAAGGCGACGGTGTCGTCCTGCTCGCCGTACAGACCCTTGCCTAACTCTTTGCCGTAGATGTTTGCGCTCACCGACACCGTGGTTCCCGGCGTGTAGTACTCCTGCGGGCGCCAGTGCACGTTCTGACTGTCCACCCAGTACCAGGATCCGGTGACCGGCGGATTGGTCGTCACCAGTAGCGACTTCTCGGCAGCGGCCTTGTCTCCGATCGATTCGTCGAAGTGAACCGCAACGACGGTGCCGACGCCGTAAGTGCCGCCCTCGGAGATCGACGCGCCGCCGGTCGTGTTGATGTATGCGCGCGTTTGATTGCTCGGGGCGACCGTCGTGAGCGTCGTATTCTTGGTTGTGGCAACACCATTCGAGTCGACTGCGTCGACAACCAGGTCGTAGGACTTGCCGTAGCCGAGTGGCTCACTCGGCTTCCACGCGGTCTTGTCCGGCGTGATGATTCCGGCGACGTCCTTACCCTCAGAGTTCGTGAGGGTGACACTCGTCAACGTGCCTTTGGCGACCTCGACGGTGATGGGGTCGAGCGGGTTGATCGGAGTGCCGCCTTCTGCAGGCGACACCGAGATGACAGCGACGCTGGTTGCCGTGGTGGCAACAGCACTCGCAGCCGGATCGGCCTTGTCGTCAGTGGATACGGTGCACCCCGCAGCCAGCATCATTGCCGCGACGGCAGCCACCGCGCCTGCAACTCGCTTGTGCGCACGTGAGCGCATCATTCCTCCTGAGATTTCCGAACGAACCCGCGGAACGCCGCCGGGCAATTCAACGATAGTGGTCATGGCTGACACTTCGCTGAGCGCAAGGTCTCAATTGGCTTCAGATCACATACCGATCAGTGCAGCGGTCGTGGTCCCCAGCGATCGGTCAGAACACCGATGGCCCCCAATGCAACTGCGCCGGCCGTCGAGGTTCGCAGCACAGTGGGGCCGAGTAGCACGGGGGTTGCGCCCGCCTCCGAGAGTGCAGCGATTTCCGAGTCGTCGAGCCCACCTTCAGGTCCGACAACCAGAAATACTTCTTCCGCACTTGCCAGGGGAAGTGCCGCCAGCGCAGTGGTGGCCGACTCGTGCAGAACAGCTACCACGGCGCCGCGCGCAACGGCTTCGCGAACCACCGCAACCACAGCCGCGGTCTTGTGCAGCTCAGCGATCTCCGGAACAAATGCCCGGCGCGACTGCTTGGCCGCCGACACCGCGGCACTACGCCAACGAGCGACGCCTTTGGTGAGCTTCGCGCCTTCCCATTTGGCGACGCACCGCAGTGACTGCCACGGAATGACGGCGTCGACACCGGCCTCGGTGGCCAACTCGACAGCCAACTCGGAACGCTCCGCCTTCGGCAATGCCTGAACGAGTGTCACCAGCGGCTTCGGTTGCTCGAGTACCTGTACGTCACTGACCAGAAGTTCCAAGCGGTCTTTCCCGGCTGCGGTCACCTCGGCGTCGGCGACGCGGCCACGGCCGTCAGCCAGTACAAGGCGCTCACCGACACCGATCCGGCGGACGGTCGCCGCATGGCGACCCTCCGGACCGTCCAGAACCGCAGTCTCACCGACGCCCGGAACGGGGTCGAGGAAAAAGACCGTCGCAGCCACTGTCAGCGGCCGCTGAATGCTTCGCGAAGACGCGAGAACAACCCGCCACTGTTCTGCGACCCGGTGGAGACAACTTCGGCCTCGTCACGATCGCGGAGCAACTTGAATTCCTTGAGCAACTTGGACTGCTTGTTGTCGAGGCGGCTCGGGATGACCACTTCGAGGTGAGCGTGGAGATCGCCGCGCGTACCGGACCGCAACTTCGGCATACCGTGTCCGCGAACAACGGCGACGTGACCGGGCTGAGTTCCCGGCTCGATGACGATTTCCTTGGGGCCGTCGATGATGGTGTCAACGGTGACCGTCGTACCCAGCGCCGCATCGACCATGGGGACACGAATGGTGCAGTGCAGATCTTCGCCGTCGCGGACGAAGACCTCATGCTGCTGCTCGACGATCTCGACGTACAGGTCGCCGGGATGTCCACCGCCGGGGCCGACCTCACCCTGCGCGGTCAAACGGATACGCATGCCGCCTGCAACACCCGCCGGAACCTTCACGGTGATGTCGCGCTTCGCACGCACGCGGCCGTCGCCACCACACTTGTGGCACGGATCGGGAATGGTCTCGCCGGCGCCGCGGCACGTGGGGCACGGACGCGACGTCATGACCTGGCCGAGGAACGAACGCTGGACAGACTGCACTTCACCGGCACCGTTACACGTCTCGCAACGGACAGGCTTGGAATCACCGTTCGTGCCGGCGCCCGCACAGCTGTCACACAGAATCGCGGTCTCGACGGTGACGTGCTTACTGACGCCCGTCGCACATTCTTCGAGAGTCAGTTTGGTGCGCAGCAGGGAATCAGCACCGGGTTGCACGCGTCCGCGAGGTCCACGGCCTGCGCCACCGCCGCCACCGAAGAACGCTTCGAAGACGTCACCGAGGCCGCCGCCACCGAATCCACCGCCGAAGCCGCCACCGCCGCCCCCACCGGATTCGAGGGGATCGCCGCCGAGGTCCACGATGCGACGCTTCTCCGGATCGGTGAGAACCTCGTACGCCGTCGAGATCTCCTTGAACTGGGCCTGCGCTGCCTCGTCCGGGTTGACGTCAGGGTGCAGTTCGCGAGCCAGCTTGCGGTATGCGCGCTTGAGTTCCTGATCGGTCGCGTTCTTGTCGACGCCGAGCAATCCGTAGTAATCCCGTGCCACGTTTTTTCTCTCGTCCTTCTCTTACTTCTAGTTTTCCTCGTACCTCACGAAGAGGAACGTCGGCCTGCGGCGACGCACGTCATCGTTCGGAGAGGACTTCGCCGATGTATCTGGCAACGGCGGCAACCGATGCAATTGTTCCCGGATAGTCCATCCGAGTGGGACCGAGCACACCGACACCACCGAAAACGGTACCGGCCGCACCGTAGCCCGTCGAAATCACGGAGGTCCCGCGCATTTGCTCGACCTGAGTTTCTTCACCGATCCGGACGGTGACCATCCCGGCGTTCTGGGTCGATGCCAGCAGCTTCAGCACCACCACCTGCTCTTCGAGCGCTTCGAGAACCGCCCGCAACGAACCCGGGAATCCGGCCAGGCCGGAGAAGTCGGAGGCGTTGCGCGTCAGGTTGGCCGTTCCGCCGAGGACAAGACGCTCCTCGGGATGCTCGACCAGCGTCTCGACCAGGATCGTCGCGGACCGGACAACGGCGTCGCGCAGATCGTCGGGAGCCTCGTCGGCCAGTTCGGAGACGGCGATGGAGGCTGCTGCCAGACGCTTGCCTTCCAGCGCGCCGCCCAGCAGTGCACGCAACCTGGACAGATCCTCGTCCACCAGAACGTCACCCAACTCGACGATGCGCTGATCGACGCGCCCGGAGTCGGTGATGAGAACGAGAAGCAACCTCGCCGGGGTCAACGCCACCACTTCGAGATGACGGACCGACGACGCCGAGAGTGTCGGGTACTGAACTACGGCTACCTGCCGGGTCAATTGAGCCAGCAGACGCACACCGCGTCGCAGCACGTCGTCGAGGTCGACGCCGGATTCCAGAAATTCCAGAATGGCGCGGCGCTCGGGCCCGGACAGCGGTTTGACGTCGGCTATGCGGTCGACGAACTCACGGTATCCCTTGTCTGTCGGCACGCGCCCAGAACTCGTGTGGGGTTGGGCGATGTAGCCCTCGGCTTCGAGAAACGCCATGTCGTTGCGCACGGTGGCACTCGACACACCAAGGTTGTGACGCTCGACCAGAGCCTTCGATCCGACCGGATCCTGCGTGGAAACGTAGTCCGCGACAATTGCGCGCAGAACCTCGAATCGCCTGTCGTCGGTACTCGACATCGTTGCGACCTCCGTTTCCCGCGCGCTGTGTGCACTGATCTCAACTGGCAGTCTAATCGCCCGAGCGCCAGTCTCGGGTGGTGGCCTTACTGTGGAGTCATGATTTTCAAGGGCGTGATGGACGGCAAGCCGTATCCCGACCACGGACTGTCCCTTCGTGACTGGTCCAAATTTCCGCCGCGTCAGGTCCGGCTCGACGAGATCGTGACCACCACCAAGGTCCTCGAGCTTGACCGCCTTCTGTCGGAGGACTCCACGTTCTACGGCGATCTCTTCCCACACGCCGTCCAGTGGAAGGGCACCTTGTACCTCGAAGACGGCCTGCACCGGGCGGTGCGTTCAGCACTGCGGAATCGCGTCGTTCTCCATGCGCGAGTCTTCGACTACGACGCGATGCCCGGAATTATCGAAGGTTCGCACTAACCGATCTGCAGCGACGCAAGGAGGACGGGATCAGCCTGGCCGGGCCAGGTACCGGTAAGGGTAGGTCCGCGGAACTCTGCTTCGACGTCGACCACTCTGTACACCGTCAGTTCCAGCGTCCCGGATGTGATCGTTGTTGCCGAACCCATCGTTGTTGCCGAACCCATCGTTGTTGCCGAACCCACGGTGGAGCAGTTCACCGCCCCGATCGACGGAACGTCTCCGGACCCGCTACCCAACACATGTGTTGTGACCTCACGGGCATTGCCGGGGTCAGCGAACTCCAGCGCCGCTTCGGTTCCTCCGGTGACGATGGTCGTTGCCAGTGCGCGGACGTACACCGGATCGCAGCACGCGTCGTACACCCAGCGCTGCCCCAGGACGGAATGGTCCATGGTGGAGACCAGGAAGGCTTCCGCCCCGACTAGTGGAGCACCTCGATACGTGAGCGGGATCTGGAGAACCGCTCCGTCCGCAGTGCGGAGCAGATGCGTCTCGATGCCGACCTCGCCGTCCGGATCATCGAAGCGGTACGCGTCGATGTGCTCGAGGCTCGAGGTATCGGCGGATCCGACCCACGGTTGCCCAGGCACCCAAGCACTGAGCAGTTCGATCTTCGACGGATTCAATTGCGCACTGTGTATGAGGGCCACGCAGGTGAGGTTACTGCGACAGCGCGGTTACTGCGATGACGAGTAGCGCCGCACTGCAATCGGGATCGCGACCGCTAGCAGCACCGCAGTCCACCCGAACGCCGCGGCAACGGGATGCTGCATGGGCCACGATGCATCGGGCGCAACACTGGTACCCGAACCGAACAGCTCACGCAGCGCCGCGACCACCGCACTGACGGGATTCCACTCGGCCACCGTTGCAACAACACTCGGCATGGTCTCGGTGGGGACAAAGACGTTCGAGAGCATGATCGTCCCGAAGATCAGCGGGGCGAGCTGTTGGAGCAACTGCTCGTCCCGGATGGCACTGCCGAGCACGATCCCGAGCCACGCGAGTGCCCACCGGAATGCGACGAGCAGCACTAGCGCAAGCGCCACGTCTGTGGCCGACGCGTCGATCCGCCATCCCGACAGATACCCGACTCCCGCCATAGCGGCCAAAGCCACTGCGCCGGTGACGGTTTCCGCCAGTGCCAGACCCGCAGGCATAGCAACAGGATGGATGGGCAATGCGCGAAGCCTGTCGGTCAGGCCGCTGTGCAGATCGGCATTCACTGTCGAAGCGGTGACCACCAAGCCCATCGACGCAACAAGGACAAGTACACCCGGAGTGAGATACGACCGATACGCGACCCCGTCGGCGCCACCGGACAGTGCACCACCGAAAACGAAACCGAACAGCAGCATCATGCCAAGGGGCGCAGCAAGAGTTACTGCAACCAGTGCGGGCGCGTGGCGATACACCGCAACGATCCGCATGAACAGAATTCGGGTGCCGGTAAACGCCGAGACGGCACTTCGGGTGGGCGTGGTCATGCGGAAATCCTCTCGCTGGTGTGGCCGGTGAGGGCCAGGAAGGCGTCGTCGAGTGTTGCCCGGCGACGCCCGATGTCCTGCACGGCAATTCCGGCGTCGTCGAGCGCCCGCAGTATCGGCAGCAGCGCGATCGACTGCCCGTCGAAGGCAAAGGACAGTTCCGTCGCCGAATCGTGAGAAGCACCTGGCCGGCCGCCGAATCGCCCGACAATCTCGGTGACCTCAACACATCGGTGCTCGTCGGCGATCACCACGTCGAGACCTGTTCCCACAGCCTCGACGATCTCGTCCGGGGTTCCGGCAGCAACTACTTTTCCGGCGTCGATGATGGTGACGCTGTCCGCCAGCTTGTCGGCCTCGTCGAGGTATTGGGTGGTCAGTACGACGGTCGTGCCGTCGTTCACGAAACTTCGTACGTATTCGTAGATTTCGTGTCGGCTTCGCGGATCGAGACCCGTCGTCGGTTCGTCGAGGAACAGAACGGCCGGGCGCACCACCATTCCCGCGACGATGTCGAGTCGCCTTCGCATGCCGCCGGAATACGTCTGCACCTGCCGGTCGGCAGCATCGAGGAGTTCAAATCTTTCTAGTAGTTCCCCCACATGCAGACGCGCAGCCTTAGCCGCATATCCATTGAGCCGAGCAAACATAGCGAGATTCTCGGCGCCGGTCAGACGAGGATCCACGGCATGAAATTGTCCGACCAGTCCGATGTTCTTCTTCACCTGCGCGGCGGCCAGGACTGTGTCGAAACCGAGAACACGAGCGCTGCCCGCACTGGGCCGCAACAGCGTGGCAAGCATCCGCACGATCGTCGTCTTACCGGAACCGTTCGGTCCGAGCAACGCATGAACAGTCCCCGCGGGGACGCTCAGATTCACACCGTCGACCACCGTGCGCTTTCCGTAACACCTGGTGACTGATTCCACTTCGATAGCCGGCACGTCTACCTCCTCAATTGGGAACACTGTTCGCAATTAGAGAATAGACAACTGCGAACAGTGTTCGCAACTACCGAAGTGGGGCATGCTTGGTGCTATGACCAACGCCGGACCACCGGCCTCGCTGTGGCTGCGAGGCGAGGACACCAAACGAGGACCCCGCCCGGCTTACACGCTGGAACAACTTGCCGACACCTGCGTCCGAATCGCCGACGACCAGGGGCTCCGCGCAGTGTCGATGCGCGGTGTCGCACAAGAACTGGGCACGGCCGCCGCGTCGTTGTACCGGTACGTCAACGGCAAGGACGACCTGATGGCACTCATGGCCGACTCCGTCGGGGCCGAATACGACTACCCGCCACTGACCGGAGACGTGCGCACCGACGTCCTCGCCATCGCCGTGCAGTCGCGGGCGATTCACCGCCGACACCCTTGGCTCAGTCAGATCCAGCCGACCGGCCTCGGCCCGCAGTCGATGCGCTACCTCGACCAGATGGTCGGCGCGCTGTCACCGACCGGCCTGAGCGCACCAGCGACGATGACCGGAATCGCACTACTCACAGGCTGGGTTACCAGCTTCGCAGCGCAAGAATCTGCGGGAATGTCCGCCCGCTCCTCTGCCAACAGCGGGGCCGAACACATCGGCGCACTACTCGCCCACGGCGACTATCCGCACCTGGCGGCACTGTATGCGAGCACCGATATCAGCACACCCACAACAGAATCAGCACCCACAACAGAATCGATAGACAACAACACGGCATTCGAAACCGGAATCGACGCACTACTGTTCGGCATCGCCCCGAATAATTGAGCCCCCACCACCACATCGCAGTGGCCAGTTTCGTCCACACGCACATAGTGGCCAAAAATGGCCCTAAATAATGCGTGCTTTTGACCCAACTGTCCGTTATCTTTGCTCAGTGGTTACCGACGGTGCCACACCGCCCCTGTGCGGGATTTTGCCGCAGAGAGGCACAGCCATGGTTCACCGGCGCCGATTACGCCCTGTCAGTCGTTTACAGGGTCTCGCCGTCGTATTGACTGGAGGTGTGCTCACTCTTGCTGCTGTGACAATCGCTGCGGCCGGACCAGATGACATGCCGGTCGAACCACTCGGAAACGTGGCCTCCTGGGGATGGGACGGCTCCGCCCTCGCCGCAAAGACCCCTCGAGGTAGTGGCTTCACCGCCTACGCCGAAGGCGGCAGCCATTCGCTGGCGCTGAAATCCGACGGCACCATCACATCTTGGGGAAACGACGGCTCCAAGCTGGTCACGAACACCCCCACCGGTAGCGGCTTCACCGCCATCGCCACCGGCACCTACCATTCGGCGGCACTGAAATCCGACGGCACCATCACATCCTGGGGCTGGGACACCTACAAACAGGTCACGAACACACCTACCGGCAGCGGGTTTACCGCCATCGCCGCCGGAGACAGCCATTCGGTGGCGCTCAATGCCGACGGCACCATCACATCCTGGGGAGACGACGGCTTCAACCAGGTCACGAACACCCCCACTGGAAACGGCTTCACTGCCATCGCCGCCGGCAACTACCACTCGGTGGCATTGAAATCCGACGGCACCGTCGTCTCCTGGGGAGGCGACAGCCACCGGGTGGTCACCGGCTCTCCTCGGGGCAACGGTTTTACTGCGGTCGCCGCCGGCGCACACCATTGCGTGGCACTGAAATTCGACGGCACCATCACCTCGTGGGGCTGGGACAACGACAAGCAGGTCACGAATACGCCCAGGGGTAGCGGCTTCACCGCCGTCAGTGCCGGCGCCAACCATTCGTCGGCCCTGAAATCCGACGGCACCATCATCTCCTGGGGCGATGACAACTTCACTCAGGTGACAAACACCTACCCGAAGTAGCTACTCAGGTCAGTACCGTGCGGATGACGGCGTCAGCAAGCAGCCGACCACGATCGGTCAGGATCAGATGGCCGTCGTCGACGATCGCCAAACCGTCGGCGACAACCTGATCGGCCGAATCATGTTCGGACACAGTTAATTCCGATAATGGCAGGCCGGTGCGCAACCGTGCGGTCAGCATCACCCGCTCCATGTGAATGTCGTCGGCGGACAGTTCCTCACTGCCACCGACGGGCAGTTCACCCTGTGCGAGTTGCTCCGCGTAGCGCGCCGGGTGCTTGACGTTCCACCACCGCACTCCGCCGACGTGACTGTGCGCGCCGGGACCGGCACCCCACCAGTCGCCGCCGTCCCAGTAACCGAGGTTGTGACGGCAACGGGTATCCCCGGATTCGACCGTTTCCGCCTTCGCCCAATTGGAGACCTCATACCAGGACAATCCAGCCTCGGACAGCCGCGCGTCGATCCGTTCGTACCGCGACGCCAACACATCGTCGTCGGGCGCGGGCAATTCACCACGGCGAACCTTGCGCGCCATCGCAGTGCCGTCCTCCACGATCAGCGCATAGGCCGAGACGTGATCGACGTCGGCGGAAAGAACTGCATCCAAGGAAGCATCGAGATCAATATCCCGCTCCCCCGGCGTTCCGTAGATCAAGTCGAGGTTCACGTGCGCAAACCCTGCCGCGCGCGCCTCTTTTGCGGCCGCTACTGCCCGGCCCGGTGTGTGCGTGCGGTCCAGGATCTTGAGCACATGCTGGGCCGCCGACTGCATACCGAGAGAAATTCGCGTGAAACCGGCGCTGCGCAGGGCGTCGAAAAACTCCGGCGACGTCGATTCGGGATTCGATTCCGTCGTGACCTCGGCACCGGGAGCCAGACCGAAACTGCTCCGTACTGCCTCGAGCACCTCGGACAGACCGTCGCCGCCCAGCAGCGACGGGGTTCCGCCACCGACAAACACCGTCTCGGCCGCCGGTGCTCCGGTCATCTGCGCCGCGAGGTCGAGTTCGCGTTTGAGCCCTTCAAGCCAGGACTGCGGCGACGCCGAGGTCCCCAACTCGCCCGCGGTGTACGTGTTGAAGTCGCAGTAGCCACATCGCGTCGCACAGAACGGGACGTGGACATAGATCCCGAACGGCCGCGTCCCGACGCCCTCGAGCGAGCGAGCGGGCAACACGAAGGGGGTTGTAGCGGTGACATTCACTCCACCAGTCTCCCAGCATCGCGCGTGCCGACCTATTCGCCGACCTGGCCGGACCACCAAGTCCCCTGAGCACGCTATTTCCCCCATTTTTCGTGGAAATAGGTCCCCGAGTCGGAATTATCGAGTTGACGTGGCACAATGGTCCGCATGACCGGACCAGGAGTACGACTTGTGGCGCGTCGCCACGTCGACTTCAAGCGCGTGTGCAGTTCCACGTGTCTGCACTGCTGTTGCTGTTGATCTTCAACTGATCAACAAGCCTTCCCCGCTCATCTCCACCTGTTTCCCCAGCCTTCAGCGTTTCCGCTGCCTGCTTGGTGAGCACATCTGCCGGCCGCAAGCCTTTCGAGCCCGAGGACAGCCCCCTCACTCGACACGGTCCGGTGCACCCCGATCGGACAGAGTCACAATGCTGCAGCGTTTGCGTGCCTCGTGCCTGATCAACACCGCCGAAGATCCAGGAGTTCATCGATGACGTCGACAACCGACGCCGCCCCGACTGCCGATTCGGCAGCGCCCGCCGAGGCACGGCCCGCTCGCGCTGCTCGCCCCACGAAGCAGCGCGCCGAAG
The DNA here is from genome assembly GCF_013277795.1 of Rhodococcus sp. MS16. Taxonomy (NCBI): domain Bacteria; kingdom Bacillati; phylum Actinomycetota; class Actinomycetes; order Mycobacteriales; family Nocardiaceae; genus Rhodococcus; species Rhodococcus sp. MS16. Next base: position 108,873 of record NZ_VBTM01000006.1, read on the forward strand.
GTCAGTGGGCCCTCGGATACCGCGAGCCGCTCAACGCCAACGAGCAGGCCAAGAAGGACGACAACCCGCTCAACGTGCGAGCGCGCATCGAGAACATCTACTCGAAGCAGGGTTTCGACAGCATCGACAAGAGCGACCTGCGCGGCCGGATGCGGTGGTGGGGCCTCTACACCCAGCGAGAGCAGGGATACGACGGCACCTTCACCGGCGACGAGAACCTCGATCTCCTCGAGGCCAAGTACTTCATGATGCGAGTGCGCTGCGACGCCGGCGCTCTCAACGTCGAGCAACTGCGCACCATCGCCGGTATCTCGAAGGAGTTCGGCCGCAACACCGCAGACCTGTCCGACCGTGAGAACGTTCAGTTCCACTGGATCGAGATCGAGAACGTCCCGGAGATCTGGAAGCGTCTCGAAGACGTCGGACTCAAGACCACCGAAGCCTGCGGTGACTGCCCCCGCGTTGTCCTCGGTTCTCCCCTGGCCGGCGAATCGTTCGACGAAGTCCTCGATCCCACTCCGGCGATCGACGAGATCGTGCGCCGCTACATCGGCGACCCCAAGTACTCCAACCTGCCGCGCAAGTTCAAGACCGCCATCTCCGGTCAGCAGGATGTTGTTCACGAGATCAACGACATCGCCTTCATCGGCGTGAACCACCCCGAGCACGGCCCCGGCCTCGACCTCTGGGTCGGCGGCGGACTCTCCACCAACCCGATGCTCGCGCAACGCGTCGGCGCCTGGATTCCGCTCGACGAGGTTCCCGACGTCTGGGAAGGTGTTGTCTCGATCTTCCGCGACTACGGCTACCGTCGTCTGCGCGCGAAGGCCAGGCTCAAGTTCCTCATCAAGGACTGGGGCATCGAGAAGTTCCGCGAAGTTCTCGAGACCGAGTACCTGAAGCGTCCGCTCATCGACGGTCCCGCACCGGAGAAGCCCACGCGCCCGATCGATCACGTCGGCATCCAGAAGACCCGAAACGGCCTCAATGCAGTCGGTTTCGCGCCGATCGCCGGCCGAGTGTCCGGCGATATCCTGGCGCAGGTCGCCGACGCGGCAGAGAAGGCCGGCAGCGACCGGATCCGCTTCACCCCGTACCAGAAGCTCATCATCCTCGACGTTGCAGACAACACGCTCGAGCCGCTGATCGCCGACCTCGACGCACTGGGCCTTCCCGCCCGTCCGTCGCACTGGCGCAAGAACCTGATGGCCTGCTCCGGCATCGAGTTCTGCAAGCTCTCGTTTGCCGAGACCCGCAAGCGCTCGCAGGTTCTCGTTCCGGAACTCGAAGAACGTCTGGCCGACATCAACAGCCAGCTCGACGTGCCGATCACCATCAACATCAACGGCTGCCCCAACTCGTGCGCCCGCTCGCAGGTCGCGGACATCGGCTTCAAGGGCCAGCTCGTCGACGACGGTGACGGGAATCAAGTGGAGGGTTTCCAGGTTCACCTGGGAGGCAGCCTCGGATTCGACAGCGCCTTCGGACGCAAGCTGCGCCAGCACAAGGTCACCAGCGTCGAGATGGGTGACTACATCGACCGCGTCGTACGTCAGTTCGCGAAGAACCGCAACGAAGGTGAGCGGTTCGCCGAATGGGCAGTGCGAGCAGACGAAGGAGATTTGCGATGACAGTGGACATTTCGCGAGCAACCGTCGACGAGCTTCGGGCGATCGCCGAACGCGGTGCCGTAGAACTCGACGGAGCCAGCGCGCAGGAACTGTTGCAGTGGACCGAGGACACGTTCGGCGACTCGTACATCGTTGCATCGAATATGCAGGATGGAGTGCTGGTTCACCTTGCCGCACAGGTACATCCGGGCGTCGACGTACTTTTCCTCGACACCGGCTACCACTTCCCCGAGACCATCGGCACGCGTGACGCTGTCGAGCAGGTGTACGGCGTCAACGTCATCAACGCTCGCGCATTGGCAAGCGTCGGTGAGCAGGACATCGCGGAGGGCAAGGACCTCTTCGCCCGCGATCCCAACCGTTGCTGCGCACTTCGCAAGGTCGCGCCGCTCAAGCAGACGTTGTCCGGCTACAGCGCCTGGGTTACCGGCATCCGCCGCGTCGAAGCTCCTACTCGCGCCAACGCTCCGCTGATCTCCTTCGACGAGGGCTTCGGACTCGTCAAGATCAATCCGATCGCTCCGTGGTCGGACGAGGAGATGCAGAACTACATCGACACCCATTCCATCCTCGTCAATCCGCTTGTCGACGAGGGCTATCCATCCATCGGCTGCGCGCCCTGCACCAGCAAGCCAGCCCCCGGCAGCGATCCGCGTAGCGGTCGTTGGGCCGGTGCCTCCAAGACAGAATGCGGGTTGCACGCATCATGACAGTTGACTTGACACTTTCACGTCCTCAGCTCGACGGCACACAGTTCGATACTCTCGACGCCCTCGAGTCCGAAGCGATCCACATCTTCCGAGAGGTGGCCGGCGAGTTCGAACGCCCGGTCATCCTGTTCTCGGGCGGCAAGGACTCCACGGTGCTTCTGCACCTGGCGATCAAGGCCTTCTGGCCTGCACCGCTGCCATTCACGCTGCTGCACGTCGACACCGGCCACAACCTGCAGGAAGTCCTCGACTTCCGTGACCACGTCGTGGCGAAGTACAACCTGCGCCTGCACGTGGCCAGCGTCGAGGAGTACATCGCGGACGGTCGCCTCACCGAGCGTCCCGACGGTATCCGCAACCCGCTGCAGACCGTTCCGTTGCTGGACGCGATCTCCGAGAACCGCTTCGACGCCGTCTTCGGTGGCGCTCGCCGCGACGAAGAGCGGGCCCGCGCCAAGGAGCGAATCTTCTCCTTGCGCAACGCTTTCGGCCAGTGGGATCCCAAGAAGCAGCGCCCGGAACTGTGGAACCTGTACAACGGTCGCCACTCCCCCGGCGAGCAGGTCCGCGTCTTCCCGCTCAGCAACTTCACCGAGCTCGATATCTGGCGCTACATCGCCCGCGACAACGTCGAACTCGCCAGCATCTACTACGCACACCAGCGTCCGGTGTACCAGCGCGACGGCATGTGGATGACCCCCGGCGTCTGGGGCGGACCGGCCGAAGGCGAAGAGCTGCAGACCCTTTCGGTGCGTTACCGCACCGTCGGCGACGGTTCGACCACCGGTGCTGTTCTCTCCGATGCAGCCGACAATGAAGCCATCCTGGCCGAGGTTGCGGCATCACGTTTGACCGAGCGCGGCGCGACCCGCGGCGACGACCGAGTTTCCGAAGCGGCCATGGAAGACCGCAAGCGAGAGGGCTATTTCTGATCATGAGCGACTTGCTGAGACTGGCAACTGCCGGCAGCGTCGATGACGGAAAGTCCACCCTCGTGGGCCGCCTGTTGTACGACACCAAATCCGTTCTCGCCGACCAGATCGACGCCGTGACCCGCGCGTCGGTGGACCGCGGCCTCGATACCCCTGACCTCTCGCTCTTGGTCGACGGTCTGCGCGCCGAGCGTGAGCAGGGCATCACCATCGACGTGGCGTACCGCTACTTCGCGACCCCCAAGCGCACGTTCGTGCTGGCCGATACACCAGGCCACGTGCAGTACACCCGCAACACGGTCTCCGGAGCGTCGACGGCTCAGCTCGTGATCCTGCTGGTCGATGCCCGCAAGGGTGTCATCGCGCAGACTCGTAGGCACGCAGCGGTTCTCGCCTTGCTCGGTGTCCCGAAGCTCGTTCTCGCCGTGAACAAGATCGACCTCGTCGAGAACCCCGAAGAGGTCTTCACCTCGATCTCCGCAGAGTTCAACGAACTCACCAGCTCACTGGGCTGGGCAAGCGAGGACGTCGTCGAGATCCCGGTGTCGGCTCTGCACGGCGACAACGTCGCCATCCGCTCGGACAAGACCCCGTACTACACCGGCCCCACGCTGATCGAGCACCTCGAGTCGATTCCGGTCGACGCCGAGCCGCACCGCGTCGGCCTGCGATTCCCGGTTCAGTACGTGATCCGCCCGCGCACCGCGGAGTTCCTCGACTACCGCGGATATGCCGGCCAGGTTGCTGCCGGTTCCGTCGTGCCAGGAGACGAAGTGGTGATCCTGCCTTCGGGTACGCGCACCACCGTCGTCCGGATCGACACCGCCGACGGTGAACTGGATGTCGCTCACGCCGGGCGCAGCGTCACGCTGATCCTGGCCGACGACGTCGACGTCTCCCGCGGCGACACCATCGCGTCGCCGTCGGACGCACCCGAGCCCATCGGCGAATTCGACGCCACCGTCTGCTGGCTGGCCGAGAAGCCGCTTCGCCCAGGTGCACGCTTGCTGCTCAAGCACGGCACGCGCACGACGCAGGCCATCGTCGGCAGCTTGGTGGAGCGCTTCAACGAGCAGGATCTCACCACGGATCAGGGCCCGGAAACACTCGAGCTCAACGAGATCGGCAAGATCTCGATCCGGGTAGCCGAGCCGATCGTGGCCGACGACTACGCCGTCAACCGCCACACGGGCAGCTTCCTGTTGATCGATCCCGCTGGTGGAAACACTCTCGCAGCCGGCCTGGTCGGCGACGTCATTTCCGCTGTCGAATTGGGCGAGCGCGTCTAAGAAGATGGTTCCGCTCATTGCTGTTGCACACGGAAGCCGTGATCCCCGTTCCGCTCGGGCGATCACGGCTGCCGTGGCGGCTCTTCGTGAAGCCCAGCCAGGTCTCGATGTCCGGCTGGCGTTTCTCGATCTCAATGCGCCGTCCATCGATCAGGTCCTTGACGGTGTTGCACACGACGGCCACACTCACGCCGTTGTTGTTCCGATGTTGCTGGGCCACGCTTTCCACGCCCGCGTCGACCTGCCCGGGCTCCTCGCAGCGGCCACACTGCGCCACCCGCAGTTGACCGTGACCCAAGCCGAGGTACTGGGTCGTGACGATCGATTGATCGAGGCGCTGCGGGAGCGAATTCTCGAAGCCGGTGCGCATCCCGACGATCCGTCGGTGGGTGTAGCGGTTGCCGCGGTCGGCTCGTCCGACGCGGAAGCCAACTCCGCAACTGCCGAGATTCCCGGCGCCCTCGCTACCGGAACGAAGTGGTCCGGTGTTCGAGTCTGTTTTGCCACCTCGGCGCAGCCCAGCGTGGGGGCCGCAATTTCCGCACTCCGCGAAGGCGGCGCCAACCGCATCGTTGTTGCGCCATGGTTTCTTGCACCCGGCCTTCTGACCGATCGCCTCAGTGCTGCCGCAACTACCGCTTTCGGCGGCACGGTTTTTGCAGACACCATCGGTGCCCACGCCCTGCTGATCGAGACGATGATCGACCGATACAACGCCGCTGCTGAAACTCTTCCCGGCCGGTTGATTCGCTCCGCCTGAGCAATTTCACAGGCCGTTATCAGATTGTTACCGTACTGTTGGTTCCACCAACCAGTTGGGAGCAAGACGATCACTCACAATTTCCGTCTCGGCACCGCCGGCGTCGCCTGGGTCCTGTCCGTCCTGTATCTACTGGTCGAGATCCTCACAGCCGGCGCCTGGAAGACTCCCTACAGTTTTGCGCGTGATTCCATCAGTTCGCTGGGCGTCACAACCTGCAGCACCGATTCGTGTTCACCGCTACACGACGTGATGAATGCCGCGTTCATGATCCTCGGCGCACTCACCATTCTCGGAGCAGCGTTGCTGCACAAGTACATTCCGGACGGTCGCACGAAGAAATGGATACTGGGACTGGCAGTCGTCGTGGCCTTGAGTACCGCTGCCACCGGAATGTTCCCCGCCAACGACGGAACCTTCGTCCACTGGACTGCTGTCCTGCCCGGATTTGTCGCCCGCCACGCCGTCCTCGTGCTTCTCACCGTCGCGTTCTGGAACCACCAGCGGTGGATCGCAGTGTGGTCAGGCCTTTGCGCGGCAACAGGACTCGTCGGTGCTGTCCTTCTCCTCGGCCGAACCCTCACCTTCGGACTCGGTGAACGTCTCACGCTCTACCCGCTTCCCATGTGGATGGCCGTCACAGGCGTCGCAGCGATCCTCGCCCTGATGCGCAGAACCGTTCTGAAAAACGTCGACATGACACTTCTCGGTAACGGATTCATCACTGCCCTGCTGTCATTGCGGCCACGTCGATCGCTGCCCCCGGTCTCCACCGACGTGCTTGCCCGGCGGGCAAAGGCTTCCGTGTAGCGAACCCGAGGCGAGCAGGGACACACTGGAAGGAGGCGACGCGAGGAGACTCCCATGACCAGTGCATCTGTTCGACACGGAATCGTGGCCGGAATCGACGGCTCCCCCGGTGCGGTGAACGCTGCGCGATGGGCGGCGTCTGCGGCCCGGAAATTCGACGAACCGCTGCGCCTGACACATGTGCTGCGCGGACAACCGGATTTCAGCGAAGGCGGCGCCGTGACCGACGAAGAGATGTTCGATCGTCACGTCCGTACCGAAGGTGCGAAGTTGGTCGAGGAGGCCGAGAACGCCATTCGTGACGACCACACCGACGTCACCATCGAGCGTGTATTCGTCTCCGGCACCACGGCGGCAGCGCTCGTCGAACTCTCGAAAACCGCACGAATCCTCTCGCTCGGACAAGCCGGAACCACCGAGATGCAGTCGGTGTTTCTGGGATCCGACACGATCAGAGTGGTGAACCGCGCCCATTGCCCGGTGACCGTCTTCCGCGGCAGCAGCGACCACGCCACCACCGACACCAGGCCCATCGTCGTCGGTATCGACGGCAGCAAACTCAGCGAACTCGCCACCGGCCACGCCTTCGAGTTTGCGGCGTTTCTCGGTGTGCCCCTCGTTGCCGTCCACACCTGGAACGAACACGCCTCGCTCGGGGGCTACTCGGAAGCGCGGCGGTTCACCGATTGGGGTCCGTACGAGGAGCACGAAAACGCGCTGCTCTCCGAATGCCTCGCCGGCTGGACCGAGAAGTACCCCGAGGTCGAGGTCACTCGCAGCGTGCAGAGAAGTGGACCGATGAAGGCGCTTCTCGAACATTCAGCCGAGGCTCAACTTGTTGTCGTGGGAAGCCACGGTCGAAGCCCGTTCATGGCCTCGATCGTGGGATCCACCAGTCAGAGCCTCATTCACCACGCCCAGTGCCCGGTGATGGTGTGCCGCGAGGGGTGAGAAACCGCGTCACACCTGGCCGACGAGGCTCACAACCGTCGGAGAGTCCACCGGCTCTTCCGGAAGGTCCGGAACCCGAGTCGCACGGGCGTACACCGTCTCGCCGGCTTCCAAATGCAGGGCAGCACTGTCTCCGCGCGTGACCTGAGCTGAGAACAGCTCCCCCGTCGCTTCGTTGCGCAGGTCCACACGAACCTCGAAGCCCAGGTACACCACACGTTCGACCGTCGCCCGGGTGACGCCGAGCGATTCTGCGGTTCCGGCTTCCTGAGCGAGAGCCATGCTGGGGTCGCGGCCGAGCCGGATGTCGTGCGGGCGCACCAACTGGCCGTTGAGCTTGGCGACAGATCCGAGGAAGGACATCACAAAATCGTTGGCCGGACGATCGTAGAGGTCGGCAGGTTCACCGATCTGCTCGATCCGTCCCTTGTTCAGCACAGCGATGCGATCCGCGACATCGAGGGCTTCCTCCTGGTCGTGGGTGACCAGAACCGTCGTGACATGCACTTCGTCGTGCAACCGGCGGAGCCAGGTGCGCAGGTCTGCACGAACTTTCGCGTCCAGCGCGCCAAAAGGCTCGTCGAGCAGCAGCACCTGCGGATCGACGGCAAGGGCACGCGCCAATGCCATCCGCTGACGCTGACCACCGGACAGCTGTGCCGGATAACGATGCTGGAAGCCGTCGAGGCCGACGATCTCCAGAAGTTCGTTGACTTTCTTCTCGATCTCCGGCTTCGGACGCTTACGGATCTTGAGACCGAACGCGACGTTGTCGCGAACCGTCATGTGCTTGAACGCAGCGTAATGCTGGAACACGAACCCGATGTCACGCTTCTGCGGGGAGACGCCGGTGACGTCTTTTCCCGCAATCGTGATGGTGCCGGAATCGAGTTGCTCGAGACCCGCGATCGACCGCAATAGCGTCGACTTGCCGGAGCCACTCGGCCCGAGCAGTGCGGTCAGGGAACCGGACGGGATGTTGACGGACACGTCGTCGAGCGCCGCGAAGTCACCGTAGTTCTTACGCGCCCCGGTCACAGTGATCATGTGTTGCTCCTCTTGCGGTCCAGCAGCGTCATCAGCAACAGGACAATGATGGCGATGCCCATCAGCAGAGTAGCTGCCGAATACGCACCAAAGGTGTTGTGATCGTCGATGTATCGCGAATGCACGAGCAAGGTCAACGTCTGGGATACCCCGGGGAAGCCCGACGACACCATGATGACAGCCCCAAATTCACCGAGAGAGCGGGCAACGGTCAACACGATTCCGTAGGTCAAGCCCCACCGAATTGCGGGCAACGTGATGCGCCAGAACGTCTGCCACCCCGAAGCACCGAGCGTCGCCGCGGCCTGCTCCTGCTCGTCACCGATCTCGTGCAGGACGGGTTCGACCTCACGGACGACAAACGGCAACGTGACGAAGATGGTTGCGAGCACCATGCCAGGCAATCCGAAGATCACCTTGAATCCCAAGGACTCGATTCCACCGAACCATCCGTTTGCGCCCCACAGCAGGATCAGCGACACACCGACCACAACAGGCGAGACCGCAAACGGCAGGTCGACGACGGACTGCAAAACACCGCGACCGGGAAAACGCCCGCGCACCAAGGCAAGTGCGGTGACAATTCCGAAGATCACGTTGATCGGTACCACGATCACCACGATGAGCAGCGACAGATTCAGTGCCGAAATCGCCGCAGGCGTCGTGATCGAGTCGATGAACGCGCCGATCCCGTTCTCGAACGTGCGCGTCAAGATCACGCCGATCGGCACCACAAGAAGAACGAACAGGTACAGCAGCGCGACGGACCGCAGTCCGATCCGCGATTTAGTGGAAATGTTCATCAGCCGCGTTCCTCACGTCGTTGACCCCGAGAAGAGAAGAGACGCAGCACGAACAGCGTCACGAACGCGATGAGCAGCAAGGCCACCGACACCGCAGCAGCATTGGTCGGACGATCGATTTCGATCTGCTGCTGAATGTACTGCGACGTCACCTGCGTCACGCGCGGAATGTTGCCGCCGATGAGAACCACCGAACCGTACTCACCGATCGCTCGCGCAAACGCCAGGCCGGCTCCTGAGATCACGGCAGGAGCCAGCGTCGGCAACACAACGGAACGGAAGATCGTCCAGTTGGACGCGCCCAAAGACGCTGCCGCTTCCTCGACTTCACGATCGACCTCCATCAGAACCGGCTGCACCGAACGCACCACAAACGGCAGCGTCACGAATGCCAGCGCGACGATCAGGCCGGGCTGGGTTGCGTTGAGGTGAATGTCGATCGGTGACTGCGGCCCGTACAGCGACAGCAGCACGATCGACGCCACGATGGTCGGCAACGCAAACGGCAGATCGATCATCGCGTTCACAATTCGCTTGCCCGGGAACTCGTCTCGCACAAGCACCCACGCGATGATCGTGCCCATCACGACGTTGATCAACGCCACGACGATCGAGGCGAACAGCGTCACCCGCAACGACGCCAGCGCGACCGGTGCGGTGATGGCGTCCCAGAACCCGGCGATACCGTCGTCGAAAGCGGTGACGGTCAGCGCCGCGAGCGGCAGCAGGACGATGATGGAAAGCCAGAGTGTGGCCACGCCGATGCCGAGTGGCCCGACGCTTCCCGTGACCCGCGCGAGTTTGGGTTTGCGGGTCACGGGTGTGCGTTCAATGGTGTCGGTCACGGCAGTCTTACTTGGTTGCGTTGTCGTAGATTACGGCGATGGAACCGGTGTCCTTGGTGAACAGTGTGGAGTCGACGGTCTTCCAGCCACCCAGATCCGTGATGGTCCACAGCTTCGTGGGCTCCGGGAACTTGTCGGTGAACTCGGCGGCAACCGCGGGATCAACCGGGCGGAATCCTGCTTCGGCCCACAGCTTCTGGCCCTCGGTGGTGTAGAGGTAGTCCTTGAACGCCGTTGCCTGCTCCAGAACCTTGCTGTTCGACAGCACAGCGACCGGATTCTCGATCTTGAACGTCGTCGGCGGGGTGACGTGCTCGACCGGATCACCGTTGCCCTCGATGAACAGTGCTTCGTTCTCGTAGCTGATCAGAACGTCGCCGCTGCCCTGCAAGAAGGCTTCCGATGCTTCGCGGCCCGACTTCGGCTGGATCTTGACGTGATCGTTGACGAGCGCGGTGATGTAGTCGAGGCCGGCCTGCGGGTTCTTGCCGCCGTCACTCTTTGCCGCGTACGGCGCCAACAGGTTCCACTTGGCCGAGCCCGAACTGAACGGGTTCGGGGTGACAACCTCGAGGCCGGGCTGGAGCAGGTCGTCCCAGTCCTTGATGCCCTTCGGGTTTCCGGGACGCGTCACGATGGTGACAACCGATCCGAACGGAATTCCGTTGTAGGCGTCCTGATTCCAGTTCTTGTCCACCAGGCCTGCGTCGACGAGACGCGTAATGTCGGGCTCGACGGAGAAGTTGACGAAGTCGGCTTCCGCGCCGTCCTTCACCTTGCGCGACTGGTCACCGGAGGCGCCGTACGACGGGTTGAACGCAACGTTCTTCCCGTCTTCCGTCTCCTGGAAGGCGGGAATCAGCTTGTCGAAGCCGGGCTTCGGGACCGCGTAGGCAAACAGGTTGATCGTGCCGGCGCTACCGTCGCTGGCAACCGTATCGGCACCGACGGTATCGCTCGAGCCACCGCTGCACGCTGTGAGTACCACGGCCCCCATGGTCGCGATAGCAGTGAGGAGTGTGCGGGAACGGCGTTTCATTGCAGATACCTTCCGAGAGGGCTGACAGAAAAGGGCTGACACAGCGTGAAAGTCCGAGACCTCTGGGGCTGAATCCATCGGAATGTTCGGACATGAAGAGCCGACGGGGCTTTAAGATGCCCATGGTCGGGGGGCGCGAACTACGCGCAGAAGAGTTCGAGCGGGGCGCACGTGCGCCACCGAGGAATTCGAACTACAGGGAAATCAACAACAGGCGACGTCAGCGACGTCAAGCATGCCGACAGCGATCAACGCCAACTGGTGGCGGATCTGGGGAGCTGCTGCTTCGGACACGTCGAGGACTCTAGCAGAGCATTCCGGCGGTCTCGAATCGAATCTCTAACGAGTGAGAAGCCACGCCACGATACAAAGAAGGATCAGGGCGATCAGTGCAAGAGTGACCCGTGAGCGGGGCATCAGTTTTCCTCGACTTCTCTGAAAGATTTCTCGGGGGTTTTCTCGGAGATTGCCGCTGGGGTGCGTCGTAGCCACTCGAAGACCGGCGACGACAGCACTGCTGACAATCCACGATCCAGACCGATCGCGATGCCGGCACACAGTGGAACAACAACGGCAAGGACCAACACGACCTGTGGGATGAAGGGAAGGCCGGCAATCCACAGCTCCACGCCGTCCCACCAACCCGCAATTCGCTCCACGCTCATCACCCTATCGTTCGCCGCCGCGGGCACCGAACGACTGTGGAGTGGACGTGCCTCAGATCTGGCCGGACAATGTCCGAATGAGTGTCGACGACGAAGTAATGCAGGCCGTCCCCTCCACCACGGCAGGCCACCACCGAAGCACCTTCCCACCCATCGACGACTACGCATTTCTGTCCGACTGCGAGACATCCTGCTTGATCGCCCGGAACGGATCAGTGGAGTGGATGTGCGTCCCGCGTCCCGACTCTCCGAGCGTCTTCGGCGCGATCCTGGATCGCAGTGCAGGGCACTTCCGGATCGGCCCGTACGGCCAGAATGTTCCGGCAGCTCGCCGCTACCTTCCCGGCGGGCTCATTCTCGAGACCACCTGGCAGACCGAGACGGGATGGCTGGTCGTGCGCGACGCGTTGGTTCTCGGCCCGTGGCACAACGTCGACAAGCGTTCCAGCACTCATCGGCGCACACCCACCGACTGGGATGCAGAACACATCCTGCTCCGCACTGTGAAGTGTGTCAGCGGCACCGTCGAACTCGAAATGAGTTGCGAACCGGCCTTCGATTACCACCGGGGGGCGGCAATCTGGGAGTACACCGGCAAGGTGTACGAGGAAGCGACGGCCACGTGCCATTCCTCGCGGCCCGGCGATCATCCGTCACTGCGCCTCACCACCGATCTGCGCCTCGGACTCGAAGGGCGCGAAGCCCGTGCCCGCACCCGGTTGGTCGAGGGCGACAACGCGTTCGTCGCACTGTCGTGGTCCGAACTGCCGTCGCCGCAGACCTTCGACGAAGCCGCCGAGATGATGTGGCAGACCGCAAAATCGTGGCGTGAATGGGTCACCATCGGCAAGTTCCCCGACCATCCGTGGCGGGCCTACCTCCAGCGCAGCGCACTCACCCTCAAGGGGCTCACCTACGCCCCCACCGGCGCCCTCCTTGCCGCCTCCACGACATCTCTACCGGAAACACCTGGCGGAGAACGTAACTGGGACTACCGCTACGCGTGGGTTCGCGATTCCACCTTCGCACTCTGGGGCCTCTACACCCTCGGACTGGACCGCGAGGCCAACGATTTCTTCAACTTCATCTACGACGTCTCCAGCTCCGACCACGGGAAGCCGCACCCCTTGCAAGTCATGTACGGCATCGGCGGTGAGCGAACCCTCGAGGAGTCCGAACTGAGCCACCTGTCCGGCTACGACGGTGCGCGGCCGGTACGGATCGGCAACGGCGCGTTCGACCAGAAGCAGCACGACATCTGGGGCACCATGCTCGACTCGGTGTATCTCCACATCCGCACCCGCGAGCGTGTCCCCGAAGCATTGTGGCCGCTCCTCAAGCGGCAGGTCGAGGAAGCCATCAAGCATTGGCGTCAACCCGACCGCGGGATCTGGGAAGTGCGCGGCGAACCGCAACACTTCACGTCGTCGAAGATCATGTGCTGGGTTGCTCTCGACCGCGGCGCCAAGCTCGCAGAAATGCAGGGCGAGAAGAGCTTTGCGCAGCAGTGGTCCGCCATTGCCGACGAGATCAAAGAGGATATCCTCGCTCACGGCGTCGACTCTCGTGGTGTGCTCACCCAGCGATACGGCCACAATTCACTCGACGCGTCGCTGCTTCTCGCGCCGCTCCTGCGTTTCCTCCCGGCCGACGATCCCCGTATCCGGGCAACCGTGCTTGCCATCGCCGACGAACTCACCGAAGAAGGCCTGGTTCTGCGCTACCGCGTCGAAACCACCGACGACGGATTGAGCGGCGAGGAAGGCACATTCACCATCTGTTCGTTCTGGTTGGTCTCGGCGTTGGTCGAGATCGGCGAACTCGAGCGCGCGAAGCACCTGTGTGAGCGTCTACTCGGATTTGCCAGCCCGCTCAAGCTCTACGCCGAGGAGATCGACGCACACACCGGCCGTCATCTCGGAAACTTCCCGCAGGCGTTCACCCACCTGGCATTGATCAACGCCGTGGTGCACGTGATCCGCGCCGAGGAGGCCGCCGAAGCCGGCGCATTCCAGCCTGCGCACAACGCGACGTAAGTCCCCTGCTGTGCGCCTTTCTCAACCGCCCGCGGTCAAGAAAGGCGCACAGCAGATAGGTGGCGCTCCGCATCCGCGCCGATCCGCCGAACCACGTCACCGGCGGGGTGAGTTCCATGCACGAGTCCCACCGCTTCTCCGGCATACACGACGCCGTTGTTCGGATCGGACGGGTCGTACGCCTTTGCGAGAGTGCCCTCATCGGCATCGACGCCGTCCCACGCTGCCGTGAAGTCGTTGGCGATGGCTCGGCCACCCCAACGCTGCGGCCACGGCTGACTGCGCGCTCGGTCGAACACGGACGTGTAGACGGTGTCCGCACTCCCGGCTTCGACGACGCGATCACGCGCGTAATCCGGGCCGACAGTTTCGGGGCTGGCGAGCAACGCGGTCCCGATCATCACGCCCTCCGCGCCGGCAGCAAGAACCGCGGCCAGACCGCGCCCGGTCCCGACTCCACCCGCAGCGAGCACCGGCAGCGAGGTTGCTTCGAGGATCTCCTGCAGCAGCGGGAGAGTTCCGATGCGGCCGGTGTGCCCGCCGGCCTCACCGCCCTGCGCGATGACGGCGTCCACTCCCGCGGCCTCGACAACGCGGAGGTCTTCGAGCGTATTGATCTGTGACACAACGGGAATCCCGGCATCGTGGATGCGGCCGACATAGGCGGCGGGATCACCGAACGACAAGGTGATCATGGTCGGTTTGACCGCGATCGCGGTGTCGAGCATCAATTCGTTCTCGGGCAGTGACCACGTCATGAGCCCGACACCGAATTTCCCGCCGATCGAGCGAGCCACGTCGGCTTCGGCCTCGATCCACTCGGGTGTGTTGTACCTGGCCGCCCCCAGCAGACCCAGCCCACCGGCAGCGGAGACCGCGCCGGCGAGGGCACCACCGGCCCGCCCACCCATGGGTGCCCCGAGTACCGGGATCTCGATTCCGAATTCTCGGGACAACCAGGTGGTGATCATGCGCTCCTACTTCTTGGGCTTCTCGCCGACCGATTCGGATGTCAGTGCTGCCACGAATGCTTCCTGCGGAACCTCGACGCGGCCGATGGTCTTCATCCGCTTCTTGCCTTCCTTCTGCTTCTCGAGCAGCTTGCGCTTACGGCTGATGTCGCCGCCATAGCACTTGGCAAGGACGTCCTTGCGGATAGCGCGAATGTTCTCGCGCGAGATGATCTTCGCGCCGATCGCGGCCTGGATCGGAACCTCGAACTGCTGACGCGGGATGAGCTCGCGCAGCTTCGATGTCATCCGGCCACCGTAGGCACCGGCGTTGGAGCGGTGAACGATCGAGGAGAACGCGTCGACGGCCTCGCCCTGCAGCAGAATGTCGACCTTCACCAGGTCTGCCTGCTGCTCGCCGGCCTCTTCGTAGTCGAGGCTGGCGTAGCCCTTTGTGCGGGACTTGAGCGCGTCGAAGAAGTCGAACATGATCTCGCCCATGGGCAATTCGTAGCGCAGTTCGACGCGGGTCTCCGACAGGTAGTCCATGCCGCCGAGCTCACCACGACGCGACTGGCACAGCTCCATGATGGCGCCGACGTACTCGCTCGGCGCGATGACGGTGCACTTGGCGACCGGCTCGTACACTTCACGAACCTTGCCTTCGGGCCAGTACGACGGGTTGGTGACGATGACCTCGGACCCGTCTTCCATCACGACGCGGTACACGACGTTGGGCGCCGTGGAAATCAGTTCGAGACCGAACTCGCGCTCGAGACGGTCACGGGTGATTTCCATATGCAGCAGTCCCAGGAAGCCGCAGCGGAAACCGAATCCCAGAGCAACCGATGTCTCGGGCTCGTACGCCAGGGCCGCGTCGTTGAGGCGGAGCTTGTCCAGAGCGTCACGCAGCACGGGGTAGTCCGAGCCGTCCATCGGGTACAGACCCGAGTAGACCATCGGCTTGGGATCGCGGTAGCCGACGAGCGGTTGTGTGGCGCCGTTGCGCGTTGTGGTGACGGTGTCACCGACTCGCGACTGACGAACGTCCTTCACACCCGTAATGAGATAGCCCACCTCGCCGACGCCCAGGCCGATACTGGCCTTCGGCTCGGGCGAGATGATGCCGACCTCGAGCAGTTCGTGCGTGGTGCCGGTGGACATCATCGTGATCTTCTCGCGCGGACGGATCCGGCCGTCGACAACGCGCACGTACGTAACCACGCCGCGATACGCGTCGTAGACCGAGTCGAAGATCATCGCGCGAGCCGGACCGTCGGCATCACCGACCGGTGCGGGAATCTGCACGATTACTTCGTCGAGCAGTTCCTTGACGCCCATGCCGGTCTTACCCGAGACGCGCAGGACATCGCCGGGTTCACAGCCGGTGATATGCGCAATTTCCTCGGCATAGCGGTCGGGATCGGCAGCCGGGAGGTCGATCTTGTTGAGGACGGGAATGATCTTGAGATCCTTCTCCATCGCCAGGTACAGGTTGGCCAGTGTCTGAGCTTCGATGCCCTGAGCTGCGTCGACCAGCAGGATCGCGCCTTCACACGCTTCGAGCGCACGCGAGACCTCGTACGTGAAGTCGACGTGGCCGGGGGTGTCGATGAGGTGGAGGACAAACTCTTCACCGTTGACAGTCCAGGGCAGGCGCACATTCTGGGCCTTGATGGTGATGCCACGTTCGCGCTCGATGTCCATGCGGTCCAGATACTGCGCGCGCATCGCCCGCTCTTCGACCACGCCGGTGAGCTGCAGCATGCGGTCTGCCAGCGTCGACTTACCGTGGTCGATGTGCGCAATGATGCAGAAGTTCCGGATCTGCGCAGGATCCGTAAACGTCTTGTCGGCGAAGCTGCTGATGGGAGACCCCTTAATCGGACCGGCACCGGCCCGGATCCGGGCCACTGTCAACCCTCAGGATATCCAAGTCTCACCGCCGCCGCGCCAGCGGTTCCCGCACAGAGCACTCGGGTGTTCCCGCACCAAGCGCTCAGGGTTCCCGCGCACCATGCGATTATGCTCGGTCGCCATGGCAAGCATGTGGAAGCAGCTCGGTAGAACCCTCGGTAACTTCGCCCTGGACAAGGGCCCGACACTGCTACGCCAACTGCAGTCGTCGAACGCCTCGACGGGCAAGTCCGGCCGACCGGTCGCGGCGCGCACCGTCCCCACCGCGCATCGCGCCCGCAAGGTCGAATACTCCCCCGATCTCGACGGCAAAGCCGATCCCGGCGAGATCGTCTGGACCTGGGTTGCCTACGAAGAGGACCCGACGCAGGGCAAGGACCGCCCGGTTCTGGTTGTCGGCCGAGACGGGGACACACTCCTGGGCTTGATGCTGTCGTCGCAGAGCAAGCGCAACGGCGAGCGAGATTGGGTCGCCATCGGGTCCGGCCCGTGGGACAGCGAAGGCCGCCCAAGTTGGATCAGGTTGGATCGTGTTCTCGACGTCCCGGAAGCCGGTATTCGCCGCGAAGGAGCCGTCATGGACCGTAAGAAGTTCGAGCTGGTGGCCACAAAACTTCGGGCCGACTTCAGCTGGAGCTGATGCCGACCCGAAGGACAAAGCACTACCGAAATCGCTCAACTGTTGAGGCGGCTCAGCTGTTCAAGCGATTGAATCGGCCGAACAACGCGCGGTAGATCAGTGCGCCGAGTGCGCCGCCGATGATCGGGAACACGATGAACAGCCACACTTGGCCCATGGCACCGACCTGATATGGGGCGACGGCAAGGCTGCGGGCGGGGTTCACGGACGTGTTGTCGATCGGGATCGAGATCAGGTGGATCACGGCGAGGGTGAAGCCGATGGACACACCGGCCAGCGGAACGTCGGAGATCTGGTCGGTGGACGCCAGAACGACGAACACCAGAAGCGCGGTCAACAGAATCTCGATGATCATCGTGGCGCCGATGCCGTAGCCGTCGGACACCACCATTCCCAGGAGGTTCTTCTCGGCCGACGGGCTGTGCGCTCCCCAGCCGTTAGCACCCAGGCCGTCTGCGACTCTGTTGTAGGCAGGCAGGCTGTTTGCGACGGTGTAGATGACAACACCTGCAAGAAGACCACCGATTATCTGAGCGACGATGTAGATGCCCGCATTCACTGCCGAGATTCGCCCGATGGCAAATTGGCCGACGGTCACCGCGGGATTGACGTGACAACCCGAAATCGGGCCGATGGCGTACACCAGAAACAGCAAGGTCAAACCGAAAGCCAGAGCAACTCCGAGGTTTCCGACTTTCGCACCGGCAAATACGGCGGTGCCGACGGCGGAGAACACCAGTACAAATGTCCCCACCGCTTCGGCCACATATTTCTTGACGTCCGAAATCGGTTCGACCTCGGTTAATTCCTGTGCAGTTGGAGACATATTCCCACCTTCTTCGTCAATGAAACGGCAGTAATGCTCACGCGTCTAGATTTGCCGGACTTTACGCAAGGCGAGTGATCTCCACAACAACTTCGAGATCTGTCGATCGACCGCCGGAATAGATTCCCTTCAGCGGCGGCACATCCGAATAGTCCCGACCTATCCCGACCGCGACATGCTGTTCATTCACAGCTATCACGTTTGTCGGGTCGTATCCCCACCAGGCACCCGTCCACGCCTCGATCCAGGCGTGTGATTCCCCTACCACCGTGTCCCCGATAGCGGCATCGCGCGTCGGATGCAGATATCCGGAAACATATCGACACGGAATTCCCATGGTGCGCAGTATGTCGAGTGTCAAATGCGCATAATCCTGACACACACCTTCGCGTGCGGCCCAGGCTTCGACCGCCGACGTGTGGACACCGGTAGTCCCGGGCACATACGACATTTCGCTGTGCACCCATTTCGACACGGCCACTACCGCTTCCTCCGGCGATAAACCCTGTCGCAATTCTTCGGCAATTGCCGTGAACTTCTCGTCTCGCGGGACATAATCCGTGAAACTCAATTGTTCGTTGAACCGATCCTTGATCGAATTACCGGCCAACTCGTCCCAGCCGACCTTTTCTTCCGGCGCGACAAACGGTTCCGTCTCGACAACGGAAAGACCGGTGACTTCCAGTTCCTTATGCGGCGCATGAAGATCGAAAGCCGTCACCGCAGTACCCCAATAGTCGGTGTACCGGTAGGCACGCGAAGCCGGTTGGGTCTCGACGCGGTTCAGGATGACCGTTTGCCGGTTGTCACCCCGTGGAGTCAGTCGCACCTCGTTGTACGACGACGTCACCGGAGCTTCGTAGGCATATCCGGTGGTGTGTACAACCCTCATTCGCCAACTCACAGTTCCCCCTCCACAGTCGCCTCGGCGTAGACAGCACTTGCGTCAGTCCACGCGACCCATGGCGCGGCATGGAAGTACTGCAACGAAATAGCCTCACCCAGTTCGCGACACGTCTCCTGCCAACCCAACAGTCTCAACTGCAAATCCTCGAGCAACACTCCCTGGGGGAGGAACTCGAGCTCACTTCGTGCCCTACCGAGCAATCGGGTGGCCTCAGCGCGGATCCCGACCCGGCTGGCCTGCTGCGGGTCCAGTTCCTCCAGGCACTTCTCCGCTTGCCGAATCGAGTGGAACACCGACCTCGGAAACAGCCGATCGAGCAGGATGAACTCCACAACCCGGTTCGCGTCGAGAGCACCACGGTAGGTACGGAGGTACGTGTCGTGCGCGCCGGCCGAGCGCAGCACCGACACCCAGGCTGGCGACGTCGGCTTGTCCCCCGCACGGGCCAGCAGCATGCGCACGATCATGTCGACTCGCTCGATGGAGCGACCCAACAGCAGGAACCGGTAACCGTCGTCGCGGCTGAGCGTCGAATCCGCCAGTCCCGCAAACATTGCCGCGCGTTCCTCGACGTAGCGGAAGAACTCGTGTGGCCCGAGGTAGCGCGACGCTCGCTCGCGCTCCCCCAATCCGTTGTACGTCGTGTTCAGGCACTCCCACATCTCACTGGACGTCACCTCACGTGCGCCACGAGCGTTTTCCCGGGCGCTCGACAGTGAGTCGACGATCGATCCGACCTGATTGCGACTGAACGCAACAAGATCCGTCAGCGACCGCACATCCAGTTCCTCTTCCGGCGCGTCGATTCCGAGGACCCGAAGCAACAACCGCGACGTTCGATCCGGATCGAGAGTCGTGTCGTCGAGCAGTTGGTGAACGGTCACGTCGAGGATGCGCGCGGTGTCATCGGCCCGTTCCACGTAACGGCCGATCCAGTAGAGAGATTCGGCATTTCTGGCAAGCATCCTTACATCACACTCCGTTCTGTTGACCGCTTCGGCGTGATCACTGTTGTTGTTGATTCAGTTGTGAGGGAGTCAGTTCCGGGCCCTTGTCAGGTTCTGCGGATTCCGGCGGTTCGCCGACAAGTTCCTCACCCGCCAGTTCCCCGGCGTCGGTTGATGTCGCCGCGGCCAATACCCACGTGTCCTTGCTTCCCCCGCCTTGGCTCGAGTTGACCACCAACGAACCCTCGGGGAGCGCCACGCGAGTCAACCCGCCGGGCAATACCCAGATGTCGTCACCGTCGTTGACCGCAAAGGGACGCAGGTCGACATGACGCGGCGACAACACGTCCCCGATCTTCGTGGGCACTGTCGACAACTGCACCACCGGTTGAGCGATCCAGCCGCGCGGATCGGCTCTGATCTTTCCGGTGATCTCGGCCAGTTCCGCCGGGCTCGCGTCCGGGCCGAACACGATGCCGTACCCACCGGACCCCTCGACGGGTTTGATCACCAGTTCCGCGACGCGGTCGAGTACTTCCTCACACTCGTCGTCGAGCCAGCAACGGAACGTGTCGACGTTCTGCAGCAACGGTTTCTCACCGAGGTAGTAATCGATGATCTGCGGCACATAGGTGTAGACAAGTTTGTCGTCTCCGACTCCGTTTCCCACAGCACTCGAAATCACGACGTTGCCCGCCCGGGCCGCGTTGAGCACGCCGGCCACACCGAGAATCGAGTCCGGGCGGAAGTGCATCGGGTCGAGGTAGTCATCGTCTATCCGTCGGTAGATCACGTCGACCTGACGTTCACCTTCCGTCGTGCGCATGTAGACGACGTTGTCGCGGCAGAAGAGGTCGCGGCCCTCCACCAACTCGACACCCATCTGTCGCGCGAGCAGCGAGTGTTCGAAGTACGCCAAATTCGCGACACCCGGTGTGAGAACAACCACAGTTGGGTCGGCTTCGTTCGTGGCCGCACCGGCTCGCAGGGCGCGCAGCAAATGAGTTGCATAATCACCGACAGCACGCACCCGGTGCGACATGAACAGGTCCGGGAACACCCGCGTCATTGTCCGACGGTTCTCCATCACATAGGAGACCCCGGACGGTGATCGCAGATTGTCCTCTAGCACCCGGAAGTCACCGACTTCGTCCCGGACCAGGTCGATCCCGGCCACGTGAATACGCACGCCGTTGGGCGGCACAATTCCCGTGGCCTCCCGGTGGAAGTGCTCACACGAGGTGACCAGCCGCCGGGGAAGCACGTGATCACGCAGAATCCGCTGTTCGCCGTAAATGTCTGCCAGAAACAACTCCAGCGCTTTGACCCGTTGTTTGATGCCCTTTTCGAGGTGCGCCCACTCCTGCGCCGCGATAACGCGCGGAACCACATCCAACGGGAAGGGGCTTTCCTGCCCCGAGAGCGAGAACGTCACCCCCTGATCGATGAAGGCGCGACCAAGTGCGTCTGCGCGGGCCCCGAGGTCCTTACTGCTCGTCGGCGCCAGCGCGGAGTACACCCCTCGATAGGACTCTCGCACTGATCCGTCGGCGTCGAACATCTCGTCGAAAGCCAACTCGTAGCGACCGATGTCCGCATATCCGTCGAACACTCCGGAGGGACGCGCCCGCGTCGTGGCCGAGCCTGTATTCACCACATTGTCTGCCGTCGGCGTCATAGCAAACATGCTGCTACACGTCCGCGATTTGAGCAGTGCGGAAACATCCCCGCAAACCCCGTGTAACCTTCTCAATCAGGCGCATCGTGCGGCGGTTTGGGATATTCGACCCTGGACTGGTAATCTTGCCAGTCGGTGCATCAGTGCGCCCACAGCTTTCTCGACCGTAACCAGCTAAAGACGACAAGGATTTTACGCGTGGCCAACATCAAGTCCCAGGTGAAGCGAATCCGTACCAACGAGGCGGCCCGACTCCGTAACCAGTCGGTGAAGTCCTCGCTGCGTACCGCGATTCGTTCATTCCGCGAGGCTGCGGCAGCCGGTGACAAGGACAAGGCCAACGAGCTCCTCGTCGCCACCAGCCGCAAGCTCGACAAGGCAGCCAGCAAGGGCGTTATCCACGCCAACCAGGCTGCAAACAAGAAGTCTGCACTCGCGCAGGCTGCAAACAAGATCTGACACATCCTCGTTGACGGTTCGCCGTCATCAGTGGTGTTTCAATAGCCGCTCCGGTCTACTCGACCAGAGCGGCTATTGTGCGTTCAAATAATGCGTTCGAATAATACGGCGTGCCGAGCGCGTCTTACTTACGCAGCGCACAGACCTTACGCACCGCTGATTCCAGCGCATAGGACGAGTCGACGGCCGCACCCTTCACATCGGCGTTGAGCGCGGCAACAATCTGCATCGCTGCGCCGATCGACGCCGGGTCCCAGCCCTTCACTTCCTTGATTGCCTTCTTGACCTTCCACGGCGGCATCCCGAGCTCCGACGCCAATCGGAACGGATCACCGCCCCGGGCATACGGGCCGACCTTCGCGACGGTATGCACCGCGTCGGCGAGGGCGTCGGCCAGAAGAACGTGCGGGGTTCCGATCTGGTCAGCCCAGCGAAGTGCTTCGAGCGCGCCCCGGGTATCGCCGACGATTACTTTGTCCGCGACGTCGAACCCCGACACCTCGGCCCTGCCGGAGTAGTACTGATGGACAGCATCGACGTCGATCTTCCCGCCGGTATCTGCAGCCAACTGGGAACACGCCGATGCCAACTCACGCAGGTTCGAGCCGACGCTTTCGATCATTGCCCCGATGACAGCGGGCGAAACCTTGACATCTGCGGACGAAAACTCGGCCCGAACAAAATCGGTCAACTGAGATTTGTTGAGTTTGGCGCACTGATGAACTACGGCGCCCAACTTCTCCAGCGCGGGCGCCAGTGCTTTTGCGCGTCCACCACCGGAGTGCAGAACAATCAGCACAACACCTTCGGACGGTTCGCGGGCTGCGTCGAGTACCAGTGCAACGGCGTCCTTGCCGGCCTCCGCTGCCGCTTCCAGAACGATCACACGATCTTCCGCGAACAGCGACGGACTGAGCAGTTCGGCAAGTTCTGGCGCATTGGCATCGCCGGCACGCATCCGGGTGATGGGCAGATCCGAGATTCCCTGCCCACGATCACCACGAACGGCCTTGATCAACGTCGACACTGCCCGTTCGATCAGGAATTCGTCGTCTCCGAGAACGAGGTGCAACGGGTCGAGGCCAGCCGGAGTACTCACCCGAAGATCGTCCCACGAGGTACCGACACCACGGACACGGACCCGTCGACGCTTCCGTACACCGCGAGCGTGCCACCTTGATCGGTACGTGCCACGACGCCGCCCAACGATTCCAGCTCGCTCAACACCTGCGGATGCGGATGCCCGAAGGTGTTGCCGGCGCCGGCGCTCACCAAGGTCAGCCGGGGGCGAACCGCCTCGAGAAATGCTTTCGATGTAGTTCGTGAGCCGTGATGCGGCAGTTTCAGGACATCTGCCCGCACGTCGATTCCGCTACGCATGATCGACGCTTCACCCGCGGTTTCCGAGTCGCCGGTCAACAGTATGCGGCCTGCACTCGTGTGCGCCATCAGCACCAGGGACTGATCGTTGGCCGACGCGTCCGCGTCCACGACATCACGGGGTACCGGCAACACGGGACCGAGAACGTCGAACTGCACCGTCCCGAGAACAAACGTGGACCCGGCGCGCAGACCGACCAGCGGAACTCCATGGGCTCGTGCGGCCGCGTCCACATCGCGAAAACCTGATTCCGGCAACAACATCGGGCCGACACCCACAGCCGACACCGAACGACCGGCAAGCACGGCGTCGAGTCCGGCGATGTGATCGGCGTGAAAATGACTGATCAGAACGAGCGCAATATCGTCGACCCCCAACATGTTCAGGCAACGGTCCATCGACGTCGGATCGGGCCCGACGTCGATCACGATTACCCGGCCATCCCCCGTGGCCAGCACCAGTCCGTCGCCCTGCCCCACGTCGCACATCACCATGGCCCATCCCGGCGCCAGCCGCCCACCGGAGAAGACGTGGTGAAACGCCAGTGCCAGCACCAGTCCCGTCAGCACTGCGCCGAGTAGCCACCGCGAGATGCGATTCCACAGCAGGAGTATCGAGACAAGCACCAGCCCCAGGACTACAAGTGCCCCGAGCAATCCCGACGGCACGGTGAGGTTTGCCCCTGGCACCGAGGCAGCCCGGTCTGCGACGGAGAGCAGCCACCACATCGGCGGCCGCACAGCCAAAGCCAGAAGTGCGGCCGCGGGCGCACTGACCAAGGCGAGCAGCGCCATCAGTGCCCCCAATACCGTGAGAACTCCGATCACCGGTGCCACCAACAGGTTTGCGGCTATCGACACGACACTGAGCGTGCCTGCCATCGCGGCCACTACCGGCGCGGTGACAGCAAACGCGGCACTCGACACTGCCGTCATCTCTGCCAGCCACCGCGGCCAACCGCGCAGCCGAAGTGCGTCGACCCACACGGGCGCAAGGATCACCAAGGCCCCGGTTGCCGTGGTCGACAACACAAATCCCCAGTCGACGGCCAGTTCCGGCATTACGATCACCAACACGATGACGGCCGCGCCCAACGCGGGCAGTGCCTGTTTGCGTCGTCCCGTCACCAAACTCAGCAATCCGATCGTGCCCATCACCGCGGCGCGAAGCACACTCGGCGACGGCCGCGCCACAATCACGAACGCCAGGATCGTCACAGCTGCAAGTGCCGCCCCGATCCGCGGATCGAGTGCGGCAGCCCGCACCAGCAGTAACACAGCGCCCAGGAGAATGCTGATGTTTGCACCGGACACGGCGGTGAGATGAGAAAGGCCGGCCGCCGTGAAGTTGTCCTTGACCACCGGAGACAAGGCAGAGGTGTCCCCCACGACCAAACCGGGCAGCAGGCCCGCCGCATCGGGAGCCAGCGCCTGAGCACATACCTCCGCAAATCGAGACCGCACGACGCCGGCCCACCGCTGATACCACGGTGCGCCGCCGATCTCGAGCGGCCCGCCTTCGGTGGTGATCACTGCCAACGTCAGATCCGAGCGCGATGGAACGCTTACCTTTCCCCGAATCGTAAGCGCCTGTCCGGGAAGCGTTTCCGGCCACAGCCCGCTCGGCGCGCGTACTGTCACGGCGCCGCGTGCGTCGTAGTGCTGATTACCCACGGTCACCGATCGCACCGATGCCCGGAAATACACCTGACCGAGACCCATCGACGACGCCGTCGCCCGTGGGTCCTCGGTGGGGTTCACCTCCGCGGTCACCCACCCTCCGGACGACGCAGCGCGCGCCAGTGGATGTGCTTCGACATCTGCCATCCGCCACGCAGTCACAGCGCTGAATGCACCGCCGAATACGCAGGCCACCAATAGAACCGGAATCCAGCCCGTAGATCCCCACCGCCACACGCAAACAGCCAGGCCGGCGCAGGCAATGCCCGAAGCCACCGCGACGCACCATGCAAGTCCGGACCCGAACACGATGCCCGCGGCAGTTGCTCCCCACACCGCCAACGCCGCGGGCACAAGCCTAGCGTCGAGAACCCGCTGCTCTGCCTCCCCGTTCACACCGTGACCAGAGCTCGCAGCTTGTCGAGCCGCGCCGGGCCTATGCCGTCCACCTCACCCAATTGCTCTACATCCGTGAACTTTCCGTTGGACGTACGCCACGCGAGGATCGCACTGGCCGTGACGGGTCCAACTCCGGGAAGCGCGTCGAGTTCGGCTTCCGTCGCAGTATTCAGATTGATCGGCGCCCCACTCACACTCGGCGTAGCCGACCCCCCACCCGCTGTAGTCGAACTGATCTGCTGATCCGGCGAATCACCCACCGCACCAACAACTACTTGATCGCCGTCGGACAGTTTCTGTGCCAGGTTCAAGCTGAGAGTGTCAGCGTTGTCGAGCACCCCACCGGCCGCGCTCAGTGCATCAGCGATCCGTGAGGTATCGGGCAGTGTCACCAATCCGGGGTTGTGCACCAGCCCGACAACACTGACAACCACGGATGCCGGGCCAGAGTCATCGGCGAGCGCTGACGGCTGAGCCTGATTCGATGTCGCGACCGGAATTCCCACAGCTGCAGGCAGTGCCGGCACCGCCTGGATTGTCGGCGAATCCCACCACAGTGCAAAAACACCGAGCCCTGCGGCAGCAAGCGCAATGAAAACCAACACAATTGCACCGCGCCGGTGCGGACTCCATCGCATACCGCGCCAACGTTCGGGCACCGCGGAAAACCGAGCATCCTCCTCAGATCCGTCTTCCTCGTCGACATCCAGAAGCCACTCGGGCACTGCCGGACGGGCGACGTCGCCGCTCATCGCGGAAAGTCGATCACGCACCCTCTCCCGCTCTTGATTGATCCGCATGAGGCGACGCTAGCGAGCGGCCACTGATCTGTGCAGCGAGAGAAATCGTGTTGGGGATAACTGGCAGTCTGTGGATAACCGACTGGTCAGGGCACATCTTCCGGAAGTGGGCACACCACGACACCGATCGCACCCACGCCTACGTGCACGCCCAGGACTGCGCTGAAATCGGTGACCACGGTTTCGGCGACATTCGGGATTCGCTCGGACAGTTGTGCTGCGATGCCCTCGGCTCGTTCCCGAGCTTTCATGTGATGGACGGCGACGGCCACGCGGCTGCGCCCCGCTCGCTCCACTGCCGCATCAACCAATCTCGCGAGCGCTTTGGTGCTGGTGCGAGTTTTTTCTTTCAAGACCAGTTTGCCGTCCACCAGGTGCAGCAGCGGTTTCATCGCCAGGGCGGTACCCAACAACGCTGCCGCGGTACTGATCCGGCCACCACGACGCAATTGGTCGAGCTTGTCGACGAAGATGAAGGCGCGCCCGCGTTCGGCAACGTCGACAGCGCGGTCGTACACGAGGTCGAGCGGAGATCCGGTCGCTGCGAATCGTGCCGCTTCCAAGGCCGGGAACCCCAAACCCATACCGGTGGACGCTGAATCGACGATGCGTACCTTGCCGCCGAATTCCTCCGCCGCCTGCCTCCCGGCGTCCCAGGTGCTCGAAAGTTGCCGCGAGATGTGGACTGCGACAACACCGTCGCCCTGGCTCAGGTCCAGTGCGCGCCCGTAGGCCTCGGTCAGCTCTGCCGGTGAGGCACCAGCCGTCGAGAGCCCGGACAGGTCGTCGGGAATGGTGTCGACGCCTTCGAGGAAATCAGTGCTGTCCCGAAGGATGTGCAACGGAACGACTTGAAGCCCACACGCTTCGGAAGATTCGTGTGGGACGCAGGCAGACGAATCCGTGACGACGACAACTGACACTTCGCTACCCGACCTCACTCGCGGACGTGGGCGCACGCTGAGCTTCGGCGGCGCGAATTGCGGCAGTCATGGCCCGGGCGACACCGATGTGTCCGTCCCAACCCCAGTGAATTCCGTCCGGGTTGCCATTGTCGGAGAACACGTTTTCGCGTACCGCCTCGGCAAGATCCACGATGGGTACCTCTTTGGCTGTTGCCCATTCGGTGATCGCAGATACTGCGGCCGGACGACCGGCATGGACACTCGCGTACGCGTCACTGCGATGCACGGACGGCAACGTCGCGATCATCGGCAGTTCGGGACGCATGTATTCCAACGCGTTTCGTGAGCTCTCGAGGTATTCGACGCTCAGCTTCGGTGGCAGCGCCACGGGGCGGCCGAGTGGTGCCAGGCGCGGTTGAAGCCACTGGTATCCCTCGCGGACCACGCGTCGTAGGGCCGGTGGCCGCACGTAGCGGATGGTTTCGCGCAACGCGGTGGGCAACGGTGACGGCAGAGAATCCATACCGCCGACGGCAAACACAACAGCCCCGGCGCGCGGGACAGCAGCCCACACTCGCGGGTCCTGGGTCAGCGCCCACCAAGCGTCGCGACACGTCCAGCCGATGCGCGCGACAAGCTCGACGTCCCACCCCAACTCCTCGGCGACGAGGTTGGGCCAGATCCGCGGATGGTCGGCGGCCAGTCCGCCTTTGGGGCCGAAATACGACAGCGAATCGGCAATAACCAGAAGGACGGGGCGCTGCCCGTCGGCACTCTCAGAGGACGTCATTTGCGACACTCGCAGAAGCATTCCATACGTCGAGTCGCCATTCGATGGAAGCCGGATCTCCGTGTCCGCTGAGCTGAACCCAACTCGTATTTCCGAGACCGCCCAGAATCGCCCAGCGGTCGATCGGCAAGTCGAGCAGTGCAGCGGTCAACGCCGCGATCAAGCCGCCGTGTGCCACCAGGACAACCGGCCTCTCGGCCCAGTCGGGAAGTGCCGCCAGAAGTTCCGTCACCACCGGCACACTGCGCTTCGCAACGTCGATGCGGCTTTCACCGCCAGGCGGGGCCAATGTCGCGTCAGCTCGCCACGACGCCCGGAGCCCAGGTGTCTGCTCGTCGACGTCGCTGTGGGTCAATCCCTGCCAGTCGCCGAGGTGCGTCTCACGCAGACGCGTGTCGGTGAGGACCGGAAGCCCGGCCGCATCACCGACAGCGACTGCCGTGAAGTACGCGCGCTTGAGGTCCGAGGACACGATGGTCAGCGGCGCACGGTCGGCGATCACCGGACCGGCACTCTTCGCTTGCGTGCGCCCCAACTCCGACAAGTCGGTGTCGAGTTGCCCCTGCATCCGAGAATCGGCGTTGTACACGGTCTGCCCGTGGCGGAGCAGAATCAGCCGCCGCACAGGATTCGACGCCGCTCCCGGCGCCGAGGAGGTCACAGTGAAGGTTCCTGCGCGTCCGGCTCGGCAACCGTGTCGGTGTCGAACACTGTGTGTGCGTCAGCCGGTCCCGGGATGTTCAGGCCGAGTCCTTCGACCTCGACTGCCGGGCAGTCCTTCCACAGACGATCGAGAGCGTAGAAATTGCGCTCCTCGTCGTGCTGCACGTGAACAACGATCTCGGCGTAGTCGAGAAGTGCCCAACGACCCTCGCGGGTGCCTTCACGACGGATCGGCTTGTGGCCGGCCTCGCGGAGGCGATCTTCGATGTTCTCGACGATCGAGTTCACCTGACGCTCGGTAGCGGCGGATGCGATGACAAAGCAGTCCGTGATGACCAATTGCTCGGACACATCGAGCACCACCACTTCAGTGGCCAGCTTCTCGTCGGCTGCCAGGGCCGCGATGCGTGCCATGTCGATGGCTTCGGTTGTTGCGCTCACTCGATGTTCTCCAGTTTCGTCTTCTTGGTATTGCTTCTAGTTCGAATCGGCCGTCTTGCCAGGCGCCGGTTCCGACATGGTTGTCGCACCGTCACGGCGCTCCGCGTCGACAGGTCGATACAGGTTCCGCTTCGAGATGTACTGCACCACTCCATCCGGTACGAGGTACCAGACGGGACGGTCTTCGCTTGCTCGACGCCGACATTCGGTCGACGAAATGGCAAGAGCCGGGATCTCGATCAACGTCACCGCATCGGCGGGCATCGTGTCGAGGTGCGCGGCCAGGTGCTCGGTGTTGAGATCGAAACCCGGTCGCGATACTCCGACAAATTTTGCCAATGCGAACAACTCTTCCCAATCTTGCCAGGAAAGGATGCTGGCCAGCGCATCGGCACCGGTGATGAAGAACAGTTCCGCGTCCGGATGATAAGCCCGCAGGTCGCGAAGTGTGTCCACGGTGTACGTCACTTTTTCACGGTCGACATCGACCCGGGAAACGGAAAACCGCGGGTTGGAGGCGGTGGCGATGACCGTCATGAGGTACCTGTCCTCTGCCGGGCTGACGCCTCGAGCCTCCTTCTGCCACGGTCGGCCGGTGGGGACGAAGATCACTTCGTCGAGTCCGAACCTGTCGGCGACCTCACTCGCTGCGACGAGGTGACCGTGGTGAATGGGGTCGAAAGTGCCGCCCATCACGCCGAGGCGTCGAGCACGTTCCACCGATTGTCCCTTCTGCACAGCTGCCGAGCTTACGTGTCTCACACCGGGAGCAAGCCGGACACCACGTCGGCCAGCTGCTGGGCGGAGCGGCACTCGTGCATGCTGATGACCTCGTTGTACACCTTGGCAGCCGAGTCGCCCGACCCCCACTGCCCCTTGGGCTCTGGATTGAGCCAGTGTGCGTGCTTGGCCACTGCAACCATCTGTGCGAGTGATTGCAGGTTTGGGTCGCGGTAGTTGTTGCGACCGTCGCCCAGTACCAGCAGTGATGTGCGACTGGTGATGCTCTGTGCGAACTTCTCCTGGAATACCCCGAAGGCGTGGCCGTAGTCGGAGTGACCGTCGTACGTGATCAGCTCCGCTTCACGAACCATCCGTGACATCGCGGATCCGAGGTCGGCATTCGAATCGAAGTACCGGGTGACCTCGTCGGTGGTGTCGATGAACGCAAATACGCGTACGCGGGAGAACTGCTCTCGCAGAGCGTTGACCAACAGCAAGGTGAAGTGGCTGAACCCGGCTACCGAACCGGACACGTCGCACATCACGACAAGTTCGGGACGCGCGCGTTTGGGTTTGCGCTGCACCAGATCGATCGGCACCCCGCCCGTCGACATCGATTTACGCAAGGTTCGACGCAAGTCGATGGAACCGGCTCGGCTGCGACTGCGACGGACGGCAAGTCTGCTGGCGAGCAACCGTGCCAGCGGAGTCACGTTCTTCTTGAGCGTCGTGAGTTCCGCGTCGGACGCGCGTAGGAAGTCGACTTCTTCGGCCAGCTTCGGAACACCGTAGGTGGCGACGCGCTCCTTGCCGAGATTCTCGGCCGTACGTCGACGCGTTTCCTTCTCGACCATCTTGCGGAAGTCCGCGATGCGCTGGGCCGCTGTCCGCTTGGCAACCTCCGATTGATAGTCGGAGTTGTCCTTGCCCTCACTACCGCCCTGCTGATTACCGAGTAGTCCTTCGAGGATCTTGTTGAGCAGTGTTTCGGGAGCGACATCCCGCAACGCCTGGTACGCGGAGAACGACGGTCCGTTGCTCGACTGGTACTGCCCCAGCTCTTCGACCATCGCGGCAGTGAGAAGCTCGGTCAGCTCCATGGCCTCATCGCTGCCGTCGGTCAGCAGTTCGGCGATCAGCTCCCGCAGTGCCTGTAGATCGATGCTGCCGTCAGGCTTACGAGGCAGGCTGACGTCGACGTCGCCGACCGCACGGTCGCCGATCGCCCGCGGGAACCACAGGTCGAAAACGGCGTCGAAGGTCGCGCGATGGGTGGGCCGGCGCAGCAGCGAACAGGCCAGCCCTTCGCGGAGAGCTTCACGATCGAGGAGATCGAGAACCGACATGACCTGGCCGGCGTCGACGGTCTCGGAGGGGCCGACCATGATGCCGCGTCGGCGAAGGGCCTCGACAAAATCGACGAGGTGACCTGGCAGACCGTATGGCGCCGCCAGTCCACCCGGCTTGATCGGTGACGTACCTCCGAGTGCCATGACCAGACCTCAGTTCAGCCGAAGTTCGGCGGTGGCTCGCACCTGATCGGACTGGTGCTTGAGGATGACCCCGAGTGTTGCGCGTACGGCGTCGTCGTCGAGTGTGTCCATGCCAAGGGCGAGGAGCGTGCGTCCCCAGTCGATGGTCTCGGACACCGAGGGAACCTTCTTGAGCTGCATGCCGCGCAGAACGCGGATGGTGTTGACCAGCTGCTCGGCAATGGCTTCGGGCAGTTCGGGGACACGGCTGGCAAGAATGCGACGTTCGAGGTCTGCATCGGGGAAATCGAGATGCAGGAACAGGCAACGACGCTTGAGTGCCTCGGACAGCTCACGGGTGGCGTTGGATGTCAGCACCGTGAACGGCTTACGTGTTGCGGTGATGGTTCCGAGTTCCGGGATGGTGACCGCGAAGTCGCTGAGAACTTCGAGGAGCAGTCCCTCGATCTCGACGTCGGCCTTGTCGGTCTCGTCGATCAACAGGACTGTCGGGTCTTCGCGGCGAATCGCTTTGAGCAGTGGACGCGCGAGAAGGAATTCCTCCGAGAACACATCGGCCTTGGTGGAATCCCAGCTGTGGTCCGAGCCGGACTGGATGCGCAGGATCTGCTTCGCGTGGTTCCACTCGTACAGCGCACGAGCCTCGTCGACGCCTTCGTAGCACTGCAGGCGCACCAGCTCGGCGCCTGTCGTCTGGGCTACCGCACGCGCCAACTCGGTCTTACCGACACCGGCCGGTCCCTCGATGAGCAGGGGTTTGCCCAGTCGGTCGGCGAGAAACACTGCCGTTGCAGTGCCCTTGTCGGACAGGTAACCCGTCTCGGCCAAACGCTCGATCACGTCGTCGACGCTCGAGAAGAACGGTGTTGTATCGGGAAGAGCTCGGTCCACGGTTAACTCCTAAAAAGGGTGGGGCAAGTCCAGGTGAACGATCAGGCGGGTCGGGTGTGTCCGTCGCCCCAGACGATCCACTTGGTGGACGTCAGTTCCGGCAACCCCATGGGGCCGCGTGCGTGAAGTTTTTGCGTCGAGATGCCGATCTCGGCTCCGAATCCGAACTGCTCGCCGTCGGTGAAGGCAGTAGATGCGTTGACCATGACGGCTGCTGCGTCGACGCGGGCGGTGAACTCGCGGGCAGCCGAGAGATCCGACGTCACGATGGCCTCGGTGTGGCCGGTGCCGTACGTGTCGATGTGCTCGACTGCCTCGTCCAGGTCGGCAACAACCTTCAGTGCGACGTCGAGGGTGAGGTACTCGTTCGACCAGTCGTCCTCGGTGGCCGGAACGAGGCCGGGCAGATCGCCGTGAACAACGACGTCATGCATCTGCAGCGCCTGAAGCAGTGCGGGAACCGCGGTGTCGGCAATGGCTTTGTCGACCAGGATCGTCTCGGCGGTGTTGCACACGCTTGGCCGACGGGTCTTGGAGTTGAGCACAATCTTCTCGGCCATCACCAGATCGGCAGCCGAGTGTACGTAGACGTGGCAGTTTCCGACACCGGTCTCGATGGTGGGGACCGTGGCGTCACGAACGACGGCACTGATCAGGCCGGCGCCGCCGCGCGGGATGACAACGTCCACGAGACCACGGGCCTGAATCAGATGCGTCACCGTGGACCGGTCTGCGCTCGGCAGAAGTTGAACGGCGTCTTCGGGGAGCTGCTGCGCAGTCAACGACGCACGAAGAGCGACCACAAGAGCTTCGTTGGATTTGACTGCCGACGACGAACCGCGAAGCAGTGCAGCATTTCCCGACTTGAGGGTCAGACCGAACGCGTCGACGGTGACATTGGGGCGAGCTTCGTACACCATGCCGACAACACCGAGCGGGACGCGCTGCTGACGCAGTTCCAGGCCGTTGGGCAGTGTGGAGCCGCGGAGCACTTCACCGATGGGGTCGGGTAGTCCGGCAACCTGACGCAGACCCGAAGCGATGCCTTCGATGCGATCCGCTGTCAGACGCAATCGATCAAGCAGCGATTCCTCGGTACCCGCAGCCTTCGCGGTGTCGATATCGACGGCATTTGCCGCCAGGATCTGATCACTTGCGGCAAGAACCGCGTCGGCCGCGGCGTGGAGCGCGCGGTCCTTCTGTGCTGTGGTCAGCAACGCCAGGACACGCGAAGCCTTACGCGCCCGGCGGGCAGCCTCGTGCACTACGTCGCGAGTGTCCGAGCCTGTGGAAGTTACAGCAGTCATGAATACACATTAGCCATTGGCTCCGACGCGTTCCTTTCGGGAATGATTCGGACTGTTACCGCTGTTGCACGGGATCGACCACCTTCGGGTGATCCTCCCCTTCCCCGAGTCAGGAGTTACTCCGTGAGCGTGCTGTTCGAACCTCTCACCTTGCGCGGCGTCACCATTCCCAACCGCGTGTGGATGGCACCGATGTGCCAGTACTCCGCTGATGTCATCGGCGATCAGGTGGGAGTGCCCAACGAATGGCATCGAACGCATCTGGCGAGCCGAGCTATCGGTGGTGTCGGCCTGATCCTCACCGAGGCGACCGCTGTGAGCCCGGAAGGACGAATCAGCCCCGCCGATCTCGGTATCTGGAACGAGCGGCAGGCTCGCGCGTTTGCCGAGATCAACGCGCAGCTCGCGTACTTCGGAGCGGTGCCCGGAATTCAGCTGGCGCACGCCGGCCGCAAGGCGTCGACGAAGGTTCCGTGGCGTGGCGGTAGATCGCTCGACCAGGAAGACCGCCTGTCCTGGACGACCGTCGCCCCGAGCGCCGTGGCATTCGGTGATTACCTAACGCCCGCGGAACTGACAACAGATGCGATTGCCGGCATCGTCGCCGACTTCGCGGCGGCAGCCACCCGCGCGCTTCAGGCGGAGTTCAAGGTCGTCGAAATTCACGCGGCGCACGGATACCTGATCCACCAGTTCCTCTCCCCGCTCAGTAACAAGCGAACGGATCACTACGGCGGCAGTTTCGAGAACCGCATCCGCTTCCTCCTCGAAATCCTCACGGCGGTTCGAGAAGTGTGGCCCGCCGAGTTGCCCCTGTTCGTCCGTGTGTCAGCCACGGACTGGGTCAGCGAGGAGCGTGGGCTCGAGGTCGGCAGTTGGACTGCGGATCAGACTGTGTCACTTGCCAACATCCTCACCGACTACGGCGTCGACCTCGTCGACGTGTCCACTGGCGGTAATTCGCCGGGTGTACAGATCCCGGTCGAGCCCGGCTACCAGGTTCCCTTCGCCCGCCGGATCCAGAACGAATCCCTGGTTCCCGCAGCGGCAGTCGGACTGATCACCGAACCCGAGCAGGCAGAGAAGATCGTCGAGGACGGCAGTGCGGTGGCCGTGCTGTTGGGACGCGAACTCCTGCGTGATCCCTACTGGGCACGGCGCGCCGCACGTGAGCTGAATGCCGAAGTAGGACCGCGAGTTCCGTCGCAGTACGCCCGCGCATTCTGAAGGCAGGCGCAGGCACCTCAGCTTCGAAGGCGGCCGCGGCGTCGAGTCTTTGTCGCTTCGACGGGATCGATGCTGCGCTCGGCCCAGATCGACGCGAGGTGCAAGCTCATTTCCCGACCGGAATGGACGTGTGAAAATGCAGATGCAGCAGCGCGATCCGGATCGCGCTCGGCTATCGCCGCATAGAGGTGTTCGTGTTCGGCGCACTGTTGTCCGGGATCACGGTCTTTGGTGAGATGAAACAGCCACTGGACGCGCGCCTCGAGTGGCCTGAGCAACGACTCGAGCAGCGGGTTCGCCGACATCTCGACAATCATCGAGTGGAACCGTGCGTTTGCCGCGGCAATCGCCGGCTTGTCGTTCAATGCGGTTGCCGCCCGCGCTGTTTCGAGCTGGGCAGAAAGCGCATTCAGCGAGTCGGCGTCCGCGCGTTCAGCGGCCAGCCTCGCTGCCAGCACTTCGAGACTCTCGCGAACATCGAAGAGGTCCCGCACGTCGTCGACGGTAAACGGAGAGACAATCGCTCCCTGCCTCGGCACCAGGACAACAAGTCCATCCTGTTGCAGCAGTGAGAGCGCCTCGCGCAGCGGGATGCGGGAGACATTCAATTCAGCAGCCAGATCGCGTTCGATCAGTCGAGCGCCCGGAGCCAGCACCAAATTGACGATGCGGCCACGAATCTCGTCATAGGCGATGTCTCGCAATGATTTTCGAGTATCCACCGGAACTTCTGTCGACACGGGCACTCCTTCGATCTTCTTCTGCACTCGAGTTGAGCGTAGCGGTGCACGATCCCCCGGGACGCGGTGTGCAGTCCCTTACGTATCGGTAACACCGACGAAATACGGGTCCTCCATTCTTCTACTTAACGGTATACCGCTAAGTGCTCGAACGAACTCAGGAGAACCCGATGAAACTTCCTCTCGCACTCGCAGCAGTCGCAGCCACCGCATTGACCTTGACTTCCTGCAGTTCAGCCGACTCCGAACCGTCGAGTGACGCCCTCTCCGTCGGCGTCTTCTTTCCCGGTTCGATCTCGGATACAGGCTTCATGGAGTCCGGCTACCTCGGCTACCAGCGAATGGTCGAGACGTACGGCGACCGGATCGACGCCAGCTACGTCGAGCAGGTCGCCGCAGCGGACTACCAGCAAGCCCTCCAGCGATTCGCGTCGACAAACGACCTGGTCATCTCCGTCGGCGGCCAAACCGACGCCGACGTCCGAAAAATCGCCGCACAGTTCCCCGACGTCAAGTTCGTCGAAATCGGCGGCCCGGCCGATGCAGTTCCGCTCGACAATCTGGCCTACTACGACCCCCAGCAGGCCGAAGCCGAATTCCTTTCCGGCGCAGTTGCTGCGAGCGTGTCCAAGACCGGCACCGTCGGATTTGTCGGTGGCGTGGAACTCCCCGCAATTGTCAACGCAGCATCGGCATTCCAATCCGGAGCCACACTGACGCGCCCGGATATTCGAGTCCTCAGCCCACAATATGTCGGCGACTTCAACGACCCAGCCAAGGCCAAGCAAGCTGCCAGCGCCGAATTTTCCGGTGGCGCTGACGTTCTCGGACAGATCGTCAACCTCGGTAAGCAGGGATTGCAGCAGGCTGCCCGCGAAGCCGGCGGCACCATGAGCGGTGGACCCATCCCCGGCGACTGCAGCGATCCCACCTATCTCGGCTACGTCCGCACCGACATCGGAACCGAAATCGAATACGCGGTGTCCTCGACACTCGACGGCACGTGGGCCGCCGAACAGGTTCCCTTCGGACTCACTTCCGACAAGGGCGGCACCGACTACGTGCTGTGCAGCAGCGACCCCGCAGCCGCGGCCGCGTTGACGAAGGCCAAGGCAACCGTGGCCGATGGCACCGTGAAGTTGTACTGACCAATGGCCACACTGACACTGAACGGCGTTGGCAAGCGTTTCGGATCGGTATCCGCGTTGACCGATGTCACGATGACCGTCGCCCCGGGCTCGGTGCACTGCATCCTCGGCGAGAACGGCGCGGGAAAGTCGACGCTGTGCAACATCGTCTTCGGCTCCACGACACCGTCATCAGGCACGATGACACTCAACGGCCGTACTTATACGCCGCAGTCCCCCGCCGACGCCATAGCTGCGGGAATTGCGATGGTCCATCAACACTTTTCCCTGATTCCGACCATGACCGTCCGTGAGAATCTCCTGCTCGGCACCAAAGGTTTTCGCCTTCCGGTCGATGCGCTGACCGCCAAGCTCGACGTCATCTCACAGCAGTACGGCTTGACCGTCGACCTCGACGCGTTGACGTCCGACCTGCCCGTCGGATCTCGCCAGAAAGTGGAAATTGTCAAAGCTCTGCTACGAGATCCCGAGCTGGTGCTACTCGACGAACCGACTGCTGTCCTCGACCCCGGTGAAATCGATTCACTGATCGGAACATGCCATGCACTGGCCGCGGCCGGCACATCAGTCGTACTCATCACGCACAAACTCGGTGAGGTCGCCCGCGCAGCCGACGCGGCAACGGTACTGCGCGGCGGAAAAGTCAGTGGCGGTGGGCTTCTCACGGAGACATCGATTTCCGACCTTCTCACCGACATGGTGGGTTCTGCTGCGCCCCTCTCCCACGCCCGGGTGGTCAGGCGCCCCGCTTCGCGCGAGCCCGGACTGACACTCGCCAACATCTCGTTCACGCGCCCGGATCGAAGCGAAGCACTCACCGGTGTCGACCTGACCGTGTATCGAGGTGAGATCGTCGGTATCGCGGGCGTCGAGGGTAACGGCCAGAGCGAGTTGGCTTCGATCCTCTCCGGCGCAATAACGGCAGACACCGGGAAAATACTTCTCGACGCGGTGGACATCACGGGTCTCGACCCCGCAGCACGAACCAGGATCGGCCTCGGGGTGGTCCCCGAAGATCGACACGCTGAGGGGATCGTCTCGGAGTTGACAGTCACCGACAACCTGCTTCTCGGCCGGTTGAAGGATTACACGCGGTTCGGACTGCTCGACCGCGCCAAGATGGCTGCCCGAACGGCAAGTGCGATCGACGAATACTCCATCCGCGCCGATGGCCCTGGCGCCCCGATGCACTCGTTGTCCGGGGGTAATCAGCAGAAAGTTGTACTCGCCCGCGAACTCTCGATCGACGGGCTCGCAGCGGTGGTCGCAGCGCAACCGACCCGTGGTCTCGATATCGGCGCAGTCAGCTTTGTGCTCGACAGACTCCGCCGGGTCGCCGACGCCGGGACTGCCGTGCTTGTCATCTCCAGCGAATTGGACGAACTGATGGCTGTGTGCGACCGGATCTTCGTGGCCTACCGCGGGCAGTTGCTGGGACCGATTGATGCGAATTCTGCTGCTGCACAGAACAAGATCACCGAACTGATGATGGGAGTGGCAGCGTGAGACGACACCCACTGGTCATCGGATCGGCCGCCCTCGCGATTGCCGCACTGATCGGCCTCCTTCTCGCCGCGGCCGCCGGTGCCGGCCCGGCCGAGACCACTGAAGCGCTTTTCGACGGCATGTTCGGGACACCCTTCGCCATCGGCACGTCCTTGAACAACGCAGCACTGCTCATGCTCATCGCAGCGGGCTTCACCATCGCCTACCGGGCGGGTTTGGTCAATGTTGGCGGCGAAGGCCAGATGGCCTTGGGAGGCATCTGCGCGACAGCCGTCGGTGTGTCGCTTCCGGAGGGAGTTCCGGCCGGACTGGGCATCGTCCTGGTACTGGCGTCCGCTGCCGCCGGTGGGGCATTCTGGGCGTCGATCGCTGCGTACCTGAAGGTTCGGCGCGGTACCAGCGAAATCATCACGACCCTCCTCCTCAACTTCGTGGGTCTCGCGGCCGTCGTACTCGTTGTTCACGAACCTGCGCTACTGCGCCAGCCCGTGACTTCGTCCGAGACCCTTCCACAGTCCGAGCCGCTGAAAGAATCCGGCCAGCTTGCACTACTCGGCTTGCACAAGTCACCCGCAACCATCGCACTGCTCATCGCACTCGTCGCAGTCGTCGCAGTGGGAGTCCTGCTCCAGCGCAGCGCTATCGGACTGAAGCTGCAATCGGTCGGCTTGTCACAGAAAGCTTCTCACCGTCTCGGAATCCCCGTCGATCGAACCCGATTCCTGAGTCTGACTGCCGCTGGGGCCTTTTCCGGAGTCGCCGGGGGCATGATTGTCGCCACCGCACCTTTCGTTTTAGCCGAAGGTTTCTCGTCCGGATTGGGGTTCACCGGACTTGTTGTCGGCTTGCTCGCCCGCGGGTCCATGACGGCAGTCGCGGCTGTTTCCCTTCTTCTCGGATTCCTGGTCTCGGGTGGCATCAATCTCCAACTGGCAGTGGGTGTTCCCGCGGCAACCGTGTCAGTCGTCGAATCCGTTCTCATCATTCTCATCGCAGGCAGCGCACTGTGGACCACGACGTCCGCCGTGCGCACGAGAAAGCCCGCACCGAGCCAGGAAGTTGTATCGGTATGAGTACTGCAGTGATCACCGGAATCGTCACCAGCGGAGTCAGCTTCGCCATTCCCTTGTTGGTTGCGGCAAGCGGCGAATCGATCAGTGAACGTGCCGGTGTGCTCAACCTCAGCATGGAGGGAATGATGCTGACCGGCGCCTTCGCGAGCGTTCTTGCGACTGTTACCACCGGCTCCCCCGCCCTCGGTGTGGTGGCCGGAGTCATCGCGGCCACCGTTTTCGGCATCGCACAGGCTC
Organism: Rhodococcus sp. MS16; assembly: GCF_013277795.1. NCBI lineage: Bacteria > Bacillati > Actinomycetota > Actinomycetes > Mycobacteriales > Nocardiaceae > Rhodococcus > Rhodococcus sp. MS16. The sequence goes on from NZ_VBTM01000006.1 coordinate 148,118, forward strand.
ATCTGAGCGTTCACCTACGCGCAGATCAGATCGTCATCGGAGTCGCCGGAAATGCTCTCGCCTTGGGTCTGACAACCTTCGGATCCCGAGTACTCCTGTCCGACGGAAAAGGTCAATCGATCGACGGATTCCACAGCGTCGATATCCCCGTACTCAGTGACATACCTTTTGTCGGGCCCACGTTGTTCGGCCAGACCCTGCTCGGATATCTCTGCATCGCACTCGTCGTTGCCATGGCCGTTCTGTTCTCCAAACGGACTGTGCCCGGTCTGACCATCGACGCTATCGGCGAGGACGCACTCTCGGCCGATTGGACCGGACTACCGGTACGACGCGTTCGATATCTGTGTGTCCTTCTTGCTGCTGCCGCGGGCGGCCTTGCCGGCTCGCAACTTGCACTCTCGGAAGTTCATTCGTTCAGCGACAACATGACCGGTGGCCTCGGCTACCTCGCAGTTGTTGCCGTCATCGCCGGCGGATGGCGAATACTCGGCATCGTCTATGCCTGCGTGTTCTTCGGAATCGCACAAGCACTGCAGTTTGCATTGCCCGCTCTCGGCATCGACATTCCATACGCACTGCTCGTCATGCTGCCGTATGTCATCGCGATCGTCGCGATCAGCGGATTCATCGGGGGCCGTAGCGCACCGTCCTGCTTGACCATTCCCTACACCGGCAACAGCCGATAAGGACCCATTCATGACTTTGATTCTCAACCACTCCGACATCACGACGTTGATCGACCGCAGCGAGATCTACGACGCTGTCGAGCGCGCCCATGCCGACCTGGCTCGGGGCGACGCATTCAACCCACAACCATCCGCGATGCCGTTGCCGAACGGCGGAAACTCGATTCCGATGACTGCGGCAACAGCGCAGTCGAGTTCGGTCAAACTTCTTTCGGACATGCCTGCCAATGCCGCTCGCGGCCTGCCGACTCAGCGCTCTACGATCATTCTCTCGTGCGCGGAAACCGGCGAATGCGAAGCGGTGCTCGACGGGCGAGCAATTACTGCAATCCGTACGGCCGCAGCCAGTGCTGTTGCCACGGAATATCTTTCCAGGAAATCAAGCACTGTTCTCGGCGTTGTCGGGGCCGGAACCTTGGCTGTGGAACACACGCGCGCGATTGCACGCGTTCGCGGAATCGAGAAGGTTCTCGTCTGGTCGCGCTCCGCGACCACGATCCGGACGTTCGAGGAACGCATCGCTGATCTGAACCTGGCCGTCGAGCGATCGGAATCCCCCCGAGCCGTCACCTCGGCAGTCGATATTCTGTGCACGCTGACGCCGTCACACTCTCCGATCGTATCGGGTGATTGGTTCCACCCGGGCCTTCACGTCAATGCCGTCGGCGCTCCTCCGAGAGGGGATTGGCGCGAAATCGATTCTGCCGGAATGCGAGTGGCATCACTGTTCGTCGACGCCACATCGACGACTCTTGCCAAATCCGGAGATGCCCTGCTCGCTATTGCCGAAGGCGCCATCACCGCTGAAGACCTTCACACCGAAATCGGACACGTCATAACCGGACAGAAGCCTGGGCGCACATCGAGCGACCAGATCACGTTGTTCAACTCGGTCGGAATCGGCCTTCAAGACCTTGTCACCGCTCGAATACTGCTATCCCGTGCCCGCGCAGCCGGCGTGGGAACAGAATTGGATTTGACGGCATGAACAACGTCCACCTCCGCCGGGCAATCGCACTCGCGGCCGAAGCCGCAGGTGGCGGCAATCGGCCGTTCGGCGCCGTACTCGTCGGCGAGAACGGAACCGTCATTGCCGAAGGCCGCAACGAAGTGACGTCTTCCGGTGACCCGACGGCGCATGCAGAATTGGTCGCGATCCGCGGCGCCGCAGACGGTTCCACTACAAATGCGACGATGTTCGCGAGCGGTGAACCATGCCCGATGTGCAGCGCCGCAATGGTGTGGGCGGGCATCACCCACATAGTTTTTGCGGCGACGGAATCAGAGTTCTCGAAAATCCTCGACGGCGGTCCGCGATTCAAGCTGGGATGCGCGGAGATCATCGCCGCCGCAGATGTCGAAGTTTCCGTCGTCGGTCCGCTCCTCGAAGCCGAGTCCCTCGCCGCCATGCGGGGGTGAGGCTGATACCGTGAATGTCTTACTTGCCGGACGTCCGGAGCCCACCAGGGCTTCGGACACTGCCGCGAGCCAGAGCCGAGCGACGGGGGTCGCATCGAGCCACAGGGCCCGCGGACATCATGTTCCCAACCGGCTCATCGGCGAGTGGGCAAGACAAAGATGCGTGCATCAGGTACGTGCCCCGCTCGGTTCGATGATTGCGCTGGGGAGCGCATGTCATGACAACACCAGAGAACTCGATCAGCGCTCTCGAAGTGGCCGAATCACCTGATGTCACCGTCACCGACGACGCATCGGTGAAACGGGCAGTCAAAGCGACCATGCTCGGAAATGCCATGGAGTGGTTCGATTTCGGCGTCTACGCCTATCTGGCCACCACTATCGGCAAAGTATTCTTCCCAGAGGCCAGTGGCAGTGCGCAATTGCTGTCGACCTTCGCGATCTTCGCTGCTGCCTTCATCGTCCGGCCATTGGGTGGCCTGTTCTTCGGACCACTGGGTGACCGCATCGGCCGCAAGAAAGTCCTGGCCACCACCATAATTCTGATGGCCGGCAGCACCTTTGCCATCGGTCTCGTACCGAGTTACGAGTCCATCGGCATGGCGGCACCGATACTGCTCGTGCTCCTTCGCCTACTGCAGGGGTTTTCCACGGGCGGCGAATACGGTGGTGCCAGTACGTTTGTCGCCGAGTACGCCCCGGACAAGCGTCGCGGTTTCTTCTCCAGCTTCCTGGAATTCGGCACCCTGGCCGGTTATGTTGCAGCAGCCGGCATCGTGACGATCATCCAGACAGTGGTCAGCCCGGAAGAGCTCCTCCAATGGGGCTGGCGCATACCGTTTCTCCTTGCCGGACCCCTTGGCCTGATCGGCCTCTACCTGCGCCTTCGACTGGAAGAGACACCCGCGTTCCAGCAGATGGAGCAGGCCGAAGAACGTTCTCTCGCCGACGAATCCACGGGGAAGAAACTGCGCGAAACGCTGGTCGAGAACTGGCGACCACTTGTTCTGTGCATCGTGCTCGTCGCGACCTACAACATCGCTCACTACGGCCTGCTCAGCTACATGCCGACCTATCTGACAAATACCCTCGGCTACGACGAATCCCACGGACTGGTTCTCATGATCGTGGTCATGCTCGTCATGATGGTCGGCATCAGCTACGTCGGCAAATTCTCCGATCGAGTGGGACGTAAGCCGTTGCTGCTCAGCGGTTTCATCGGATTCTTCGTGTTGTCGCTGCCCGCGTACCTGCTGATCGGAGTGGGCAACTACGTCACCGTTTTCCTCGGACTCGCCATTCTCGGCGGACTGCTTCTCCTGTTTGTCGGAGTGTTCCCCTCGGTCCTTCCCGCACTGTTCCCGACCGGAATCCGATACGGCGGCTTGGCAATCGGATACAACCTTGCCGTGTCGATCTTCGGCGGCACCACTCCCCTGGTCTTGACGGCACTCGAGAGTTCGACCGGTAGCAATCTTGTCGCGCCGATGTACATGATGATCGCTGCAGTCATCGGCGGCATCGCGGTGCTGATGATTCCGGAAACAGCGCGCAAGCCACTCGAAGGCTCACCACCGGCGGTGTCCACCGACGAAGAGGCCAGGCGGATCATCCGCAGGGTTCGACGGAAGAAAACTGCTGCCGCCGATAACCTGGAGGTATGAGCAAGCCCCGCATTATTGTCGTCGGCAGCATCAACATGGACCTGACCACCTCGGTCCCCCGATTTCCTGCCCCCGGCGAAACCCTGCTCGGCACTGCCTTTGCCACTACGCCAGGTGGCAAAGGCAGTAATCAAGCGATCGCGGCAGCAAAGGCAGGCGGTGACGTCACGTTCGTCGGCGCAGTCGGCGACGACGGTTTTGCTACCCAATTGCGCAGCACACTCGCCGACGCCGGGGTGGATACCTCACTGCTGCGTAGCGTGAACGGTGCCAGTGGAGTTGCCGCAATTACCGTCGACGCTGACGCCGAAAACAACATCATCGTGGTTGCCGGCGCAAATGCTTCCGTCACCGAGTTGACCGAACACGACCTCGGTGCCATCGCGAGCGCGGATATTCTGCTGTGCCAGCTCGAAATTCCCCTTGCCACTGTTACCGCCGCGGCGCGACACGCGCGGCGAAACGGCACCGTCGTCATCCTCAATCCCTCACCGGTGCAGGACCTTCCGGAAGAGCTGATCGGCTCGGTGGACATCCTGATCGTGAATCACACCGAATCGACCCAGCTCGGCTCGGTCACCGATCGAGTTCCGTACCTCGTCACAACACTGGGCGCGGGCGGTGCCGATCTGCGCGAGCGCGACACGACCGTTCACGCGGATTCCCCGACAGTGACGCCCGTAGACACCACCGGCGCGGGTGACGCCTTCACCGGTGCCTTCGCGGTGGAATGGGTACTCGACAGCGATCGCGCTCTGCACTTTGCCGCCATCGCAGGCGCTCTCGCAACTACTGTGAACGGCGCAGCGGTGTCATCGCCGACCCGATCCTCCATCGAGCGTCACTTACCGAAACGAGGCTGAAAGATGACCGACTACGAAGTTTCCGTGAAGTCCGTGCCCACCGTCCGGGTGGCGGAGTTGACCGGCACCGCCGAAGCCATGGACCCGTCGTCGATCGGCCCGGTTGTCCAAGGACTCTACGACCAGCTCAGCGCTGGATTAGGACGCGCCGGTCTGGTTCCGACCGGCCCCGCGATCGCGTACTACGAAGATGCCGATGACGGGGCGAAGACCGTCGTCCACGCCGCTTTGCCAGTAGAAACGGACCCCAGTGACGAATATGACTTCACCGTGACCGATCTGCCTGCCGAACCCCAGATGGCGACGCTCCTGCACACCGGGTCGATGGACAACTGCCTACCCGCCTACCAGGCACTTGGCCACTGGATCGAGCAGGGCGGATACCGCGCGGCCGGGCCGAGCCGCGAGGTGACCTTGGCGTTCACGGGTGACGCCGACGGCTGGGTAACCGAACTTCAGCAGCCGATCGAGAAGGTCTGAAACGCCCACCTGTCGGTGCCGTCCTGCACCATGGAAGCCATGACCGCCACCACTGCACCCGTACTGCGCGATGAAGCCGAGCGTCTGCTCCGTGAACTCGCCGGGCCAGACGCCCGCCTGCGCGAGGACCAGTGGACGGCTATCGAGGCTCTGGTGGTGCAGCGCAAGCGCGCGCTGGTGGTGCAGCGCACGGGCTGGGGTAAGTCCGCGGTCTACTTCATCTCCGCGAAGTTGCTACGTGCGTCCGGTCACGGCCCGACTGTCATCGTCTCGCCACTGTTGGCCCTGATGCGCAACCAGGTTGCCTCGGCCGAGCGAGCGGGTGTTCGAGCCGCCACCATCAACTCCGGCAACGTCACCGAGTGGGACGACATCCACGCGCGGGTAGCTGCCAACGATCTCGACGTTCTCCTGGTCAGCCCCGAGCGTCTCAACAACCCCGACTTCCGCGATCAGGTGCTGCCGTCATTGGCAGCTGATGCGGGCCTCGTTGTGGTGGACGAAGCGCACTGCGTGTCCGACTGGGGTCACGACTTCCGTCCGGACTACCGGCGCATCCGCACCTTGATCGCCGAACTCGGCGACGGCATTCCCGTCCTCGCGACAACGGCTACGGCCAATGACCGGGTAGTGGCCGACGTCTCGGCACAACTGGGTGTTGGCGGCGAGGAAACACTGATCCTGCGCGGCGGACTCGAGCGAGAATCGCTGCACCTGTCCGTCGTGCACATTCCCGAGGCAACAGCGCGCGCAGCCTGGCTTGCGCAGATGCTCGACACCTTGCCGGGTTCCGGCATCATCTACACCCTCACCGTCTCAGCTGCACGAGATCTGGCAAGTCTGCTGTCCGAGCGTGGGCATACCGTCGCCGCCTACACCGGACAGACCGACCCCACCGAGCGCGAATCCCTGGAACAGGACTTGCTGGGCAACCGCGTCAAAGCACTGGTTGCAACGTCTGCACTCGGAATGGGTTTCGACAAGCCGGATCTCGGTTTCGTGATCCATCTCGGCGCTCCGTCGTCGCCGATCTCGTACTACCAGCAGGTCGGCCGCGCCGGTCGTTCGACCGATCGCGCCGACGTCATCCTGCTTCCCGGCGCCGAAGACAAGCAGATCTGGAGCTACTTCGCGTCGGTTGCCTTCCCTCGCGAACACCTGGTACGCAGTGTGATCGAGCACCTGGACACCGAAAAGGCAACATCGACACCGGCATTGGAACCCCTTGTCGAACTGAATCGCACGCGCCTGGAGATGGTGCTCAAAGTGCTCGACGTCGACGGAGCCGTCAAACGTGTCAAGGGCGGCTGGATCAGCACCGGCGAACCGTGGGTCTACGACGCCGAACGCTACGGCCGTCTCGACGAAGCTCGCCTGAGCGAGCAGGCCGCCATGGTCGAGTACCAGAGCATCACCACCTGTCGAATGACTTTTCTCCGTGAACAACTCGACGATCCCGGACTCACGCCGGACAACTCGCAGTGTGGACGCTGCGACAACTGCACCGGTCAGCGGTACGACACTTCCGTCGACAGCGCAGCGCTCGACGAGACTCGGGCGCGCTTGCAGCGGCCCGGTTTCGACCTCGAACCTCGCAAGATGTGGCCGACCGGGCTGAGCAAGCTCGGAGTCAACTTGTCGGGAAAGATCAAGGACGGGCCCGAATCCGGACGCATCCTCGGTCGCCTGTCGGATCTGGGTTGGGGCCAGCGCCTGCGCGCGTTGCTCGACGGCCCCGATGCCGAGGCGCCGGACGCAGTGGTCAGCGCCTGCATCAGCGTGCTGGCGGCCTGGGATTGGGCCGAGCGACCCACCGGTGTGATGGCGCTCGAATCCCACACTCACCCACTGCTTGTCAGCAGCCTCGCAGCAAAGTTGGCTCAGGTGGGTCGACTCACAGATCTGGGTGTGCTGTCACTACGCCCGGAACACCCGCCCGTCTCAGCGGCAAACTCCGCCTATCGCGTAGCCGGATTGGTTGACGCCTGGGATGTCCCGGATATGAGTGCCCACAGCGGGCCAGTGCTCCTGGTCGACGCCACGGCCGACACCGGTTGGACTTTCACGATGGCAGCCCGCGCATTGCGTCAAGCGGGCGCTCACTCGATCCTCCCACTGGCGCTCGCGAGCCCCAAATAGTCGCTCGGACAACACCAAAAGTTACATAATGTGAGGACCGTCACATACATGGCCTCACCTGGGCCGTACCCGCTTCCACACGGCCCTAAACGGACATCTGCATGACTTCTGTGTCGATGCTTGTTACGTTCAGATGACCGATGAAGCCAGTTGATACGAGAGCTATCCCGACCACCGCGCCGGACGCGGTGTTGTTACGAAGCCCACAGATCGATGACGGAGTCCGGCTCTGGCAGATCGCACGTGATTCACGAGTGCTCGACCTCAATTCGAGTTATGCATACCTGTTGTGGTGCAGGGATTTCAGTGCAACGTCCATCGTTGCGGAAGTAGACGGACGTGTGGTCGGATTTGTTTCCGGCTACACCCGCCCCAGCGAGCAGGAAACCCTGTTCGTGTGGCAGGTGGCTGTCGACGAAGACCAGCGCGGCAAGGCGATTGCCGGCCGCATGCTCGGCGCATTGATGGATCGCACTGCACCACTCGGCGTTACAACTATGGAGACGACGATCAGCCCCGACAACGAGGCTTCGATCGCACTCTTCACTGCGCTTGCCCGACGGCGCGATGTGCCGATCAGTAGGCAGAGCCTGTTCTCGCCCAACAACTTTCCCGATGGACACGAAGCCGAAGATCTGTACCGAATCGGCAACTAGCGCGTTTCCGCGTTGGTAAACAACCTGCCCCGGAGGAACAAAGAAGATATGAATACCGTTGAAGCAAGCATTTTCGAAACCCTCGAATCCGAGGTTCGCAGCTATTGCCGTGATTGGCCCGCAGTATTTACCAGCGCATCCGGATCCTGGATTCGTGACGAGAACGGCCGCGACTACCTGGATTTCTTCGCCGGCGCCGGCGCACTCAACTACGGGCACAACAACCCGGTCATGAAATCCGCACTCGTGGACTACATTCTCAGCGACGGAATTACCCACGGACTTGATATGTCCACCGTTGCCAAACGCGACTTCCTCGAGACTTTCCAGCGCAACATCTTGGAACCCCGCGGCCTGGACTACAAAGTCCAGTTCCCCGGCCCGACCGGCACCAATGCCGTCGAATCCGCGCTGAAACTGGCTCGTAAGGTGACCGGCCGCGAAGCAATCATCAACTTCACCAACGCTTTCCACGGCATGACTCTTGGTGCGTTGTCCGTCACCGGCAACTCGATGAAGCGCGCCGGCGCGGGCATACCACTCGTGCACTCGACACCGATGCCGTTCGACAACTACTTCGACGGCGTCACCGAGGACTTCCAGTGGTTCTCCCGCGTCCTCGACGATTCGGGTAGCGGAATCAACCGTCCCGCCGCAGTCATCGTCGAGACGGTCCAAGGCGAGGGCGGCGTGAATGTCGCTCGCCCCGAGTGGCTTCGGGCGCTCGCAACACTGTGCTCCGATCGCGAAATCCTCCTGATCGTCGACGATGTCCAAATGGGTTGTGGCCGTACAGGTCCGTTCTTCTCCTTCGAAGAGGCCGGCATCGTTCCGGATATCGTCACACTCTCGAAGTCGATCGGCGGCTACGGCATGCCGATGGCACTCACCCTGTTCAAACGCGAACTCGACGTGTGGGGCCCGGGCGAGCACAACGGAACGTTCCGCGGCAACAACCCGGCATTCGTGACGTCGAAGGTTGCACTCGATCACTACTGGTCGGACGACGCACTCACCAAGAGCACCCTGAAGAAGGGCGCGCGTATCAGCGAGTGCTTCGCCAATCTCGCCGATCAGTTCCCCGGTGAGGTCTCGACCCGCGGCCGGGGCCTGGTTCAGGGCCTCGTCTTCGAGCAGCCCGAGCGGGCCGGCAAGGTCTGCCAACTGGCATTCGACGAGGGATTGCTGGCGGAAACCTCCGGCCCGTCCGACCAGGTAGTGAAATTGCTTCCCGCGCTGACGATTACCGACGACGAGATCGAACACGGCCTGTCCATTCTGGCCGAAGCGACCGTCAAGGTATGCAGCTAGAGAAAGGAACTCCCCCATGATCGTGCGCACCACCACCGAGATCACCGACACCGATCGCGACATCACCAGCGAGGACGGCAACTGGCGCAGCAAGCGCATCGTCCTGGGTGGCGACCGCGTCGGATTCTCGTTCCACGAGACCACCATCAAGGCAGGATCGGTCAACACCTTCCACTACGCCAACCACGTCGAGGCCGTCTGGCTCGTCGAAGGCACCGGAAAGCTGATCGACCTCGACAACAACACCGAGTACGACCTCGCTCCCGGATCGATGTACCTGCTCAACGGGCACGAGCGTCACCGCGTCGAACCTGACACGGAAATGCGGATGCTGTGTGTGTTCAATCCGCCGGTCACCGGGCGTGAGGTACATGACGAGAACGGAATCTACCCACTCGTCGAGGTGCCCGCGTAGCGTCAAACCATGACGACTGACACCTCACCACGTGTAGCGATCGGCCCGTCCCCCGATGCACTGCTCGACAGTGCTGTGCTTCGGGGTGGCGGTTTGATCAGTCCGCTCGAGTCGGCCGACGCCCTGATCTGGGCCGGATCACCGGATTCGTTTCCGAGGGATTTGCCGCCGTCGATCCGGTGGGTGCAGCTCCCCTCGGCCGGGATCGAGGACTGGTTCGAGGCCGGGGTGATTCCGAAGGACACCTACATCACGTGGACGTCTGCTGCGGGCGCGTTCTCGTCGTCGGTGGCAGAGCACGCCCTGATGTTGCTGCTGGCCGGAGTCAAACATCTGCCGGCCCACATCGAGGCAAAGACGTGGCGTCAGTTCGAGTTCTTCTCGAAGGTCGGCACACTGCGGGGTTCCACCGTGGCCATTATCGGCGCCGGTGGGATCGGCCGTGCGTTGATCCCGATGCTGGCCGCACAGGGGGCGGACAGCATCGCAGTCAATCGCAGCGGCAGCCCCGTGCCCGGCGCCGTGTCGACCTACCCGGCAATGCGTATGAACGAAATCTTTTCTCGCGCAGATCACTTCGTCATCGCGGCCCCGGCAACGCCCGAAACCCGCCATCTCATCGGAGCGACGCAACTCGCCGCGATGAAGCCACACTCCTGGGTGATCAACGTCGCCCGCGGTTCCCTCGTGGACACCGATGCGCTGGTGGACGCGATCGCGACGGAACGGATCGGCGGCGCCGGACTCGACGTCACCGATCCCGAACCGCTACCCGACGGCCACCCGCTGTGGGCTCTGACCAACGCCATCATCACTCCCCACGATTCCAATCCCCCCGGAGTGCGGCCGGCCGCGTTCGCCGATCACGTGTCCAAGAACGTGACGCGGTTTGCGAACGGAGAGACCCTCGCAGCACTGGTCGATCCAATCGCGGGCTACTGATCCTCAGGCTTCGTCAAGTTCGGCCAGGGCTACCGGCAACGGGCCATGATGCAGGACGCCGAGGCGTTGGGTGGCACGGGTGAGGGCTACATACAGTTCGGCTGCACCTCGGGAACCCTCGGCCAGGATCCGTTCCGGTTCCACCACCAGAACGGCGTCGAACTCCAAGCCCTTCGTCTCCGACGCCGGCACTGTGCCCGGCACACCGTGTGGACCGATGACAATGCTTGTGCCCTCGCGACCGGCTTCATCGCGTACGAATTCCGCTATGGCAGAGTCGAGTTCACCGGAGTCGACTCGCTTCGACCACGGGGCGACGCCACACGACCTGACCGACTCCGGCGGCAAGACCGACGGCGCAAACTCCGCGAGCAGGGCCGCAGCGACGCTCATGATCTCGGCGGGAGTGCGGTAGTTCACCGACAGTGATCGGTAGACCCAACGGCCAGGCACGTACGGTTCCATCATCGCGCTCCACGTGGTCGCGCCGGCGGCAGACCGTCGTTGAGCAAGATCGCCCACCACGGTGAAGGATCGATCGGGGCAGCGACGCATCAACACCCGCCAGTCCATTTCGGATAGTTCCTGGGCCTCGTCCACCACGACGTGCCGGTACGTCCAATCCCGGTCAGCGGCAGCACGTTCGGCGAGGTCGCGGGTATCGAGCTCGACAAAGCGATCGGCCAGATCCTCGGCGTACAGCATGTCCTGAGCCAGCAGATGGTCCTCGTCGTCCATGAGGTCCTCGCGGCTGATCATCATGTCCAGCACGCCGGCGGCATAGGCGGCTTCCTCCTTGCGTTCGTGCTGGGCGGCCTGATCGACGGGTTTGTCCCGGCCCAACAGGTCGACCAATTCGTCGAGCAACGGCACATCCGAAACCGTCCACGCGTCACCCTGCGCGCGCAGCAGCACGTCGTCGCCGCCCGCCGCCTGCAGTCGCGCGGTAGACGTATACAGCTCTGCAAGAAGCGTTTCCGGCGTCAGGATCGGCCACAGTTCGTCAAGCGCGGCGATGAACCCGGCATGTTCCGTGAGCTCCTCGATCAGGTCCTCCCGCAGTTGTTCCCACGCGTCGCGATCCGACCGGCTCAGCCAGCCCCGGCCGATCCGTGATATCGCGCGCTCGGTGAGCGCCCACGTGAGTACCTCGGTGAACACCGCCCGGGCGTCGTTGTGCGCGTGACCACTGGCGCGTGCCTCTTCTCTGGCCCACTGCGCAGTCTCGGCGTCGATCCGCACCGTAGCGTCCGCGAGTTCGATCACCACCGGTTCCGTGGGCAGTTGTTGCCGGTCGGCAACAGCAGCCGCGAGCACGTCCAGGAACTTCAGGGAACCCTTGATTCGGGCAGCCTCCGGAAGGTCCTCAGCCGTGACACTGCGACCGGGCACCAGATCACCCGTCGTCATGAACACCACGTCGGATTCGCCCAGCGACGGTAGTACCCGGCCGATGTGGGTGAGGAATGCCGGGTTGGGCCCGACCACCAGTACGCCGTGACGTTCCATCCGCGCCCGCTGGGTGTACAGGAGATACGCGACGCGGTGCAGCGCTACCACGGTCTTCCCGGTTCCCGGTCCACCCTCGATCACCAGTACCCCGGGGTGATCGAGCCGGACGATGTCGTCCTGCTCCGCCTGAATCGTTGCCACGATGTCGCGCATTCCGTTGCCGCGCGGTGCGTTGACCGCCGCGAGCAACGCCGCGTCGCCCCGCTCGGTACCACCCGGCCGGCCGAGCACCTCGTCGGTGAAATCGACCACACGACGTCCGCGCGTGTGGAACTGGCGGCGTCGACGCATGTTTTCCGGGTGAGCAGCGGTGGCGACGTAGAACGGACGTGACGCCGGCGCCCGCCAATCGAGCAGCACCGGTTCGTACTCGTTGTCCGCGTCCAGAAGGCCGATGCGACCGATGTAACTGTGCTCACCATCGAGACTGTCCAGCCGTCCGAAACAGAGCCCGTTGTCTGCCACATCGAGCCGCTTTGCCTCGGTGGCAAGGGCGCGCACCTCGTCGTCGCGTTGCAAGAGGTTTCCGCCGTCTCCCCGCAATGCTGTGGTGTACCTCCCCTTCACTCGCGCACGCTCGGCATCGAGCCGCGCGTAAAGCCCCTCCACGTAAGCCTGCTCGGCGCTCAATTCGTCTTCGTACCCCTGGGTCGGCACGTGCCCCTCCACTTCCATGGCTCTTCCGATCCCTCAGTCACCTGGGATCGGAAGAGCCATTCTGCGGCACTGCCCCGGCCTTGCCGCAAGCCCCCCAGTCGGCTATATATTGAAAGTGGAAGCGCGCGCCTACTGACGCTGACGGCCTATCCTGGAATGGTGCCAACCAGTGACAGTCGCCTCGACGCCCTTACCGAGCTCCTGTCCGGGCGCCGACTCGCAATTTTGACCGGCGCGGGCATCTCCACCGACTCCGGAATCCCCGACTACCGCGGGCCCGATTCCCCGCCGCGCAATCCGATGACTTTCCAGCAGTTCATCGGCGATTCCGCGTTCCGGCGCCACTACTGGGCGCGCAACCACATCGGCTGGCGGTACATGGACAGCTCCCGGCCAAACCAGGGCCACCGGGCGGTGGCGACGCTGGAGCGCAGTGGCCGAGCCGTCGGAGTCATCACCCAGAACGTCGACCTCCTGCACACCAAGGCCGGAGCCCGCAATGTCATCGACCTACACGGCACGTACGCACAGGTTCGCTGCCTGAACTGTCAGCGTTTGATCTCGCGGACAACACTGGCCGAACAACTCGAGGAAGCCAACCCAGGATTCGCCGAAACTGTTGCTGCGGCAAAGGGAGTCGAGATAGCACCGGACGCAGATGCGGTCATCGAGTCGACCGCGCATTTCCGCGTTGTCGACTGCGGCGCGTGCGGCGGAATTCTCAAGCCCGACATCGTGTACTTCGGTGAGTCCGTCCCCAAGGAACGAGTTGCCCGCGCGTACAACCTGGTCGACGAAGCCGACGCCGTACTGGTTGCCGGTTCGTCGTTGACCGTCATGTCGGGACTACGGTTCGTCCGCTACGCCGCGAAAGCGGGAAAGCCCGTTGCGATAGTCAATCGTGGACTCACCCGCGGTGACGAATTAGCCGCCCTCAAACTCGACATCGGTTGCACCGAAGCACTTTCCGCTCTCGCGGCGAGCGAAAGCTACAGCGCTACCAAGTCATCGGCGTGAACAACCGGACGCTGCATATCCGCCGGCAGATCCGCGGTGGAGCGTCCGAGGATTTCCTCGATCTCCGACGCATCGAACGCGACAACACCACGGGCAACGGGCTTCTCCCCCGGCCCCATCAACGACACCACGTCGCCGGCATGGAAATCACCTGAGACACCGACGATTCCGGCAGACAACAAGCTACGACGCTTTGTGACGACCGCCCGAACTGCGCCTTCATCGAGATGCACGTCGCCCTGTGTATCTGCGGCATGACGCACCCAGAACCTGCGGGCCGAGAGCCTGGTGGGCCGCGCGGCAAACGCGGTTCCCACATCGGCGCCACTCAAGGCCGCAGCCGCGTCGGACGCAGCCGCAAGCAGAACGGGCACACCGGAATCGGCGGCCAAACGGGCAGCTGAGAGCTTGGACGCCATGCCGCCTGTACCCAGCGCGCCACCCGAACCAGCCACGACGCCGTCAAGATCCTCGGGGCTGTTGACCTCGGGAATCAGTGTGGCACTACCCTTCCGGGGATCACCGTCGTACAGACCGTCGACATCCGACAGGAGAATCAGCGCGTCTGCTCCGACGAGGTGAGCCACCAATGCGGCCAGTCGATCGTTGTCACCGAAACGGAGTTCTGTTGTTGCGACAGTGTCGTTTTCGTTGACGATCGCCACCGCGTGCAATGCCCGAAGTCGATCGAGGGTGCGCTGAGCGTTGCGGTGTTGTGTCCGCCGAGCGATGTCGTCAGCGGTGAGCAGAACCTGCCCCACGGTTCGCCCGTAGCGCGCAAAGGACGTACCCCAGGCGTGGGCCAGCGCCAATTGTCCGACGCTGGCTGCCGCCTGCTTTGTTGCGAGGTCGCGAGGTCGTTTGGTGAGCCCCAGTGGAGCCAGTCCGGCGCCCACGGCACCGGAGGACACCACAACGACGTCCGAACCCGCACGCATGCGAGCTTCGATGGCGTCGGCTAGCAGATCCAGCCGATGGGTATCGAGGCCCGCAACCAAACTGGTCAGTGCGGACGACCCGATCTTCACGACAATACTGTGAGCCGACGCAATCGACTCCCTGGTGGAACCGAGCACAGTCCCGTTCCCTCGCTTCTGGTTTCGCGTGTGTTAGCTGTCTTCGTCGAGCAAACCGCGGCGAACGCGTCGAGCGTGCTTACGCTCGTCGGCGCCAATGCGCTCGACCTGATCGAGTCGCGGATCGGTACCGCGGCCCGTACGGGTCAAGTCGATGCCGGCCGGAGTCATCGGCTCCCACTCGAAGCTGACGTCACCGATCGTGACCGATGCCCCGGGCTGTGCGCCCTTCTTGACCAGTGCATCTTCGACGCCCAACCGTGCGAGACGGTCGGCAAGGTAGCCAACGGCTTCGTCGTTGTCGAAGGCCGTCTGACGGATCCACCGCTCCGGACGCGTACCGCGGACGACAAATCCACCGGGAATATCGGGATCCTTCTCGATGGTGAAGCTGGAATCCTTGACCTTGATCGGCCTGATGACCTGACGCTTCGGCTCCGGCTTGGGGTTAGCCTCCTGGTAGTCGCGCACCATCTTCGCCAACGCGAATGTCAACGGGCGCAAACCTTCACGGCTCACGGCCGAAATCGTGAATACCGGCCATCCGCGGGCTTCGATCTCCGGTGTGACCATCTCGGCCAACTCCGCAGCCTCAGGCACGTCCGCCTTGTTGAGGATGACGACGCGCGGGCGCTTGTCGAGGTCACCGAGTCCCGAGTCGCCGGACAGCGCGGGCGTGTACGCGGCCAGTTCCGCTTCGAGGGCGTCGATGTCGGACATCGGATCGCGTCCCGGATCCAGAGTTGCGCAGTCGATCACGTGCGCGAGTACGGCGCAGCGCTCGATGTGGCGCAGGAAGTCCAGTCCCAAACCGCGGCCTTCGCTGGCACCGGGGATCAGTCCGGGAACGTCTGCGACGGTGAACGTGGTCTCACCACTGGAGACGACACCGAGGTTGGGGACCAGTGTCGTGAACGGGTAGTCCGCGATCTTCGGCTTGGCTGCCGAGAGGACGGAAACCAGTGAAGACTTACCGGCGGAGGGGAATCCGAGCAGACCCACGTCGGCAACCGACTTGAGCTCGAGAACCAGATCACGCTCGACGCCGTCTTCACCGAGCAACGCGAAGCCGGGGGCCTTGCGGGCCTTCGAGGCCAATGCCGCGTTGCCGAGTCCACCACGTCCGCCTTGAGCGGCGTCGTAGCGGCTACCAACGCCGACGAGGTCAGCCAGGACATTGCCGTCTGTGTCGAGCACGACGGTGCCGTCCGGAACCTTCAGGATGAGATCTTCGCCGTTGGCACCTTCACGGTTGCTGCCGGCACCCTGCTTGCCGTTGGTGGCCTTCGCATTGGGATGGAAGTGGAAGTCGAGGAGAGTGTGGATGTTCTCGTCGACGACGAGAACGACGTCGCCGCCGCGTCCGCCGTTCGCGCCGTCCGGGCCGCCGAGCGGTTTGAACTTCTCGCGGTGTACGGAGGCGCAACCATTGCCGCCTTTTCCAGCGCTGACGTGCAGCACAACACGGTCAATGAATCGGGACATGACTGCCGGATCCTTCCTCAGTCAATTGCGGGTCTCACGCGATGAGCTGAACTTCTGGTGAGCAGGGTTGCTCGGGGGGTAATAGGTACTGCTTAAACAAACAATAGGGGCGGACCGGGTTATTTCAACCCTGGTCCGCCCCTATTGGGAGCTTGGAACGCGTCACGGCCTCACTGAAAACAGCAGCACCTGTGACACACAACTAGCGAGAGAGACTAGACCTCAGCCGCAACGACGGCCGGAACGATGTTCACGGTCTTGCGTCCACGCTTCTGGCCGAACTCGACTGCACCGGCAGCGAGAGCGAACAGGGTGTCGTCGCCGCCACGGCCGACGTTGACGCCGGGGTGGAAGTGCGTGCCGCGCTGGCGAACCAGGATTTCGCCTGCGCTGACGGACTGGCCGCCGAAGCGCTTCACGCCGAGGCGCTGGGCGTTTGAATCGCGACCGTTACGGGAGCTGGATGCACCCTTCTTATGTGCCATGCTATTGACCCTCCTCGGGTGAAATTAGCTAGAAAGAACTTAGTTACTTGATGCCCGTGACCTTGAGCACCGTAAGCGGCTGCCTGTGGCCCTGACGCTTGTGGTAACCGGTCTTGTTCTTGAACTTGTGGATGCGGATCTTCGGGCCCTTGGTGTGCTCGACGATCTCACTGGTGACTGCGACCTTGGCCAGCTTGGCCGTGTCGGTGGTCAGGTCAGATCCGTCAACCACGAGAACGGGAGCAAGCGAGACAGCAGTGCCGGGCTCACCCTCGATCTTCTCGACCTTGACGAGGTCACCAACAGCGACCTTGTACTGCTTTCCGCCGGTCTTGACGATCGCGTACGTTGCCATCGGAGGGCTACCCCTTGCTTCTTCGAACTTGCTCGCGCTGCTGCCTGAGGCGTCAAATGCATCGCGACTGGTCTGGTTTATGTCACCTCGGCTCGATGCTGATGCATCGGGACATTCCCGCACTCTAGGCACACGGAATCTCTACCGCCGGGTGGCGACTATGCAAGGTTACGGGAAAGCAACCGTCATGGTCAAACCGCCCCGCCGAGGGGTGAAACGATCCTGCATTTACTGCGTCTACCAGCAGAAACTTCGGGTCATGGCTTCGGCGCCCGCCACAGCGGGTCGGGCACCGAAGCCAATTTCCGAAAGGAGGTAGTTCTTACTCGCCGTCAACCGGCGGACCGGCCGGACGGGCTGCTGCTCGGCGTCGACGCGGCCTCTTGACCACAACGACGTCGTCTTCGACCGGCGCCGCTGCGCCGGCAGCAACAGGCTCCGCTACGGCTTCCGCCACAGGTTCGGGCGTCGGCAGGACAAAGACCGTGCCGACCTCGGGTGCCTCGACACTGGGCGCTGCCGCCGCCCGAGACGCCCTGCGACTGCGACGACGACTCCGCGGAGCGGTCTCAACTGCTGCGGCATCACCAGCGCTATCTGCCTGCGCCGCAACACCATCCACAGCAACATCAGTAGCCCGGCCAGAATCGGCAGCGGACGAATCCGCGGCCACCGGCGTCGGCTCGGCACTTTTGGATGCATCTACCTCTTCCGGCACAGCGCTCTGCTCGTCGTGACTGTGGTCGTCGTGATGTGCAGCCATCGCCAATGCCACGGGATGTGCCCGCTTGACTGTCGCGTCGACCGCCGGAACCTCCGGCGTCGGCGCTTCGTGTCCGTTGGACTCTGCGGCGGCCGGCTTGTCCGAGCGGCCACGCTTGTTCTTGCGTGAGCTTCCGGATTCGCTGCGCTGCTGCGAGGACCGTGCACCGCCGTCGTCAGCGGTCTTCATCTCGACCGGTTCGGAATGGACGATGATGCCGCGACCGTGGCAGTGCTCACAGGTTGTCGAGAAGGCCTCGACCAGCCCGGTGCCCAGCTTCTTACGGGTCATCTGGACCAAACCGAGCGACGTGACCTCGGATACCTGGTGACGCGTGCGATCACGGCCCAGGCATTCGGTCAGTCGACGCAGGACTAGATCGCGATTCGATTCGAGAACCATGTCGATGAAGTCGACGACGATCATTCCGCCGATGTCGCGCAAGCGCATCTGACGAACGATCTCCTCGGCAGCTTCGAGGTTGTTGCGCGTCACGGTCTCTTCGAGGTTGCCGCCGGCGCCGGTGAACTTGCCGGTATTGACGTCGACGACAGTCATGGCCTCGGTGCGGTCGATCACCAGCGTGCCGCCGGACGGCAGCCACACCTTGCGATCGAGAGCCTTGGCCAACTGCTCGTCGATGCGACGGGCCTGGAAAATGTCGATGCCGTTGTTCGGCGTGTACTTCTCGAGGCGCGGCAGGAGATCCGGAGCGACGGAGTTGATGTAGTTCTCCACCGTGCCGTGAGCCTTGTCGCCCTCGATGACCAGCTTGGAGAAATCCTCGTTGAACAGGTCACGAATAACCTTGACCAGCATGTCCGGCTCTTCGTACAGCGCCTGCGGGCTGCCCGACTTTCCGGAGTCCGCCGCGGCGGCCTGGTCTTCGATTCCCGCCCACTGAGCCTGCAGACGAGTGACGTCGCGCGCCAACTCCTCTTCGCTGACACCTTCGGACGCCGTGCGGATGATCACGCCGGCGTCGGCCGGAACGATGTCGCGCAGGATTTCCTTGAGACGCTTGCGCTCGGTGTCTGGCAGCTTGCGGCTGATACCGGTGGACGAACCACCGGGCACGTAGACGAGGAAACGTCCGGCCAGAGAGATCTGCGTGGTCAGACGGGCACCCTTGTGTCCGACCGGATCCTTGCTGACCTGCACCAGAACCTGATCGCCCGGCTTGAGAGCCTGCTCGATCTTGCGGGAATTGCCGCCGAGACCGGCAGCTTCCCAGTTGACCTCACCGGCGTACAGCACACCGTTGCGTCCACGTCCGATGTCGATGAACGCGGCTTCCATGCTGGGCAGCACGTTCTGGACGCGGCCCAAGTACACGTTGCCCACCATCGACGCGGCGGCCGAGTTGGTGACGAAGTGCTCGACGAGGACGCCGTCTTCGAGGACTGCGACCTGCGTCGTTGCGTGCGGCTGACCGCTGTCGGCGCGATCGCGTACAACCATCACGCGATCAACGGCCTCGCGGCGGGCCAGGAACTCGGACTCGGTCAGGATCGGCGGACGACGACGCCCCGCATCACGCCCGTCGCGGCGACGCTGACGCTTGGCTTCGAGTCGCGTGGAGCCACTGATTCCCTGAACCTCGTCGCGCACGACACGCGTCTTGCTTCGCGGTTCGCGCTCGTGAACGACCGTGTTGGGCGGGTCGTCCTCGGACGTCGTTGTGGCATCGGCTCCGCTGTCGGAGCCGGTCTTACGACGACGGCGACGACGGCGACGACGGTTGTTGCCGTCCGCATCGAGGTCGGAATCTTCGCTGCTCTCGGACTCGGCGTCGCTCTCGGCTTCGTCGGCCTTGGCCGCGACATCCGTCGACGTGCTCTTGGCTGCATCAGGAGCCGACTCGGAGGTCGATTCGTCCGATTCGGACTCGTCCTCATTCTGTTCGCCTGCCTGCTCACCGCGCCCACGGCCACGGCCACGGCGTCCTCGGCGACGACGACGCGGCTGGTCGTCATCTTCCTCGTCGGATTCAGCCTCGGCGTTCTCGCCCTCAGCCTGCGGTGCGGTGACGGTCTCCGGGGTCTGCCTGGTTTCGACTCCAGCTGCTTCGACTGCCGCTGCCTCGACGACAGCTGTTTCGGCCGGTGCGCTCTCGGTCTCGACCGGTGCGCTCGACTTCTCCTCGACCACCGGTGCTGCCGGTTCACGACGAGCCCGACGACGACGCGGCGCAACCTCGACCGCTTCCATGTCAGGCTGCAGGAAGAGCGGGACCTGAGCCGGTGCCTGCTCCGCTTCGGGTGCGTGAGTCTGCGCTGCTTCGAAGGACGTGAAGAGATCCGACTGCTCGGGCTCGCTAACCTGCAACGCTGCGGCCGCATCAAGATCTGCGGCGATCTCGGCAACGGCGGGGTCAACCACAGCAGGTTCAACCACAGCGGGCTCAACCACTGCCGGCTCTTCTGCGACAACCTTCTTGCGTGAACGACGCGCACGGGCCGGCTTTTCCGCAACGGACGGAGCCTCAGGCGTCTCGACAGGCTTCTCGACAGGCTTCTCGACAACGGGGTCGATCAGAGCGTCGAGTTCTGCAGCTACCGGCTCGATGGCATCGGCAACAGCATGCAGAGACGCATGGATGCGCTCGGCGACATCACGGTGCACGCTCGACTGAGCGCTGCGAATCTCGGTTCCGAGCGCAGCAGCCTCCGCGAGGACCTGCTTGCTGGTGATTCCCAGCAACTTAGCCAGCGCATGTACGCGCATCTTGTCCGGAAAGACCGGAGTTTCGTTCGATTCTGAATCTGTTGGGGCTTGATCGGCCACGTAAGTCTCCTCAGCCCCCGGGCGCGTCCAACTCTGCAATCGAGTTGTCACGCGGCCACGCAGGGGCGCGCTGTGTGTACTCGCACTCAGAAGTGAGTGCGAGATTGTAAGGTCTCGCTCCGCATGGTCCGTAGTGCCCGTTATTCACTGCGTACACATGAAGTGCCTGGCTGGATGGCTGTTGTCCGTGAGGTTCGTGGCCCGAGCGCCTGATCATCCAGCGTGCAAAGGTCCAGGGATTTCCTGTTGACCGATAGCAGCGATGAAAGGGCATCGAGCGCAATGTCACGTCGAACCTGGTGTCACATCGAAACTTGGGTGTCATCCGGTTGAACACACGTAGAACAAAAATTGCGCTTCAACCAATAGCAGTATCCCACACCGATGCGCCCGTTACTTGCAAGGGCGCACCAATGTGGGACAAGTACTGCTCGGGGAAACGCGTCGAAGAGTCAGATGGACGACAGAGCCGGGAACCACAGCGCGATCTCACGCTCGGCAGATTCGACGGAATCGCTTCCGTGCACCAGGTTCTGCTGCGATTCGAGACCGAAGTCGCCACGAATCGTGCCCGGTAGCGCCTTCTCGACGGGGTCGGTACCGCCGGCGAGCTGACGGAATGCGGCGATGGCGCGAGGGCCTTCGAGCACTACGGCAACCAGCGGACCGGACGTGATGAACTCCAACAAGCTCGGGTAGAACGGACGCTCGGCGTGCTCCGCATAGTGGCTACCAGCCACGTCTTCGGAAGCGGTGCGAAGGTCGAGTGCTGCGATGGTCAGGCCTTTGCGCTCGATACGACTCAGGATTTCTCCCACGTATCCACGGGCAACGGCGTCGGGCTTGATCAGTACGAGGGTGCGCTCAGTCACGTCGGCCAGCCTAAATGGTCAGTCGCGCTGACCCGGAAGCAGGCCCTCATCCATCCGTCGCGCGATGTCCTTACGCAGGTAGACCAGGTACGCCCACACCAAGGCAAAGACGATTCCCATGATGCCGATGGAGTAGTGAACGAAGAACCCGAGGATCAGCAGGACCTGCAGAGCAATGTTGTACTTCATCGCCCACGGACGTCCCTGGATACCGCAGCCCAGGATCATCAACACTGCCAAGCCCAGAATGTACGTACCGGAGAACCAGTTCAGTCCGTCGCCGACAACCTGCACGACGGGGATCGTCAGCAGGACAACGATCACCTCGAGAATCAGGGTTCCCGACGCAATTCCGCGGAAACCCTTCCACGGATCCTTGGTCGGCGCGCCGAACTGAGATCGCCCGGACTCCGGGTTCGATTCTGACGGGGTACTCACGCTGGGTCCTTTCCGAACAATGTGCGGGCCGCGCCGGCTGTCACGACGGATCCGGTGACCACAACACCTGCCCCGGATACTGCTTCGCCTGGTTCGGCTACTTGTTCCGCAATTTCGATGGCCGTCTCCAAGGCGTCCACCAACTGCGGAGCGACGACCACCCGCTCGTCGCCGAACTTGGCGACGGCGATGTTCGCGAGTTCCTCGACGTCCATCGCGCGCGGTGAACCGTTATGCGTCACCACGATCTCGTCGAAGACGGACTCGAACGCGGTCATGATCGCGTCGACGTCCTTGTCCTTCATGACGCTGACAACTCCGACGAGCTTGCGGAAGTCGAACTCGGCCGCCAGCGCCGCCGCGAGTGCGCGCGCTCCGTCCGGATTGTGTGCCGCGTCGAGGAAAACCGTCGGCGCACTCCGAACTCGTTCGAGGCGACCAGGATTGACGACGGAGGAAAAACCGGCGCGAATGGCGTCCTGATCGAGTTGCCGATCGGGCCCCGCCCCGAAGAAGGCTTCGACGGCTGCCAGGGCTAGTGCCGCATTTCGCGCTTGGTGCTCACCGTGGAGCGGCAGGAAGATCTCGGTGTAGACGCCGCTGAGTCCTTGAAGTTCGAGCTGTTGTCCGCCGACGGCGATCTGGCGGCCAAGCACCTTGAACTCGGAACCTTCGCGGGCCACCGCAGCGTCGACCTCGACGGCGCGGCGCAGCAGCACCTCCATGACCTCGGGGGTCTGCTCGGCAATGATCGCGACAGTGTCGACCGGCACCAGGCTCTCGCGGCCCTTCTTGATGATCCCGGCCTTTTCCTCCGCGATTCCCGCGAGGTCGTTGCCCAGGTACTCGGCGTGATCGAGGCTGATCGGGGTGATGACCGCAACCTGGCCGTCGATGACGTTGGTGGCATCCCATCGTCCACCCAATCCGACCTCGACAACAGCCACATCGACGGGTGCTTCCGCAAACGCGGCGTACGCCATCGCGGTAAGCACCTCGAACTTGCTCATGGCCGGTCCCCCGGCGGCTTCGGACTGCTGATCGATCATCTGCACGTACGGTTCGATCTCGCGGAACGTGTCCACGTACAGACGCGGCGAGATCGGCGCCCCGTCGATGCTGATCCGCTCGGTCGCGATCTGCAGGTGCGGACTGGTGGTCCGGCCAGTGCGGCGATGCAGCGCGGTCATGAGCGAGTCGATCATCCGGGTCACCGAGGTCTTGCCGTTGGTTCCGGTGACGTGCACGGACGGATAGTTGTGCTGCGGCGAGCCGAGCACATCCATGAGGGCCTCGATGCGCGTGAGTGACGGCTCCATCTTGGTTTCCGGCCACCGCTTGTCGAGTTCTGCCTCGACCAGCGCCAACTCGGCGATGTCGACCGGAGTCGGCACCGAACTGATCGGCGGGAAACCGGACTCCCCGAATTCCGGAGGTTCTACCGAGCTCACTTGTCGCCCAACTCCTTCAAACGGTTGGTGATGCGCTCGATCTCTTCGACGGCGATCTGACGGCGCGTCTTGATCTTGTCGACGACGGCGTCGGGAGCCTTCGCGAGGAAGGCTTCGTTGGCGAGCTTGTTGTCTGCGGTGACCAGTTCCTTCTGTGCCGCCGTCAGGTCCTTCTCTAGTCGCTTCTTCTCGGCGCCCAGGTCAATGGTGCCCGAGGTGTCGATGTCGACCGTGACGGTGCCCTTGCTCAGGCGCACCTCCACCGAGATGGAGGCGGTGAAGCCTTCTTCGGGTTCGGTGAGCTTGGCGAGGGCCTGCACATACGCAAACTGGCCGTCGAGGCCGGCTTCGGAAAGGCCGGACGCGCGCGCCGGAACCTTCTGAGAAGGCTTGAGGCCCTGATCATTTCGGAAGCGGCGAACCTCGGTGATCAAACGCTGGGTGTCCTCGATGCGAGTAGCAGCATCAGCGTCGACGGCATTGCCGGACTGAGTCGGCCACTCGGCAACAACAACCGATTCACCGCCCGTGAGGACCTTCCACAAGGTCTCCGTCACAAACGGGATAACCGGGTGCAGCAGGCGCAGCAATGCGTCGAGCACGTTGCCGAGCACCGCGCGGGTGTTGGCGGCGACGGTGTCGTCGGCGGCAAACTGAACCTTCGCCAATTCGAGGTACCAGTCACAGACCTCGTCCCACGCGAAGTGGAACAGGCCTTCGCACGCCTTGCTGAACTCGTAGCGATCGAACGCCGAATCGGCCTCGGCTGCAACGGTATCCAGGCGATCGAGAATCCACCGGTCGGCGTCGGTAAGCTCACTGCGCGCCGGCAGCGGTGCCGGTGCAGCGCCATTCATGAGTGCAAACTTGGTGGCATTGAACAGCTTTGTAGCGAAGTTGCGCGAGGACTGTGCGGAATCCTCACCGACGGAGAGGTCACTGCCGGGGTTTGCACCGCGGGCGAGCGTGAACCGCAGGGCGTCGGCACCGAAACGCTCGACCCAATCCAGCGGGTCGATACCGTTGCCACGCGACTTCGACATCTTCTTGCCGAACTGGTCACGGACCAACCCGTGCAGGAACACGTCCTTGAACGGAACTTGCGGGCCCGTTTTGCCGGCTCCGGCAGTGATCGACTCGTCTTCGGAGACATACGTGCCGAACATCATCATGCGAGCAACCCAGAAGAACAGGATGTCGTAACCCGTCACCAAAACGCTCGTGGGGTAGAACTTTTCGAGTTCGGCGGTGCTCTCCGGCCATCCCATGGTCGAGAAGGGCCACAGACCGGACGAGAACCACGTGTCGAGAACGTCAGGGTCCTGGACCCAGCCTTCTGGTGCCGTCTCGTCAGGACCGAAGCTGGCAACTTCACCCTCGGGGCCGTACCAGACGGGGATGCGGTGACCCCACCACAGCTGACGCGAGATGCACCAGTCGTGCATGTTGTCGACCCAGTCGAACCAACGTGGCTCCTGGCTGGCCGGATGAATGACGGTATCGCCGTTACGGACTGCGTCACCGGCAGCCTTGGCTAGGCTTTCGACCTTGACCCACCACTGCAGCGACAGGCGCGGCTCGATGGCTTCACCACTGCGCTCGGAGTGTCCGACGCTGTGCAGGTACGGGCGCTTCTCGGCGACGACGCGCCCCTGCTCGGCAAGAGCTTCGCGAACCTTGACGCGCGCTTCGAAGCGGTCCATGCCGTCGAATTGTGTTCCGGTGTCGGCGATCTTGCCGGTCTTGTCCATGATGGTGGGCATGGGCAGGTTGTGCCGCACGCCCATCTCGAAGTCATTGGGGTCGTGAGCCGGCGTGATCTTGACTGCGCCGGTTCCGAACTCGGGGTCGACGTAGTCGTCCGCGATGATCGGGATCTGACGGCCCGTGAACGGGTGCTCGAGCGTGGTTCCGAGCAGGTGCTTGTAGCGCTCGTCGTCGGGATGAACCGCCACCGCGGTATCACCGAGCATCGTCTCCACACGGGTAGTGGCGACAATCACGTGCGGCTCGCTGTCGTCCAGTGAACCGTAGCGAAGGGAAACGAGCTCACCTTCGACGTCCTCGAACTTGACCTCGATGTCGGAGATCGCGGTCTGCAGCACGGGCGACCAGTTGACCAGACGCTCGGCGCGGTAGATCAGGCCCTCGTCGAACATGCGCTTGAACACGGTCTGCACCGCACGCGAGAGGTTCTCGTCCATCGTGAAGCGCTCGCGGCTCCAGTCGACACCGTCACCGATGCGGCGCATCTGGCCGCCGATGGTGCCACCGGATTCGCGCTTCCACTCCCAGACCTTTTCGATGAAGGCTTCGCGGCCCAGGTCTTCCTTCTTGGTGCCCTCTGCTGCCAGCTGCTTCTCGACGACGGACTGCGTTGCGATACCGGCGTGGTCCATGCCCGGCAGCCACAGAACTTCGAAGCCCTGCATCCGCTTGCGGCGGCTCAGCACATCCATGAGGGTGTGATCGAGCGCATGGCCCATGTGCAGGCTGCCGGTCACGTTCGGCGGCGGAAGCACGATCGAGTATCCGGGCTTGTCGCTGGTGGCGTCGGCGCGGAAGTAACCCGCATCCACCCAGCCCTGATACAAATCAGCCTCTACAGCACTGGGGTCCCAGCTTTTGGGGAGGGCGTCGGCGGGGGTCTGCGGGTTCTCTGGAGCTGCACTGGTCACGCCTTGATCCTAATGACTCCCCCGTCCAGCGTGAATTTGCACCTCTTACCGCCGCAACTGAGGCTTCGTAAATCAGTAGACGTCACGTACGTAGCGTTTCTCCGCTGCCAGTGCCTTGACGTATGCCTCGGCGCTACGGGGTGCAAGCTTTCCGTATTGTGCGACCACACCGCTCAAGGCGCCGTCGACATCCTTGGCCATCCGCTCCGCGTCACCACACACGTAGAAGTGTGCGCCGTTCTGCAGCCACTCCCACAGCAGCGCACCCCGCTCACGCATTCGGTCCTGGACGTAAATCTTCTCCGATTGGTCCCGGGAGAACGCGACGTCGAGTTCTGTGAGGAATCCGTCTCTGCGGAGCTCTTCGATTTCTTCGCGGTAGTAGAAGTCGGTAGCGGCGTGCTGTTCCCCGAAGAACAGCCAGTTCGGTCCGGTATGCCCCAATGCTCGCCGTTCGTGCAGGAACGCTCGGAAGGGCGCGATGCCAGTGCCCGGCCCCACCATGATCATGGGAGCCGCAGGATCCGACGGCGGCCGGAAATGACTGGATTTTTGCACGTAGATGCCGATGTCGTCACTACCGGCGTAATCGGCCAGGTACGTCGAGCACACCCCGCGCCGCGGGACGCCCACAACGTTGTACCGGACGGCGGAGACAGTCAGCTGCACCTCGTTGGGATTCTCCTTCGGGCTCGACGAAATCGAATACAGCCGCGGTTGAAGAGGTTTGAGCACACCGAGCCAGTCGTCGACGGAAGCCCGAACCGGAGACTGGGCCAACACGTCGACGGATTGCCTGCCCCACGACCAATCCTTGAGCACGGCCTTGTTCTCCGGCTTCAGCAGTTCCGCCAGGTCAGTGTCCCGGGTTCGCTGATGCACGAATCGGAGTAGATCACTGTTGACGCGCGTGATCTCGAGGCGTTCGGAGAGCGCGGTACGCAGCGTCATCGCGCCGTACTCCCCCAGTTCGACTGTGCTCTCGCCGTCGAGACCGGAAACCGAGAGCCACTCGTCCACGATCGGAGTGCTGTTGCGGGGCCAGACACCCAGTGCGTCGCCGGCCTCGTAACTGACGGTGCCCTCCGGCAGATGAAAGCCCAACTGGCGCACATCTTTTGTCGAACCCGGGCGATTGAGAACAACATTTCGGGTCAGGCTGGTGATCAGTGGAGATTTCTTGCTGTACTGGCGCGAACTGTCCGGCGGTGAACTCACACGAGACGATCCGACCACAACGGGGCTGGGCTGATCTCCTACTGCAGTCACGTCCCCCACTGCAGTCGCGACTGCGTCCAACCAACCGGCAGCATCGTCCTCGTAGTCCGGTTCACAATCGACACGATCGACGATGCGGGTTGCGCCGAGTTCCGCGAGCCGAGCGTCGAGTTTGCGCCCGTGACCACAGAAGTCGTCGTAGTTGGAGTCACCGAAAGCGATGACGGAATAGCGGGTCCCGGCTAGCGAAGGCGCTTCGTCCCCGGTCAACGCGTCCCACAATCCGCTGCCGTTGTCCGGCGGATCTCCGTCGCCGGTCGTGCTGGTGATCAGCAGCAGTTCACGAGTGTCCGCAAGATCGGCGACCGAGAACTCATCCATCCCGTATACCCGCACCGGCAAGCCGACTCCCCCCAACCGAGTCGCACAGGCTGCGGCAAATTCCTCGGCGTTGCCGGTTTGCGACGCCCAGAGCACAACGATCTGTTCCCGCTGCGCGTCGGGCTTCGGGGGGCCACCCGAAACGAGAGATCGTGAGTACAAGCCGGCCAGGACACCGTCGACCCACATCCGCTTGCCCGAATCGAAGGGCGCAGTCGGTGGCAAGGTCGGAACCCCAGGCGTACGGTCGGCATCCGATCGCAGCGCGGCGAGAAGTCCGGCGAGATACTGCTGTTCGAGTGGATCGAATGCTGGTGCAGGCGCATCGGTTTGACCGAAGACATCAGCGAGAACGTCGACCCTCGACACGTGCGTTGTCCTCTCGACGGGAGTAGCTTCCGGCGCTCTGACGGCGACCTTGGTCAAGGTGACAGCGCAGGCCTTGAACTCCGGTTGCTGCGACGCCGGATCGATTGCATCGTTGGTGACGGCGTTGATGGTCAGGTATTCACCGAATGCGTCGTTCCAGTGAAATGGCGCAAAGCAGTTCCCCGGGCGCACCCGGTCGGTGACCAGAGCGGGCAGCACCGCGCGGCCGCGGCGTGAGGCAACCTCGATCGCGTCCTTGTCGGCGATACCGAACCGAGCGGCGTCGTCGGGATGCATTTCGACAAATGGGCCGGGGTTGAGTTTGTTGAGTTTGGCGACCTTGCCGGTTTTGGTCATGGTGTGCCACTGATGTGCCAGACGTCCGGTGTTGAGCAGGAACGGGTAGTCGTCGTCGGGCATTTCGGCGGGCAGCATGTGTGGCCGGGCGAAGAACGACGCGCGGCCACTGGCGGTAGGGAACGCGAGGCGCGGAGTACTGCCGTCGTCCCGGACAAGCAATTGCTGACTGACACCGTCATTGAGGTATCGAATGGGGTGGCGGTCCTGATCACTGTTAGGTGGGCAGGGCCACTGGATCGAGTTCTTGCGGAGGCGCTCGTACGTCACGCCCCTCAGGTCGTAACCGGTCTTCGGATTCCAGAACTGCTTGATCTCCTCGAACACGTCCTCTGCACACGTATAGGTGAATGCGTCGGCATAACCCATCTCGCACGCGATCCTGGCGATGATCTGCCAATCCGGTAATGCTTGGCCGACCGGGTCCAACGCCTGCTGAAAGAGCGTCAGGTTGCGTTCGGAGTTGATCATCACTCCGTCGGATTCGGTCCACAACGACGCCGGGAGCAGAACGTCGGCGTATTCGTTCGTTTCGGTGCCGAGGAATGCGTCCTGTGCGATGACAAGCTCAGCTTGCTCCAGGCCGGCGAGCACCGTCTTTCGATTGGCCACCGTTGCAACGGGATTGGTGCAGATAATCCAGCACGCCTTGATCTCTCCGGCCGCCATCCGGGTGAACATGTCGATGGTTCCACCGCCGACGTCCGTGCGCAGCGACCCGTGTGGGATGCCCCACCGGTCCTCGACGAATTCACGGTCGCCGTCGAACATCACCGCACGCTGACCAGGCAAACCTGGCCCCATGTATCCCATTTCGCGGCCACCCATGGCGTTCGGCTGACCGGTCAGCGAGAACGGGCCACTACCGGTTTTGCAGATCGCGCCGGTGGCGAGATGCAGGTTGCAGATGGCGTTGGTGTTCCACGTTCCGTGGGTACTCTGATTCAAACCCATTGTCCAGCAGCTCATCCAGTTGCCGGCCTCACCGATGAACCGGGCGGCGGCGCGGATGTCCGCCTCGGGAATACCGGTGATCTCAGCGACCTTGTCCGGCGTGTACTCCGCGAGGAAGCTGGGCATGACCTCCCAGCCTTCGGTGAACTCGGCGATGAACTCGGGATCGGTGCGACCGTCCTCGACCAGGAGGTGCAGCAGTCCGTTGAGCAGCGCAAGATCCGTGCCTGGTGCAATCTGAAGAAACAGGTCTGCCTTGTCGGCAGTGGCGTTGCGTCGAGGGTCGACGACGATCAATGTCGCGCCCGCCTTGACGCGTTCCATCATCCGCAGGAACAGGATCGGATGGCAGTCCGCCATGTTCGCGCCGATCACGAAGAACACATCTGCGTGTTCGAAGTCCTGGTAGGAACCGGGCGGTCCGTCGGCGCCCAGGGACTGCTTGTAACCGGTGCCGGCACTGGCCATGCACAGCCGAGAATTGGATTCGATCTGATTGGTTCCGATGAATCCCTTGGCCAGTTTGTTCGACAGGTACTGGGCTTCGAGGGACATCTGCCCCGACACGTACAACGCAACGGCATCCGGGCCATGCTCGTCGACCATCGCGCGCAGACGGTTCGCCGTCTCGGTGATCACAGCATCGATGTCCGCTGCCTCGATCGCACCGCCGCGACTGGGCCGTAGGTATGCGGACTCCATGCGCCCAGGTCCGGCCAACATGTCCGCAGTTGTGCTGCCCTTGGTGCACAACCGCCCGAAATTCGTGGGGTGAGTCTTCAGACCCGACGACTGTGCCGCTTTCCTACGTCCCGTTTCCGGA
The DNA here is from genome assembly GCF_013277795.1 of Rhodococcus sp. MS16. Taxonomy (NCBI): domain Bacteria; kingdom Bacillati; phylum Actinomycetota; class Actinomycetes; order Mycobacteriales; family Nocardiaceae; genus Rhodococcus; species Rhodococcus sp. MS16. Next base: position 178,374 of record NZ_VBTM01000006.1, read on the forward strand.
TCGGTGATGATGTCGAGCACCAGACCGCAACCCACTCCGCAGTATGCGCAGAGTGTGTCGACACTAGTGGTTCCGAGCTGAGTAGTACCGAGTTGAGCGCCCATCGTTCCTTGCATCCCTTCGACCGAGAATCAAGGTCGATATTGATCATCGGATGCCGATGTTTCGGGCCTTCGTGTCCGACGTTGCGGGTCAATCACTCTTTCCTCACGGCGACGTTTGCCGCGATGTGAGGCGCCGACAGTCCTGATCAGCCGAGTATCTCCGGCAGGGAGACGTCCTCACCCAGGATGTGCTCGGACAGGAAAGCGATCACCACCTCGTACCAAATCTTGGTGTGCGTCGGTTTGAGGACCCAGTGGTTCTCGTCCGGGAAGTAGAGGAACCGATGATCGGTCTTTCCGTCAGCGTCGGCAGGCAATCCGGACTCCGCAAGAAGTTCGTACCAAAGGCGCAGCCCCTCACCGATCGGAACGCGGTAGTCCTTGTCGCCGTGAATCACCAACATCGGGGTGTTGATATCCGCCACGTAGAGGTGCGGTGAGTTGTCGACGGCCATTTCCGGTGACATTTCCCGTTGCCAATACCACGCCGAATCCGTCGTCGGACCGAATTGATCCAGCGCCCACAGGCTCGCGTGGGTGACAATCGCGTCGAACCTGTCGGTATGGCCGGCAATCCAATTCGCCATGTAGCCACCGAATGAACCGCCCATTGCGCCGGTGCGGTTCGGATCGATCTCGGGAAGTGCCACGGCGGCGTCGGTCACAGCCATCAAGTCGGTGAAGGGAGCTTTGCCCCACTGGCCCCACCCCCGCTGCACGAAGTCCTGGCCGTATCCCGTGGACAAGGCCGGGTCCGGCAACAGCACCGCGTACCCCTTTGCCACCAACAGCCAGGGGTTCCACCGCCACGACCACGTGTTCCACGAATTCAACGGACCACCGTGCACCCACAACAACAACGGCACCGGCGCATGAGCAGCAGCACCGGTCGGCAACGCCAACCAACTCCGAACCTGTGTCCCGTCCTGCGCCCTGGCGCTGATCTCCGTCAGGGTGCCGGGCAGTTCCGGCAACGCGTCAGGCCCGCGCAACGGCAATACCTCACCCGAGCGAAGAGCAATACGCACCACGTGCGGCGGAGCCTCGTACGATGCGCGCAGCGCGTAGAGGAACTCACCCTCCGCAGACACTCGAATGTCGGTGTAGGCGGCAGCATCCTTGGTCAGCCGCACAGGCTGACCCCACAGATCGATGGTGAAGACGGGCCCGCGACCGCCATCGTCGGCAGTGACGACCAAGCCCGATCCGTCCGAGAGCCACGCGAGCGACGTCGGCCAGCGATCCCAGCCGTCGGCAACAGCGGTTACGGCGCCCGTTCGGAAATCGTAGAGCCCCAAGGACACTCGTGGCGCATGATCCGGAGTTGTGAGAGTTTCGCGAATGAACGCGACGCGAGTGCCGTCCGGAGATACGGACGGACTGTGCACGTCGGCCTCGGCATCGTCCACCAGTGTGGCTCGATCCCCACTCACCGTGTCGATCCGCACGATGGTCGAGCGACGGGCAGCGCCGGAATCTCCCACGGCCCACGTGGACACGACAAACAAACCGTCAGCGCTGATCGACATCGAACCCTCGCGCAGTGCCGCACCGGCGCTCGGTGTCACGTCGCGCAGAACAACAGCACCCTCCGAATCGGATTCCCCGACAACAAGATGCGGTTGATCCGGCCCCAGATCGTGATCCCAGTGCCGCACCGGATAACCGGTGTGGAGCATCGCCGTGACCTTGCCGTCCTTGCGGGCCGCGCGGATCTCGTCGTCGTGCTCCAGCCCACGCGCCGACGCCATCACCGGGGTGTGCGCAACAAAGGTCGGGGCCGACCGCGCGGCCGTCACCGAAGACACGCCGCTGCCGCGACGGCACACCACGCTCGCCTCACCACCGTCGGCAGGTAACCGCCACAGTGCCGGTTGCGGCGAGTCCTCCCCCGGCACGGAACGTGTTGCGGTGAAGAGGATGTCGCCGTCGAAAGCAAACGTGGCACCGGACTCGCTGGTTGTGCCCCAGGTCAATCGCCTGGCCTGCCGACGGCCTTGCGGATCGAATTCCCACAGCGACGATACGTATTCGGTACCGGTGTCGTCGAGAACCGCGCGCCCACAGATCAGCCTCGATCCGTCCACCGAGAGTGCCAGACCCGACAGTCTCGGCAAGGCGATGTAATCGTCCAACTCGTCGAACGGCGTACCGCCGTGCAGTTCAGGCAACATCACTTCGGCCCCCGCAACATCGGATAGACGGTAGGTCCTCCATCAGGTATCACGATTTCATCGGTCACTACGAACCCGAAACGGTTGTAGTACGGGATGTTCTCCTTCTTACTGGATTCGAGATAAGCCGGTATCCGATCGCGATCGCACCGATCGAGCCTCGAGTTCAGCAGCGCCTTGCCGTACCCGCCGCCGCGCGCCTGCGCTCCGGTACCAATGGTGGCGAGATACCAGTGCGGCGTCTGTGGGTGAGCCTTCTCGAGGACCCCACCCACTTCGGCACCCACCATCATGCGGGTTCCCAATGCGCGCACCACCGCCGGAAAACTGATCACGGACTCCCACGTCGACTGCTTCCATCGCCCCGGCGGATCCCAGAGTGCCGCTCCCCCGATCACGCCGTTCTCGTCGACCGCTACTTCCGACCCACCTCCGGCCAGGTGGTGATAGCGAACTTCGGCGGCAAACAAACGTGCCAACCGCGCGCGGCGAGATTCCTCGTCGGGCAGTATCCACACCATCAGCGGGTCATCCTCGAACGCGTCTGCGAGGACTTCTGCAAGTGCTGGAATATCTGCGGTTTCAGCCGGCCGCACGTTCACACCCATCGTGCGAGCGTACCGGCAAGGCGCCGCGACACACATTTCCGCTTTCATGGCATACCCGTCGCATTCGGGAGAGTATGGAGGCATGACGCGCAAGGGCCCCATCAAGGACATCGACGAATCCGACCTCGAGGTCACGCACCCGAAGGATTACGCCGCGGGCGTTCCCGCTGTCCTCGTCTCGTTGCAACGTGGTGTCGAACAGATGGGCGCTCTCCGGACCGCGCGCACCTTGGCCAGGCTCAATCAACGCCACGGTTTCGACTGCCCCGGTTGCGCGTGGCCCGAAACTCCAGGTCACCGCAAGCCTGCCGAGTTCTGCGAGAACGGCGCAAAGGCCGTTGCCGAGGAAGCGACTCTGCGCACCGTCACACCGGAGTTCTTCGCCGAGCACTCGATCGCGGAACTCGACGGCAAGACCGACTTCTGGCTCGGTCAGCAAGGACGTCTGACGCACCCGATGGTGCTCACTCCCGGTGCGACGCACTACCAACCCATCGATTGGGAAGGCGCCTACGCGCTGATCGCCGATCACCTGACTTCCCTCACCTCCCCTGACGAAGCCGTGTTCTACACGTCCGGTCGCACCTCCAACGAGGCCGCGTTCCTGTACCAGTTGATGATTCGCAGCTACGGCACGAACAACATGCCGGACTGCTCGAATATGTGTCACGAATCATCGGGCAGCGCCCTCACCGCGTCGATCGGCATCGGCAAGGGCTCCGTGACGGTTCCCGACCTCGAGAACGCCGACCTCATACTCATCGCCGGGCAAAACCCGGGCACCAATCACCCTCGAATGCTCTCGACACTCGAGAAGGCAAAAGGCAACGGCGCCAAGATCATCGCAGTCAACCCGCTTCCCGAGGCCGGACTGCGACGCTTCAAGGATCCGCAGAAGGTCTCCGGCGTGGTCGGTCACGGTGTCGACATCGCGGACGAATTCCTGCAGATTCGTCTCGGCGGCGACATGGCGTTGTTCCAGGGACTCGGCAGACTTCTCCTCGAGGAAGAGGACCGCAACCCGGGCACGGTCGTCGACCGCGCATTCGTCGACACGTACTGCGCGGGCTGGGACGACTACGAAAAGAACGTTCGCGCTGTTGATCTCGACACCGTTCTCGAAGCAACCGGGCTGACGATGGCGCAACTGACCGAAACAGCGTCGGCCCTCGCTCGTTCCGAACGCACCGTCATCTGCTGGGCGATGGGTCTGACTCAGCAGGCACACGGAGTCGCGACCATCGAGGAAGCCGTCAATCTCCTGCTGATGCGCGGAATGATGGGCAAGCCAGGCGCCGGTGTCTGCCCCGTTCGCGGGCACTCCAATGTCCAGGGCGATCGCACGATGGGCATCTGGGAAAAGATGCCGGAAGAATTCCTGGCCGCTCTCGACACCGAGTTCAAGATCACGGCGCCGCGAAAGCACGGCTGGGACACCGTCGACGCGATCCGGGCCATGAACGCAGGCAAGGCAAGCTTCTTCATGGCGATGGGCGGCAACTTCATCCAGGCCAGTCCCGATACCGCGGCCACCGAAACCGCGCTGCGCCAATGCGAACTCACCGTTCAGGTCTCCACCAAACTGAACCGCAGCCACGTTGTCCACGGGCAAACCGCGATCATCCTCCCCACCTTGGGCCGCACCGACCTCGACGTCCAAGCCGGCGGCAAACAGCTGGTATCCGTGGAGGATTCCATGTCGATGGTGCACCTCTCGCGCGGGCGACTGAACCCGGTCAGCCCATACCTGCGCAGTGAAGTCGCCATCATCTGCCAACTCGCCCGCGAACTCCTCGGCAGTGATCACTCCGTACGCTGGTCCGCCTTCGAGGGAAACTACGACCTGATCCGCGACTCCATCTCACGCGTCGTGCCGGGCTGCGAGAACTACAACACCCGCGTCCGCCAACCCGACGGATTCCAATTGCCACACCCGCCGCGCGATTCGCGCGAATTCCACACGCACACCGGCAAAGCCAACTTCGGCGTCAACGAACTGAAGTGGCTGCCCACCCCTAGCGGCCGATTGATTCTGCAGACCATGCGAAGCCACGACCAGTACAACACCACGATCTACGGCCTCGACGATCGTTACCGCGGGATCAAGGGCGGCCGCAAGGTCATTCTCGTCAACGCCGACGACATCACCGCACTCGGATTCCGCGACGGCGATCTCGTCGACATCGTGTCCGAGTGGACAACACCTGACGGCACACTGGAAGAGCGGCGGGTCACGGAATTCCGCATCGTCTCCTACGACACGCCGCGTGGCAATGCTGCGGCGTACTACCCGGAGACAAATCCGCTCGTTCCCCTCGAACACGTTGCAGCCAAGTCGAACACGCCGGTCTCGAAGGCCGTCACCGTTCGACTCGAAGCATCAGGCGCATGAGATGGGACGAGTCACCGCACGAACACCGGTCGTTCGAATCTCGGGCGATCGAGTGCTCACCCGCCCCGACACACTTGCCGTCGAGGAACCACTCGAAATGAGGGTCGGCGGCCAGGTGCTGGCGGTGACGATGCGAACACCGGGCAACGACGTCGACCTCGTGCACGGATTTCTTCTCAGCGAGGGCGTCATCGCCACCCGTGACGATGTCAGCATCGTTCGCTACTGCGACGGCGTCGACGAGACCGGTGCAAACACGTACAACGTCCTCGACATCGCTCTGGCTCCCGGAGTGCCGTTGCCCGACCACACCACCGACCGCAACACCGTCGTCAGTTCCGCGTGCGGAGTGTGCGGCAAAACCTCACTCGACGCCGTCCGGACAACCACCAAGCACCCGTTGGTCGGCGACACCACCACCGTCCGCTCGACCACGCTGTCGTCAATGCCGCTCACGCTTCGACGACGACAGCGCATCTTCGAGACCACCGGCGGCTTGCACGCAGCCGGATTGTTCACCACCACAGGCGAACTGCTTGCTCTCCGCGAGGACGTCGGCCGTCACAATGCGGTAGACAAGGTGATCGGCTGGGCCATCACCGACGGCCGAGTACCCCTGTACGACACGATCTTGATCGTCAGCGGCAGGGCGTCGTTCGAACTCGTCCAGAAGGCCGTCATGGCCGGCATTCCGATCCTCGGTGCCGTCTCGGCTCCGTCGTCACTTGCCGTGGAACTGGCAAAGGAGTCGGGACTGACGCTTGCCGGTTTCATCCGCGGCGATTCGATGAACGTCTACTCCCACCCGCACCGAATCGAGGTCGTCGCTACTCCGCGCGCAGCTGAGCCGACAGTCGCACAGCGGAGTTGACCTCGCCGTAACCCTCGTACCCACCCACGCGTTGAACGACCTCGAAGAACAGGTCGGCGCCGACGGTCGGGGTGAACAGGTGGAAGAACTCGCCGTGAGCATCCGCGTCGTAGAGGATTCCCGCGCCGCGCATACGGTCGAGCAGTTCGGCATTGAGACCGAAGCGCGCTTCGAGATCTTCGTAGTAATTCGGCGATATGGGAAGCGGCGCATAGCCCCAGTCCGCCATGGTGGCTGCCGCGGCAAAAATATTCTCACACGAGAAGGCAACGTGGCTGACGCCGCCGCGGCGCACGGTGGGCAACCCACTTCGGCTGCCGTCCACCATGTTCAGCGAGATACGCAGAGTGTTTCCCGAACCGTCCTGAACGAGGGTGAGCGCCTGGCTCCGCATGAGTCCCACAGAATCGGTGACATCCAGCCCCTCGTGCGGATGCATCTCGAAGACAGACCGCAGGAGCAGCATGACGGAGTCCCAACTCTCGGCCGGGACGGCAAGGGCAACATGGTCGATGCCCGTGAGCACCGACGCCTCCGCGCGGTTGCGGGCGGCCGAGAGCGGGTAGATGTCGAACGCCGATTCCCACGCCGCCGCACTGCCTGGGCCGCGTAGGTCGATCGACGTCGCGTCGGTGACCTTCAGGCGGACGACGTCCGGAACTTCGGCATTCTCGTCCGCCGAACCTGGCAACCGCACCTGTTCGACCGGCACCTCCAGCGCGAGTGCTCGCCGGCCCCACACCTCGGGTTCAGTTGCGCGGATACCGATCTGAGTGAGAACCGGCAGGTCGGCCGGGAGACCGGGCGCGCTCCACACCGTCCCAGCCGTCGCGTCGACGGCGATGGTCAGAAGGCCGTGGCGCCACAACTGCAGATCGTGATCACGATGGCGTCCGACCAGGTGAAAGCCCACCGAAGACAGCATCGTGTGAAGCTGATCCTGCTTGGCCGGTCCGGCCGCGACGCGCAGCGAGACGATACCTTCGAGCGGAGTCCGCTCCGGTGCCGTGAACAACTCGGGTCCATCCCCGACCGACACGGCGGCGGACACCTGCTCCTCCAAGTGGAGCAGCGACCGGTGGGCGTCGACTGCCGTTCGCTGTGTGTCGGCCCGACGAAACACGTCGTTGAAGATTTCGAGTGACCACGGTCCCGTGTAGCCGGCGGCGTGGACGTGCCCGGCAAAAGTGCTCAGGTCGAAGCTGCCCTGCCCCGGGAAGTTTCGGTGATGCCTGCTCCACTGAAGGATGTCCATCGCCATGAACGGTGCGTCGGCCAACTGCAGGAAGAATATCTTCTCACCGGGGATATCCCGGATTCCAGCGGGATCGTCACCGCGGGACAGGATGTGGAAGCTGTCCAAGCAGGTTCCGAGTGACGGGTGATCGACTTCCTCGACGATCTTCCACGCATGCCGGTAAGTATTGACGTGTCCGCCCCAGGCCAGCGCCTCGTACGCCACCTTCTTGCCGTGCTCGGACGCCAGCTCTGCCAGCGCCGAGAATTGTTCGACCAACTGACCGTCGTCATGGCTTGCCGTCGGCAACGGCGAGGAACACACAAGCAGTGTTTCGCAGCCCAGCTCTTCCATGAGCTCGAACTTGCGCTGCGCCCGAACAAGATTCCGGGCGAATTGATCCTCGCTCCGGGAATCGAAATCACGAAACGGTTGATACAGATCCAGGGTCAGCCCCAGATCCGCGGCCCGCGTGCGCAGTTCCTTCGGCGACCACGGCGAGGCGACAAAATCCGGCTCGAACACCTCAAAACCGTCGAAGCCCGCCGCGGAAATCGCAACCAGCTTTTCTTCGAGGGTGCCACTGAGTGACACGGTTGCTATCGACGTTCGAACCGGCGTGTTCATCGGGCTACCGCCGCCTGCTCGCCCTGGACAAGGGCAGTCATGTGGGCGAGCATCCGATCACTGTCCGGCTCGATACCGGTGAAGATCCGGAAGGCGTCGACGGCTTGGAAAACGGTCATCCCGCCGCCACTGAGCGTCGGGGCACCGATCAAGCGCGCCTGGCGAAGGAGCTCTGTTTCGAGGGGGCGGTACACGATCTCCGCAACCCACAGGTCCGGGCGCAGAAGATCCGGGGAGAACGCCATACCGGGGTGCGCGGCCATTCCCATCGGGGTGGCATGAATCAACCCGTCGGCGCCGGCGAGTGCATCGGCCAGGTCGTCGGTGTGCTTCGCTACCACGCTCTGAGTGGGAAACTGCACTGCCAACGTCCGCGCAAGTTCCTGCGCCCGAGCAAGACTCGAATCCACCAATGTCAGCACGCGAGCTCCGCGCGTCAGCGCCGCATACGCAACGGCAGCACCCGCGCCGCCTGCACCGAGCTGGACCACCCGGTCCAGCTTCGCGCCGGGGAGTCCCGTGTCGAAGTTACGTCCGAAGCCGGACCAGTCGGTGTTATGACCGATCGCTTTGCCGCCCTCGAAGAGAACCGTATTGACGGCTCCGAGTTTTGCTGCGTCAGCCGACAATTCGTCGAGATGCTCGATCACCAGCTGCTTGCATGGGTGGGTGATGTTGAGGCCACGGAAGCCGAAACGCTTGGCGTAGGTGAGCAGTTCACCGATATCCGACGGCGCCAGCCCCATCACGTCGAGATCGAGGATGCGGTAGACGTACGGCAGAGACTGCGCCCGTCCCTCCTCCTCGTGCATGATCGGTGTCAAGGACGCACCGATTCCTGTGCCGATAAGGCCACAGAGAATTGTCTCGCTCATCAGTTCTCTTCTCCTCGGACGCACACGAACTCGACTGCGGCGCTGTATCCGTCGATCCCCAGTCCGCAGATGACGGCGTCTGCAATTCCGGACACGTACGAGTGCTGACGGAAGCCTTCACGACTGTGAATGTTACTGATATGGACCTCGACAACGGGAGCTTCCAGCGTGACCAGCGCATCCCGCAAGGCGACCGACGTGTGCGAATAGCCGCCGGGATTGATCACGATGCCGGCAACTCTTCCGCGCGCCTCGTGGATCCAGTCGATGAGCTGACCCTCGTGATTCGATTGCTTTGCCTCGACGACGGCACCGAAGTTTGCGGCCGCGACCTCACAGCGGGCAACTACGTCATCAAGGGTGTCCCGACCGTAGAACTCCGGTTGGCGCTGCCCCAACAGATTGAGATTGGGTCCGTTGAGAACCAGGATCGGTCTTGATACTGCCATCGGGTCACCTCGAAGCTAATGTACGAACTAGTGAGTTAATTTATCGGACACTACTCCTCCGACGCGCACTCGACAAGGAACTCACCCAACTCCGTCGCAGATAGAGTGAGGTCCATGGTCTCCGAGCACTCCGCGAATGCACTGGCATCCAAGCCCGAGAAACGACGTCGAAACAGCGATCTCACCCGAGTGAACATCATCGCCGTCGCGACCGAGGAGTTTGCCGACAAGGGTTTCGCCGGAGCCCGCGTGGACGAGATCGCCACCAAGACTCACACCACAAAACGCATGATCTACTACTACTTCACCGACAAGGAAGGGCTGTACAAGTCGGTTCTGGAACACGCGTACAGCGTGATCCGGGCACAGGAGCGTGAACTCGATCTCGAGGGCCTTGATCCGACGGCAGCTGTTCGCGCACTTGCAGAACTCACCTTCGATCACCACGAGCAGCACCCGAACTTCATTCGCCTGGTGGCCAACGAGAACATGCTGCGCGGCGAGTACATCGAGAAGTCCGAAGTGCTCAGCGGACTCGGCGCTCCCGCCGCGGACCTGGTGTCACAGATCCTCCTCGACGGCCAGAAGGCCGGCACGTTCCGAGACGACGTCGACGCTCTCGACGTGCACATGCTGATCAGCAGTTTCTGCGTCTTCCGCATCGCCAACCGCTACACATTCAAAGCACTCTTCGACCGCGACCTCATCGCCCCGACGCATCGCGAGCACCTGCGAACCATGCTCGGCGACATGGTCGTCGCTTTCCTGACGGCGCCTACCCCCGCCTGACCGACTACCAACTAATTGACTTCGGAGCACTCGCAACCGGGAGGACACACGTGACCGAGAACAGCGCGCACGGACTTTCACTCGAGGACAAGGCTTCCTTGACCTCGGGATCGGATTTCTGGCACAGCCAGGCTGTCGCCGGAATTCCGTCGATACTGCTGACCGACGGCCCGCACGGCGTTCGCAAACAACCGGAGGGCGGTGACGCGCTCGGGCTCGGTCAGAGCATCCCGGCCACGTGTTTCCCGCCCGCCGTCGGACTCGGTTCGTCCTGGAATCTCGACCTCATCCGCCGCGTCGGCGAAGCGCTGGGCGACGAAGCCAAAGCCGAGCAGGTCTCGGTCCTTCTCGGCCCCGGTATCAACATCAAACGATCCCCCTTGTGCGGGCGGAACTTCGAGTACGTCTCCGAGGATCCCTTCGTATCCGGCCGCGTTGCTGCCGCACTGATCATCGGTATTCAGTCCCGCGGCGTCGGTACGTCGCTCAAGCATTTTGCCGCCAACAACCAAGAACACGACCGCATGCGGGTCAGCGCCGATATCGACGAGCGAACCCTGCGGGAGATCTACCTCGCTGGATTCGAGTACGCGGTCACCACGGCAGCGCCCACCACGGTGATGTGCTCGTACAACAAGATCAACGGCGTCTACGCGAGCCAGAACCATTGGCTGCTCACCGAAGTTCTGCGCGAGCAGTGGGGATTCGACGGCCTTGTCGTTTCCGATTGGGGAGCCGTGAACGACCGGGTTGCGGCGATTGCCGCCGGTCTGGATTTGGAGATGCCGCCCTCGGGCGCCGACGGACAGATCGTCGACGCCGTGCGCAACGGCCACCTCGACGAATCCGTCGTGACCACAGCTGCCGAGCGGGTGGCGACGCTGGTCGACCGTACCGCCGGCGCTCGGATCGATGGCCACACCTACGACGCTGCGAATCACCATGAACTCGCCCGGACCGCTGCCGCCGAATCCGCGGTCCTCCTCGAAAACGACGGTGAGATCCTCCCCCTGACTCCGGGAGGGCAGACCGTCGCGGTCATCGGCGAGTTCGCTTGCAGTCCGCGGTACCAGGGGGCCGGCAGTTCGCAGGTAGTACCGACCACCCTCGACAATGCGCTGGACGCAATCCTGGCCATCGCGGGTTCCGACCGCGTGACCTTCGCTCCGGGATTCACCTTCGACGGCACCCCGGACAGCGACAAAGTCACCGAAGCCGTCGACGCTGCCCGCAGGTCCGACGTGGCCGTCCTCTTTCTCGGCCTCCCGTCAGCCACCGAATCCGAGGGGTTCGACCGCTCGGACATCGACTTGCCCGCCGACCAGATCGCCCTGCTGAAAGCAGTGCACAGCGCCAATCCGAACACCGTCGTGGTCTTGTCCAACGGTGGCGTCGTCTCGATCAACCCGTGGCGCATGTACGCCGCCGCCATCCTCGAAGGATGGCTTCTCGGCCAGGCAGGCGGGTCGGCGATCGCCGACATCCTGTTCGGTCTCGTCAACCCGTCCGGCCACCTCACCGAGACGATTCCCCTTCGGCTGCAAGACAACCCGTCTTACCTTCATTTCCCGGGATCTGCGCAACACGTGCGATACGGGGAAGGTTTGTATGTGGGGTACCGCTACTACGACTCCGTCGACCACGACGTTGCCTACCCCTTCGGCTTCGGGCGAAGCTACACCACCTTTGCCGTCACCGACACCGCAATCACCGCTGGAGAAAATTCTGCCGAGATCACGGTGACCGTGCTCAACACCGGTGATCGAGCCGGCAGCACGGTTGTCCAGGTATACGTCCACGACGCGGGCTCTGCCGTCGACCGCCCTACCCAAGAGCTGAAGGGCTTTGCCAAAGTCCACCTCGAAGCCGGGCAATCGACAACCACGACGATCACACTCGACCCGCGCGCATTTTCCTACTGGTCCGCCAAGGACCAGGACTGGGCCGTCGAAGCCGGTGACTACGACGTTCGCGTCGGCTTCTCCTCGCGCGACATTGCAACCACGGACAGGATCACCCTGCCGGGAAACATCGGACCTCGCCCCCTGAACGCCATGTCGACCATCGCCGAGTGGTTCGCACATCCGGTCGGAGGCCCAGTTCTCGGCGCCGCGATGGCCGCTGCCGCCACCGAAGATTCCCCGCCGATAGCGCCCGAACTGATGGCCATGGCCGGTTCCATGCCGCTCGGCAAACTCGCGGCCTTCGGCCTCGGCATCACGCAGGAGCAGGTAGCCGAACTGGTTGCGGCCACACAGCGGCCTCAGCCATAGCTCTCTGAACTGGGGTTTCGATAACCAACCGAAACGTAGCTAGATTTTTATGAACTATTTGGTTAATAATCTTGTGTAGTCGGTGTGGCGTCAGTTACATTCTGTGTATCGCTCTCCGCACAAACGTTCAAAGTACGAACAAGTACGCCGAACACCACGTCGCGGATGTAGAGCCCTCCACTTTCGCTTCCACCAGGAGATGAGCATGTCAGCTAGCACGGTCACACCGTCGGGACCTGAGGCAGGGCACTTGCCCACAACAGACACCACCAAGGTCAAACGCGCCGCTACGTCGTCGTTCCTCGGCAGCATGCTCGAGTACTACGACTTCTACATCTACGCATCAGCCGCCGCACTCATCTTCCCGACGGTGTTCTTCCCCGACAGCGGGCACGCGGCACTGCTCTCCCTCGCGACATTCGGAGTTGCCTATATCGCGCGTCCCGTCGGCGCCGTGGTTCTCGGACACTTCGGCGACCGCGTCGGCCGCAAGAAGATCATGCTGCTGACACTCATCATGATGGGCGCAGCCACCTTCTTCATCGGATGCATCCCGAGCGCCGACTCGATCGGAGTGTTCGCGCCGATACTGCTCGTGCTGATGCGCATCGCCCAGGGCATCTCCGCGGCCGGCGAGCAGAGTGGCGCGAGCTCACTCACTCTCGAACACGCACCGGAAGGCCGACGCGCCTTCTTCTGCAGCTGGACGCTCAACGGCACTCAAGCCGGATTCATCCTCGCCAGCCTGGTATTCCTCCCCATCGCGGCGCTGCCCGACGACATTCTCTACACCTGGGGTTGGCGAATCCCGTTCTGGGGCAGCCTGATCGTTCTCATTGCCGCCTACATCATGCGACTCAAGCTCGAAGAGCCCGAAGAGTTCATCGAGCAGCAGGAATCCAAGGCCGTTGCGAAGCTCCCCGTCGCCGACCTGCTTCGCACACACAGCGCAAATCTGGTCCGCGTCATCTGCTGCGCCTTCATCGCCGTCGTGTCGACCATCTTCTCCGTGTTCGGTCTTGCCTTCGCTACCACTGAAGAAGTGGGAATCCCCAAGTCCACGATGCTGTGGGTTGCCATTGCCGCAAACGCTGTCGCACTGATCAGCCAGCCTGCCTGGGCGATATTGTCCGACCGAATCGGCCGTCGACCGCTCTTCGTCGGTGGCGCCCTGGGCAGCGCGGTCTTCATCTACGTCTACTTCGGTGCGATCGCCAGTGGAAACGTTCCGCTCATCTTCCTTGCGGCAATCGGCTTGATGTCCGTCTTCTACGCGGCACCCAACGCCATCTGGCCGTCGTTCTACTCCGAGATGTTCAACACCAAGGTCCGCTACTCGGGTATCGCAATCGGAACCCAGGTCGGATTTGCGCTCGCCGGCTTTGCACCCGCCATCGGCAACGCTCTGATGGGCGGCGACAAGACCCATTGGATGCCCGTCGCAATTCTGACCTCGGTCGCCTGCGTCATCTGTGCGATCTCAGCCTTCACCGCCAAGGAAACCTTCCGCACCCCGCTCAAGGAACTCGGCAACCCGATCTAGCCGAACACCCCACAAACAACTGTGGCCCGGCATCTCGCGAGAGATGCCGGGCCACAGTTGTTTTGATGTTAAGCCGTCTTGTCGCGGCGTTCGCCGCGCTCCGGCTTACGCGGGACGATAGTCGGCAGAACGTTGTCGATGACGGTCTCGGCGGTCACCACAACCTTCTCGACGTCGTCGCGACTGGGGATGTCGTACATCACGGGGAGAAGAACTTCTTCCATGATGGCGCGCAGTCCACGGGCACCGGTGCCACGGAGGATGGCCTGATCGGCAATCGCGTCGAGGGCTTCCTCGGTGAACTCGAGTTCCACGCCGTCCATGTCGAACAGTCGACGGTACTGCTTCACCAGAGCGTTCTTGGGCTCGGACAGAATCTGGACGAGCGACGCCTTGTCGAGATTGGTGACCGACGCGATCATCGGCAAACGGCCGATGAACTCGGGAATCAGACCGAACTTGATCAGATCTTCCGGCATGACCTCGGCAAAACGATCGACGGTGTCGAGTTCTGCCTTGGAGCGCACCTCGGCACCAAAGCCGATACCGCGCTTGCCTACCCGATCGGACACGATGCGTTCGAGGCCGGCAAACGCACCGGCAACGATGAACAGCACATTCGTGGTGTCGATCTGGATGAATTCCTGATGCGGATGCTTGCGCCCACCCTGCGGCGGAACGCTGGCCTGCGTGCCTTCGAGAATTTTGAGCAGAGCCTGCTGAACACCCTCACCGGAGACGTCCCGGGTGATCGACGGGTTCTCGCTCTTGCGAGCGATCTTGTCGACCTCGTCGATGTAGATGATGCCGGTCTCGGCGCGTTTGACGTCGTAATCCGCAGCCTGAATCAGCTTGAGCAGAATGTTCTCGACGTCTTCACCGACGTAACCCGCCTCGGTCAGGGCCGTTGCGTCCGCAATCGCGAACGGAACGTTGAGCATCTTCGCCAAGGTCTGCGCGAGATACGTCTTACCGCAGCCGGTGGGGCCGAGCATCAAGATGTTGGATTTTGCGAGTTCGACGGTTTCGCCGCGGGCATCGCGGCCCTTGTCGCCGGCTTGAATACGCTTGTAGTGGTTGTACACAGCCACTGCGAGCGTCCGCTTGGCGGAGTCCTGACCGATGACGTAGTTCTCGAGGAAATCGCGGATCTCCGCGGGCTTCGGCAGCTCGTCGAGTTTGACCTCACTCGACTCGGCCAGTTCTTCCTCGATGATCTCGTTGCAGAGGTCGATGCACTCGTCGCAGATGTACACCCCGGGTCCTGCAATGAGTTTCTTGACCTGCTTCTGGCTCTTACCGCAGAAAGAACACTTGAGCAGATCCCCGCCGTCGCCGATGCGTGCCATCTCGTGAGGTCCCTACTTCCTTCGTGTACGTGCACTCGCCAGAACGCAGATCCAGAACCAGCCCGTGATGTGACGGTACCCGTTGTTCCGAACCACGGTCGACCTGTTGTCGGCGATTCGTCGACGGATTATCAAGAATATTGTCGGGGAAATAGTTCAGGCATGTCTTCCACCTGGCACTTCCCGACCGATCCGCCTCGCGTCGCGCACCGAATTTCGGTGGTCGACACGAGGCGGAAAACGACTACTTCTGTGCGCTGAGCTTCCGGTACGCCAGAACGTCGTCGATGATGCCGTATTCCTTGGCCTGCTCGGCCGTGAGGATCTTGTCACGATCGGTGTCGACGCGGATCGTCTGCGGATCCTTGCCGGTGTGCAGAGCCAACGTGTTCTCCATGAGACGACGCATACGCTCGATCTCGGCTGCCTGGATCTCCAGATCGGAAACCTGGCCCTGGATACCGCCGGTGGCCGGCTGGTGAATCAGGATGCGCGAGTTGGGGAGCGCAAAACGCTTACCCGGCGTACCGCCGGCGAGCAGAACAGCAGCAGCCGACGCGGCCTGGCCGAGGCAGACGGTGGAGATGTCTGCACGCACGTACTGCATCGTGTCGTAGATCGCCATCAGCGCGGTGAACGAACCACCGGGCGAATTGATGTACATCGTGATGTCGCGGTCCGGATCCTGCGATTCCAGAACCAACAGCTGTGCCATGAGGTCGTTCGCGGACACGTCGTCGACCTGCGAGCCGAGGAAGATGATGCGCTCCTCGAAAAGCTTGTTGTACGGGTCGGACGTCTTGACGCCGTAGCTGGTCTGCTCCGTGAACTGGGGCAGGATGTAGCGCGACTGCGGGCCCGACGGCGCCTGGCCGCCCAGCGAGTTAGCTCCGAAAAGGTTTGTCATCAGTTCTCCAAAGTATGAATTGGGCAGCAATAGGACGGATCAACCGACTCAGTTGCCGGTGCCGCCGGCCTGATTCGCACGAGAGACGACATGGTCGACGAAGCCGTACTCGAGGGCTTCCTTCGCCGTGAACCAACGGTCACGGTCCGAGTCAGCGGTGATCTGCTCGACCGTCTGACCGGTGTGCTGAGCGATCAGCTCGGCCATTTCACGCTTGGTGTGCTTGAACTGCTCGGCCATGATGGCGATGTCGCTGGCGCTACCACCGATACCGGCGGACGGCTGGTGCATCATGATGCGGGCGTGCGGCAGGGCGTAACGCTTGCCCTTGGTGCCTGCCGAGAGCAGGAACTGCCCCATCGACGCGGCGAGACCCATGCCGAACGTCGCGATGTCGCACTCCGCGAACTGCATGGTGTCGAAAATCGCCATACCGGCGGTGACGGATCCACCAGGCGAGTTGATGTAGAGCGAGATGTCTCGCGTCGGGTCCTCGGCCGAGAGAAGCAGGATCTGCGCGCACAGCTTGTTTGCGATGTCGTCGTCGACCTGGGTGCCGAGGAAAATAATGCGCTCACGGAGCAAGCGCTCGTATACCGAGTCGCTGAGGTTCAACCCAGCGGTGGCTGAAGTCATGGCGGGACTCTGCAAAGTCTCCAGGTGATTGGAAGTCACGGTACCTGCCTTCTATGTGGATCTTCTTTGCCAAATACGAATTGCTGACACAGACACTAACCAAGTAGGGCGGCACCGGAGTCCCGGTGCCGCCCTACTTCGCTCAAAGCGGAAAACTCATTGCAGCCGATCGCGGTGAAAACACCCGATAACCTGCTTTTTTACTTGTCTTCGCTCTCGGCAGAATCAGACGCCTCTGCGTCCTCGTCAGCCTTGCCGTTACCGAAAAGCTCAGCGGTGTCGACAGCAGCGCCGCTGCTGTCGGTGACGCCGGCAGCCTCGACGACGGCTGCGAGAGCCTTGCCGCGACGGACATCGGCGAACATCGCACCAAGCTGGTTGGCCTGCTGGATCTGCTGGATGAACTGCTCAGGAGCCATGCCGTAACGCTGTGCCTGGAACAGGATGCGCTCGGTGAGCTCGTCCTGACCGACGGTGACGTCGTTGGCGTCCGCGATGGAGTCGAGCAGGAGCTGAGTCTTGACGGAGCGCTCAGCGGCCTCCAACGTGTCCTTGTCGAACTCTTCGCGGCTGCTGCCCTGCTCTTCGAGAGCCTTGTTCAGAGCCTCTTCGTCGTGATCGAGACCGTGAACGGCGTCGTGCAGCGCAGCGTCGACCTCAGCCTTGACGATGGCCTCGGGCAGCGGAACCTCGACCGTCTCGAGCAGCTGCTCGAGAACCTTGTCGCGGATCTGGCCGGCCTGCTCGACCTTGCGGACGCGTCCGACGCGCTCGCGGAGGTCTGCCTTCAGTTCGTCGAGGGTGTCGAACTCGCTGGCGAGCTGAGCGAACTCGTCGTCCTCGTCCGGAAGCTCGCGCTCCTTGACCGTCTGAACGGTCACGGTGACAACGGCTTCCTTGCCTGCGAATTCACCGGCGACCAGAGTCGACGTGAAGTCCTTGGACTCCCCCGCCTTCAGGCCGATGATGGCTTCGTCGAGGCCCTCGATGAGCTGGCCCGAACCGACCTCGTGCGACAGTCCGCTGGCGGTAGCCTCGGCAACGTTCTCGCCGTCGACGGTGGCCGACAGGTCGATGGAGACGAAGTCGCCGTCCTCGACTGCACGGTCGACGCCCGTGAGGGTGCCGAAACGCTGACGCAGCGAGAGCAGCTGCTCTTCGATGGCCTCATCGGTGATCTCGATCGGATCGACCGTGACGTTGATGGAGCTGAAATCCGGGAGTTCGATCTCGGGGCGCACGTCGACCTCGGCAGCGAATTCGAGGACGTCGCCGTCTTCGAGCTTCGTGACCTCGATCTCGGGCTGGCCGAGTGCCTTGACGCCGGCGCTGGTGACCGCCTCGGAGTAACGCGACGGCAGAGCGTCGTTGATGACCTGCTCGAGCACAGCGGCGCGACCGACGCGTGCCTCGAGGAGGCGGGCCGGGGCCTTGCCCGGACGGAAGCCTGGGAGACGAATCTGCTGCGCGAGGGCCTTGTAGGCCTTGTCGAAATCAGGCTTGAGTTCCGCGAAGGGCACCTCAACGTTGATACGGACTCGCGTCGGGCTGAGCTGCTCGACGGTGCTCTTCACGAAACTTCGCTCCTTCGTCTGGTCTTGCTCATAACTGGCTTACTGCAGGTTTTCGGTCTTGCTCGTGTGGTCTTGCACGACACTCCACTCCTGCGTGTGCAGTAGTGGAGTCTCGTATACGTACTTGTCGGGATGACAGGATTTGAACCTGCGACCCTCCGCTCCCAAAGCGGATGCGCTACCAAGCTGCGCTACATCCCGTTACTCGCAAACATGCTTCTTACGAACACGCTCGCGAAAACAGCCGCGTACTTGCGACTGCGCCAAACCTTATCGCGCTCACTACTCTCTCACGAACCCGCCCACCATTTGTACACGGATAGCCGTAAGCACGTGCAGCCTGCATCCGGCTCGAAACTCCGGCCGCACCGGCGCGACCGACCCCTCGACTACACCCTCGCCGGAGATTCCCCTGGTGAGAAGGCTTTCGGCCCCCCGATTATGAAATCCGCACCCGCATTGGGTACAGTTTCGAATCGCAGACGACGAACACGGCGATCCCGAGTTCGCGTGTGCACGGGGATGTAGCTCAATGGTAGAGCCTCAGTCTTCCAAACTGATCACGCGGGTTCGATTCCCGTCATCCCCTCCATCGGAGGGAAACTTCCACAAAGATCCGCATCGGCCTCGCCGGTGCGGATTTTTTGTTGCAGCGATCCGTATCCTGGAGTTGTCCGGATCGATACTGCTCGGAGGCCACCCGTGACCACGATTCTTCTCATTCTCGTCGTTCTGGCTGTTGTCGTGTTCCTGGTCATGAAGAGCCAGCAACGCGGTTCCACCCACAGCGCGACACAACTCGACGACGCCAAAGCTGATGCCAGGCAGGCAATCGAGCGTCTCGGCGGTCAGGTGTACAACCTCACCGGCACCGACGAACCGTCACGGCAAGCACTCGCCGACGCAGCCGAGCGCTACACAGCGGCGGGCTCGCAGATCGATCAGGCAGCTACCCCGGTTCAAGCGCGTCTCGCGAAACAGACTGCGCTGGAAGGGCTTTACTACATTCGCGCGGCACGAGTCGCCATGGGAATGGATCCGGGTCCTGACGTTCCCACCATCGACGGCCAGAAAGCCGCCGGCGCGGTGACCGAGTCCCGCGAGGTCGAGTTCGAGGGCCGCAAGGTCGCGGCATCGCCTACCCCGTCGTCGCGTACCCCCAACTACTACCCCGGCGGTCGCGTCGCCGGCCGGCCCGTTCCGGCCGGTTGGTACTCCGAGCCGTGGTGGAAGCCCGCCCTCGTCGCAGGCGCCTGGGGCCTGGGTTCGATGATGCTGTTCTCGACCATGTTCTCCGGGATGGCCGGAGTTCCTTACGGCGCAGAGGCTTTCGCAGCGGGCGGTGATACCGACGCAGATCAAGGCGCAGATGCAGGTGATCAAAGCCAAGGCGACGCCGGCGATCAGAGCTACGACCAAGGCGACCAGGGCTACGACTCAGGTGACAGCGGATTCGGCGACAGCGGATTCGGCGACGGAGGCGGGATGGACTTCGGCGGCATGGACTTCTAGACCGCAAGGTCGTCTACACAGCCTGACACACCGGGCACCAGAACAGGTTTCGTGCCTTCATGACGGAATGCAGGACCGGTGACCCGCAGACCCGGCAGGGTGATCCCGCGCGCCGGTAGACGTAGGTGCGTGGGCGATCCTTGGCGTAGGCCGGATCGCCGTTGTCGTGCTCGGCGCGCACGACGTGCATTTTTCCGCGACGCACGCCGACCTTCATGAGTTCGACGAGGTCCGCCCACATGGCAGCCCATTCGTCGTGGGTGACGAGGTTGCCGGGGCGTTCGGGGTTGATGCCGTGACGGAACAGCAATTCGGCGCGGTAGACGTTGCCGACCCCGGCCAGCACTGCCTGGTCCATGAGCAGTGCGCCGATTGCCGTCTTGGACTTCGAGATTCGCGCCCACGCCTTCTGCGGATCCGCGTCGCGGCGCAGTGGATCGGGGCCGAGCCTGGCTTCGATAGCGGCTACTTGCGGCGGCAGCAAGACTTCACAGGCGGTGGGACCACGAAGGTCGGTGCCGAAGCCGGCACCGACCATTCGCATCCGGACCTGCCCCACCGGTTCTTCCATCGGGAGGGCACTGTCGGTGAACTTTCCGTACAAACCGAGGTGTACGTGGACGATCAGACCATTGTCGTATGTGTGCCACAGGTGTTTGCCCCAGGCATCCGACGACGTGAGTACATGCCCGTCCACCAGAGCCGCGTCCGTGGCAAATCGCCCCTGCGGGCTGAGTACGCGCACTGGTGAACCGACAAACTTCTTGGCATGCAACCGTGCCAGTCGATGCAGGGTATGACCTTCTGGCACGGGACTACTTCTCGATCAGGCCTGCGGCAATGCCGGTGCGACGCCGGTCTTCTCGTACTCCGAGAGGATGTCGATGCGGCGCTGGTGACGCTCTTCGCCTGACCACTCGGTGGCAAGGAAGGCGTCGACGATGGCAAGCGATTCCTCGAGGGAATGCATGCGTCCACCGATGCCGATGAGCTGTGCCTTGTTGTGCTCGCGGGCCAGCTTGGCGGTTTCGACGCTCCACGCCAAAGCGCACCTGGCGCCGGGAACCTTGTTCGCGGCGATCTGCTCGCCGTTGCCGCTTCCGCCGAGGACGATGCCCAGGCTTCCCTCGTCGGCGACTACCCGCTTGGCTGCCTCGATGCAGAATGCCGGGTAGTCGTCCACGGCGTCGTACTCGTGAGCACCACAGTCGATGGCCTCGTGGCCATTGGCTGTGAGATGTTCGATGATCTCGTTCTTACGTTCGAATCCGGCATGGTCGGCACCCAGGTATACGCGCATGGGGACAATTCTCTCAGGCTCATCCCCCGGCGCGCACCCGGCCCTCACACTGCTGGACTCAGTCGAACTGGGGGTCTTCGTTGCGCGTGCGCTTGAGTTCGAAGAAGTGCGGGTAGCTCGCCAGCGCAACTGCGCCGTCCCACACTCGTCCTGCGTCCTCGCCGCGCGGGATGCGCGAGAGAACCGGGCCGAAGAAGGCAACGCCGTTGACGTGGATGGTGGGAGTTCCGACGTCGGGGCCAACCGCGTCCATGCCGTGATGATGGCTCTCACGCAGGGCTTCGTCGTACTCGGTCGACTCGGCTGCGTCGGCAAGTTCAGCCGGGAGTCCGACCTCGTCGAGTGAACGCTTGATGACGTCGGCAAAGTCCTTGTTGCCTTCGTTGTGGATCTTGGTTCCCATGGCCGTGTACAGCGGCAGCAGGATGTCGTCGCCCTTCAGCTTCGCAGCGGCGATTGCGACGCGCACCGGTCCCCATGCCTTGGTCATCATCTCGCGGTACTCCTCGGGCAGGTCACGTCCTTCGTTGAGGACGGCCAGGCTCATGACGTGGAATTTCGCGTCGATGTTGCGCACCTGCTGCGCTTCGAGGATCCACCGCGAGGTGATCCAGCACCACGGGCACAGAGGATCGAACCAGAAATCAGCTCGGTCGGCACTCTTGTTCTCGACTGCACTCACGTAAACAACTCCCTATCGGTCACGGTCCTAGCGGGAACGAAAAATTGCGTACCCCGCCATGGCAACAATCATCCCCCACCAATCCTTCCCACATACTCCCGAACCACCTTCTCTCACCAGTAATGTCGAAAGAACACGAGTGCGAAGGAGTGGTTCAACCATGAGCGCAAATCGGAGATTCGTCATCATCGGCGGCGGCTTGGCCGGAGCAAAAACTGCGGAGGCCCTGCGAGAGCGGGACTTCGACGGAGACATCGTCCTTCTGAGCGAAGAGGACCATCTGCCGTACGAGCGTCCACCGCTGTCCAAGGAGTTCTTTGCGGGCAAGAAGACCCTCCCGGAATTCACGGTCCACGACGGTGAATGGTTCCGCGATCAGCACGTGGACCTGCGGCCCGGAACAACCGCAACCGCTTTCGACCCCGTTGCGCACACCGTGACTCTCCCCGACGGTTCCACGCTCTCGTACGACAAACTGGCGCTCGCCACCGGTTCGCGTTCTCGGCGACTCGACATTCCAGGGGCGGACGCCGACGGCGTGCACTACATCCGCACCATCGACCAGGCGTCGTCGCTGCTGAAGGCTCTGTCCGCGGACAAGAAACTGGTTGTGGTGGGCGCCGGCTGGATCGGCCTGGAAATCGCCGCGTCCGCGCGCGGATTCGGTGTCGGGGTGACGATCCTCGAGCATGCGAGTCTTCCCCTCGAAGCAACGCTGGGGCCGGAGATGGGCGAAGTGTTTGCGGCACTGCACCGCGCGAACGGCGTTGACCTACGAACGAGCACCGACGTGAAGTCCATCGCGGTGACAGACGGAGTTGCTTCCGGCGTCACCCTGGCCGACGGCAGCGTAGTTCCCGCCGACGCCGTCCTGATCGCTGTGGGCGCCCTCCCCAACACCGAGTTGGCCACGGCCGCCGGTATCGAGGTCGACGGCGGAGTCCTCGTCGACGCGGGTCTGCAGAGCAGCGACCCAGACGTCGTGGCGATCGGCGATATCGCGGCGGCGACGCACCCGATCCTGAACGCGCGAATCCGGGTGGAGCACTGGGCAAATGCTCTCAACCAACCGGCGACAGCCGCGGACACCATGCTCGGCAAACCGGCCGAGTACGTGCGGATGCCGTATTTCTTCACCGACCAGTACGACCTCGGAATGGAGTACGTCGGGCACGCTCCGCATGGCAGCTACGTCTCCGTGGTCACCCGCGGTGACGTCGACAACCGCGAGTTCCTGGCCTTCTGGCTCGACGGCGACAACAAGGTTCTGGCGGGAATGAACGTCAACATCTGGGATGCCGGTGACGCAATCAAGGAGTTGGTGGCGTCGAGTGCACCGGTGGATCCGAAGCGCCTGGCAGATCCCTCGGTTCCATTGACGGAGGCGTCCGCGATCACGAAGTAGTCCCCGCCGTGATGGGATGGACTCATAAAGATCCACACCATCGACGAGGAGATCTTCGTGGCCGCACCGAACCTGACACGCGAGACGGCAGCCGAACGGTCAGCGCTGCTGACCGTCGACAACTACCTGATCGAACTCGATCTCACCGACGGCAGTGATGCCCCTGGTGAGGAGACGTTCTTCTCCAAGACCACCGTGACCTTCTCGGCCACCGCCGGCTCGAGCAGTTTCATCGACATCATCGCTGCCCGAGTTCATTCCGCAGTGCTCAACGGCACCCCGATCGATATTTCCGACTACGACGAGGCCACCGGAATAGCCTTGACGGACCTCGCCGCGAGCAACGAACTGGTGGTCGAGGCCGACTGTGTGTACTCGCACACCGGAGAGGGTCTGCACCGCTTCGTCGACCCGACGGACAGCGCCGTGTACCTGTACTCGCAGTTCGAGACCGCCGACGCCAAGCGCATGTTCGCGTGTTTCGATCAGCCGGATCTCAAGGCGACGTTCGATGTCCGTGTCACTGCGCCGACCTCGTGGAAGGTCATCTCCAACTCCGCCGTCGTAGAGTCCCTGGCCGCCGATCCCGGCAAGCATGTCTTCCGCACAACACCGAAGATGAGCACGTACCTCGTTGCGCTCATCGCCGGCCCGTACGCCGTGTGGACCGACAACTACTCCGACGAGCACGGCAACATCCCCCTCGGAATCTTCTGCCGCGCTTCGCTTGCCGAGTTCATGGACGAAGAGCGCCTGTTCACCGAAACCAAGCAGGGCTTCGATTTCTACCACCGCAACTTCGGTGTGCCGTATGCCTTCGGGAAGTACGACCAGTTGTTCGTCCCGGAGTTCAACGCAGGCGCGATGGAGAACGCGGGAGCGGTGACGTTCCTGGAGGACTACGTCTTCCGGTCCAAGGTCACTCGCTACTCGTACGAGCGTCGTTCCGAAACCGTGCTTCACGAAATGGCCCACATGTGGTTCGGCGACCTCGTCACCATGACGTGGTGGGACGACCTGTGGCTCAACGAATCCTTTGCGACTTTCGCGTCTGTGCTCTGCCAGACCGAGGCCACCGAGTACAAGAACGCCTGGACAACCTTTGCCAACGTCGAGAAGTCGTGGGCTTACCGTCAGGACCAGTTGCCGTCCACTCACCCCATCGCCGCCGACATCCCGGACCTGGCGGCAGTCGAGGTCAACTTCGACGGCATCACGTATGCCAAGGGCGCCAGCGTTCTCAAGCAATTGGTGGCCTACGTCGGCCTCGACCCCTTCCTCGCAGGACTGCGGGAGTACTTCCGTGAGCACGCATTCGGCAACGCCACCTTCGACGACCTCCTCGGCGCTCTCGAAAAGTCCTCCGGCCGCGACCTTTCCGACTGGGGAACCCAGTGGCTCAAGACCACCGGCCTCAACATCCTGCGCCCTGACTTCGACGTCGACGCAGACGGAAAGTTCACCCGTTTTGCCGTGTTGCAGGACGGCGCAGCTCCCGGCGCCGGTGAGCGACGTGTTCATCGCATCGCGGTCGGCATCTACGACGACGTCGACGGCAAGCTCGTGCGGAGCCGCCGCGTCGAACTCGATCTCGACGCCGCCGAAACCACCGATGTTCCTGAGCTTCTCGGAGTTCATCGCGGTCAATTGATTCTGCTCAACGACGACGACCTGACGTACTGCTCGGTGCGACTCGATCCGCAGTCCCTCTCGACGGCAATCGAGCGCGTCGGCGACATCGCCGAATCACTCCCCCGCACTCTGGTCTGGTCCGCAGCGTGGGAGATGACTCGTCAGGCCGAACTCAAGGCCCGCGATTTTGTCGCTCTGGTTCAGCGAGGCATCAGCGCCGAAACCGAGGTCGGTGTGGTTCAACGCCTCCTGCTCCAAGCACAGACCGCCATCGGAAGCTACGCCGATCCGGTCTGGGCTGCAGCCGAAGGCTGGGCGGACTTCGCCAACCGGCTTCTCGAACTTGCCCGCGAAGCCGAGGCCGGTTCCGATCACCAACTCGCATTTGTCAACGCGCTCACCGGAGTTGCACTCTCCCCGTGGCACACCGAGGTCCTGAACGAATTGCTCGACGCCGACCCCGCGACCGTCGGCCTCGACGGTCTGGTTGTCGACACCGATCTGCGGTGGCGCATTGTCGGAGCTCTCGCCGCGGCAGGCGAAGTGGATGCCGAGGGGCTGGAGACCCCGTTCATCGACGCCGAGGCCTTGCGCGACCCGACTGCGGCAGGTGCCAGGCAGGCCGCTGCCGCAGCTGCCGGTCGACCGCAAGCTGCGGTGAAGGAGCAGGTGTGGGCAAAGGTGGTCGGCGACGATTCGGTGCCCAACATCACGGCGCGGTCCATCATCGGTGGTTTCGCCCGCGAAGGACAGGACGATCTCCTCGAACCGTTTGTCTCGCGCTATTTCGACGACATCGCCGGCGTGTGGGAACGCCGCTCGAGTGAGGTAGCGCAGACCGTCGTCGTCGGTCTGTACCCGTCGTGGTCGGTCAGTGAAGAGTCCGTCGCAGCGGCTGATCGTTTCCTCGAGGGCGACATTCCTCCCGCGCTGCGTCGCCTTGTCGTAGAGGGCCAGGCCGGTGTAGTTCGATCGCTCACCGCCCGAAAGTTCGACGCAAGCTGATACACAAGGCCGGTGCCCGCCTCGAGGAAATCGAGGCGGGCACCGGCCTTACTGCAAGGACTGCGAACTACGGCGCAGAGGAACTACGGCGCAGAGATTGCTGCTGCCATGACACGGATTCCGCTGATCAGTCCGTCGATCAGGTTTCCTTCACTGATGGAGCTCACCGCTGCGGTTGCGCCGAGCTGCGCAACGCGGTCGGTGACCCGATCGGCAACGACGCGGCCACTGCGGACCTCGACGACACGCTGGTTGGGCGATACGGCGATGAGAACCGAACGCTCCGCCTCAGGTGTGGTCGGGAACAGTGCGTCGGCACCGGCGGCCGGGTCTGCGCCCAGGTCGCCGACGTACGCATTGAAACGCACCTTGGTGGAACGGGTGGCCTCGGTCAGCGCGACGTCGAGGGCTACCAGGTCCTTGGTCGTGAACGGAAGGTCGTCAACGAACGGCTCTCCCACACGATGCACGCCGGAGATACGGCCACTGGTCGTGATGACGCTGCCAACGGGCAGGTTTTCGGGCGCTACTGCGACCGCTGTCGAATGATCACCACTTGCCACTTGCGGTTCCTCCAATCAGATCAGCCGAGCCGGCTTCGATCGCGTGTGCGCTGCCGTGGTGACCGCCGCGAACGGTCACTTCGTCGACAGCACTCCACAGGATGGGGGCGTGATCCCACGACTCACCCAGATGGAACGCCGGCGGAACCGGACCCGGCGTCTTCTTCCCGAGGAAGGACGCACCCGCGAAGAAGGCGGTGATCAGGGCCGGGATCCCAACGTATATCAGTACTACCTCGAGAATGCTCACACCAGATAACGTAGCCCAGAACGCCAGGAAGGACAGCGTCAGGGCCACAAATTATCGAGCAATTTGTTCCGGGCAGTTCGAGTCAGGCGGCACCGACACCGAGATACGGCACCCACGACGGGTGCAGTTCCTTGGTTGCGGCCAGCAATCGCCAGTGCGGACCGGAGGGCGGAACCAATTCCGCGCGCAGTGTCCACCCCAGTTCGCTGAGCATCTTGTCGGCTTTGCGGTGGTTGCACGGCGCGCAGCACGCTACACAGTTCTCCCATGAATGCCCGCCGCCGCGACTGCGCGGTACCACGTGATCGATGGTCTCGGCCTTTGCGCCGCAGTACGCACATCGGAAATGGTCACGATGCATCAGTGCCGCGCGGGTCATGGGAATACGGGCGCGGTACGGGACGCGCACATAAGTTCGTAGGCGAATGACCGATGGCACCTGCACCGACCAGTCCGCAGAGTGGACTATGGGTCCGAATTCGTCTTCGTGAACCGTGTCGGCTTTACCGCAGGCCATCAAGACCACGGCCCGTCGTGCCGGCAGGGCCGTCAGCGGTTCGTAGGTGACATTGAGTAGTAGCACTCGGCGTTTGATCCACTCGGGGACCACGTGATCCGTGGCGAACTCGGTGGTCTGACCGAATCCGTCAGGAACAACTTCCAGAACAGCCCCTGACGCGTGCTCATGCCGCGCGTCTGCGCGAGCGATGGCACCACGGCCGCCAGCGGGCTGAAGTTGTCGGTGATTTCGTGCAGCGTGTCGGTTCTTCATACGACCTCCGGGAGACTGCCCCCAAGTTGACCACGGATATTCCGGTTACGCACTCCCATTTCGCACAAAATTGCTCGGATTGCCGGTGAATTTCGGGTGAACGGACCTCCGGTCGACCCGGAAACCGACCACGCCCGCCATCAGGCACAATGGAACACGCCATGAATGACGTACAGCAGACCTTCTACGACGCCGTCGGCGGAGCCGAGACGTTTCACAAGCTCACCGCGCGGTTTTACGAGGAAGTCGCAAGGGACGAGGTTGTTCGCCCGCTGTATCCGGAAGAGGATCTCGGTCCAGCCGAGCGCCGCATGCGGATGTTTCTCGAGCAGTACTGGGGCGGCCCGCACACCTACTCCGACGAGCGCGGACACCCTCGCTTGCGGATGCGGCACAATCCGTTCGTGATCGGCCCGATCGAGCGGGACGCGTGGCTACGCTGCATGCACGTTGCGATCGCGTCCATCGACGAGAAGACCTTGGACGCCGCACATCGCCAACAGTTGATCGATTACATGGAGATTGCTGCAGCGTCCATGGTCAATTCCGCCATCTGAACCGCTAGCGTCTGACCATTCGTCCGAGCTTGCGGACAGCCCGAACACCGAACGACACGCTCGGGTGTAGCGGCACGCTCAGAATCGCGTGTTTGCGGACGTAATCCTCGACGTGCCATTCCGACCAACTGCCGGCGCGGAAGAGCGCGGCGTCACCGACAGACAGAGTGCGCTTCTCGACCCCCGCGGACTCGACCGTCACCGATCCTTCGAGGATCTGAACGATCTCGTCGGCGCTGAAGTACCACCGGAACCGCCCTTTGGTGCAGTCCCACACGTGCGTTGTCGTGGTGCCGTCCTTGCTGGCAGACCATTGCGCGGCGCGGGCGACCGGATCCCCGGAAATGATCCAGTCCGCGTTGATCGGATCGTCGTTCAACGGAAGTTGGTCCAGACTCACTGCTTCGATTGCCGACAAACTCATGATTTTCCCCCCTCGAGAAATCGGTAGCGCAAAGATTGCCGACGGCAGAGTCTTCGCTCCTGGAAAGTACACCAAGGTGAGGTAAAGAACCACCAAACAGCCGTGTCCAAGTCGTGCGAGTGCTCGAGGTTTGGCACTATGAGAACTTGTGAGTAGCCCCGCGGATTCGACCGTTACCAACCCGTCCACTCCGCCTTGGTGGAACGAGGCAGTTTTCTACCAGATCTATCCGCGATCTTTTGCCGATTCCAACGGCGACGGCATCGGTGACCTCGGCGGAATCGAGGACAAACTCGGGTACCTGGAACTGCTGGGCGTCGACGCCCTCTGGTTGAGTCCGGTCATGCGCTCGCCGATGGCCGATCACGGGTACGACGTCTCCGACCCGCGTGACATCGATCCCCTGTTCGGCGACATTGCCGCGATGGATTCACTGATCAGCGCCGCACATGAGCGCGATATCAAGATCACGATGGACTTGGTCCCCAACCACACCAGCGACCAGCACGAATGGTTCCAAGCTGCGCTGGACTCGGCACCAGGTTCCCCGGAACGATCCCGCTACATCTTCCGCGACGGCAAGGGTGAGAACGGCACCGAACCACCCAACAACTGGCCAAGCATCTTCGGCGGCCCGGCCTGGACCCGCATCACCGATGCCGACGGAAACCCTGGGCAGTGGTACCTCCACATCTTCGCGAAGGAACAGCCCGATCTGAACTGGGACAACCCGGAGGTTTTCGAGGATCTGGCCAAGACTCTGCGCTTCTGGCTCAGCCGGGGTATCGACGGATTTCGGATCGATGTCGCCCACGGAATGGCCAAGCCGGAGGGTTTGCCGGACCATGACTGGGATCTCAACGAGCTCATGCGCAACGACGACGACGACCCGCGATTCAACAATCCGGAGGTCCACCAGATCCACCGCGGAATCCGCAAGGTCATGAACGAATTCCCCGAGGCTATGACCGTGGGAGAGATCTGGGTTCGCGACAACGAGCGCTTCGGTGAGTACATCCGTCCGGACGAGCTTCACCTCGGATTCAACTTCCGGTTGGCAGAAACCGAGTTCGCGGCGGAATCCGTGCGGGCAGCGGTGGAGAACTCCCTCGCCGCCGTAGCCGAGGTCGGCGGTGTTCCCACGTGGACGCTCTCCAATCACGATGTCGAACGTGAGGTCACCCGCTACGGCGGAGGCCAGATCGGAACTCTGCGCGCACGGGCGATGGCCTTGGTCGAGCTTGCACTGCCCGGTGCCGCCTTCATCTACAACGGCGCCGAACTCGGACTGCCAAACGTCGATCTTCCCGACGATGCCCTGCAGGATCCGGTGTGGGAACGCTCCGGTCACGCCGAGCGTGGTCGCGACGGATGCCGAGTGCCGTTGCCGTGGGAAGGAGCCGCTCCGCCCTTCGGCTTCACCACCGCCTCGAGCACGTGGTTACCGATGCCGCCCGAGTGGTCGACGCTGACCGTCGAGGCTCAACTCGAGGACGTCGATTCGATGCTCTCGCTGTACCGCAGCGCCCTCGAATTGCGTTCGTCCCGGCCGGAGATCTCGGGTGCGGATATCGACTGGTACGGGAGCCCTCCCGGGTGCCTGGCGTTTCGTCGACGGGGCGGTCTGATCTGTGCCCTCAACACGTCGGATGTGCCTATTTCCCTGCCCGCCGGCGACGTTATCCTCAGCAGCGCTCCCCTGGTCGACGGTCTGTTGCCCGTCAACACCGCTGCGTGGCTGATCTGAGTCGGACCTCAACTCACCGGGGATCGGTCCTGGCCGTTGTAGCCGCGGCCGTGCTGTTCGGAACCACCGGAACCGCACAGGCCTTGGCCTCGGAAAGCCTCGGATACGACCTCGATCCCCTGGCCGTCGGTTCCGCGCGGGTGGTTCTCGCTGGCCTGATCCTCGCGGTGTTTGCGTACGCGCGCGGCGGCCTCGGGTTCACTCGCTCGACCAGCCGATCCGCGCTCACGGGCGGATTCGGTGTCGCCGCATATCAATTGGGGTTCTTCACCGGAGTGCAGGCGGCGGGAGTTGCGGCAGGCACGATGATCGCACTGGGATCAGGTCCGGCGTTCACCGGCGTACTGCAGTACTTGGTGGCGCGGTGCCGGCACTCATCGCCGGACTGGGCTACGCGATCTACACCGTTGCCGGCGCACACATGATCACGGCGGTAGTGTCCACGCAGGGCGCGATGGGTCAGATGTTCGGCATCGGTGGGATCCTCCTACTACCGATCCTGATCTGGCAGTGGCCAGGTGGGCTCGATACCGGCGCCGGGGCAACCGCGGTGGTGTACCTCGTTGTGGTTCCGACCGTGTTGGCCTACCTGCTCTTCGCTGCGGCACTGCGACACCTCAACCCGGCAACCGTCGCAACGCTGACGCTGCTCGAGCCGGTAGTCGCAGCTATTCTCGGCGCAGTGGTTCTCGGCGAGACCATCACCACAGTGGCCATGCTCGGCATGGCCACCGTCCTCGCGGCCCTCGGCTTGTTGACGGCAGGGACACTGCGTAACAGCTAGCTAGCGAGCCACCATCAGCGGAATCGACCCGCCGCGGTGGCGATAGATCGAACCGAAGCGCGCGTCGAGACGAATCCACGATCTACTGGCCCGAACCCGCACCAACTCCGTCTCATTGATTCGGTTCACATCGACGAATCCCATTGCGGTCAGCGCAAATATCGCCCGCATCGAGATCCCGGCCGTGATGCTCGGCCCACTGACCTCGAGCACCTCTTGATCGAGCAACGAGACGGGCGGTCCCGAACTGCTGCCGTGCTCCTGCGCCAAAGCATTTCCGCGCTGGGCCAATTCGATCAAGACGTGCGCCGGGACATCGTCGAGGTGCTCGAATCCTTCGGCCGGCGGCAGCGCTCCACGCCACGCCGAGTCCATCGAGAATCCCGGATCGATCAGTTCACCGGATGCGTGGGACAGTGCAGCCAACAAGGTATCCCCGGCCGCCGAGGTGTCGTCGGGATTGACGGTACCGACGATAGTGCGCGTCGCCAGGGCGTCGAACCCTGTTGCTGCCCACACACTCACGTGATCCGGGCCGCGTCGACGCATCCTGATGACGGCCGATTCGTCCAACCGCAACGCGTGCCCGATGAAGCCGGCCAAGTTCTTGCGCTCGGCTTCATCGGGCACGGTCAGCATTCGCTCATGCACGCTGCCAACGCTCCAGGTACCCACGCTCGGGACCACTGAGCCGCCGCAGTCGTTGCGTATCGATATCGAACGCCGCGATCTGCGTCGACGCGACGATGGACGGCGCGACCGAGAG
Source organism: Rhodococcus sp. MS16 (assembly GCF_013277795.1). NCBI lineage: Bacteria > Bacillati > Actinomycetota > Actinomycetes > Mycobacteriales > Nocardiaceae > Rhodococcus > Rhodococcus sp. MS16. Next base: position 210,181 of record NZ_VBTM01000006.1, read on the forward strand.
TCCCGCCGACTTGGGGCGCACCTCGTATCCGATCGTAAAGTCCACGGCTCGAATCTTTTCCACCCACATCAACACGTCGAGCGGTGAATCGTCGTGCCGCAGCTGCCCCCGATACCGCACATGCAGATCCGCGACAACCGCACCGTCACGCAATGACACCGTCGGACATCCGTCGTGGAACAGCCACGGAATCCGAGCTTCTTCGAGCAGTGTCACCATGCGCGCATGGTTGACGTGTTGGAAGACGTCCATGTCGGACCATCGAACCGCCACGTCGGCATGAAATCCTTCGCTCAACGCCCTACCTCCGATCGGGTGCCCATGCTGCGCACCATGCTGCGAACCTGCCGCGCCGCTACCGAGAGCGTCGCGAGGTCAAGCGTCCCAGACTCGAAGATCTCACCGAGAGCGGCCCTCGCCCGGCTCAGCCTCGACGCGTTGGTCGCTTCCCATTCGTCGATCTTTTCCTGCGGCGATTCTCCCGGCTCACCGCCGACGAGCACTTCCATCGTGAGCTGCCGCAACGAGCTGTACAGATCGTCACGCAACGCCAGCCGGGCCAGTGAATGCCAGCGATCCCCACGCTCGAGTCCGGACACGGCCGTGAGCAGCCAGTCGATTCCGAGATGCGCGTCAAGCGCGTAGTAGAGCTGCGCGACTTCCGCGATGTCGTGCTCGGCGATGTCGGCGATATCCGCGATGTCGAGGAGGCAGTACACGTCCAGGAGCCGGAAGACTTCGAGCGCCAGAGCTTCGGGGGCCCCACGGTCGATGACTGATTGGGCCCGGGAAAGCAGATCCGTCAATTGATGGCCGGCAAGCAAATCGGGAACAAGGGGTGCCGTCGACCGGTAGGCCGCGGAGTAGCGAGACACTTCTGCCCCCACCGCGATGGGCTGTGGCCGATTGGCGAGAAACCACCGCGAGGCTCGGTCGAGGAGTCTGCACGTTTCCACGATCAGATCGTTCTCGAGATCAGCTGCGAGTCCGGCCGAACGAATCCGCCCCCACACGTCGTCGAGCGCAAACACCTCACGGACGGCTGCGTACGCCCGAATCGAATCCGTACTGCTGGCGCCGGTTTCCTCCGCAAGCCGGTACGCGTAGGTGATTCCGCCGTTGTCGATGACCTCGTTGACCAGCATGGTCGCCACGATCTGTCGGCGCAGTGGGTGGTCCTTGATCTGCGCGGCAAACCGATCGCGCACGGCATTCGGGAAATATCCGGGAATCTGTTGCGCGAAGTACTCGTTGTCCGGCAACTCCGTGGCGAGCAGATCGTCCTTGAGCGCGAGCTTCACATGCGCGGTGAGAGTCGCCAATTCCGGTGACGTCAAACCGGATCCGATAGACAGGCGCCGATCGATCTCCTTGTTAGTCGGTAGCGCCTCCAGTGCGCGATCGAGTCCGCGTGTAGCGCTCAGATCGCTGATCTGCCGCCGGTGGACGGCAAGCATTTGCGGGGCCGTGACCCGCGAAATACCCAGCAGAGCATTCTGGGCGATGTTGTCCGCCAGAACGAGGCGCGCAACATCGTCGGTCATCAAGGCCAACAACGGGTTCCGCTCATCTGCGGGGAGCGCGCCCGAGCGAACCAACGTGTCGAGCAGGATCTTGATATTGACCTCGTGGTCGGAGCAGTCCACACCCGCCGAGTTGTCGATCGCGTCGGTATTGATGTGTCCGCCGTTGGCACTGAACTCGATTCGCCCCAGCGCCGTCACACCGAGATTGCCGCCCTCGCCGACCACCTTGACCCGTAGGTCAGCGCCGTCGACACGGACCGCATCGTTGCTCTTGTCGCCGACCTGCGCGTTGGTTTCGGCCGACGCCTTGATATAGGTACCGATGCCGCCGTTCCACAGCAGATCTACCGGTGCGGACAGGATTGCGCGCATCAATTCGGGCGGCGAGAGTTTGGTGACTCCCTCGTCCAACCCCAGGGCAACGCGCACACTTTCGGCGATGGGGACGGACTTGACGGTACGGTCCCACACACCGCCGCCGTCGCTGATCAGGCTGGCGTCGTAATCCGCCCACGACGATCGCGGAAGTTCGAAGAGTCGGCCACGCTCGACAAATGATCGCGCGGCATCCGGGTTGGGGTCGAGGAAGATGTGCCGGTGATCGAATGCCCCGACCAGTCGGATGTGACGGCTCAGCAACATACCGTTTCCGAATACGTCGCCGCTCATGTCCCCGACTCCGACTACGGTGAAGTCCTCGGACTGCGTGTCGACACCGATTTCCCGGAAGTGCCGCTTGACGCTTTCCCACGCGCCGCGAGCGGTGATCCCCATTCCCTTGTGGTCGTATCCCACCGAACCACCCGAGGCAAATGCGTCGCCGAGCCAGAAGTTGTACTGCGCAGCAACGGAATTCGCCAGGTCCGAGAATGATGCCGTCCCCTTGTCCGCGGCGACGACAAGGTATCGATCCTCGTCGTCGAGTCGCACGACCCGATCCGGCGTCACCACTTCCCCGGTCTCAGGATGAACGTTGTCCGTGATGTCGAGCAGACCCGAGATGAAAGTCCGGTAGCAGGCTTTGCCGGATTCGAGTGTGGCACTGCGATCGGTTGCCGGATCTCCGGTCGGGACCGGCGGGTTCTTCACGACAAATCCGCCCTTGGCACCAACGGGGACGATGACCGCGTTCTTGACCGCCTGCGCCTTCACGAGGCCAAGCACTTCGGTCCGGAAATCTTCCCGACGGTCCGACCACCGCAGACCACCACGGGCCACCGCGCCGAACCGCAGGTGCACTCCCTCAACCTCCGGCGAGTACACAAAGATCTCGAAAGCCGGCCTGGGCTTCGGCAATTCACTGATCCGAGAAGGATCAAGCTTGATCGACAGATACCCGCGCGAGCGCCCATCCGTATCCAGGACATAGAAGTTGGTGCGCAGCGTTGCCTTCACCAGCGAGAACATTCCCCGCAGGATGCGGTCGGCATCGAGGCTGAGAACTTCGTCGATCGAGGCCCGCAGTTGCGCCTCCAACTCCTCGATACGCTTCCCACCAGTCAAGTTCGGATCGAACTTCGCTTCGAAAAGTTCCACCAGCGCCGCCGCAGTCCGCGGGTGCGACAGTGCGATCCCCTCGATATGAAACTGACTGTACGGAAAAGTAGCCTGCCGCAAGTATTTTGCGTAAGCCCGCAGGATGACTGCCTGCCGCCACGTCAATCCTGCCCGCAGTACAAGTTCGTTGAACCGGTCAGCCTCGGCGCGCCCGAACCACACGGCACCGAACGCCGCGGTGAACCGCTTCTGCACCTCGGTCAGCGCTACCGTGCTGGTTTCGAGTGGCACTTGGGTGTCGAGATCCGGCTGCACGGATGCCCGCAATTCCGCCGGTACAGACAACCCGAAATCGTAGATCCAGCACTTCACCCCGTCGAGTCGCTGGACCACGTGTGGCCGTTCGTCGAGCACCTCGACACCGAGCGACTGCAGTACCGGGAGAACCTGGCTCAGCGAAATGGCGTCGCCGCCGACAAACAGCGTGAACCGCCACTGACCTGGTTCGGAATCCTCACCGCGATAGAGCAACACGTCGATCGAACCGGGAGCCAACGCTTCGAGCCGAGAGATATCGGACAACGCGCGAGAGGGCTCGAAGTCCTCCTTGTATCCGTCGGGAAGAACCCGGATGTACCGCTGCACCAATTCCAGATCGAGGTCGGAGCGCTCACGGACGAGATCGGTGATGCGGTCGTCCCAACTACGACTGACTTCGGTCAGCAGCGCCTGAACGCGTTCACGGTTTTCTTCGGACACATCGAGTCGAATCGGTGCGCTGCCAGGCTCACGCCGGATCGTCACATGCAGCAAAGCAAGGTCGTTCTCACTCACCCTGGCTGTGTAATCCACTGTGCCTGGACCGAATTCACTCCAGAGCGTGTGCTGCATCGCCAACCGGACACGCGTTGTGTAGCGGTCGCGTGGCAGGTACACCAGGCAGGAGACAAACCGACCGAACGTGTCTTCGCGAACGAACAGCCGCACCTGACGACGCAGGCCGATGCTGTGCACCGCGTGAACAGTCTCGAACAAGGTGTCGGTGTCGCTGGAAAACAACTCCGTGCGGGGGAAGGACTGAATGACCTCGAGCATCGCCTGGCCGGAATACGAATCGAGGTCGACACCGGCGCGGCTGATCACCTCGCGCACCCGGCGCTCGATCAGCGGAATGGCAAGAACGTTTTCGTGGAGGGCCACCACGGTGAAGACGCCGAGGAACCTGTGCTCCCCCACGATGTTTCCGTCGTCGTCGAGTATCGACACCCCGACGAAGTACGGATACACGGCGCGGTGAACGGTGGCGGGGAACGACCCCTGGGTCAGGACGAGCAGCGGCCGATCCGGGAGATCGGCAACCGGCGGCAGGCTCATCGGACCGTCGGTGACGGCGTCGGATCGGAGCACACCGAGTCCACTGCCGTCCACCGTGCGGGAGCCGTCTGCAGTGCCGACGAACCGTCGATAGCCGAGCACGGCATAGTTGCCGGCAGCCATCCACCGCAGGAGGCCTGCCGTGTCGGAGAATTCTTCCGACGAGACGCGGCCGGTAGCCGAGGCTGCCGACGCCTCGAGTTCGTCGGCGATACTCAATTGCAGGGCAGTCATGGACGGGGTGTCGTCGGCGACGACGCGGACATCGGCCAACACCTTGCCCAGGTGTTCTTCGATGGCGTCGAGTTCGAAATCCTGCGCTGCCGCGTCCAACTGCACGTGCATCCAGGATTCCTGGATACCGGTGTCTCCCAAAGACTTCAAATTGCCCGAATTGTCCCGATCCGCTCGAAGGATCGGATGGGCGTACTGACTGATACCCACACCTAGGCGATTGAGCAGCGCGGTGATGGATTCGACCAACAGCGACATGTCGTCGTTGACGATCTGGATCGCCGCACCCAACTTCGCCGGATCCCAGGGACGATAGACCCGCCACACCGCCGTGCCCGGCACCCGAGTGCGCCCGAGTTCGAGATGCGCTTTCAGTACGCGATTGGATCGGCCGTTGATCACATCGCCGCTGTCACCCTCGTCGATATGTGTGAAAAAAGCCTCGCGAAGGCGCGTGAGTAACGTCGCTTCGTCGAGGCTTTCGGAATTGTGTGGTGCTCGGTCGGTCATTCCTGGCTCACATCCTGTGGGTTCTGATCACCGCGGCCAATCTCATGCTCGAGACTAGCCGCGGTGACCGCTACCTAGGGTGAACTACGCCGGAACAAGCGCTGCTTCCAGCACCAAACGCTCGCTGTCGGCGAGGGGTCTGGACTTTTCGGACACAGTGTCGAATCCGACCATCAATGCGTCACCGGATGCGCACTCCGCACCGGTGTTGTCGCGGACGACGTGCCGGACCGTGAACGAGGAAGTCCCGACATGAGTCGTGAAGATCTCGACATTCAAAGGACCCGAACGATCCGTCACCGGCTTGAGGAACTCGATGGACATCTTCCGGACAACGACGTATCCCGGACGGCCACCATGGGCGGCAAGCTTCGACGTCAGGAACTGAATGCGAGCTTCCTGCATGTACTCGGCATACCTGGTGTTGTTGACGTGACCCAACCGGTCGGAATCACCCCACCGAACCTGAACCTCACACGTGAATACGTCCGACACCGATCAGTCCCTCGTGAGCTTGCGGTGCGTGACGCGGTGCGGACGCGCGGCGTCGGGGCCGAGACGCTCGACCTTGTTCGCCTCGTAGCCTTCGAAGTTGCCTTCGTACCAGTACCACGCAGCTTCGTTGTCGCCGAAGCCGCCTTCCCACGCGAGGATGTGAGTACACGTGCGGTCCAGGAACCAGCGATCGTGCGAGATCACGACGGCGCAGCCGGGGAACTCTTCGAGAGCGTTCTCCAGCGAACCGAGGGTTTCGACGTCGAGGTCGTTGGTGGGCTCATCGAGCAGGATCAGGTTGCCGCCCTGCTTGAGCGTCATCGCCAGGTTGAGGCGGTTGCGCTCACCACCGGAGAGAACTCCGGCCGGCTTCTGCTGATCGTGGCCCTTGAATCCGAACGAGCTGATGTACGCACGCGACGGGAATTCGGTCTGACCGACAACGATGAAATCGAGCCCGTCGGACACGGTCTCCCAGACCGTCTTCTTCGGGTCGATGCCGGATCGGTTCTGGTCGACGTAGCTCAGCTTGACCGTCTGACCGATCTTGACCTCACCGGCGTCTGGCTCTTCGAGGCCGACGATGGTCTTGAACAGCGTCGTCTTACCGACACCGTTGGGGCCGATGACGCCGACGATGCCGTTGCGCGGCAGGGTGAACGAAAGGTCCTTGATCAGGACACGGCCGTCGAAGCCCTTGTCGAGGTTCTTGACCTCGACGACGACGTCACCGAGACGCGGCGGTGCCGGGATCTGGATCTCGTCGAAGTCGAGCTTGCGGGTCTTCTCGGCCTCGTTCGCCATTTCCTCGTAGCGATCGAGACGAGCCTTGTTCTTGGCCTGACGAGCCTTGGCACCGGAACGAACCCACGCGAGTTCGTCCTTGAGGCGCTTCTGCAGCTTTTGGTCCTTCTTGCCGGCAACCTCGAGGCGTGCGGCCTTCTGCTCCAGGTAGGTGGAGTAGTTGCCCTCGTACGGGTAGAGGCGACCGCGGTCGACCTCACAGATCCACTGCGCCACGTGATCGAGGAAGTAGCGATCGTGGGTGACGGCGAGGATAGCGCCGGGGTATGCAGCGAGGTGCTGCTCCAACCACAGAACCGACTCGGCGTCGAGGTGGTTGGTGGGCTCATCGAGGAGCAGGAGGTCGGGCTTGCTCAGCAACAGCTTGCACAGCGCGACGCGACGCTTCTCACCACCGGAGAGGTGGGTGACCATATCTTCCGGCGGCGGGCAACGAAGCGCGTCCATGGCCTGCTCGAGCTGGGAGTCGATCTCCCAGGCGTCAGCATGGTCGAGCTTCTCCTGAAGCTCACCCATCTCTTCCATGAGCTCGTCGGAGTAGTCCGTAGCCATGAGCTCGGCGATCTCGTTGTATCGCTTGAGCTGAACCATGGTCTCGCCGAGGCCTTCTTCGACGTTCTCGCGAACGGTCTTGGTCTCGTCGAGCTGCGGCTCCTGCATGAGGATGCCGACGGATGCGCCGGGGGCGAGGAAGGCCTCGCCGTTGCCCGGCTGATCCAGCCCGGCCATGATCTTGAGGATGCTGGACTTACCAGCGCCATTTGGTCCGACGACACCGATCTTCGCGCCGGGGTAAAAGCTCATCGTGACGTCATCGAGGATGACCTTGTCACCGTGCGCCTTGCGCACCTTCTTCATCGTGTAAATGAACTCAGCCATGACCGCCAGCCTATCGGTGTTTGTCGCATTACCCACATTGCGTCGACGGGTTCACACGCTCTGCAGTTCGGTCGGCAGTTCCAAGGCTTCGCTGGAAGAAGCTGCGAGAAGCTGCGCGTACCGTCCGCCTTGTTGCACCAGTTGGTCGTGTGTGCCCTTCTCGACGACAACACCCTGATCCAGAACAGCGATCAGATCCGCGTCACGGACCGTGGAAAGCCTGTGCGCCACAACCAAAGTGGTGCGTCCGACCATCAGTTCGTCGAGTGCGTCCTGCAGCGCGCGCTCGGTGCGGTTGTCCAACGCACTCGTCGCTTCGTCGAGAACGAGAATCGGCGGATTCCGCAGGACTGTCCGTGCGATGGCGATGCGTTGCTTCTCACCTCCGGAGAAGCGGTAACCGCGCTCACCCACCATGGTGTCGTAACCGTCATCCAGGCCGGAGATGAACTCGTGAATCTGGGCGATCCGCGCAGCTTGCTCGATCTCCTCATCGGTTGCATCCGGCTTTGCGAACCGCAGATTCTCGCGAATCGTCGTGTGGAACAAGTATGTCTCCTGAGACACCACACCCACCAGGTCGGACACCGTCGCCAGATCGAGGTCCCGCAGATCGACGTCGTCGATCCTGACCGATCCTGCCGTCGGGTCGTACAGCCGCGCGGCCAGGTAACCAAGGGTGGTCTTGCCAGAACCGGTGGAGCCGACAAGCGCCAGTGTTCCGCCGGCCGGGACTGTGAGGTCGATGTTGTCGAGAGTCTTGCGCTCTGTTCCCGGATATGAGAAGTCGACACGATCGAATCGCAGTTCGCCCGACAGTGCCGATACGTCGAACTCCTTCGACTCTTCCGGATCAGCGATGTCGATCGGCAGGTCCAGGTACTCGAACACGCGACTGAACAATGCCATGGAACTCTGCACCTCGACGCCCGTGTTGAGCAGCATCATGGTGGGCCGGAACAACTGAGTCTGCAAGGTCGTGAACGCGACCAGCGTGCCGACGGTGATGGTGTTGCCGTGGTCGAGCGTGAATCCCGCAAACCAGTAGACCAGTGCCGGCATGGCCGCAAACGTGATCGACATCGACGCCATGCGCCACTTACCGGCCATCATCGCTCGGAGTTCGACGTCGGCGACCTCGGCCGAGCGTTCGGCGAAGCGGTCGGTCAACGCGGACTTCGCACCGGTTGTCTTTCCCAGCAGAATGCCGCTGACCGAGAGTGATTCCTCAACTTGAACGGACAGATCGCTGAGCAACTTCTGCCGCTTGCCTGAGATCTTGCGGCGCTCGTTACCGATCTTGCGGGCGATCCGAATGAACACCGGCAGGATCGCCAGCGAGAAGATCGCCAGTCGCCAGTCGAGCAGGAAGAGCGCAACTATCGTCGCTGCAACGGTGGTCGCGTTCTGCGCAATCGACGTGGCGGTGTTGGTGACAACCGATTGCATTCCGCCGATATCGTTGGCGATACGTGACTGCACCTCACCGGTCCTGGTTCTCGCGAAGAACCCCAGCGACTGATTCTGCAGGTGCGTGTACACCCGGACACGCAGTTGGTGCATCAGTTTCTGGCCGATGCTGTTGGACATCCACGTCTGCACAACACCGAGACAACTGGTGATCACGGCAATCGCGATCATGCCGATTGCCAGGATGCTGACCAGTCCGAGGTCCTTGTCCGGGATTGCCTTGTCGAGCATTTCGCGCAGGAGCAGTGGGCTACCCAAGGCCACAATGGCACTGAGCGTGATGACCGCCGTGACGATGGCGATCTGTGTCCGATACGGCGTGAACAGCTCGAGGACACGTCGTGGTGATACGGGGTCCGCCGGAGTGGTCTCGACAGCGGAATTTTCGAAATCTCTGATGTGATCTGGTTTCACGTTTACCTCCTGGAGGCTTTCTCACCTTAATTTCATATTGATGAGGTTACCTCACTATGAGGCTGACACCAACAACGCTAGACTGACGCCATGCATTCCCGAGAGCGCGAACTCACCGATGTCGTGTTGTCCGTGGCGCGAACCATTCGACGACGCCAGGTCGCGGCCCTCGAGCCATTCGGACTCTCCCCGTCACAGAGTCGTGCTCTGAGAGTGCTCACCCGAGTAGGCGAACCGGTCCGATTGGGCTTTCTCGCGGAAAAGCTGCGCATCGTTCCCCGCTCCGCCACGGATGTCGTGGATTCCCTCGAAGCGGCGGGATGGGTCAAGCGCACTCCCGACCCCCATGACCGACGAGCAGTGCTCCTCGAGCTCACCGATGCCGGCGCTGCCCTGGCAGCCGAGGTCGCCCGGGCGCAACGGCGAGAATCCTCGGATATCTTCGACGACCTCGACGACACAGAACGGGTCGTTCTCACCGAACTGCTCGAGCGAGTAGACGCGGGGCACGACCACGTCCGCCCCCGCGACTGCCCGAAAACGCGTGCCTAAACCTACGCCGCCGCAGTCTCTGTCTCTGTCGGTTCGTCCCCTGACACGGGTTTGCTGTGCCGCTCGATCTTTGCGATGCACCGGGCAAGATCGGGCCCTACTGCAGTTGCTCTCATTTCCAGATCGGAACGAGCAATGCCCTCCTTCGTTGTGTATTCGTTTGTGCGCAACTCCCCCGTCGCCATCACCGGATCACCCTTCATGATGGATGCTCCGACGCCGGTGACCAGCCGTCGCCAACACGTGACCGTGAGGTAGAGCGTCGCGCCATCGGTCCATTCCCCGGTCACCGCATCCTTGCGTCGTGCGTTGCTGGCCATCCGAAAGCTCAGCACCTCTTCGCCATTGGTGGTTTGCCGCTTCACCGGATTGGTGATGACGGTGCCGACAACCGTTGCAGATGTCTCGTACATGTTTGATCCCCCTTGAATCTCTTTGCCCACTGAATCCCACCTAAAAGATTCTGAATCGAAACCAGGATTGCCGTCACAATCAAAATGAACCTGGGGATGAACACAGTGCCTGTGGAAAAACAGCACTGCCCGGACCAGTTGGTCCGGGCAGTGTCGGTGTGTGGTGCTAGGTGTTACGGCCGCCATTGACCCCGAGGATCTGCCCGGTGATGTAGCTGGCGTCGTCCGAGATCAGGAAGGCACAGGCCGCCGCGATGTCTTCGGGCTTGCCGACCCGACGGACCGGCGTCGTCAAGATATGGTCATCGACGCTTCCACCGAGTCGATTGAGTTCCTCGTCGCGTCGCAGCAACGGAGTGTCGACGAATCCGGGTGGCACTGCGTTCACCGTGATACCCAATGGACCGAATTCGAGGGCCAAAGATTTTGTCAGCCCGTTGACCGCGGACTTCGCCGCAACGTAGTGCGCCATGTATGGCTGACCCGAATGTGCACTGGAAGAAGAGATATTGACGATCCGGCCCCACTTTCCCGCGATCATGTCGGGCAGCGCCGCCTGGGTGCAGTGATAGGTCCCGTTCAAGCTGACTCCGATGACCTTCTGCCATTCGTCGAAGTCGATGTCGACAAAGCGGCCGTTTCCGACGATGCCTGCCGCATTGACGAGAACAGTGATCGGACCGAGCCGTTCGCGAATCGCGGCCATTGCCGCATCGACCTGCTCGCGACTGGTGACGTCTGCGGTGTGGGCATTCTCGGAGTCACTTGGCGTCCAATCGATGGTGGCAACCTGATAGCCGTCGGAGTCCAGACGCCGAGCGATGGCCTGACCTATTCCCGAAGCCCCTCCGGTAATGACAGCAGTCTTTGTCATCAGGGCACCGGCTCGAAGATCGCATCCATGGTTGATGCGCCGGTATCCGGCACCCTCGGTTGCGACCAGGCCTCGATGGGAAACGACACGTTGATCAGCGAATAACACAGTTGCAGTAGCCGATAGGCGTCGTCAGGCAAAGCATCGAGCGGGAACTCGTCGAGATAACTCCCCGCGTCCAACAATCGAGGCAAGGCTGCGTCGTAGAACGTCTGCAGTTCGGTCATGTTGCTGGACAAGCGCTTTGCATAACGCTCAGCTTCGGTGGGCAGTGCCCACTCCGCGAAGGGTTCGAGATCCGCGAAGGCAACGGGCAAAGTGTTGGGCATCTGTTTTTCTCCTGATTCCTTTTACTCCGTGGCGAGTTACGTACGTAGCAAAATCTCGTCGACAAACCGCTGCGAGGCGGTGTGCAGGTGACGGACCAGCACTTCCTGATCGCACAGTAGAAAATGCGATACAGCTCTCGACTCGAGCATTGTCTGCGTAGCTTCGAGCGTGTTGCAGTCCTGGAGACCGAACTCCTTGAAGGTGACCGCAGCCATTTCCTGCCGCATACGCTCGGTGGCGTTCTTCGGTGGCGGCATGTACAGCGTGCCTTCAAAGGTGTGCTCGTTGTAGGCGGTTGGCCAGTAGTGGTAGGTGAGGTACCACCCGGGTTCCCACACCACGATCATGAAATTCGGGAACAGGACGTAGGAGTCGAGACCCCAGGATTTATGCTTCGTCGGATTGAGTCCGGTTGGCAGCGTGGCAAGTTCGGGGAAATCGGGTTTGTCCCATGGACCGAAGTTGCCACTACGCAACAGTCGCTCCGTCGGTTTCACCATCATCGGATCCTTCGGCGGAGCCATGCCTCCCCACGAAGACACCATTCCGTGTGGGCCGTCGATGTCGTACGCGAGCGCCTCGAAGCCGTAGCTCTTGAGCTTGTTCGACTCGTCGGACACGTACTGCTTCGAATGAAGGATCGGCGCGTGATAGAACTCGGCGAATGCGTCGATATAGAGCTTCCAGTTGCTGCGCACGTGCGCCTGATACTTGTAGACCTGAGTCATCCGGCCAAACGGATAGCCCGTCATGCCGGCAGCGAACTTTCCGAGGTAGTCATCCAGCGAAATCGTGTTTGTATCATCGAAATTGACGAATACGAACCCTTCCCACACATCGACCTGCAGCGGAACCAAGCCGTTCCCGGCACTCGACCAGGCAGTCACGGACTCGTCGGCGCCGCGAGTAACGACTACTGACGCGCGGACTGCGTCGATCACCCGGATGAAGTAACTTCCGGGAACAGGCGCCTGCTCGACTCGACCTACGTTGAGCCAGGTGTGGCCGAAGACGGCTTCGCGCTCGACTTCGAAATACTCGGGGCTGATCGAATCCTCGAACGTAATCGGCCCGGTATCCAAGCCGAAATGCTCAGTCCAACTTCCCTCGGGCGGCTTCGGAAAATGCGGCATCTGTGCGTCCCTTTCCAATCCCAACAACATGACCGACGGTCAACTTACGGGTTCCTGTAACATATGGACCGCCGGTCAACTTGTCAATCAAAGGCGTGCTCATGGGTCACGAATTGAAACGGGAGCGCAGCGATGCAGCTCGAAATCGTCGAGCGATTCTCGACGTGACAGAGTCACTACTCGCGCAGTTCGGGGCCGAACACGTCTCCATCGACCAGATAGCCACAGCGGCAGGGGTCGGCAAGGGCACGATCTTCCATCGATTCGGAAGTCGTGCGGGATTGATGCGAGCGCTGGTTCTCGAGCGCGCTCAGACTCTGCGCGACGCGGTCAACGAAGGCGACCCGCCACTGGGACCAGGTGCACCCGCGTCCGACAGATTGCTTGCTTTTTTCGACGCGATGTTCCGGCTGATCGTCGACAACGTCGAACTGATGATTGCGTACGACAACGCCACCACCGATTCACAAGCCGAAGAAATCAATGCCTTCTGGCATCGTCACATCACCGAGTTGCTCAAAGTGGCCACACCTGATGTTGACGCCGTGGTGATGTCCAGAGTGCTACTGAGCGTTCTCAACCCCGACGTCGTCCTTCACCACATCCGAACGCGACAAACCGAACGCCTCGCCGCTTCGGTTCACGGCCTCGTCGCAGCCGTGGTCGCGCAATCCTGAGGGATCAGCGCGGGTCCCAGCCCTCACGGTCGCGCCTGGCAAGTTCGGCAAACATCGCATTGTGCGCGGCCAGGTCTGCGTCGTGATCGCGTTCGGCTGCGCGGTCCGTTCGCACGGCCGTTTTCCGGTCGGAGCGTGACCACTGCACCAGCAGGGCGAGCATGACCACCATCAGCGGGATCTCACCCGTAGCCCAGGCGATACTGCCGCCCAATTTCTGATCGCCGAGAAGATCGTCGTTCCAGCCCAAGCCAAGTGAACGGAAGAACTCGCCGCCCATGATCGTGGTGGTACTCATCAAGGCGATACCGAAGAACGCATGGAACGGGAGCGAGCCGAAGACCATGGCCAGTTTGGTCACGGGTTGGAGTTGGCGCGGCGACGGGTCGACACCGATCGCCACCCAGTAGAAGAGATAGCCGCTGAGAATGAAGTGCAGGTTCATCAGCAGGTGCGCGCTGTGCGAATCGACCGTGGCTCCGTAGATACCGCCGAGGTAGAGCACGTAGAAGCCGCCGACAAAGAGAACCGCAGCAACAATCGGGTGAGTGATGAATCGCGAGAACGGACTGTGCAGGGCAACGAGAATCCACTCACGAATGCCGGGTACACCGTCCTTGCCCGCGGGTTCGAGAGCGCGCAACGCCAACGTGATGGGCGCGCCCAAAACCAGCAGAACCGGCGCCAGCATCGACAGCGCCATGTGTCCGGCCATGTGAACGCTGAACACCGCGGTCGCGTATTTGCCCACGCCCGACGAGGTCGCGATCAGCAGGACCGCGCATCCGATCATCCAGGAGATAGTGCGGCCGACGGGCCAGGAATCGCCACGCTTCGACAGCTTGCGCAGGCCGAGAAAATACAGAACCGCAGCGACGATCGCGGCTGTGCCGAACATCAAATCGAAACGCCACTCGGTCACGAATGCCATGAACGACGGCGGGTCCGGCAGATTGTAGCCGAGTTCGACCTCGGGAATGGTCGGGATGCTCGTCGGCGGAGGCGGCGGTGTGCGGCCTAGGCCGATTGCCAGCCCGATGGTGGCAGCAAAGATGATGCCTTCGCCGCCGGCAAAACGGATCAGCGCCGAGCGGGAGTTCGGGTTCTCGGCGAGCGCAGGCAACGCGCGACTGCGCTGCAACCACCCGAAGAATCCGAGGACGATCAGCGCAACGATCTTCGCGACGATCAGGCGACCGTACGTCGTCGTGAACAGGTCGTCGAGTGGGAGACGCACAATCGCGTTGATGACACCACTGAAACCCATGACGACAAAACAAATGGTGGCGACCGTCGAAAAGCGCTGAGCAGCGACGTCCGTGTGGTCACCGCCGCGGCGAGCGTGAGCCAGGAGCGCAAACAATCCACCAGCCCACAGCGACGCCGCAACGAGGTGCAAGATCAGGCTGTTGGTAGCAATGTCGTGCGAGCCCCCCGACGACGAGTGGCCGGTGAGAGCGAGGGGCATAAGGCCGAGCAGGCCGACCACCAGCAGCAACGGCGTCCACCACCAGCGCAGTGTCAGCCGAGCCAGAATTGCCAGGACCACAGCAATGACGGCTGTCCAGCGCCAGGCACCGGCGATTTCCACCTGATCGAGTCCGGACCACAGATTTGCCGGTTTGATCGCTTCGGAGAACGGCTGACCCGACGTATCGGAGAGCGTCAGCGGGATCAGCACCAGCGAACATGCCGCCCACACGATCGCGGCGTGCGATGCCGTCCGGACCGCACGATAGCCGTCGACGTCGAGCACACCGGACTTTTGTGGTGGCACGAAAAACGCCGCTAACAGGAGGGAGCCGATCGCGATGACAGCGGCAACCTCGGCAACAGCGCGAACTGCGGGCAGCCCATATGTCGTGATCGCGCCGGGGTCGGGAATGCCGAGCAGGGTCAACGCCTGAGATGCGGAAAACCCGACGACGAGAGCTGCGACCATCCCGGCAATCAGTCCACAGACCACAAAGATTGCGGTCGAAGAAGCGCGGACGCTCGTTTGTGGAGGGGACTGCGTCTGCGCAAGGTCGGGTGTAGCCATAGCTACCAGGGTAGGACCTATGGGATCGTCGACGACAATCCACCTACTACTGTGCGTCGGAGATGGTCGTGAACAAGGCCCGCAGAGCGGTCAATCGATCAGCCGGGAGCACGGTGTCGCAGTAGGGCAAGGCCGCTGCCATGGAACCGGTCAGGGGTTCGAACCCGGTCGCACCTGCACGCGGATTGAGCCACACGACCCGGTGGGCGCGGCGCTGGACTCGGGCCAGAGCGCGCACGAGAATGTCGGGATCGTCACTATCCCAACCGTCGGAGGCGATGACGACTACCGCCCCTCTCAAGGTGTGTCCGTGATGTGAGGCGAGCAGTGACGCAACAGATGTTCCGATGTGGGTGCCGCCGTACCGATCGACAACTCGATTATTGGCTTCGGCGATGGCCGCGTCGGCGCTTCGATGCGCCAGGATCGGAGTGAGCCGGGTCAACGTGGTCGAGAATGCAAAAACTTCGGCGTCGCCGCGCCGGGCGGCGACTCGCATCAAATGCAAGTACATGTCCGCGTATCCGTGCATCGAGCGACTGACGTCGCACAGCACCACAATCGTGCGGGGCCGCTGCTGTGGGCGGGCACGGGCGAGGCGAACAAATTCGAATCCGGTGCGCCTCGCGATACTCATACTTGCGCGCAGGTCGACGGTTCCGCGCCGGCCGAGTCTGCGTCTTCTCCGGCGGCGCCGTGGCCAGTCCGACTCCGCTTGTTCGATCCACTGCCCGAGGAGTGCAAGATCGCTCGGGCTCAACTGAGCAAAAGGCTCCTCGGATTTCCCGGCAAGGGCGCTCGGGAGTAGTAGACCCGGCCGAACCTGGTCCGGCACGGCTTCTCGCCCACTCGACGTCGCACGCCCGATCCACGGCACGTCGATGATGTCCGCGCCCCCACTAGAAACACCAGCAACAGGAAGAGTCGCGTCGCCGACCGTGCGGTCACTGCCCACCCGCCTCGCAATCGGGTCCACGCCCAGAGTCGCACCGACAAAAACTCGCTCGAACTGCGCGTCGAAAACCTCGAGATCTTCCTGACGGTTGATCAGAGTTATCCGCGCGGTCCAGTACAACTGTGTCCGGGTGCGTGGCGAGTGGACATGCACGGCTTCACTGAAGTTGGCAGCCCCGACGGCCGACACTCCAACTCCGTGCCGACGCAACAGGTCGACCAATGCGGTCGCGAAGGCAGCAACATCCACACCGCGCAATAAAGTCGCGCCCGCGTCAGGAATCATCTGCTTCGGCGACGCAGCAGCACAAACACGACGATCGCCGCAGCCACCGCAACAAGAAGTGGCAGAGCACGTTTCGCGACGGACCCGCCGGCAAGTTCGACTAAGTCGAGAGGTTCGGCATTCGGTGTTTCCACAGCTTGTGCCGGTCCGGCTAGTTTCTCTTCCAACGATTCCGCGAACTCCCCCATCAACTTCTCCGATACCTGCGTGATCATGGAACTGCCGAACTGCGCCAGTTTTCCGACGATCTTCACATCGGTGTCCACACTCACTCGTGTCTGCGCTCCTTCGGGATGTAGCTGCGCGGTGATGGTGGCGCTCGCATTTCCGGATCCGCGCTTGTCACGGCCGCGGGCATTGATCACAGCCTTGTGTGTTTTTTCGTCCCTCTCCACGAATGTTGCGCGGCCGGCAAATTCGCTGAGCACCGGACCCACTTTGACTGTCACGGTGCCCAGGAAATCGTCTCCCTCGCGTCCGGTCATCTGAGCGCCTGGCAGGAGCGGCGCGATTCCTTCGAGGTCGGTGAGGGTTGTCCACGCCTCCTCGACGGGTGCGGTGACGGTGAATTCGTGTGCGATCTTCATGGTGGCCCTTTCATCAACTCGCCGCGCAGTACCGCGCGATCGTCCGGAGTTTTTGCCAATGCACCCAAGCTGACAACGACGTCCTCCCGAACCAGATCAGCCACCCCCAAAGTCACAAGAGCCGATACCCAGTCGATGGTTTCGGCGACGCCCGGCGCCTTGTCGAGATCGGCACCTCGAATCTGTCCGACAAACGCGGTGGCGTGCTCGATCAATGCCAGGTTCGCCGACGGCACCATGCGTCGTACGATCGCAACCGCACGCTCCGGCTCGGGATAGTCGATCCAGTGGTAGAGGCAACGCCGCCGGAGCGCGTCATGGAGATCGCGGCTGCGGTTCGACGTCAAGACCACTACCGGAGGGCGCATGGCTGTGAACGTGCCCAGTTCGGGAACCGTGACGGCCGATTCACCCAGAAACTCGAGGAGCAACGCCTCGAATTCGTCGTCCGCACGGTCGATTTCGTCGACGAGCAGCACAGGAGCTGCCGGCCCGCGGTGCCGCACACATCGCAGAATCGGGCGTTCCTGCAAAAACTCCTCGGTAAACAGATCGGCTTCGTCGAGCGCATCCCCACGCGCTTCGGACAGTTTGATCGCCAGCAGCTGACGTTGGTAGTTCCAGTCGTAGAGAGCTTCGTTGGCGCTGAGCCCTTCGTAGCACTGCAACCTGATCAGCGGCGCATCGAGCGAGAGCGCCAAAGCCTTTGCCGCAGTGGTCTTCCCCACACCCGGCTCACCTTCCAGCAGCAGTGGCCGCCCCAGTTCCAGAGCAAGATACAACGCCGTTGCCGTGCCCACATCCAAGAGATAGTCATATGCGTCGAAGCGGCGGATCAACTCCGCGACATCGGAGAATTCGCCGCTCATGTCTTCTCGTACTTATGCCGACAACCCGGTGAACAGAACCACACGTCGACGCCGTCATCCTCGAGATGTGGTGTGTCAGCAGTGATGGTGACAGTCATTCCACAGATCGGATCGAGGGCCGTCTTCGCCACCGGGTCATTCCGCGCAACACTCACACCATCGAGACGGATAGCGCGGACCACGTCGACAACGATGGAAAGTGCGATCTCTGCTGGCGTTTTGGCGCCGATGTACATCCCGACCGGGGTGTGAACTCGCGCTCGCTCCGAATCCGTCAACTCCAGTTGTTCGAGCACCGCGGCGCCCCGCACTCGGCTTGCGACCAGGCCGATGTACTGCACTCCGGCATCGAGCGCAGCGCGGATCGTCAGTGCCTCTTCGCCGCCGAGGCTTGCGATAATCACGGCTGTTGCATCCTCAGTCACGGCTTCCGCCGCAGAACTCCGCACAACGTCGAGGTCAAGCACACGGGCAAACTCGACCACCGCATCCGCGATCGGGGTATCGCCGTACAGAGACAGCACATGTGCCGGCAGCGTGGGTTCCAAGAATATTTCCATCGCGCCACCGGACAGACACGAGTTGACCACCACGTCGGCACCGCTGGTTTTCGGAAATGGCGGCGCTCCATCGGGAAGTACTCGCAGCAGCACACTTTCACCGCTGCCCAAAGCACCTCTCGCTGCTTCGCGTACCGAATTCTGAGCACATTGCCCGCCGACAAATCCTTCGATTGTTCCGTCCGAGAACACTATTGCCGTATCTCCGGGATGTGCCGACGTGGGTTGCTGGGCCCGGACGACGGTTGCGGTCACAAAGGGGCGCCGCTCACCGATCAATTGCTCGGCGCGCAATCGCACGTCGTGAGTGGTGCCGTTCATTGCCCAACCCTTTCTCAGATCCAGCCTTTCTCAGATAGGTGGCCTACCTCGACCATTCATCGCTTCCCACACCCGCGACGGTGTCAACGGCATGTCCGCGTGCCGAATCCCGAAGGGCTTCAACGCGTCGACCACCGCATTCACGATGGCCGGCGGCGAGCCGACGGTTGCGCTTTCCCCAATTCCCTTGGCACCGATGGGATGGTGGGGCGACGGGGTCACGGTGAACCCGGTTTCGAGGTTGGGTACTTCCATCGCTGTCGGGATGAGGTAGTCCATGAGGGAGCCGCCGAGGCAGTTGCCGTCCTCGTCGAAGCTGATGATCTCCATCAACGCCATGCCGATACCGTCGACGATACCGCCGTGCACCTGGCCCTCGATGATCATCGGATTGATCCGGGTTCCGCAGTCGTCCACCGCGAGGAATCTGCGAACAGTCACCTGCGCGGTACCCGGGTCGATGTCGACTACACAGAAGTAGGCACCATAGGGATAGGTGAGATTCTCCGGGTTGTAACAGATTTGAGCTTCGAGACCGCCTTCGATCCCCTCGGGAAGATCGCCGGCACCGTGTGCCCGCATCGCGATTTCC
This sequence comes from Rhodococcus sp. MS16, assembly GCF_013277795.1. Taxonomy (NCBI): domain Bacteria; kingdom Bacillati; phylum Actinomycetota; class Actinomycetes; order Mycobacteriales; family Nocardiaceae; genus Rhodococcus; species Rhodococcus sp. MS16. The sequence goes on from NZ_VBTM01000006.1 coordinate 229,573, forward strand.
GCGATGGTGACCGCTGCCGACGGATCGCCTTTCACATGAAAGGACCCCTTCTCCCATTCGAGGTCCGCGACCGACACCTCGAGCATCCCCGACGCGATGATCTTGGCTTTGTCTCGCACTTTGCGTGCAACCAGCGCAGCGGCGGCACCGGAAACCGGCGTTGATCGACTGCCGTAGGTGCCCAGCCCGAATGGAGTGTTGTCGGTATCGCCGTGCACGACGTCGATATCGTCCGGCGGAATCCCAAGCTCTTCAGCCACGATCTGAGCAAACGTCGTTTCGTGCCCTTGCCCTTGAGTCTGAACCGAAATCCTCACTACCGCTTTACCGGTGGGGTGTATTCGCAATTCGCAACCGTCGGCCATTCCCAGCCCGAGGATGTCCATGTTCTTGCGTGGACCCGCGCCGACGGCCTCGGTGAAGAAGGACATGCCGATGCCCATCAATTCGCCGCGCGAGTGCTTCTCGGCTTGCTCGCGTCGTAGGGCGTCGTAGCCGATCATGTCCATCGCTTTGCGCATGGTTGTCGCATAGTCGCCCGAATCATATTTCCAGCCGGTCTTACTCGTGTACGGAAACTGGTCTGGCGTCAACAGGTTCTTCAATCGCAGTTCCGCGGGGTCCATGTCCAGGTCGAACGCCAGGCAGTCGACCAACCGTTCCACCAAGTAGACCGCCTCGGTGATCCGGAAGGAGCACGCGTAGGCAACTCCGCCCGGAGCCTTGTTCGTGTACACCGCCGTCATTGCGCAGTATGCAGCCTCGAGGTCGTAGCTGCCGGTGAAGACGCCGAAGAAACCGGCCGGGTATTTGGTGGGCGCCGCCGTTCCGTTGAATGCCCCGTGGTCGGCCAGCACATGAGTACGGATGGCCTGGATCTTGCCTTCCTTGGTTGCCGCGATCTCCCCGAGCATGATGTAGTCGCGGGCAAATCCTGTGCTGGTGAGGTTTTCGCTGCGATCTTCCATCCACTTGACTGGTTTCCCGGTCACGAGTGAAGCGACTATCGCGCACACATACCCCGGATAGATCGGCACCTTGTTTCCGAACCCGCCCCCGATATCCGGGGAAATCACCCGGATCTTGTGCTCGGGTAAACCTGCAACTAGAGCGTACAGAGTGCGATGCGCGTGCGGCGCCTGACTGGTGGACCACAAGGTCAGCTTTCCGGACACACGGTCGTAATCGGCAACTGCCCCACAGGTTTCCATCGGAGCCGGGTGCACACGCGGATAGACGATTTCCTGTTTTGTCACAACGTCGGCTGCAGCGAACACCGCGTCGGTGGCAGCTTTGTCACCGGTCTCCCAGTCGAAGCAGTGATTGTCCGTCTTGCCGTCGAGATCGGTGCGGATCACCGGTGCGTCCGGCGACAATGCAGTACGCGCGTCGATCACCGGATCGAGGATGTCGTATTCGACTTCGATCAGTTCCAAGGCGTCCCGCGCCGAGTACCGATCCTCGGCCACCACAAATGCGACCTCCTGCCCTTGAAAGCGCACTTTGTCGGTAACCAGTACCGCCTGCACGTCGCTGGACAGCGTCGGCATCCATGCAAGACCTTGCGCGGCCAGATCCGCTCCTGTCACCACCGCTTTCACCTTCGGATGTTCCTGCGCCGCAGTGGTATCGATGCTCACCAGCCGAGCGTGTGCCACCGGCGCACGCAGAATTGCGAGATGCAGCATGCCAGGCAGTTGCACGTCGTCGACGTAGTGACCCTGACCTCGAATGAAGCGGGGATCTTCCTTTCGGAGCATTCGTCCATGCCCGCACGGCTTTCCGTCGTTGACCTCCAACTCAGGCGCCGAGTCCACGCTGGTCATGACGCACCTCCTACCGGATGCGCCGCTGCCCACTGCACTGAGCGCACGATCGTCGTGTATCCCGTGCAGCGGCAGATCTGACCGGAAATCGCTTCCCTGATTGTTAGTTCGTCAGGGTCAGGATCGCGATCAAGGAGCGCTCGCGCGGTGATCATCATCCCGGGAGTGCAAAAACCGCACTGCAATCCGTGGCAGTGCATGAATCCCTCTTGAATGGGGTCGAGCACACCATCTCGTTCAAGACCTTCGACGGTTCCGATCTCGTGACCGTCGGCCATAACCGCGAGCATGGTGCACGACTTCACCGGTTCCCCGTCCACCGTCACCACGCAGGTCCCACAATTGCTGGTGTCACATCCCCAGTGAGTTCCTGTGAGCTGCAGTTGGTCTCGCAGGAAATGCACCAACAACATGCGCGGTTCCACGTCTTCCGACACCGGCTCACCGTTGACCGTCATCGATACCCGCATATCAGTCTTCCCCAATCCTGGTCACAGCGCTTCGCAGAGTGCGGACGGTCAGTACGCCTGCGAGGTGGCGTTTGTAGTCGGCACTTCCGCGCTGATCGGTGACGGGCTCGCAGGCCTGCTCGGCCATCTCCCCGGCGCGCCGGTAGACCTCCTCGGACGGCGCCTTGCCCTCCAGATATCCGGAAATCGCGGCCAGCGCCTGCGGATCGGAATTGACCGCGGTAAGGCCGAGCTGTCCTCTCCTAATCGCGCCGCCTTCCATCCACACCGATGCACCCGCAGCAGTGATCGCCCAATCCCCCACGCGCCGTTCCACCTTTGCGTACGCGCTCGAACTGTCGGCCCTGCTCGCAATCCGAACCTCGACCAGAATCTCGTTTGTGCTGAGGGCCGTCTCATAGGGGCCGACATGAAATTCCGCCATCGGAATGTCGCGGGTTCCCGAAGGACCACGTACGACGCACGTCGCCTCCAACACCGAGCACACGGTGCTGAGGTCTTCCGCGGGGTCGGCCTGACACAACGAACCGCCGATGGTTCCGCGGTTTCGCACCACCGGATCGGCGATCACTTTTTCCGCGTCCCGAAAGATCGGGAAGGCGCTGGCAAGGTCGTCGGATTCGAGTAACTGACGATGACGCGCCATCGCGCCGATCCGAACGTGTCCGTCCCCGAACGTGATGTAGCCAAGTTCCTCGGCCAAGTCGTTGATGTCGATCAGATACTCGGGGTTTGCCAGTCGCAGCTTCATCATCGGAAGCAGGCTGTGTCCGCCCGCAACAACGCGCGCCTGATCGCCCAGTCGCTCCAGCAATCCGATGGCGTGGTCGATACCGGTTGCCCGCTCGTACTCGAACGGCCCAGGAACCTGCATGTGATGCACCCCACATTCGACTGTCATCTCAGCTTCTGCCGAGCGTCACAGCGAGTCAAGGGGCCCATCAGCTGCCTCACAATTCCCCAGGTCAGCGGCTCTCGGATTCCCCTGAACTGCGGTGAATGGGGCCCTCCAACCCGCTCAGCGGCTTGCCCTCACCACCCCACCGAAGCGCGATGATCTCCGCCGCGATCGACACTGCGGTTTCCTCCGGCGTTCGCGCGCCGAGGTCCAGACCGATCGGACTCGCCAGCCTCGCCAACTCGAGGTCGGTGACACCTGCCGAGCGCAATCGTTCGAGCCTGTCTTGATGTGTGCGACGCGAACCCATCGCGCCGACAAACCCGACTTCCGGTAGTCGGAGCGCAACCTCGAGCAGGGGCACGTCGAATTTCGGATCGTGAGTCAACACGCAGATGACCGTGCGTGAGTCGATTGCCCCGGCTTCCGCCTGTGCTGCCAAGTACCGATGCGGCCAGTCGATCACCACTTCGTCGGCTGTCGGAAACCGCGACGGAGTCGCAAAAACCTCGCGGGCGTCGCACACCGTCACCCGGTACCCGAGAAATGAACCTTGCTTGGCAACCGCGGCCGCAAAATCGATGGCCCCGAATACCAGCATCCGGGCGCGGGGAGCGTAGCTCGCGACAAAAACCCGCATCCCCTCACCTCGACGCTCACCGTCCGGTCCGTACGTCAGCACTTCCGTACGTCCTGCCGCCAACAGGCCACGAGCGTCGTCGGTCACCGCGGAATCCGCGCGCGCCGATCCGATCGAACCGTCCGTGATGTCCGGTCGTATCACCAGGCGTCGGCCCACCCAGAACGGATCCGGGTGAGCAATGACTGTTGCCACCGCTACCGGGCGATGCTCCTCGACGTCGGTGGCCACACTCTCGAGACTGTCGAACGTCTGCCTCGACACAGCCTCGACAAAGACCTCGATCGTGCCGCCGCATGTCAGCCCCACCGCAAAGGCGTCGTCATCGGCAACGCCGTACCTTTCGAGGGTCGGTACACCGGATTCGATTACCTCCGTGGCTGTTTCATACACGGCACCTTCGACGCACCCACCCGACACCGAGCCCGTCACCGAACCGTCCGGGGCCACCAGCATCGACGCGCCCGGCATCCGGGGAGCTGACCGGAACGTCCGCACCACTGTTCCGACACCTGCCGTACCGTCGGCTCGCCACACCTTCATCAGTTCGGACAGAACATCCCGCATCTGCAGCTCCCATTCGGTGTCTTCTCCTATCGAGCGTATTCCAGACGGGGGTGATCGAGCGCCGTCACGGGGAAGGTAATATCGTCTCCGCGCCTCCGTAGCTCAGGGGATAGAGCAAGAGCCTTCTAATCTCTTGGTCGCAGGTTCGAATCCTGCCGGGGGCACCATACTTTCTGGTCAGAACGGTGGTGGCTCGTTCACCACGTGGGATGGAATCGCAGCGCGAGCAAGTGGTCGCCGTCGCCGCCATCCCGCCACCGTGGAATCGAGCATGAACTCGAGATCTGCCTCGACGCCACGACCATGGCATCGGAACAATCGCTCGACCACATGACTTTCCGTAAGCCGGAACCGCTCGACTTCATCGGACTGCACATCGGGATCACAAAACGCACCCCGCGGCTTCGTCACGACAAGAGAACCAGTCGGTGCGACCCATTCGAGTTGGCCACCTCCGATCTGCCGCACGGTCCAGTACCCCCAGGTCTTGAGCCGATGATGCTTGCGGCACACGGATGCCAGATTCTGCTCCGTGGTGAGCCCACCGCGGTCAGGATTCTCGTGATTGAACGCCACAGTATGATCGAGATCGCAATTCTCGGCCCGCACACCACAATTCGGGAACCGGCACGTACCGTCGCGGGTCCGGACCGTCCGCGCAAGCGCAGCCGAAGGTCGATACGTCCGCTCCTCCCGGTACCGCTTCCGCGCTGCAACGGCGGCAGGCGACACTAACGGTGCGCTCGACCGCCTACCCACTCCGAGTACAGGTCCACCAGCCTTGAAACCATGTGTTCCCGTGAGGTTTTGGCAGAGAATATGACGATCCTTCTCCGAGAGCGTCAGCACTTGCCGCCACACAGCATCGGCCGCAATTTCCCGCGCCAACTCCGCATCGATAGCACCGTACCCATGCAGAAAAGCCGGCAGATCATCAAAGCCGAGCAACGTGGAAACATTAACGCCCACCAGAATTGTCGCTTGCGACGGGGCTGATACCGGCTCCACATCCCGCCCGCAATCAGTGCCACATGCACAGGCGAGAACTGCTCGCCCCTCCGACAGCGCTACCAAGGCGTCGGCGCGACGTTGCGCCAAAGTACGAGGATCGCGCGCACATACCTGCCGCGACATCGTCTGCAGCTTTGCCGCCACGATGTGCGCACCAACCGCCGGCAGCACACCGTCGAGCGTCGACATACCGTCAACGCCTGCACTGATCCGCACATCGCGGTCTTCCTGCGCGCGCCGCCGCCGAGCGCGCACACCTTCCGGATCATGGCGTGCGATCAGGCTGCGCGCTCGGGCCTTGAGCCTGCTGCTGCTGCATTTGTCGGCGCCGTCCAGAAGTAACTGTTCAATGAGATCAAGTGCATCATCGGACACATTGGCCAGCGCATCCGAAAGCGCTGTCGCCTTACCGAGATCAATCTCTCCCGACGCAAATGCCGCAGACACCCGATGCAACCGCAAGCGCAGATCGCACCCCAACGAGATCATCCGCGTCGCCGCATATTCGGTGATACTCAGAACGAACGCAACTTCGACATGTACGAATTCACCCTGAACCGCGGCATTGCGACCGGCATTCTCATCCTCGGAGCACCGCTCGAAATACAGCGACGTGACGGCATCAACCTCGAGGAACTGGGCGCGCGCAATGGAAGCATGTCCTTCGACCAATGCATCCACAATGCCGCTCATCAACACCCCCCAGTTCGAACGTACATTCGATTCTAACAGCAATCAATACCTATGGGAATATCTGCGTCACAACACTTTTGAATAAACCCGCGCCGGCGCAGCCTTCTCCAACCTGTCCAGGGCCGCAACCAACCGCACAAAATGATCGGTGTGCGTGTGAGCGTCCAGGTGGGCCTGGGATTCCCATTCCTCCACCAACATCAGCTCGCCGGGATTGTCGCTTTGCTGCAGCAATTCGTAGCTGATGCAGCCGCTCTCCTTGCGGGTCTCGCGAACAAGTTCGCGGTAGATATCTATGACCTGCGCGAGATTTTCCGGTTCGACCGCACTGCCCACCAACACCCTGATCGCTGACATTCGGCAATCCTGCCCGAACCCACCGACAAGTCGAGAGCAGGCGCAATGTCTGTGAAACATTCCCGATACAGAAGGTTCGTAAAGTGATCGGCAATCGGGTCGCAACAAGCTGCCCTGGGCCGCGCGAGGGGTACGTAGATGAGTGGAAATGCAGTTCGTCTGCAAGCGATCAAGGACGTCGAGGCCTACACACCTCCCGTCGTGAGTTTCTCAGGCGACGAAGCTCCCGGCGAGGTGTTCGGCGCCAACGTGTTCAACAAAGTGGTGATGCAGAAGCGCCTGCCCAAGCAGATCTACAAGTCCGTGATCGCCACGATCGAACAGGGCAAGCCCCTCGACCCGGCGGTTGCAGACGCCGTTGCATCGGCCATGAAGGACTGGGCACTCGAGAAGGGCGCCACCCACTACGCGCACGTCTTCTACCCACTGACCGGACTGACGGCTGAGAAGCACGACAGCTTCTTCGAGCCGGTCGGCGACGGGTCTGCGCTCGCCGAATTTGCGGGCAAGACGCTGATCCAGGGCGAGCCGGATGCGTCGAGCTTCCCCAACGGCGGCCTGCGCAATACGTTCGAGGCTCGCGGATACACCGGATGGGACGTGACCAGCCCCGCGTACGTTCTCGAGAATCCCAACGGCAATACCCTCTGCATCCCTACGGTTTTCGTATCGATGACCGGCGAAGCGCTCGACCACAAGACTCCACTGCTCCGTTCGCAGCAGGTGATGGGCGTGCACGCCGAACGCATCCTGAAGCTGTTCGGCCACACCGAACCCGAGCAGATTGTGTCCTTCTGCGGTCCCGAGCAGGAGTACTTCCTGATCGATCGGCACTTCTTCCTCGCCCGCCCCGACCTGCTCAATGCGGGCCGCACGCTCTTCGGTACCAAGCCGCCCAAGGGCCAGGAGTTCGACGACCACTACTTCGGCGCCATCCCCGAGCGAGTCCTCGGCTTCATGATGGATACCGAACGTGAACTGTTCAAACTCGGCATTCCCGCGAAGACCCGTCACAACGAGGTTGCTCCCGGCCAGTTCGAGATCGCGCCGATGTTCGAGCGCGGCAACATCGCCGCCGACCATCAGCAACTCTTGATGACCACGTTCAAGACCGTCGCCAAGAAGCACGGCATGGAGTGCCTGTTCCACGAGAAGCCGTTCGACGGTGTCAACGGCTCCGGCAAGCACGTCAACTTCTCGTTGGGTAACTCGGAACTCGGCAGTTTGCTTGTCCCCGGCGATAATCCGCACGACAATGCTCAGTTCCTGGTGTTCTGTGCAGCTGTGATCCGCGCCGTCCACAAGTACGCGGGACTCCTGCGCGCCTCCGTGGCGTCGGCTACCAACGATCACCGCCTCGGCGCCAACGAGGCTCCGCCCGCGATCATCTCGATCTTCCTCGGCGACCAACTGGCCGACGTCTTCGAGCAGATCGCGAAGGGCGCTGCGACGTCGTCGAAGGACAAGGGCACCATGATGATCGGTGCCGACACGCTCCCCGTTCTGCCCACTGATCCCGGCGACCGCAACCGGACCAGCCCATTTGCCTTCACCGGCAACAGGTTCGAGTTCCGCGCTCCGGGTTCCATGCAGACCGTCAACGGTCCGATGGTGACCATCAACACGATCATGGCCGAAGCTCTCGACTACATGGCAACCGAACTCGAAACGGCAGTTGCCGACGGTGCCGATTTCGACACCGCGGTTCAGAACCTGCTGACCGACATCATCACCAACCACGGTGCCGTCGTCTTCAACGGTGACGGCTACTCGGAAAACTGGCAGATCGAAGCGGAAGCACGCGGACTGCCCAACCTACGGACCACGTTGGACGCTTTGCCCGAACTCATCTCCGAATCCGCTTTGGAGCTCTTCGACAAGTACAACGTCTTCAACCATCGAGAGATGCACAGCCGCTACGAGGTCGGCCTCGAGCAGTACGCGCTGAGCATCGGCGTCGAGGCACGCCTGGCGGTTGAAATCGGCACGACGCTTATTCTCCCCGCAGCGGTCCGCCATCAGACCGAGATCGCGCAGAACTTCGTCGCATTGAAGGCTGCCGGCCTCGAACCGGATTCAGCACCGCTGACCGAGGTTTCCGAACCGGTGACCGCTCTTCGGGCAGCACTTGCCGCTTTGCGCGCGGCGATCAAGGAAATTCCCCACGACTCGCCGCTCGAGGCAGCCACGCATGCGCAGGAGGCTTTGATGCCGGCCATGGCGGATGTTCGCACCGCTGCGGATCTCCTGGAAACCATGGTTGCGGACGACCACTGGCCGCTTCCCACCTATCAGGAAATGCTCTACATCCTCTGACGACAAAGAATATGGCCTGCAACCGAATTCCGGTTGCAGGCCATATTGCTATGCCATATTTCTATTCCATATTTCTATTCTGCGGGCATTCTCATCTCCAGGAGCTGAGCCTCACCGGTTGTCGCGGGGTCCGGCCGGTCGCGCGAATCCGACGACGACATCTTCATGCCCGTCAGGTCTGTCTGCATATAGATCACGTTGTAGCGATCCCACGTTGTAGCGACAAACTCGAGAGTGTTGCCGGTTCGGGAGGTCCACGGGTGCATGAACCCGCCGTACAGGCTCGGCAGGGTATATCCGCTCAGAAGGGTCTGCGTGCCACTCCACGGACCCTCCGGATGATCGGCCTGCCGAATCACGAGGCTGCCGTCCGCGCTGGTGTACATCGCGACGTACTTGTCGAGATAGTCGTTCCACTGCACCGCGAGTTCACTGACCGGGGCCTTGATGACCTGCACCGCGTCGTCGGAGTTCGCACTCCAACCCGAACCGTCCCAATACGTGTAGGCAAGGGGGTTTCGCAGTTCTGCACCGAGGACACGTGCCAAAACTGCCTTCCCGAAGCGTCCCGACGGTGTGCCGTACTCGTAGATATAGCCGTCGCCACCGTCGACGAACGCGCTCTGCTGAAAGTTCTCGTTGATCGAGGACACAGCCGGAATTCCCGGAATGTCGAGGCCAGGAGTGTTGGCGCGTACCGTCACGGGATCGATGTCCCAGTTCTCGCCGTTATCCGTCGAGTAGGCCAGCGCCGAGTAGTTGGTTGTCCAGGCGCCCGGCTCGTCCCACGTACGAACCGACATGAACCGGATGTATTGCACACCGCCGTAGGAGATGCCGGCCGTCGGGATCGTGGTGAACTCGAACGGAATGCCGAATCCGGGGATGATCTCCTTGGAGTGATTCGGAAGGTCCTTGGGTGAACTGTCGATCCGAAGCCGGTCCTGGAAATCGGTGTTACTACTGCGGAAGAGCACATTGCTGCGCCAGTCGTCGCCGTCGACCTCGCAGTCGCCGACAGTGTCACCGAATGCCATCAACACGTTGTGGTCAGCTCCGGAAAGCCCGTTGTCCCACATGATTCCGAGGTCTGTACCCGAGACGTTGAACCGGTTGATCGTGTCGTTCGGGCTGCCAGGGCCGGTCACCATTTCGATTGCCTTGGTCCGGCCGGTCAATACGGGCAATGCGCCGTTCGGTGCGCCCGTGATCCAGGGCAAAGAATTGACCAGCGATCCCGTGCCGGCAGAGCCCGAGAGGGAACCCGTCATCGAACCCGTCAGCGAGCCAAGCGAACCGGTACCGCCTGCCCCACACGGTCCACCTATCGCCGATGCCGCTGGGGCTGACGCGATGGTTGCCGCAATCGTGACTACACCTATGGACAACAACGCTGACACAGACCGTTTCGAGCGCACACGCATCCCCTCTGTCTATTTGTTCGCTCCGCCAGCAAACCACCAGCGCAGTGTTAACAGAGTGAAAGAAGAGCAAATCGTTATAAAACGGTCACTTGATTTCCCGGAAAAACCCGGTGTGGCGGATTTCACCTTCGCCCAACGGATGCCGGATTGGGCAACAAAGGCGCCTACTATGTAACGGAAATGTAAAAAAGTACTCACAATGTCAGGTAGGTGAGCGGTGTCCGTACGTGACCGCGTAGCGCAGATTTATGATCAGGTGTTGGTTCGCAATGCAGGTGAGCCGGAGTTCCACCAGGCTGCAGCCGAAGTTTTCGAATCCCTCCACGTCGTACTCGAGCGCCACCCGCGCTACGCCGACGCCGGGCTGATCGAGCGCCTCTGCGAACCGGAACGCCAGATCATCTTCCGCGTGCCGTGGACCGACGACAACGGCAATGTTCACGTCAACCGTGGCTTCCGCGTCCAGTACAACAGCGCACTCGGCCCGTACAAGGGCGGCCTGCGGTTCCACCCCAGTGTCAACCTGGGCATCGTGAAGTTCCTCGGCTTCGAGCAGATCTTCAAGAACTCCCTCACCGGCCTGCCCATCGGCGGCGGCAAGGGTGGATCGGACTTCGATCCCAAGGGTCGCACCGACGCAGAGGTCATGCGTTTCTGTCAGTCCTTCATGACGGAACTGCAGCGCCACATCGGTGAATACACCGACGTTCCGGCCGGCGACATCGGCGTCGGTGGTCGCGAGATCGGTTACCTGTTCGGCCAGTACAAGCGACTGACCAACACCTACGAGTCCGGTGTTCTCACCGGCAAAGGCATCACCTGGGGCGGGTCTCAGGTCCGCACCGAGGCCACCGGCTACGGCGTTGCGTACTTCGTCGCCGAAATGCTCAAGGCCAAGGGCGAAGACCTCGAAGGCAAGAACGTCGTGATCTCCGGATCCGGCAACGTCGCCATCTACGCGATCCAGAAGATCCACAAGCTCGGCGGCGTCGCGATCGCCTGCTCCGACTCCTCGGGGTACATCGTGGACAAGAAGGGCATCGACCTCGACCTCCTCAAGGAGATCAAGGAAGTTCGCCGCGGCCGCATCAGCGAGTACGCCGACGCCGTTCCGCACGCGCAGTTCATCGCCGGCGGTTCCATCTGGGACGTGCCGTGCGACGTTGCACTCCCCTGCGCAACCCAGAACGAGCTCGATGAAGACGCCGCAAAGACCTTGATCGCCAACGGCGTTCAGGCTGTTGCCGAAGGCGCGAACATGCCCACCACCCCCGGCGGCATCGCTCTCTTCCGCGACTCCAACGTCGCGTTTGCTCCGGGTAAGGCAGCAAACGCCGGTGGCGTCGCCACCTCGGCTCTCGAAATGCAGCAGAACGCGTCACGCGATTCCTGGAGCTTCGAGTACACCGACGAGCGTCTCGCCCGCATCATGCGTGGCATCCACAGCCGCACCATCAACACGGCTGCCGAGTACGGCAAGCCTGGCGACTACGTGCACGGCGCGAACATCGCCGGCTTCGTCAAGGTCGCCGACGCCATGATCTCGCTGGGCGTTATCTAAGAAGTACCGTCTAACCGGCAAAGGACGCCTCCACTGTTGTGGGGGCGTCCTTTGCGTTGACGAAACAGTGTTGACGGATCAGCGTTGCCGGATCAGTTAAGTCGGTGGTTCGGTTGTGTCGTCGGCGGCGGCTTTCTTTGCCGCCTCACGCATTTCGATACCGTCGGATACCCAGTCCCCGATTTCCCGGGTCACGTCGCGGACTGCACCGGCGATGATCATCGCGATGGATCCGACGTGCGTGGCCGCCGATTCAGTCAATTCCTGGACGGTGTCTTTGCGACGTTCAAATTTCCCGACCATCACATGTGGGCCTCTCAGGCTACGGTTCTCTGGCGTTCGACAATAACACCGGTAAGACTCTGTGACTTGATCATTCCAGGCGGCAAGGCAAACTTGAAGATCTTGCCCCATACCGATCCGATCTGCTTCCAGAAGCCACCCGTGTTGTACGGCAAACCGTACTGCGCGCACAGCGCCTCGACCTCAGGCGCAATCTGCGGGTACCGATGTGCGGGCAGGTCCGGGAACAGATGATGTTCGATCTGGTGGGACAAGTTGCCGGACATGATGTGGAACAACGGCCTGCCTTGGATGTTGGCACTGCCGAGCATCTGACGGACATACCACTGCCCCCGAGTCTCCTCGGCCGTCTCGTCCTCCGTGAAACTCTGTACGCCGGTGGGGAAATGGCCGCAGAAGATGATCGAGTAGGTCCATACGTTCCGGACCAGATTTGCGGTGACATTTCCTGCCAGAGTGGTGACGAACAGCGGTCCGGTGAGAGCCGGGAAGATAACGTAGTCCTTGAGGACCTGCTTGCCTGCCTTCTTCCACCAACCCTTGATCAGCGGTTTGACGTCGTACCATTTCCGCTTGCCGGCGAGGACATTCTCGATCTCCAGATCATGCATCATGACGCCCCACTCGAAGAGCATCATCAGGGCAAACGCCCACACCGGATTACCGAGGTAATAGGGGTTCCATTTTTGGGCTGGGTCGATACGCAGAATGCCGTATCCGATATCCCGGTCTTTGCCCAGAATATTTGTGTAGGTGTGATGCATGTAGTTGTGCGAGTGACGCCACTGGTCCGACGGACACACCGTATCCCATTCGAAAACTTCGGAATTGAGGCCTGGTTCACGCATCCAGTCGTACTGACCGTGCATGACGTTGTGCCCGATCTCCATGTTGTCCAGGATCTTCGAGATACTCAGCGCGCCCACCGCTGCGAGCCACACCGGCGGCAAGAAGCCCAGATACATCAGACCTCGACCGGCAACCTCGAAACCACGCTGCGCCTTGATGATCCGATAAATGTATTCGCGGTCCTCGGCGCCGAGCGATGCCACCGTGCGATCCCGGATCGCATCCAACTCACGGCCGATTTCCTCGACCTGGTCGAAGGTGAGTACTACCGGAGCGTCGGGGTCCTTATCAGGTCCGTTGCCCAGGAAAGGGAGTGTAGAAAGGGAAAGTCCAAACATGACAGTCTCCAAAAAGTGTAGGTGTCTTCGCTCAGATATCCACGGCGACATCGCCGACGGGTGCGCTGACACAGAGTTGGATCTTCTTGTCGGGTTCGTCGTCGGTCTCACCGGTGCGAATGTTGCGTGTTCGGCCGAGCTTCTTGACGGAGGTACACGAGAAGCAGATGCCCATCCGGCAGCCGTATTCCGGACTCAGCCCCGCGGCTTCCGCCTGTTCGAGGAGGGTTTTGCCTGAGTTTTCGGCCGCCACTCCACTTTTCGTGAACGCTACTTCGCCGCCTGCGGCGCCGGGTTCAGCTGCGGCGGGCGCAAACTCCTCGGTATGGAGCAGGTGCTCGATGTCGAGTTCACGAAAGACCTCGCGCACTCCGTGCATCAGTCCGGGTGGTCCACAGAGATATGCCTGCGCATCTGCCGTTTCCGGATCGGCAATCCAGGGCGCGACCGCGCTCAGGTGCGTGTTGTCGAAGAAACCGTCCAGGTCTCCCCCACCGGATTCGGTGTACACGAGTACCAGTTTCACATTCCGATGCCGCTCAGCGATGGCCTTCAACGCGTGGAGATACGACACATCCTTCTTGGTGTTCACGTAATGCAGGAACACGATCTCGCCGCGATGTTCTGCGTCGACGAGGGTACGCAGCATCGACATCACCGGGGTGATTCCACTGCCACCGCTGATCAGGAGGATGTGGGAGGGCCGTTCGATGGGGAGCGTAAAAACACCGTCGGCCTGGGACAGGCTGACTACAAGTCCCGGTTCGGCATGCGCATTCAAATACTGCGACACCAGCCCACCGGGATGGACTTTCACTGTGAGTTCGATAAGGCCATCACGGCTGGACGCAGAACCAGCCGGCGAGTAGCAGCGGGTATGACGCACCCCGTCGATCACGACGCCTACCTGGACGAACTGTCCGGCAGAGAATCCGCGCCACTGGCGCGTCGGACGCAGGGTCAATGTCACTGAATCAGCGGTCGGATGGTCGACCGATACGACCTGCGCGCGAATGTCGCGCACCGTCGCCATGGGATTGACGAGTTCGAGGTACCGATCGATCTGATGCGGAGCAGCCATGGCTTCGATCAGGGCCAGCCCGCGTCTGGCCAGAGTCTTGGAGGTTGATGCCATTGTCAGCCACTCCTTCCAGGTTGCATAATTTCAGTGTACAAATGTTCACTGATAATAGTGTGACAGGTGCACACAGGTATATGTCAAGATGAATGTGACGTGAGTTACGCGATCCACAGAAAGAGTCCACCGTGCCGATATCTACACTCGTACATCGTGACCAAGGCTGAGCCGGAAAATCGCGCAGCCAAGAAGGAGCGCACACGCCAAGCGCTGCTCGATACCGCGATGGATCTCCTCGCCGACCGGAGTTTTGCCGGCATCAGCCTCCGCGAAGTGGCCCGCGAGGCGGGCATCGTCCCCACGGCCTTCTATCGGCACTTCGCCTCGATGGAAGACCTCGGAGTCGTCCTGGTCGAGGAGAGCATGCGCATGCTTCGGCAAATGTTGCGCGACGCCAGGCGCGACCCCAGCCCCAAGAACGCCGGCACCTCACTCGATATCCTTGTCCGCCAGGTTCATTCACACGAGCGCGAGTTTCGCTTCCTCTGCCGCGAACGCTACGGCGGCATCAGCGAGATACGACGCGCCATCAACACCGAGATGCGATTGTTCGTCAGCGAACTCACCGTCGACCTCTCCCGAATGGCTGGGCTGGAAAACTGGCGACACGACGATCTTGAAATTGCGGCCGACCTGATCGTCGGCGTGATGTTCACCGCCGTCGTGGCACTCCTCGACGCAGGCTCGCCGGGATATCCCAGCGAAGATGCTGTAATCGCGCGGGCCGAAAAGCAGTTGCGGCTGATCATTCTGGGTATGGCTACCTGGGATCCCTCTCGAACCTAGAAACAGAGTCGAACACTACGAACTCGTACACGAGGCGTAGTTCCGGTCAGTAGTGGATCCGGAACCCGCCGATGAATGTCAGGGTGTTGCCGTCAGGATCGCTGATGCTCGACAACTGCACACCTTTGTTTGCATCCACCACCGCATCCAGCGTCAGTCCTCGCGCACCGATCGCCTCACGGTGAGTCGTGAGGTCGTCCACGGCAAAGTTGAGCAGCGCCAGACCCGCACGGCGAGTGTCCACCGTGACCTGTACCCATCCGGTGTCAGTCACACGCCATTCTGCCAAGTTCACCATCGGGCGATTGTCAGGCCCGCGTCCGAACAGACTCGAGTACCACTGCACTGCCTCTGCGAGGTCTCGAACGGGGACAACAGCAAGAACATGATCGATCGACATAAGGTTGTACCTCTCGACGTAAAAAATGGCGCTCGTACTCAGATACTGACCTGACAGACCGGGCTAAGTCATCGGCGAATTGCTTCTCTTATCGCAGCGTTCGCGAACATTCCAACGCAGCACACACCTGTTCTGCCGCAATCCGTGAGACCCTCGACGCATGAGCGATGTCATCATCATCGGTTCCGGATTCGCCGGATTATGGGCCGCGCTCGGCGCTGCTCGGCGGCTCGACGAACTCGGGATACCGGCCGCGCAGGTGTCGATCACGGTGCTCAGCGCCCAGCCCTTCCACGACATCCGGGTGCGCAACTACGAGGCCGATCTCAGCGCCTGCCGCATCCCGCTGGCCGATGTCCTCAACCCGGCCGGGATCGCCTATGTCACCGCGGAGGTGACCGCAATCGACACCGGTGCGCGGACCGTCTCCGCAAACGTCGGCGGTCAGTCACAGACGTACGGCTACGACCGCCTCGTTCTGGCTGCGGGTAGCCGTGTAGCCCGGCCCGATATCCCGGGTCTGACGGAGTTCGGGTTCGACGTCGATACCTACGACGGCGCAATGAAACTCGACGCTCATTTGACCCTGCTGGCCGAAGGACCCGTCACACCCGCCGCGGCGACCGTGGTGGTGGTCGGGGCCGGCCTGACGGGCATCGAAACCGCCTGCGAGCTGCCAGGCCGGCTCACTGCCCTGTTTGGCACCGACGTGACCTCGCGCGTGGTGCTGGTGGACCACAACCCCAACGTCGGATCGGATATGGGTGCGTCGGCGAGGCCGGTCATCGAAGCGGCATTGTCCAACACCGGAGTCGAGACACTGACCGGGATGAGTGTGACCACGGTGGACCAGGGCGGGGTCACGCTGTCTTCGGATGAGATGGTGCCCGCCGCGACGGTCATCTGGTGTGCCGGCATGAAGGCAAACCCGTTGACCGCGCAATTCCCGGTCGAACGTGATCGGCTCGGACGGCTCCCGGTCGACGACTATCTCCAGGTGATCGGCGTACCAGGCGTATTCGCTGCCGGCGACGTCGCCACCGCGAAGATGGATAATCAGCATCAGTCGGTGATGTCCTGCCAGCACAGCCGGCCGATGGGCCGCTACGCCGGGTACAACGTGATCGGCGACCTGCTCGGCAATCCGATGCTGGCCCTCCGCATCCCGTGGTATGTCACGGTTTTGGACCTAGGCCCGGCAGGTGCGGTCTACACCGAAGGCTGGGATCGGCAAGTTGTGGCGACCGGCGCACAGGCCAAAGCCACCAAGAACACCATCAACACCCAACGCATCTATCCGCCGTTGACCCGCGATCGGGCCGCCCTACTGACCGCCGCCGCACCAGAACTACAGACACGGCCGGCCCGCGGACACCAGTAGTCTGCCTTTCGCACACCTTCCCCCAAACGTATCGCCTGCTGAGGCGACCGCCGGTCATCAATTCAGCCCGAAGTGTGGTGTGGATCCGGAGTTGCCTCGTACGGTGGCACCATGTCCTCCACGAATACGTTTCGGATTCCTGTCGGCGACCTGACATTCGACGTCCTGATTTCCGGTCCGGACGACGGCGTCCCGCTTCTTGCCTTGCATGGATTCCCCGAAAGCGCCGCGTCCTGGGGCAAAGTGACTCCCCTACTGACGGCCGCCGGATTTCGCGTCATAGCGCCGCATCAGCGCGGATATTCGCCCGATGCCCGTCCCTCCGGCGTCGACGCCTATCGCATCGAGCACCTTGTTGCCGATACCGTCGGCCTGCTCGACGCCCTGGGGTTGCCCGACGCTCATCTTGTCGGCCACGACTGGGGATCCGCCGTGGCCTGGCAGGTTGCGGGACGGCATCCACAGCGAATTCGCAGCCTGACCGCAATCTCTGTTCCCCACCCCACCGCTTTCGGTTGGGCACTGCGCGAAGACCAGGATCAAAAGGAACGCTCGACGTACATCCGACTGCTCCGCCAGGAAGGGAAGGCCGAAAAGGTGTTGTCGGAGGACAACTTCCGACGATTGCGGGCGATGTTCGACGGCCAGATCGATCCCGAGTTCGCCGACGAACATATTCGCATCCTCAGTGGCGATGGGGCATTGACCGGCGCATTGAACTGGTATCGCGCCATGACTCGCGATTTCGGAGACATAGCCCCCACCACTGTTCCGACGACGTACGTCTGGAGTACGGCCGACACCGCACTCGGCCGCGCCGCAGCGGAACGATGCGGTGAATTCGTGGATGCGCCGTACGAATTTGTGGTTCTGGAGGGCGGCAGTCACTGGGTACCCGAGGAACGCGCCGAGGAACTGGCGGACGCGATAATCCGGCGAGCGGGAGCCTGATCCGACCTACACCTGAGCTTCTATGTAGGTTGTCATACATATACTGACTGCCTACTACACCGATTTCACCGTCAGGAGCTTGTCGTGACCACAACCGTTGCACCCCCGCATCCGTTCGATGCCGCAGTCGACCTGGAATCCATTACGCCGGGTCTCTCGACCGGGCACACCAGTACCGCATACAACAACATGGTCGGCCCGTTCGGCGGAATCACCTCGGCCACGTTGCTGGCCTCGGTTCAGCGGCACCCCGAGTGCCTAGGTGAACCACTGTCGCTGACGGTCAATTTTGCGGGCCCGATCGCCGAAGGCCAGTTCGAGATCACTGCGCGTCCGGTGCGCACCAACCGAACGACACAGCATTGGTGGATCGAACTCGCTCAGAACGGCACTGTGGCGACTACCGCAACAGCTGTGTTCGGCCTCCGCCGCGATACCTGGGACTCCACGGAAATCGAGATGCCTGCGGTGCCGGCTGCAGAAGATGTTCCTGCGCAACCGTTCCCCGAGTTCATCGCTTGGGCTCAGAATTACGAAATGCGGTTTATCGAGGGCGCAATCCCCGATCTGGAATCCGGCGAGCATCCCGACTCCGTCTCGACTCTCTGGGTTCGTGACAGCCCGCCGCGCGCGCTTGATTTCTTCTCGCTGACCTCGTTGTGCGATGTGTTCTTTCCGCGAGTGTTCCTGCGCCGCGGCAAGATGGCTCCCGCTGGAACCGTATCGCTGACGATCTACTTCCATGCCGACGCCGCAGCGCTGGCCCGGCAGTCCGATCGCTCCGTCCTCGGAACCGCACGCACCCAGCGTTTCGGTAACGGTTACTTCGATCAGAGCGCCGAATTATGGGGCAGTGACGGCGAACTGCTGGCCACCACCCACCAATTGGTCTACTTCAAGGACTGACAACCTCCGCACTGTCGCCTTCGGGCGCCTTGACCAGCGACAGGGCAGCCAGGCCCACAGCAAGAACCACCAACAGTCCGACGATGCCGGCGCGATCGGCACCGAATATCCACGCAAACAGGCCGAACAGTGTCGGCGCAAGAAACGATACTGCTCGGCCTGTGGTCGCATACAGACCAAAAAGCTGACCTTCACGACCGGGCGGAGTGATGCGCGCCAGGAACGTTCGAGCGGACGATTGTGCCGGCCCGACAAACAAGCACAGCGCGAGTCCGAAGATCCAGAACATCACCGGCCCGGACACCGCGATCAAGATTGCACCGACCACGATCATCGACGCGAGCGATACGGTGATGACCTGCTTGGGCCCGATCCGGTCGTCGAATCGCCCTGCCACCAAGGCGCCGATGGCCGAAATAACGTTGGCCGCAACGCCGAACAACAGTACGTCCGCAGCACTGATGCCGTACACATTCACGGCAAGGACAGCACCGAAAGTGAACACCCCGGCGAGTCCGTCGCGGAACAAGGCGCTCGCGATCAAGTACCAGATAGTGCGACGGTCGACGATCCACAGTTCGCGCAAGTCGCGCCACAGCACGCGGTAGGAATCGAGGAACCCCGCCTTTGCCGCACCCGGATCTGCGTCGGGCGTAGGCAACTCGGGCACCTTGAAGAACACCGGGATCGCGAAGACGGCAAACCACACCGCCGCAAGCAGTGCCACCATCCGGATGTTCAGGCCGCCGTCGGTGGTCAATCCCAGAAAACCTCGCGTGTCGCCGTCACCGACGATGAACCCGAAGTAGCAGAGCAACAACAGAACAATTCCACCGAAATAACCCATGGCCCAGCCGAACCCGGACACGCGGCCCAAGTTCTCCGGCGTCGACACCTGCCGCATCATGGCGTTGTACGGAACTCCGGCCAGTTCGAAGATCACCGAACCGACGGCGAGGAGCACAAGCCCCAGCCACAGATACCGATAGTTGTCCTCGACGAAGTACAACCCAGCCATCGACAGAACGGTGATGCCGGTGAGGATCGCCAACGACCACTTGCGCTTGCCTGACGCGTCGAACCGTTGTCCGGTGACGGGAGCAAGAATCGCGATGAAGAATCCGGCGATTCCGAGTGCCCAACTGAGCCATGTTGTGGCCGACACCGAGCCGGGCAGATCGTCGCCCACGGCGTCGGTGAGGTAAACGGAGAAGACAAAAGTCAAGATCACCGCGTTGAATGCGGCCGATCCCCAGTCCCACAGCCCCCACGCAACCACCTGACTCTTGGTCGCCGCGGCGCCTATCCCTGCGGGCGGTTCCGCCTGCGTACTTGTCGACTCTGCGCTCATGATCGCGAGCCTATTCGAGCGAGAGGGACAAAACAGGGCAAACTTTTCAGGGTATGCACTTGGTTGCATATGGAACGAGGTGCATACATACTTCACTCATGGCACTCGAACACGCGCTCCTCACCTCGCTAACCGAGCAGGAGGCGTCGGGCTACGACCTGACCCGTCGATTCGACAAGTCGATCGGGTTCTTCCACAGCGCGACGCACCAGCAGATCTACCGCGTACTCAAGCGGATGGACGAAGCCGGGTGGCTCGAGGTGGAAACCGTCGCTCAGGACGGGCGCCCGGACAAGAAGGTGTATCGGGTCTCCGGAGCCGGCCGCGCCGAGCTGACGCGCTGGATAGCCGAACCGTCCGAACCCAGCCATCTGCGTAATGAACTGGCCGTGAAGATCCGCGCCGCCGGTAGCGCAGACATCCCCGCACTTCGAGACGAAGTCGCTCGCCACCGCGACGGCCACGCCTCCCGACTCGACGTCTACCGACTTATCGAGAAACGCGACTTCCCCAATCCCACAGCTCTCTCCGGATCACCCCTGCATCAGTATCTCGTTCTGCGCGGCGGCATCCGCGTCGAAGAGGGCTTTGTCGACTGGTGCCAGGAAATTCTGGACGCCCTACCCCCTGCCGACAACAACTCTGCCGACAACAACTCCGCTGCCAGCAACTCGGAAGGACACCCGCAGCCATGACCACTCCGCAGTTCCCCCTCCTGTTCGAACCCCTCGACCTCGGGTTCACCACACTGGAGAACCGGGTAGTCATGGGTTCGATCCACACCGGTCTCGAGGACCGGGCCAAAGACATCGACAAACTTGCCGAGTACTTTGCCGAACGCGCGCGCGGCGGCGTCGGATTGATCGTCACCGGCGGCTACGCCCCCAACCGCACCGGCTGGCTTCTTCCCTTCGGCGCCAAGCTGACCAACAAGATCGAAGCGCGCCGCCATCGCCGGATCACCAAGGCAGTACACGACGCAGGTGGCAAGATCGCATTGCAGATCCTGCACGCCGGTCGGTACAGCTACCAACCGTTCAGTGTGTCGGCGTCGTCGATCAAAGCGCCGATCAACCCGTTCCGGCCACGGCGGCTCACTGATCGTGGAGTGCGCTGGCAGATCCGCAACTACGTCCGTTGCGCCAAGCTCGCTCAATCCGCCGGATACGACGGCGTCGAAATCATGGGCGGCGAAGGCTATTTCATCAACCAGTTCCTGTGCGAGCGCACGAACAAGCGTAAAGATCAATGGGGCGGTAGCTCCGAAAACCGTCGACGCATGGCCGTCGAGATCGTCAGACGCACCCGTCGCGCCGTCGGCCCGAACTTCATCGTCGTATTCCGCCTGTCTATGGCCGATCTGGTCGAAGGCGGTCAGACATGGGATGAAATCGTCACTCTGGCACAGGAAATCGAAGCTGCGGGCGCCACGATCATCAACACCGACATCGGCTGGCACGAGTCACGGGTGCCCACTATCGTGACCTCCGTACCCCGCGCCGCCTTTGTCGACATCACCGGCAAACTCGAAAAGCACGTCAGCATTCCGGTGGTCGCATCCAACCGGATCAACATGCCCGAGACGGCTGAGGAAATTCTCACCCGCGGCGACGCGCAATTGATCTCCATGGCCCGCCCGATGCTGGCCGATCCCGACTGGGCAAACAAAGCACAACGCGGAGCACCAGACGAGATCAATACCTGCATCGCCTGCAACCAGGCCTGCCTCGACCACGCCTTTGTGCGCAAACATGTGTCCTGCCTGCTCAATCCACGCGCGGGACGCGAGACGACGCTCGTTCTCTCCGCCACCCGCCGCAGCAAGAATCTTGCTGTTGTCGGCGGCGGACCTGCCGGTCTCTCTGCAGCGTTGAATCTCGCCCAACGCGGCCACACAGTCACCCTGTTCGAGGCGTCGGACACGATCGGCGGCCAGTTCGGGATCGCGCAGTTGATCCCAGGCAAGGAAGAATTCACCGAAACCATCCGGTACTACACCAGGCAACTCGACCTTGCCGGCGTCGACGTCAAGCTTGAAACACGCGTGACTCCAGCCGATCTCATCGGATCCTTCGACGAGGTAGTGGTCGCCACCGGAGTGACGCCGCGAGTCCCGAACATCCCCGGCATCGAGAATCCGAAGGTACTGACGTACGCCGAGGTGGTCCGCGAGGGCAAGCCCGTCGGCAAGACCGTCGCTGTGATCGGAGCCGGCGGTATCGGCGTCGACGTCAGCGAATTCCTCACTCACCCAACATCACCCACCTTGCACCTGAAGGAATGGAAGCAGGAGTGGGGCGTCACGGAACCCGAGATGGCACCGGGAGCGCTCACCACACCCATCCCGGAGCTTTCGGAGCGTGAGGTCTACCTCCTGCAGCGCAAGCCCGGACGCATCGGAGCCGGCCTCGGCAAGACTACCGGCTGGGTCCACCGCGCCGCGTTGAAGAACAAGGGTGTGCACGAACTCTCCGGCGTGAACTACGAACGAATCGACGACGCCGGCCTGCACATCACCTTCGGCGAGAAGCACGAGAAGCCTCGCCTCCTCGAGGTCGACACCATCGTGATCTGCGCCGGACAGGAATCGGTGCGCGATCTCGTCGACGAGCTGACCGTTGCCGGCATGGTGACCCACATCATCGGCGGGGCAGACGTAGCCGGCGAACTCGATGCAAAACGTGCCATCGAACAGGGCACACGACTGGCCGCGAAGATCTGACCGACTACGCTGACTGATCGTGAGCCTGCCGACACCCACCACCACAGCCCGCGCCGTCGTGACCGGTGCCTCCTCCGGAATCGGAGAGGCACTGGCCACTGATCTGGCCTCCCGCGGACACTCCCTGATCCTGGTCGCACGACGCGGCGACGTCATGGAGGGTCTTGCCGAGACACTTCGCGCCAAGCACGGCGTCGACGTCGAGGTTCGTGCCTGCGATCTCTCGGACAGCGCGGCCCGTGCCGTCCTGGTCGAGGAACTGGGCACGCGTGAGATCAGCATCCTGTGCAACAACGCCGGTATCGCCACCTTCGGGCCGGTAGCCGAGCTCGACCCGAGCTACGAGCGCGCACAGGTCGAACTCAACGCCGTCGCGGTGCACGATCTCACCCTGGCCGTTCTGCCCGGAATGGTCGAGCGCAAGTCCGGCGGCATCCTGATGGTCGGATCGGCCGCCGGAAACATGCCGATTCCCAACAATGCGACCTACGCCGCCACCAAGGCCTTCGTGAACACGTTCGCGGAATCCCTGCGCGGGGAACTCAAAGGCAGCGGCGTCAACGTCACTCTCCTCGCCCCCGGACCGGTTCGCACCGAGACCCCGGACCCCGCCGAGGCCTCGATCGTCGACAAGCTGGTCCCGGACTTCTTCTGGATCTCGAGCGAGTACACGGCCAAGGTCTCCCTCGACGGTCTGGCCGAGAACAAGATGCGCGTTGTCCCGGGCATCCTGAGCAAGGCGATGTCCGTCGCCGGCGGTTACACCCCGCGCGCAGTTGTCGCCCCGATCGTTGGCACGTTCTACAAGAAGCTCGGCGGCTGAGTCATCCGAACTTCTCGCTCGTTGGCTGTAGGGGCAATCCTTCTCACGACCGGAGGGTTGCCCTTACTGCTACCCACCACGGCAAACGCGTGCTCGTGTGTTTCCTTCGAGTCGCCGCAAGAGGCAGTGAGTGTCTCCAGCACCATCTTCCTCGGCACGCCCACCGAGAAATCCTCGGACGGGTTCGAGGACACCTATCTGTTCGACGTCAGTCGCGTCTACAAGGGTGATGTCTCGTCCGTGACGTCGGTGGGAACACTCGCAAACGGGAATGGTTGCGGCACAAGCTACGTACTCGGTACCGAACGACTGATGTTCCTGTCGGCACCCTACGACGTCGACGCCGAATACGAGGGATACAGCTGCGCCCCCTATACCGGAACCGATTTCGACGTCCAGGCAACAGTTGAATCCGTCTACGGCGCAGGTTATGTTCCGGAAGCCGGCGGTACTCCGTCTATCGGCGTCTATATCGACAAAACAGCGGTCGTTGGCGGTGTCGCGGCGGTTGCGCTGCTGGCGGCGCTCGGTTGGTTCGGCTGGAAGCGACGACGAACGACATAAAAGGACGCCGTCAAACTCAGTCGTATCCCCGTCAAATACCCGTCAAGACAAGGTCCACCGGCACTTTTCCGGAGTAGATCTGTTGGTAGCCCCGCACCGAGCGGGTCCCCCTCAGGAGATCGACGTGACGCTTCTCGACATCTTCCCGTCCCTACGCAGCGCGATGACACCGCGCTTGGATCCGGCTTTGTGGCCCATCAGCACTCGCCACGATCAGAGCGGACGCATCTGCATCGGCGACGTCTCCCTCGAAGAGATCGCCGACCAGTACGGAACCCCCACCTATGTCGTCGACGAGGCCGACGTGCGCCACCGCTGCCGGATGTATCGCGAGATCTTCCCCGACGCGGAAATCGTGTACGCGGGCAAGGCTCTCATGATTCGAGCGATGGCAAAATGGGTCTCCGACGAGGGGCTCGGGGTAGACGTCTGCTCGGCCGGCGAACTCACCATCGCACTGACAGCGGGTGTGGACCCGGCACGAATCATCCTGCACGGCAACGCCAAATCTGTCGCAGAGCTGAGAGTAGCCGTCAACGCGGGTGTCGGGCGGATAGTTCTCGACTCCCACAGCGAAGCACTACGACTGGCCTCGGTCTGCACCCGGCCGCAGAAAGTACTGATCCGAGTCACGCCCGGTATCGACATTCACGGACACAAGGCAGTGGCCACCGGCATCGTCGACCAGAAGTTCGGCCTGCCGGCATTCTCCGAAGAATTGGATCGTGCGGTTGCCGCCGTCAGCGCAGCGCCTCACCTCCAACTTATCGGCCTCCATTGCCATCTCGGTTCGCAGATCACCGATCCCGAACATTTCCGCTCCGGGATCAATACGATGATCGCGCAAATGGACGACATACGTCGTTCTCACGGGATCATCCTCACCGAACTCGATCTCGGGGGCGGGCACGGAATCCCGTACGTCCCCGGTGACGCGCAACTCGACCTGACTCGACTGGCAATTGTCATCGACGAATCACTCGATGACGCCTGCACCCGAAATCGCTTTCCCCGCCCCGAAATCGTCCTCGAACCCGGCCGGGCCATCGCCGCTCGGGCCGGTGTCACGCTGTACCGCGTGGCGAACATCAAGACCATCAGCGGCGGCAGGACATTTGTCTCCGTCGACGGCGGCATGAGCGACAATCCGCGAGTGTCGTTGTACAACAGTCGCTACGACGTCGAATTGGTCAACCGACATTCGAATGCGCCGCTCGAGGAAGTGACCGTCGTGGGGCGGCATTGCGAATCGGGGGACGAAATTTCCGTCGGCATACAACTTCCCGCAGACCTTCACGAGGGCGATCTGTTGGGAGTGCCGTGTACCGGCGCCTATCACCACAGCATGGCATCCACCTACAACAGTGTGTGCCGGCCGCCGGTGATTGCCGTGCTCGGTGGCGTCGCACGACCATTGATCCGACGCGAATCGATCAACGACCTACTCGCCCGCGAGGTCGGCATCTGACACTCGCGGGCGTCGAATCGTCAGCGCCTACGGCGGCTACCGGTTCCGAAGATACTGCGCGAGATTTCCCGACCGGCAGCAGATGCCGCCGATTTGAGGAAGCTCTTGACCGCAGAATTGCCGAGAATCTGCTCGGCGATGTTGGGACCCTCCGGCTCGACCGGTGGCGGCGGCGGAAACTGCGACAGATCCGGTAACGGCGGCAGATCCAGCGACGGGTCTGCCGTTGGCGCCCCGGCCACCTTGGCCGTCAGCCTCTCGTACGCCGATTCGCGATCGATCGTCTGACCGTACTTCTGGTGGAGCGGACTCGACGCCGCCGCGGCTGTGATGGCGTCGTTGCCGATCGTGTCCATCAGGGAGCGAGGCGGACGAATCTTGGTCCAGGCCACCGGTGTCGGCGCACCCTTCTCCGAGAGGACGGTCACGATGGCCTCGCCGGTTCCCAACGACGTGAGTGCCTTCTCGAGGTCGTAATGCTCCGTCTTCGGGTACGTGCGGACCGTCTTGTTGAGCGCCTTCTGATCGTCCGGAGTGAACGCACGCAGAGCATGCTGCACCCTGGCACCCAGTTGCGACAAAACAGAATTGGGGATGTCGGTGGGCAACTGCGTGCAGAAGAACACGCCGACACCCTTGGAGCGAATCAACTTCACGGTCTGCTCGACTTGCTGAAGGAAAGCCTTCGACGCGTCGGCGAACAACAGATGGGCCTCGTCGAAGATGAAGACCAACTTGGGTTTCTCCAAGTCCCCTTCTTCCGGCAGGGTCTGGAACAGGTCGGCCAGCACCCACATCAGGAACGTGGAGAACATCGCCGGACGCGCGGCCTGCGCGCCGAGTTCGAAGAGTGTGATGACGCCGGCGCCACCGACAACCCGCAGCAGGTCCTCGGTTTCGAGTTCCGGTTCACCGAAGAAGGTGTCACCACCGTCGGCCTCGAGATTGACCAGCGCGCGCAGGATGACCCCAGCCGTGGCCGTTGACACGCCGCCGATTCCCTTCAGATCTGCCTTGCCTTCGGCACTGGTGAGGTGCGCGATGACCGAACGCAAGTCCTTGAGATCCAACAACGCAAGGCCCTGAGTATCCGCCCAGTGGAAAATCAATCCGAGCGTGGACTCCTGAGTCTCGTTGAGCCCCAGCACCTTACTGAGCAGGATCGGCCCGAAACTCGTGATGGTGGCGCGGACCGGAATCCCGATCCCGCCGGTTCCCAGCGACAGAAATTCGACGGGCATACCGGACGGAGTCCAGGAGTCGTCACCCGTCTCGATTGCCCGAGCTGTGATCTTGTCGTTGCTCTCCCCCGCTTTGGACAATCCCGAGAGATCACCCTTCACATCCGCCATCACGACGGGCACACCCGCGGCGGAGAGCTGTTCCGCGATGCCCTGCAACGTCTTGGTCTTGCCCGTACCGGTTGCACCGGCAATCAAGCCGTGACGGTTGACGGTGGCCAAGGGAATACGCACCCGGGCTGCCGGATCTGCAACTCCGTCGACAACAATCGACCCCAGCTCCAGCGCCCGACCCTCCGACGAATAGCCCGCGGCGATCTCGGCTGCAACACCAGACGGAACCGGCGGCGTGGCTGCGCCTTGCGCAGCAGCACTCTCTGCAGCGAGAGCCTCACGCTCAGCGTCCTCGGCGGCCTGTGCGGCCTCGGCAGCAACACGAGCAGCTTCGGCAGCAGCGGCCTTGGCCACTTTCGCCTTCTCGGCCGGCGTCAGTGAAACAGCGCCGTCCTTGGGATCCACGGTCATACAAGGCCCTCCTCATTTGCACTACAAAAGAAGATCTACGCGCGTCGAGATGTCACCGCAGACCTTATCCTTCCGGCCGCGCCCACTACTGTGTTCCTGGTGCAGGACAAATTGGTATGGATCGATTGTGAAATGACCGGGCTGCGGCTGGAGTCGGACAAACTCATCGAGATTGCGGCTCTGGTAACCGACAGCGAATTGAACATCTTGGGCGAAGGCGTGGACATCGTCATCCACGCCGACGACGACGCGCTGGCCGCAATGCCGGACGTCGTGAAGAAGATGCACGCCAAATCGGGTCTGACCGAAGAAGTTCGCAAGTCGACGGTCACGCTTGCCGAGGCGGAAAAGGAGGTGCTCGCCTACATCCGTGAGCACGTGCCCGTCGCCGGCACCGCTCCCCTGGCGGGCAATTCCATTGCCACCGACCGCGGATTCATCTCGCGGGACATGAGCGCGCTGGACACCTACCTGCACTACCGGATGATCGACGTCAGCTCCATCAAGGAGCTCTCGCGTCGCTGGTACCCGCGAATCTACTTCGGCCAGCCCGAAAAAGGCCTCGCGCACCGCGCCCTGGCCGACATCAAGGAATCCATCCGCGAACTCAAGTACTACCGCAGTACCGCATTTGTCCCCGCTCCCGGACCGTCCAGCGCGGAGATCGCAGCCGTCGTAGAGGGCCTCGGGCCTGCCTGACCTGCCGATTGGCATCCTGGCCAACTTTCAGGCTAGTATCTTCTACGTCAAAGCAACCGGGTCAAACCGGTCGCCGAGGCAATGGTGGGCGTAGTTCAGTTGGTAGAGCACCAGGTTGTGATCCTGGCTGTCGCGGGTTCGAGTCCCGTCGCTCACCCAAAGGGAACCCCCGGAAGTGTCGAAAGATATTTCCGGGGGTTCTTTTGGTTGGGTCCGCAAACACCACTGCGAACGAAAATGCCCCCAACCGATCGGCTGGGGGCATTCTGACGTTTCAGTACTTCAGGGACGCACTCAGACGTCCGCGTTACCGGCCTTCCACACGTTCCACGGGATGTTCCAGTCCCCCAGGCCGTCGGTGCCCGAAAGCGTGCCACCGACGGTGTTCTTCACGATGACGATGTCGCCGCGTTTGGTGTTGTCGTACACCCACTTGGCATTGGCCGGGCTCAGGTTGAGGCAGCCGTGACTGGTGTTGGAGTAACCCTGCTGCCCGACAGACCACGGCGCCGAATGGAAGAAGATGCCGCTGTAGGACATTCGCGTCGCCCAGTCGACCGGAGTCTTGTATCCGTCAGCGGAAGTGACAGGCACCCCGTACGTCGAGGAGTCCATGACCAAGTTCGCGAACCTGTCACCGATGATGTAGACACCGTTGTCGGTGGGGGTGCTGTCCTTACCCATCGACGTGGGCATGGTCATGACAGTCTCGCCGTTAACCTGGAAAGTGACCTGTTTCGTGTTGTCGTCGGCAACGGCAATCACGGAATCACCGATGTCGAAGGATGTCGTGGCGTCCTCCTGGCCGAAGACGCCTTTGCCCAGATCGCGGCCGTAGACGTTGACCTTGACGTCAACCTTGGTGCCCGGCGCCCAGTACGCCTCCGGACGCCACCGAACCTCGCGGTTGTTGACCCAGTAGAAAGCACCTTCGACAGCCGGCGTCGTCGTGACGGTGATCGACTCTTCGGCAGCCTTGCGATCCGGAATGTTCTCGTCGAACTGCACGGCGATCGGCTGGCCGATACCGACCACGGAACCCTCGCCGGGCATAACGTACGGCTTGGTGAGGTTGCCGGGCGCGCTGGTCGTGAACGACGTCACCGTGGTGCTGGCGCCGCCCAATCCGTAGGCCTGGGCCTCGATCTTGTACTTGCGGTTGTAGCCGAGGGGTTCAGCGGTCACCCACGACGCTCCGTCGGCCGCGAGGGTGCCGGCAACGGTCTTACCGTCGGCGTTGACCATCCGAACGTCGGACAGGCTGCCGTCGGCGACGTCGATGCGGACCGGATCGCCCGGGGAGAAACCGATTGCGCCGTCAGCGACGGTGGAGGTGACTTTCGGCTTGATGAGCTCGGTCAACGGGTTGGAGTCGATCGGCGCGGCGCCCTCGTTGTCCACGGCAGCCCCACTGGACGTGCACGCGGTCACCAGAACCAACGCTCCCAACGACACGGCGGCCATGGCGGCGCCCCTCGAGATTCGGCCTGTCCCTCCACGCACGGACATGCCCCACCACTGACGACTCATTTGTTCGACTCCGCTTCACATGTTAACGACCAGCAATTGCGCCAGGTCAATGATGCCAGGCACAGTCGTTACTCACGGTCATGAAAACCCCGTCGAAGAGTAACGTTCGAATATCAATCGTTTCGTACCGATTGGAATGTTACCGATTTCGGTCAATGTCACAGAAACCACCCGTCCAACGACGGCCCACCAGGCGATTTGCTCCCGACGGAACGGTTCGGCTAATGTTCTGTCTCGCAAGAGCGAGCGCCTATAGCTCAGTTGGTAGAGCAAGTGACTCTTAATCACTGGGTCCGGGGTTCGAGTCCCTGTGGGCGCACTTGCAAAGATCCCCATCGTGGAAACACGGTGGGGATCTTTTTTGTGTCCGGGCGGCGAATACACTCCAGCGAACCCGACAAAATGGAGCG
Source organism: Rhodococcus sp. MS16 (assembly GCF_013277795.1). NCBI lineage: Bacteria > Bacillati > Actinomycetota > Actinomycetes > Mycobacteriales > Nocardiaceae > Rhodococcus > Rhodococcus sp. MS16. The sequence continues at coordinate 259,721 of NZ_VBTM01000006.1, forward strand.
AGCCATGACTGATCTGCCCGATTCGGAAGTCGCATTTGCCGGTGTCGTCGGTCAAGCCGAACTGATCCGCAGCGGCCAACTGTCGGCTCGTGAATTGACCGAACATGCACTCAGACGTATCGAACGCCTCAATCCCACACTCAACGCCTTCACCCGCGTCCTCGCCGACGAAGCAATCGCCGAAGCCACCCGACTCGACGAGCGCCAGGCCTCCGGCGACCCTGTCGGTCTCCTGCACGGCGTGCCCATCGCGATCAAGGACGAGAACGACGTAGCCGGAACACCCACCACCTACGGCGGTGCTGCAGTCACTCGGATCGCGAATTCGGACTCCGAGGTGGTACGACGCTTACGCGACGCCGGAGCAGTCATCATCGGAAAAACCACGATGCCGGAGTTCGGCATCTGGCCGTTCACCGAGACCGCCGCGCACGGCTACACCCGAAATCCCTGGAACACAACAGTATCCACGGGAGGATCGAGTGGCGGCACGGCAGCAGCTGTCGCGTCGGGCATGGTTGCCGCAGGAATCGGCGGCGACGGCGGCGGTTCCATCCGGCTTCCGTCGGCATTCTGCGGATTGTTCGGACTGAAAGCGCAACGCGGCCGAGTAAGCACCGCCCCGAACGGCAACCTGTGGCGCAGCCTCGGGACGCTCGGCCCGCTTACCCGCTCGGTCGAGGACAGCGCACTCGTCTACGACGCCATTATCGGCACCACACCGGTGGACGACTACCGAGCCGAACCACTCGGGGCCCGCTTCACCGAAGGCGCGCTGTCCCCGCTGCACCCCCTCCGTATTGCCGTGTCCACCCGCTGCCCCGTGCGCGGCGTCACGCCGGCGCCCGAAGTGGTTGCCGGAGTTCGTGCGGTCGCAGAAATGTTGAGCGCGTTGGGGCACCACGTCGACGAACATGATCCCCGATACCCCGATGCAACGGCGTCGTTCCTCCCCCAGGTACTCGGCGGCGTACGCGACGAAGCTTTGCGCGTCGATCGGCCCGATCTTCTCGAAAAGCGAACTCGCGCACTGTCTTCGATCGGCAGAATCGCGTCGCCCCGGCGCGTCGGCCGGGCGGCGTACCGGCGTGGCCAACGGATCGCGCACACCGTCAACCAGGTTTTCGACACGTATGACATCGTGCTGATGCCGACCACACCCGCCTTGCCGCGGCGGATCGGCCAACTCGAGGGCACAGGACTGCTGTCCGCCGTCCGCAAGGCTTTGCCGATCGCGGCGTACTGCTCGATCTGGAATGTGTGCGGCAATCCGGCGGCGGCCGTTCCGGCGGGATTTTCGACCGACGGGCTCCCCCTCAGCGTCCAACTGGTGTCGCGACCGAACGGCGAGCTGACAATTTTGTCGCTCGCACATCAGCTGGAGGGTCGGATCGGGTGGACGAATTCCCGTCCGCCGCAGGCCTGAAAGACACGTGCGATGTAACTGCCGTCACGATTACGACGACGCGTTTTGCAAACTGAGGAGCCCGTCGGCTAATGTTCTGTCTCGCAAGAGCGAGCGCCTATAGCTCAGTTGGTAGAGCAAGTGACTCTTAATCACTGGGTCCGGGGTTCGAGTCCCTGTGGGCGCACTTGCAAGAAGGCCCCCATCTCATCGAGATGGGGGCCTTCTTCATGTCCGACGCCGTTCGGTGATCAGCGAATGATCTTGCGAATGACCAGGAGTCCGACAACGGATCCCACGGCGATCAACGCGTACTTCACGTTCGGCTCGTTGAGCTTGGCGAGCACCGTCTTCTTGGTGTTCTCGACCAGCCGCTTCGGGTTGGTCCGTACCGTCAGTTCGTCGAGTGTGCTCGCGAGCTGGTTACGCGCCTTCTCGATCTCGCGCTCGATGCTCTCGGTGTCCCTGGGCACGTGTCCTCCAACTTGTCTGTGTGCTGTCGCTTGATGTTCGTTGCCGCTACGTCCGTGCAGACGCAAGGCGTCGACACCTGGTTCTACCGTAGAGGAGCAGATTGCCCGCGCGCCCACCTGGCGCGCAATTTCTCGACTAACCTCGATTCCCGTGACCGAGAACAGTAGATTGTCTGCCGGCGATATCGCGCCGGATTTCACGCTCCCCGACGCCGAAGGCAACGAAGTTTCGTTGCACGACTACCGAGGCCGCAAGGTCATCGTGTACTTCTACCCGGCGGCCAGCACGCCGGGCTGCACCAAGCAGGCCTGCGACTTCCGCGACAACCTCGCCGAATTGAACGGGGCGGGCCTCGACGTCATCGGCATCTCGCCGGACAAGCCCGCCAAGCTCGCCAAGTTCCGCGACAACGAGGAGCTGACCTTTCCGCTGCTCTCCGATCCGGAAAAGGCGACGCTGGAGGCCTGGGGCGCGTTCGGCGAGAAGAAGATGTACGGCAAGACCGTCCAGGGTGTCATCCGATCCACCTTCCTCGTCGACGAAGAGGGAAAGATCGAGGTTGCCCAGTACAACGTCCGGGCCACCGGTCACGTCGCCAAGTTGCGACGCGACCTGTCCGTCTAGCTACTCGAACCGGCTCGAGACTCGAACCGACTCAAAAACAGGGCTTCCGCGTACGCGAGATTCTCGATCTCCGACGGGTCGACGCTCTCGTTCGGGGCATGGATGCGGCACTGCGGTTCCTCGACGCCGATCAACGCGATCTCCGCGTCGGGGAACTGCTCCGCCAGCGCGCTACACAGGGGAATCGAGCCTCCCTGTCCGGCAAATCCGACTTCGGCGCCGTACGCCGCACTCAGAGCCGCTGTGAGCTGCTTGAATCCCGGCCCACCCGTGGAAGCACCGAACGGCATTCCCGTCGCCTCCGGGTCCACGCTCACCCGCACGCCCCACGGCGCCGCAGCCAGCAGATGCCCGATCAGCAAGTCCTGGGCCTCGGCGGGATCCGTGCCGGGTGGAACGCGCAGGTTCAACCGTGCGGAAGCTCGTGGCGTAATTGCCGCAGCCGAGCCGACCACGGGCGGGCAGTCGATCCCCAAGATCGTGAGCGCCGGCCGCGCCCACACCTGGTCGGCCACAGAACCCGAGCCGACCAGATCGACCCCTTCGAGGACTCCTGCGTCGCCGCGGAATTGTGTGTCGTCGTACTCGACGCCATTCCAGTGCTGATCGCTGACAAGACCGTCGACGGTGGTGTTGCCTTCTTCGTCGTGCAGGGTTGCCAGCATCTGCACCAACGCGGTCATCGCGTCGGGCGCCGGGCCGCCGAACACCCCGGAGTGCACCTCACCTTCGAGCGCCGAGACGTGGACGACCACATTGGCGATACCGCGCAATGACGTCGTGATCGTGGGCTCCCCCACTGCGGTATTGCCGGTATCGGCGATCAGCATGACATCGGCGTCGAACAGTTCGGGGCGCTGCCGCAGCAGGTCTTCGAGGCCTCCGGTGCCCATCTCCTCCGAGCCTTCGGCGACGATTCGCAGGTTGACAGCCGGCGCCTGCCCGGCTGCTGCGAGCGCTCGGAGTGCGGTCAGGTGCATGACGAGGTTGCCCTTGCAATCCGACGCGCCTCGCCCGTACCACCGTCCGTCGCGCTCGGTCAGCGTGAAAGGTGGCGAATTCCAAAGCTCTTCGTCTCCGGGCGGTTGAACGTCGTAGTGGCAGTACAGGAGAACGGTCGGGGCATCCGCTGGGCCAGGCCGAAATCCGATTACCGCAGCGGAACCGTCCGACGTCTCAACCGCCTCGGCGTCCGCAAATCCCTGTTCGCGGAACGCGCCAACCACCCAGGCGGCAGTTGCCGCACATTCTTCCGGCGGGAATTGCCGCGCATCCGCGACCGACCGCAACGCAACCAACCGCGTCAGATCCTCGTGCGCGCGGGGCATGAGCTCGCGTACTGCGGCTCGCAACTGTTCGGCCATTTCGGTCTCCTTTTCTCGCCGACTCCAGTGTGCCCGAATCACCGATGAGCAACCCTCTCCTGCAGCGCACCTTCGGTCACCTAGTATCGAAGAGTGGCAACGTCGTCGGATTTCCAGCAGTCGGTCGGGTGATCTTTCGGTGAGCCCGGATATTCCACAAGCGCCAAATTCTGCTGCAGATGCCGATAGCCTCGAATCTGTGCAGCCCTCTACCCGCAACCGCGTACGCCGTCGGCCGGACCCCGCACTCGAAAATTCTCAGAGCGACGCACCTCAGGAACTGCTTCCACGCAAACGTCCGACGCAGGAGCGAAGCCAGCGCAAGTTCGATGCCCTTCTCGCCGCCTCCCGCGAACTTCTCACCGACGTCGGTTTCGAATCGTTCACGTGCGAAGAGGTCGCGGCGCGTGCTGACGTGCCCATCGGGACTCTGTATCAGTTCTTCGCCAACAAGTACGTCATCGTGTGCGAGTTGAACCGTCAGGACCTCGTGGGGGTGCAACACGAGCTGGCCCAGTTCGGCGGTGAAGTGCCGTCACTCGATTGGCTGCGGTTCCTCAACAGTTTTGTCGACCACATGGCCGGACTCTGGACGTCCGATCCGTCCCGCCGCGAGGTGTGGTTGGCAATGCAGTCCACGCCGTCCACGCGGGCAACCGGTGTCATTCACGAGAAGCAGTTCGCGGAAACCGTCGCCAAGATGCTTGGTCCACTCACACCGCGCTCACCGCGGGATCGCCGCATGATGATGGCGGAAGTGCTTGTGCACGTGGTGTATTCGATGCTGAATTTCTCCGTGCAGGACGGCCAGAGCCACGCCGACGCCGTAGTGGAACTCAAGCGTCTGATGGGTGCGTACCTGCTGGTGGCGGAGAAGGAATCTCGATTGAAGGGCCGCGGCACAGCCGACTACGAGGGCTGACGCCAGCTCGACCCTAAGTCGATTCGATCACGGCAAATGCGCCGGCCATGTCTCCGTCGTGCGTCAGCGAAATGTGAATCTTCACGTCGGTGAGGTGTTTCGCGACGTCGCCCCGCAATCTGATGCTGGGCCGCCCCCACGCGTCGGAGACGACTTCGATTTGATTGTGGATCATCTCCCCCAGCACCGGCGGGCTGGCGAAGAGAGCAGTGGACCACGCTTTGATCACTGCTTCCTTCGCCGCCCACCGGGCCGCGAAATGTCTTGCCGGATCGGAACTCCGAGTATTGGAATCCCGACGCTCACCCGGTGTGAAGTTGTCGAGCATAGCCGTTCCCGGCCGTTTCAGTTGCTCGGCGAACTCCGACACCGTGACGAGGTCGAAACCGATACCCAGAACTCCCATCCTGCGATTATCTACTTGCAGCCAGGCAGATTCGAGCGGTAACGCTGATCTTCACCCAGGCGTGCGTTCTCGCTGAGGAGAACATCCGCTTCGAGCTGACGCGAAGCCTTTGCGGGCGTTCCGTCGGCGCCGAGACGACGATCGGCGGGACGCTCGTACAGGCTGTCGCCACCGCACATCGCCTTGGCGAGGCGACGCTGACCGTCGATGGTGCGCTGCTGTGCGGCTGCAACATAGTCCGCACGCTTGTCGGCGGGCACCGACTCGACAAATGCCTGCGGGTGAACGACGGCGATCAGTCCGGAGACGTGACCGAAGCCCAGGCTGGTCAGCAGGCCGGCGCGCAGCGGGAGCTGCTCGCCGAACTTGAGCGGCTGACGTGCCCACACGAGGTGCTCGAACTCGGCCATCTTGTCGTCGACGCAGTCGAGGCTGCGGTTCGGCGGGATGACGCCCTGGCTGAGCACCTGGCACAGACCGATCAGCTGGAAGGCAGCTGCGCCGCCCTTGGCGTGGCCGGTCAGGCTCTTCTGCGACACCACGAACATCGGAGCACCGTCACTGCGACCCAAAGCCCCGGCGAGACGCTCGTGCAGTTCTGCCTCGTTGGGATCGTTTGCCGCGGTGGACGTGTCGTGCTTGGAGATGACCGCGATGTCGTCCGCGCTGACGCCGAGGGCGTTGAGCGAGAGTGCGAGCTGCGAATCCGCTCCGCCGCGTCCGGCACCCAGTGCGCCGATTCCCGGAGCCGGGATCGACGTGTGGACGCCGTCTGCGAACGATCCGGCCCAGGCGACAACGCCGAGAACGGGCAAGCCCATTTCCAGTGCCAGGTCACCGCGAGCGAGCAGGATCGTGCCACCACCGGCGGACTCGACGAAGCCGCCTCGCCGGCGATCGTTTGCCCGCGAGAAGCGGCGATCTTCGATGCCCTTGGCGTGCATGTCCGACGTCTTGGCCGTGGCCGACATGTCACCGAAGCCGATGATGCCTTCCGCGCTCAGGTCGTCGAATCCACCGGCAACAACCAACTGGGCCTTGCCCAAGCGGATCTTGTCGACGCCCTCTTCGACGGACACGGCTGCCGTTGCGCAGGCCGCGACGGGGTGAACCATCGCGCCGTAGCCACCGACGTACGACTGAACGACGTGCGCCGCAATAACATTCGGCAGAGCTTCCTGCAGGATGTCGTTGGGACGGTTCTCGCCGAGCAGCGTGTCGATGTACAAGCTCCTCATGGACGTCATGCCGCCCATGCCGGTGCCCTGCGTGTTCGCCACCAGGCTCGGGTGAACCCAACGCAGCAGTTCGCTCGGAGTGAAGCCGCCCGTGAGGAATGCGTCCACGGTCGCAACGATGTTCCACAGTCCGACGCGGTCGACCGAATCGGCCATGTCGGCGGGGATGCCCCACTTCGTGACGTCGAAGTTGGTCGGAATCTGGCCGCCGACACTGCGGGTCAGCTTCATCTTGCGCGGAACACGGATCTCGGTGCCGGCGCGGCGCGTGACCGTCCAGTCACCGGACTCGGCCGAAACCGACGCCACTGTGTTCTCGGGATCGGATTCGACGAAGGCCTGAGCCTCTGCCTCGCTGCCGACCACGAAGCTCAGATCCTTGTCCAGGAACACGGAGGTGAGCAGCGGTGCGGTGTTGTCGATCATCTGGCCTTCGTCGACGTAGCGACGGATGCCGCACCGCTCGACAACTGCGTCGTGGTACTTGTCGGCGATTTCCGCCTCTGGCACCAGATCGCCTGATTCGACGTCGTACCAACCCGGCTTGGGGTCGTTCTCCCAGACGATCAGTCCGGTGTTCCACGCCAATTCGAGAACGCCTGCGGCAGAGAGCTGCTCGTCGACCTCCATCTCGAAGCGGGTACGCGAGGAACCGTAGGGGCCGAGCTCTCCGGCGCCCACGATGACCACGAGGTCCGCGGGAGTGACATCGAGTTCGGGCCAGCTCGGAGCCTTGATCGAGGCATCGATGCGTGCCGGTGCGGACAGCGCGAGGATGGTGTTCTCGTCGACTGCTTCGTCAACTGCCTCGGCGATCTCTGCGGTCGCGGCGGCTTCCTTGGCGAGGGCGCCCAGGTCGAGGTTCGCCTCCGCAAGTCCACCGGTCAGGTCGACCTCGAGCGGAGCCGTGGCTGCGCTACGACGCGACTGCGCGGTAGCCGTCTTCAGCAGTTCGGTTGCCATTTCCTGGGTGGACCAGGTACGGACACCGGCAGCTTCGACAGCGTCGACGATCGGATCGTTGTGACCCATCAGACCGGTTCCGCGGACCCAGCCGATGACGGCGTGTGCCAACGTGACTCGCTCGGCCCAGTTGCGCTCGGCCTTCCAGCGGTTGACCACGGCGATCAGCGAAGCCTTGGCCTCACCGTATGCACCGTCACCACCGAACGTTCCGCGGTTCGGCGAACCGGGCAGGACCACGTGCAGATGCGTGTCGACGTCGCTGTCGTAACCGATCTTCGACAGACCACCGATCAGGCGCTCCACCGACCACAACAGCACGCGCATTTCCATTTCGGCGCGAGCGCCGGCGTCGGAGAGTTCTCCGCCGACGCGAGGAGCCGCGAACGGGAAGAGCATCGTCGGCGTCATAGCCGGCTTGATCAGCTTCTTTGCGCCACCGGCATTTTCGGTGGCCTCGTTGCCGATCCAGTCGATCAGTGCGTCGACGTCGGTGTACGACGCCATGTTGGCAGGAACCACCCAGAGAGCGGCACCGGCACGAGCGTTCTCGCGGTACAGGTCACGGTAGAAGCCGAGACGCGAGCCGTCGAGACGCGACGTGGTGACGAATACCGTTGCGCCACCGGCCAGGAGCTTGCCCGTGACCGCTGCTGCGATCGAACCCTTGCTGGCTCCGGTCACGACTGCGACCTCGCCGGCCCACTCAGGTGCATCGGATTCTGCAGTCACGGCCGCATCAGCGATGCGGGTGTAGACCTCGGCCAGCGTCGTGCGACCTTCGTCGGTGGCGCGGGTGGCCCACCACTTTGCCTGTGCGGCAACGGTGGAACCGGCACCGATGAAGTTCTCGACCGACAGAGTCTCACTGCCGAGCCAGATGCGAGCGAGATCCTCACGCGCACTTGCCCAACGGTCGTCGAGCAGGACCGCCTTCTGAGCGTCGAATGCCGGAGCAACCAGACGCGGCCAGTCGGAACCGAGTTCAGCCGAGACCAGGTCGACCAGTTCGGTGTCCTCGACCGTTGCGGCCGGAGCCTCTTCGCTGAGTCCGAGCTGCTCGAGCACGAGGCGGGCGGCCGAAGCCAGAACGCCGTTGCGGCCCGTGATGTTCTCGGTGAACTCACCCAGAGCGGCTGCGTCGACGGTTCCACCGCCGCCACCACCGGTTGCCGGCAGCGAAACGCTGGTGCCGCGAGCGGAGGCAACCGAAGCAACGGCGCTGTCGATGACTGCGTCGACTGCTGCTGCGTCGGCCAGAGCGCCGGAGGTCAGGCCGCCGAGGTCGCCGCCGCGGATGCTGGCACCGTCACGGGTACCGAGCGCTACCGCTGCGGTGACGTGGTGCGCCCAACCGTCGCCGAGTTCCCAGACCTTCTTGACACGATCGGCGATGTAGCCGGGACGCTTGCCCGAGGGGCCGAAGACCTTACGCAGGTGATCGTTGATCGAATCGGAAAGTACCGGTCCGAACGGCTTGTACGTACGCGCCAGCTTGTCGACAGTGGCTGCGAGCGAGCCCATGTCGGCATCCGCCGCACCGTCGATGGCGCCGAGGGACAACTCGGAACCGAGGTCGACCAGAAGCTGGTTACGACGTGAGGACACACCGTCGCACAGTGCCTCGATCGTGTCGGCGGGACCGACCTGATCGGGACGCAGCTTGGTCCACAGGCTGATCAGAACCTTGGTGGCGTCTGGCGCCTTGAAGGTGATGTCGTCCGGACGCGGTCCGCTGGACGTCGCGACGGGTGCAGCGGCGACCGGTGCAGCGGCGGCAGCCACCGGAGTGGCGGCGGGTGCTTCCACCTCGTCGTCATCGTCGGCAGCAGCCGGATCGACATCCGTGCCGTAAACGATCGCAGCTTCACGCTCGATGTTCAGGACCTCGACCGGGTAGCCGAAGCGGCCCGGCAGCTTGAGGGTCTGCGATGCGAGGTTCGCGACGGTCGGGGCAGCGCCGAGGCCGACCTCGACAAAGCGCTCGACACCGAGTCCACCTTCGGACTCGTCACTGAACAGCAGATCCTGGGTCTCGATCCAGCGGACCGGGCTGGCGAACTGCCACGCCAACAGCTCGATCAGGATGATCCGGGACAGTTCGTGGCTGCGCGTTGCGTAGCTGTCGAAGTCAGCAAGGACTTCCTGCAGCTGCTCCGACGGCACCAGGTCGGCGATTTCCTGAACGAAGTCGCGGCTCAGCGAGAAGAGCCTCGGAACGAGGTTCGGGATGTAGCGGCCGATAAGGATGTCCGGATCGATGTCGTGCGGGAGCAAGTCCTGCAGGCATACGCGGAAGTCCGCCACGCCGCCGCGAAGGACGGTGGAGTGGAACGGCACGTCGATGCCGGGAACCTGGATGTAGGCGCGCTTGCCACCGAATTCCGCACGGAGACGATCGATCTCGATCTCGAGTGCGTCGAGGCCGGCAACGGATCCGGCGATGGCGTACTGGCTGCCGCGCAGGTTCAGGTTGACGATTTCGAGGAACTCACCGGACGCCTCGGCAACACCGGCGACAAAGTCCTGCACGTCGTCGTCGGACACACCGATCTGCGACGGGCGAATGGCAGCCATGCGGTAGTCGGAACGGCCGGCTGCGTCACGGGGAACCAGCTGGTGCATCGCGGATCCGCGCTGGAAGACAACCTCGAGAAGTGCTTCGAGCGGGAAGACCTCGGCAACAGCGGCGAGTGCGTTGTACTCACCCACCGAGTGACCGGCGAGGAACGAGCCTTCGATGAAGGTGCCGGACTCGCGCAGTTCGGCAACCTGGGCTACACCGAGAACAGCCATCGCGACCTGGGTGAACTGCGTCAGGTGCAGAACACCGTCCGGGTGCTTGTGCTCGACGCCGCGGGCCTTGACGGTGACCGGGTTGTCGCGCACCACAGCAAGAATCGAGAATCCGAGCGCCTTGCGGGTGTGCTTGTCCGCACGCTCCCAGACGTCGCGCGCAGCCTTCGAGCGAGCGCGGGCGTCGAGGCCCATGCCCGGACGCTGGATGCCCTGGCCGGGGAAGGCGTAGATCGTCTTCGGTGCAGCAGTGCGTCCCGTCGCGACCATGACCAGGTCACCGTCGATGCGGCAACCGACCTCGACGATCTCGGCACCCTGATCGATACCGATGCGATCGACGCGGACGTCGATCTCGGCGCCGGGGCGGACCATTCCGAGGAAACGAGCGGTCCACGCGGTCAGGCGACGCGGAGGGGTGCGGGTCTCGTTGGGATCAACCGCGGTGACAACCTGCTGCGCCGCAGCCGAGAGCCACATACCGTGCACGATCGGGGTTCCGAGGCCCGCGAGCAAAGCGGCGTTGTCGGACGTGTGAATCGGGTTGTGGTCACCGGAAACCTGAGCGAATGCGCCCATGCTGACCGGAGCCAGGATCTTCGCGTCACGGCGACGACGACGCGAGGTATCGATAGCGGCATCGCTGATCGATCCACCTGCGCGCGCCGGGTCGGCAAGCTCGCCTGCGCCGGTACGTCCGCGGATGGCAAAACGCTCGGTCATGGTGACCACGGCGGGAGCGTCGAGGCCCTCGCCGAGCATGGCACCGACCTCGACCTTGACCTCGACGACGCGACCGAGGTCGGTGTCGAGAACCGAGGCGACCTCGGCATTGACCACGAGAATGCTTGTCTCGGAGGGCAGCTCACCGACAAAGTCGACGGTGTGGTCGAGGTGGACCAGGTCGAGCATGCCTTCGATAACGGAAAGACTATCGAGCTTGGCTGCGCCGAGGACTGCGAACACTGCAGGCCAGCATGCTCCGACGACGACGTCCGGAACAGCCTTGCCGCTGACACTGAGCGTGGCGGGCAGACCCGAACCGGTGACACCGGCGTGATCGGCGATGCGATCGGGAACCCACGCGACGTTGAGGCGGGCCTTGCCGTTCTTGACTGTCGGCAGTTCCTGTCCTGCAGCAACTGCCAACAGTGCGGACATCGCGGCTTCAGCGTCGGCCTCGGTGACGACCGGGGCGCCGCCGTCGACAACGGAGCTGGGAATGGTGATCGTGATGTCGACCGACTTGTCTGCCACCAGCGGAACCGAGAGCAGGACGTGAGTCTCGTCGACAACCGTCAGGCTCGATCCGGTCGAGGCGTGAACAGCCTTGTCAACGGACTCGGCACTCCACTCTTCGAGGTCGCCGAGACGACGTACCGGGTTCTGGGTCAGGCGGCCGGCCCACTGGAGATCCGGCGCCGAGAGAATCGCGTCGAGCAGACCGGGAGCGGAATCCTGGTGGCGACGGCTCGCGAGGACAACCGGAGTGGTTCCGGCAGCAACCAATTCGTCGTACGTGGCCTTCTCGAAACGATCGAGCAGGTCACCGACGGGCTCGTCGACACGCGTGATGCCGGCAACGGCAACGGTGCCGGGGATGACGCACACCTGATCGGCGGTGTACCGCGGATCGTGTGCCTGCCACAGGGAGTCACTGCGCCACCAGCGGCGCACGTCACCGTCGACGACGGGAACGAAGTTGACCGGCTTGCCCGGCGTCTTGCACAGCGAGATGAAGAACGAGATGTCTGCGGGATGCAGAACCGTGCTCGTGTAGTCCGGGTACGACGCCTGGAGTGCGCAAATCGCAGCTTCGGGACGCTCGAGGGTCTCGGCATCGCCGAACAGGGTCGGGATGGGGCCGCGGTCGACGGGGTGCAGACGAGCCTCGGTGCGCTGGAGCATCTCACCGAAGCGAGCACGCCAGGTGATGTCGAGCCACGGGCTAGTCGTTGCCTCGGCGATAGCGTCCTGAAGGTCTGCGCCGCAGTCGAATTCCTTGGCCGCGTCGATACCGACGGTCAGCTCGAGGTAGCGACGCAGCCACTGCGCGTACGTCATGGTCTCGATGTCACCGAAGTACGGCTTGGCGGTGACGTCGAGTGCTGCGATGATCTCGTCGCGGCGCTCGGCAACGGCGTCGGCGTCGCCGGCAACCTCGTCGAGGAGGCGTCCGGTGCGCGATGCGGCGTTGTCGATCTCGTGGATGTCGGCACCGAGCTGGCTACGGCCCGAAGCCATTCCACCTTCGGCGGTGCCGGCGCCTACCCAGTCCGGAGTACCCGGTGTGTCGACGAGGAGCTGCTTGACCTCGGGAGACGTGGTGGCCTCCAGCGTCGCCATCGCTGCCGTGCCGACGAGGATGCCGTCGACGGGCATTGCCGGGAAGCCGGCTCCGACAGACCAGCGGCCGGTCAGGTAATCGGCTGCGCGCTCGGGTGTTCCGATGCCGCCGCCGACGCAGATGATCAGGTTCGAACGCGTACGCAGCTCGGCGTACGTGTCGAGGAGCAGGTCGTCGAGGTCTTCCCACGAGTGGTGTCCGCCGGCGCGGCCACCTTCGATGTGAACGATGACGGGGAAGTTCGGAACCTCGTTGGCAATGCGGATCACGGAACGGATCTGCGCCACGGTGCCCGGCTTGAATGCGATGTTGGTGATGCCGATCTCGGACAGCTCTTCGATAAGCGCAACGGCCTCTTCGAGTTCCGGGATACCGGCGGTGACGATGACGCCGTCGATGGGTGCACCGGCAGTACGAGCGCGCTGCACGAGGCGCTTGCCACCGAGCTGCAGCTTCCACAGGTACGGATCGAGGAACAGCGAGTTGAACTGGACCGCGCGGCCCGGCTCGAGGAGCATCTTCAGTTCTGCGACACGGTCTTCGAAGATCTCTTCGGTGACCTGTCCGCCACCGGCAAGCTCGGCCCAGTGACCGGCATTGGCTGCGGCGGCAACGATCTTGGCGTCGACGGTGGTCGGAGTCATGCCGGCCAACAGGATCGGTGAGCGACCCGTGAGCTTCGTGAAGGCCGTCTCGACGCCGATGCGGCCGCCGGGAAGCGCTACAGGCTTGGGCGCGAATTCGGTCCACGAACGTGAGACCTCAGGCGCAGCACCGGGGGTGAGCAAGTTGCGATGTCCACCGCGGGTGGACGCGGCGATGATGCCAACACCCTGCCCACGCAGCGAGGACGACGTCATACGGGTCAGCTGGTCGCTGGGTCCGAGATCGAGAATCCACTGCGCGCCGGCGTCGATGGCACCATTCACGGCCTGCACCCAGTTGACCGGGTCGACCAGGATGGCCTGCGCAAGTGCGCTGGCGCGATCTGCGTCGAGGCCGCAGCGCGCTGCCCAGCTGCCGACCAGGTCGACTGCGTCGGCGAGCGCCGGGTGGTGGAAACCGATTTCGGTGTCGAGGGCGTCGAAGGTGGGAGCGAAGACCGAACCGCCACGCTTCTTTCCATCGCGCTCGCGGGCTTCGTTCGCCTCGATCTGCTCGCAATGTTCCTGCACGCGGGCCAGCTGAGCGGGCGGTCCGGCGAGGACAACACGGCGGCGTCCGTTGCGAATAGCGAGGACTGCTGCACGATTGTCCGTCGTGGTCTCGGCAAGTTCGGCGACAATCGCGGCGAGGCGCTCGGGATCGACGTTGGACACGGCGACCATCGGCTTGCCCGACGCGCTCGCGATGATGCCGCGACGACGGCCGACCAGGCTGGCTGCGGCGCCGACGAGCTGAGCAACAGCAAGAAGCTCGCCGTCGTCGTTGCCACCAGCTGCAACTGCAGCAGTCGCGAGCACGCCCTGCGAATGTCCGATGACGGACACGGGCGGATGCGCTGCAATATCGAGACCCTGCGCAGTCAGCGCACGCAACGCCGCAAGTTGCGTGAGGAAGACGCCGGGGAGCGAAACGGGTGCTGCGGTGAGTGCTGCAGCAGAGGGACCTGCCGGCTTCTCACCTTCTTCTTCGTCAACGATCTCGGCTTCGAGAATCCACGCGACCGGATCGAATCCGATCGGGCGCACCACCACAAGATCCTGCGCGAGCGGAGCGAGGCGCGCTGCTGCGTCGTTGACCAAGTCGGTGAGAATCGGCTCGAGGCCGTTGTCGCGGCTGAGTTCTTCGAGCGTGCTGAGCCACGGGGCGCCCTGTCCACCGAAGGCAAGGGCGTACGGCAATCCGTTGTTCAGTGAATCGACGAGGGCACCTTTACTGTTCGTGCGGGAGGCTCCCCCGTCGACGCCGACGCGGCGTCCATCCTTCGAGTCGCGTCCGTTTCCTGTAGGTGTCGTGTCATCGATCGTCACGCGTACGTCCTCTCCTGGTCACCTCTGCGGCGAGGTGGGAATTGTGGGTCTGCCCGGGGCGCACATCTTGCAAATCGACCGAAAGAATCGGCATGTCTGCGCCTGCCGTGCACGTTAAGGCTGACACAGGATCATGAGGATTTCCTCACGTTTGCTGACGGCCCGAAATACGGGACTTTCCACGCGGTGATCTTCCTCACGGGATGTCGAGAAAGTGACTCGCGAGTAGGTCGCAAACGCGCTGCCAGGGACTGTTACGCGGATTTCCACAAACCTGAGGAACTCCTCATATTTATCGTTACCAAATCGTTACCCTCTTGACGGTTGGCCCATCGCGTGCCTTTCACCCCAGAACCTGTCGGACTCCCGCGCTAGGTTCAGCGCGTCCGATCGGACAACTTTCTCGGGGGGAGAAATCATGGGTACCGACACCACAAAAATCGTCATCGACTTCATCGCACGCGAGCTGCCACAGTCCGCGTGGCCGCACTGGACCGATGGGTGGGCACACGAGGCCGAAGCAGCCATCCTCGACGCGGCCTTCTCGGCCCGCGCCGCGTACGGAACACCCACGACGGGCGTGCGGGCCGTCATCACGCGGTGGCGTCACCACCGCCAGTCAGACGCACCACTGGACAACCTCTCCGCTCTGGCAGCCTTTGCGGAGCGCGGCGACGAACTGGCCGTCATTCTCGGTAACCGTCAGCGGGTGCCGGGCAACTACTCCACCAAAGCGGAGGCTGCCGCACTGGGCGCCGCATCACTGGTTGCCGTCGGATGCACCGGAAGTGCAGATATCGGCAACACCGACGCGCATCGAGCGGCAATCATGTCGGTTCCAGGGTTCGGAGCGCGCACATTCGACATGCTGCTGTTCCTGTCCGGCACACTCACACCCGATTCGGTGGAACTACTGACTCGTTTTGCCACCGAGGCAGCCGGTAGCGCCGAACCGCTGGGCGGCGTGGAGGCAACATCACTGCTCGCTGCAGTGGCTGCAGAATTGGATGTCCCCGCAACAACTCTCACGCACGCAGCGTGGCGGTACCAACGCACTGCCGAGCAACCCCGACGACCGGCAAAATCGGTGCCGGTTCCAGCCATGTGAGGGCGGTGTCGATAGCGGGGGCGGCAATCGCGTATCCTGTGAATTCCGCGCGCGAGTGGCGGAATTGGCAGACGCGCTGGATTTAGGTTCCAGTGTCTCAGGACGTGGGGGTTCAAGTCCCCCCTCGCGCACAACGCAGAGCCCCATCGAGATCGTTTCGGTGGGGCTTTGTTTTTGTGTCTACGACACGCCGTGGCACGGCATCTACGACACCGTGTCGGAGATCGCAGGGCGCGGCACTATAGCTCTGCGGTACCGTCGTAGTGTGTCGAAGAAGCCTACAAAAAGCCGACCTGCGCTGATCCTGCTGGTTCTTGTGTCAGCAGCGGTCTGCTTGTCGCTCGGCTGGTGGCAGTGGGAGCGCTTCGAAGCTGTGGGCGGCAGCGGGCAGAACCTCGGCTATGCGTTGCAGTGGCCACTGTTCGCCGCATTTGTGGTGTACGCATATCGCAAGTTCGTTCAGCTCGAGGATGCCGATCCGGACGAGGTCGAAGCCGAGGAAGCCGCAGCGGAGCCGCGAGAGATTCCGGCCGATCTGCTGCCGCAACGCCCCCGGGCACAGTTCGGCGACGCGGAACTCGATGCCGATGACCCCGAAGCACGCCAAATGCTCGAATACAACGACTACCTTGCGCAGCTCGCAGCTCGCGAGCCCGATAGGAGCACTACGTGAGTACCGGCCCGGAAGCGAGCACCGCTACCCCCTCAGACAAGGCCACCAAGGCGCAGGCCGAGAAGCAGAAGAAGGTTGCTTCTGCGCTTGTTCGCTACCGCGTTCTGGCGTGGATCACCGGCCTGTGGCTGCTGTTCCTGACCGGTGAGATGGTCTACAAGTACCTCATCCTGGAAAACTCCGCGGATGCTCCGTCGTGGCTGTTCTACATCGGCCAGATTCACGGGCTGTTCTACATGCTGTACCTGGTGTTCACAGTCGACCTGGCTATCAAGGCCCGCTGGAAGGCAGGCACGACGGTTGCCACGGCACTGGCCGGCACCATTCCGTTCCTGTCGTTTGTGTTCGAACACAAGCGGACCATCCAGGTCAAGAGCGACTACAACCTCTGATTCTCCGTAAAGCAAAGGCCCTGAACGTCATTCACGTTCAGGGCCTTTTCTCGTGTGTGCGATCAGTCGGCCAGTGCCGCCAGTGCGGGCACCAGCTGCACCAGCGCTCTCCCGCGATGCGAGGCCGCGTCCTTCTCGGCCGGAGTCAGTTCCGCCGCCGAGCGGGTGTCACCGTCTGGGCGGAAGATCGGGTCGTAACCGAATCCGCCGTCGCCTGCCGGTTCCCGACCGATGACGCCGCGCCATTCACCGCGGACCACGGTCTCGTCGCCGCCGGGGATCACCAGCGCGCAGGCCGAGACGAAGGCCGCGCCGCGCCGTTCGTCGGGCACGTCACCCAACTGAGCGAGCACCAGCGCAGTGTTGGCGCCGTCGTTTCCGTGGGTACCGGACCAGCGGGCAGACAACACGCCGGGCATCCCGTTCAGCGCATCGATCTCGACACCGGAATCGTCTGCGATACACGGCATTCCGGTGGCAGCGGCTCCGTCACGAGCCTTCGCGAGCGCATTTTCTTCGAAGGTCGCACCGGTCTCGGGCGCTTCCGGAAACGGCGGCACCTCATCGAGCCCGACCAGTTCGATTCCGCTCACACCGGCCGCGTCGAGAACGCGATGGAGTTCCTTCAGCTTCTTGGCATTTCTACTTGCTACCAATACTCGTACGCTCACAGCTCAGGCACCGAACTTCTTCTTGGGTTCCGGGTTCTTGGGTTCGGGCAACACACCCGGATACGGCTCCGCCAATGCCTGACGCTGGATCTCGAACAGCTGCTCACAGCCCGCCAGCGCGGAGTCGAGAAGCTTGTCCAGGGTGGAGCGCGGGAACGTGGCACCTTCGCCGGTGCCCTGGATTTCCACCAAGGTGCCGGTATCGGTGGCGACGACGTTCATGTCGACCTCGGCACGCGAATCCTCTTCGTACGGCAGATCGAGGCGCACTCGTCCGTCGACGACGCCGACGCTGACGGCCGCGATGCCACACGAGATGGGCTGAGGGTCGCTCAGCAGATTGGCAGCGCGAAGATACGTCACCGCGTCGACGAGAGCTACGTACGCCCCCGTCACGGCGGCGGTACGGGTGCCACCATCTGCCTGCAGGACATCGCAGTCCAGAGCAATGGTGTTCTCCCCGATGGCCGCGAGGTCGATGCAGGCCCGAAGGGATCGACCGATGAGCCGGCTGATCTCCTGGGTGCGGCCACCGACCTTGCCCTTGACGGATTCACGTCCACTGCGGGTATGCGTAGCTGCGGGCAGCATCGCATATTCGGCGGTGAGCCAACCGAGCCCGGAACCCTTGCGCCACCGCGGAACACCCTCTTCGACGCTGGCCGTGCACATTACTCGGGTGTTTCCGAACTCGACCAGAACCGAGCCGGCCGGATGGCTGGTGAACCCGCGGGTGATCTTGATCGGGCGAAGTTCGTCGTCCGCCCTGCCGTCTTCTCGTGTAGTCACCTTCGTGAGCCTAGCGTCCCACCCCAGGCAACACGTCAGATGTCGTAGACGCTTCCCGCGGACACAGCGTGAACCGGCCCCGCGAACTCGGATTTCGCTTCGGCGATGACGTCCTCCCTGGACGTCCACGGCGGGATGTGGGTGAGGAGTAGTTCCTTCACTCCGGCCAACGTCGCGATCCGGCCGGCTTCCTTGCCGGACAGGTGAATACCTTCCGGCCGATCAGGACTGTCCGTCCACGACGCCTCGGAAAGGAGGATGTCGGCTCCACGAGCAAGCTCGACGACGTTGTCACACATTCCGGTATCGCCGGTGTACACGAGAATCCGTCCGTCGGCGTCCGTGATCCGGAATCCGTACGCCTCGGGCGGATGATTCATGCGGCTTGCCACGACGGTCAGTTCACCGAAGGTGACGGGTTCGTTCTCCGCCCACAACTTCAGATCGATGGTGTCGGAAATATCGTCCATCTCCCCCGCGCACTCGGCGGACGACGTTCCGATCCTGCACGCTGTATCTGTCGGGCCGTACACCAACGCTCGCCCCTCGGGGCGGTTCGGATGATAGCGACGCCACACGAGCAGGCTCGGCATGTCGAGGCAGTGATCGGCGTGCAGATGTGAGAGCAGAATCGTCGCGTCCCCTGGGTCCGCGTAACGCTGCAGAGCCCCGAGCACTCCGGGACCGAAATCTATGACGAGCGGCGGGGTACCCGGCGCTGTGAGCAGGTAACCCGAAGCCGGTGAATCCGGCCCCGAGACGCTGCCGGAACACCCCAGGACGGTCATGCGCATAAGGTCATGCTGCCACGTCGACCCATTAACAAAAAAGCTCCCGGTCGTTTTGGCGAGTCGAAGTCACACCGCCGGTGGGGTGTGACCCACGTCCGATCAGAAAGTTGCTGGTCGGGCAGGTGTTGTAGCGCCGGCGCGGTTCGCTCGATCGCCGGAGGAGAGTGCCCACGCCGCTACGACGCCGCCGACCGCACCGAACAAATGCCCCTGCCACGAGACTCCCGGCGTGCTGGGCACCACGCCCCACAGGACTCCGCCGTAGATCACGAAGACAACAACGCCGATCAGAATCTGGCCGAAACTCCGGGTGAAGAATCCACGCGTCAACAGGTAGGTCACCCACCCGAAGATCAGCACCGACGCCCCGACGTGATTGGTATTCGCTCCGGCAACGAGCCACGTTCCGACCCCGCCGATCACCCAGATGATTCCGGTCGCAGCCAACCCTCTCGATATGCCAGACACCAGAACGAGATAGCCGAGTATCAGTACGGGGATGGTGTTCGCGATCAAGTGTGCCCAGTCGTCGTGCAACACGGGCGCAAACAGGATGCCCCACAAACCGTCGAGCGTTCGCGGTGAGACTCCGGCGTTCTGGACGTTCTGACCGGAAATGACGTCGATGATCTCGATGACGTACAGCGCTAGTACAAATCCGCCGACCAGCACCGCGGACTGCTTCCACACCGACGGCGGTTTCGGCGCGGGAACCGGTGCCCGTGAACCGAAATCAGGACTGTTGAAATCCATCGTCATCGCGTGCGTCCTCACAGTAGATGTGTCTACTTCGAGGTTACCGGCGCTCGCCGGGCTAGACGAAAGCCGATGGGAACAGGTCTCGGTAACTCGGGATCCCCGCCACCGATGTCGCGTCGAGAATCGCCTTGACGATCGCGCGTTCCACGACCTGGGCGGCAGCCGCACAGACTGCGTCGAGGATCGGCAGATCCGCAGGGAACGCCGCCGGTACGTCGATCGCCGATTCCGGCGTGTGCGTTCCGGTAGCGAGCGCAAAGATCGTGTCGCCGTCCAACGGCGAATGGGCCGGACGGATTGCCCGGGCCAAACCGTCGTGACCGGCAACTGCAACGCGTCGGCACCCGGCTTTGGTCAGGGCCGCGTCGGTAGCGACGACGCCGATGGTGGTGTTGAGCACTGTCCCTTTGGCACCGATTGCGTTGGCTGCGTCGAGCTCGCACGGAATCGGCATGCCGATCCCGAAGGACGCCTCCCCCTCGGACCCGACGCCCCACGGCAGACCGGTACGCGGATCGAAGACCGAGCCGACCGGGTTTGCCACGATCAAGGCCGACACAGTTGTCCCCTTGGCCGGTCCGTCTGTGATCACGACGCTGGCAGTTCCGACGCCGCCTTTGATCCCACCGGCACGGGCACCGACACCGGCGCCCACTGTTCCGGTCGCACATTCACGCGACGCGGATTCTGCTGCCAGATATCCGAAATCGGCGTCAGGTCGAATCTTCCAGTCCCCGACCGGAAGATCGAAGATGACGGCGCCCGGCACGATCGGCACCACCTGGCCAGGCAGGCCCATCGCGATTCCGTGGCCGTGTTCCTCGAGCCAGCGCATGACACCGTCGGCGGCAGCGAGGCCGTACGCACTTCCACCGGTCAGGAGCACGGCATTGACCTGCTGAACCGAATGGCTCGGGTCGAGGAGATCGGTTTCGCGAGTACCCGGCCCGCCGCCCCGAACATCAACTCCCGCAACCACTCCCGCCGGGGCCAGCACAACGGTGCATCCCGTCGCGGCCCCCGCCCCCAGAGCAGCGTCGTCGTCGAGCCGATGATGATGACCGACAGTCAAACCGGCGATGTCGGTCAACGAATCCGTGGGGCCGGGCGCCGTGGTGATCACGGCATGAGCGCCTGAACGAGCGAATCCTGCATCCACGTCAACCAGTGATAGACATCAAGATGCGGTGCTCGCGGATCATCCGGATCCAAACTTTCCGGAGTGTCTGCGTCGATACCGAGATTGGTGCCGAGAGCCAGACGAACGTCGTTGAGCGCGGACAGCCACGCGTCGGCCTGCTCCTGGGTCAGGAGGATCTTGCCGCCGTCCGCGGGAAGCGAGGCCAGCAAAACCCTGCCGGCAGCCTTCTTCGCGTCGATGATCTCGGGTTCGTGCAAACTCCGCAGCGCTCCGTTGACATTGGCGCCGGCGTCGTCGAGATCATCGGAATTCGGGGACGCCTTACTGGGGTCGGTTCGCTGAAAATCTGGGAGCAACCGCGCCAGAACCGGATTGTCGGGCGATTCCGAATTACCGGTTCGAAGACCGGTGAGCGCCGCCAACTCGTCCTGCGGTGCGCCGGACTCACGATCTTCCAGCAGTCCGATCACCGACTCTACGAGCGAACTCAGGACGGTCACCTCATGAGCGTCCATCTCGGATTTGAACTTCACTCCGGAAAGCGAGTTCTTCTTGATCCACGTCCGCACGCGTCGGACTCCCCTCTTGTGATCGGATCGAACTTGTCGAAGGTGAGCGAGCCCTAGGTGTCGTCGCGCTGCATCGTGGCCCACAGTCCCGCCGCGTGCAGACGCCGAACATCGGCTTCCATCTTGTCGCGCGAACCACTGGACACGACGGCCTTGCCCTCCGAATGCACCTTCATCATCAAATCGGTGGCCTTGGCCTTGCTGTACCCGAACAGTTTCTGGAACACGTAGGTCACGTAGTGCATCAGATTGACCGGATCGTCCCAGACGATCGTCACCCAAGGCCTGTCAACAGCTTCGATGATTGCAACAGCCTCCGACTGCTCCGGGACCGCGCGCGGCGCAGAGGCAGTTGTGGAAACAGTCGCAGAGCCGAAAACCATGTCTCCAGGGTACGGCGCGATCCGAGGTGACAACACCCACCCTCGTGGTCTCCCGCCTAGAGTTATGTGCGTGCCTACGCAAATCTCCGACACCCGTGACGCCGCCGCGAGTACCGCTCTGCTCACCGACCAGTACGAGCTCACCATGCTCTCTGCCGCGCTTGCCGACGGATCTGCTTTCCGTACCTGCAGTTTCGAAGTATTCGCGCGCAGACTTCCCGACGGCAGGCGTTACGGAATCGTCGCCGGTACGGAGCGATTGCTCGACGCTCTCGAGCACTTCCGTTTCGGGGAACCCGAACTGGCGATCGTCTCGAAGTTCCTGGACGACACCACCGTCGAGTGGCTGCGCAATTACCGGTTCTCCGGCGACATCGACGGTTACCGCGAAGGCGACTTCTACTTTCCCGGCTCGCCGATCCTCTCCGTCCGCGGATCGTTTGCCGAATGTGTGTTGCTCGAGACACTGGCCCTCTCGATCCTCAACCACGACAGCGCGATTGCGTCGGCTGCGGCCCGCATGGTCAGTGCCGCAGACGGTCGAAGGCTCATCGAAATGGGCTCACGCCGGACCCATGAGCAAGCCGCAGTCGCGTCGTCCCGCGCCGCGTACCTCGCCGGATTCGACGCCACGTCCAATCTCGAAGCTGTCCGCCGCCACGACGTTCCCGGCGCGGGTACCAGCGCCCACGCCTTCACCCTCCTGCACACCACCGACAACGGAACCGACGAGGCCGCGGCCTTCCGCGCGCAGGTCGACGTACTCGGTGTCTCGACCACATTGCTGGTCGACACCTACGACATCACCGAAGGCGTGAAAACCGCTATCGCCGTAGCCGGAACCGAGCTTGGCGGGGTGCGTATCGACTCCGGAGACCTCGGGGTGGTCACCCGCCAGGTGCGTCGACAACTCGACGACCTCGGCGCCACCAAGACCCGCATCGTCGTCTCCGGCGACCTCGACGAATATGCCATCGCAGCGCTGCGCGCCGAACCCGTCGACACGTACGGCGTCGGCACTTCGCTCGTCATCGGCTCCGGTGCTCCGACGGCCGGCATGGTCTACAAACTTGTCGAGGTGGACGGAATTCCTGTCGAGAAGCGCAGTACCAACAAAGCGTCGCGCGGCGGAGCGAAGAAAGCACTGCGCATCGCTCGCCAGACCGGAACACTGGTCGAGGAAGTGATCTATCCCGCCGACGCGCCCTCGCCGTTCACCGCCGCGGACGGCGCGACCGAGCTGATGATTCCGTTGGTACGCGGCGGTAAGACCGTCGACGGCGTCCCCACATTGGAAGAGAGCCGAGCAGTCGTGAAAGCCGGGCTGCTCAGCCTCCCGTGGGAGGGCCTCAAGCTCTCACGCGGAGATTCCGCGGTACCGGTCCGATTTGTCGGTGGAGGTCACTGATGACTGCACGTGCATTGATCGTGGTGGACGTCCAGAACGACTTCTGTGAGGGCGGCGCCCTAGCCGTCGACGGCGGCGCTGCCGTAGCTGCGGCGATCAACACCTTCGTCGACTCTCACGAGTACGACGCCGTCGCAGCGACCCGCGATTTCCACATCGATCCCGGTGCTCACTTCTCGGAAAACCCCGATTACGTCGACACGTGGCCGGTGCACTGTGTGGTCGGAACTTCAGGCGCCGACTTCCACCCGGCTTTCGATGCATCAATCGCCGGATCTGCCGTGTTCTCCAAGGGTGCGTACAGCGCCGCGTACTCCGGGTTCGAAGGGTTTTCCGAGGACGGCACGACCCTCGAGGAGTGGTTGCGGGCACACGACATCACCGACGTCGACGTCATCGGCATTGCCACCGATCACTGCGTGAGGGCCACGGCACTCGACGCGGTCCGCGCCGGCTTTGCCACCACAGTCCTCCTGCCACTCACTGCGGGTGTGGCAACCGCCACGATCGAAGCGGCTTTGACGCAGATGCGCGAGCACGGAGTGCAGCTCAGCGGCCGTGACGAACATGCGCCTTCGAGTGGCGTCGATATTTCTGACGTAGGTATCCACTAACCTGCTTCAGTGGCCGATGAACTTCCGAATGTCCCCGAACTGCTTCGCACGGCGGTGCAGGCGCTGGGCGGTGCCGAGCGGACCAGCCAGCTCACGATGGCGTCGGCGGTAGCGCATTCGATCGATACCGGTGAGCATCTTGCCGTCCAGGCCGGCACCGGTACGGGTAAGTCGCTGGCCTACCTGGTGCCGAGCCTGCGCCATGCCGTCGAGTCCGGTCGCACCGTCGTCGTGTCGACGGCCACCATCGCCCTGCAGCGGCAGTTGGTCGATCGTGATCTCCCCCGCCTGGCCGATGCACTGAAGAAGCCACTCGGGCGTCGCGCGGAATTCGCAATCCTCAAGGGCCGCAACAACTACCTGTGCATGAACAAGATCCACACCGGTGCCTCCGAGCAGCCACCGGAGGACGAACTGTTCGATCCGTTCACAGTCTCCCGGCTGGGCCGTGAAGTGGTGCGCTTGACCGAGTGGTCGTCGGACACCGACACCGGCGACCGCGACGAACTCGTGCCAGGTGTGTCCGATCAGGCGTGGCGGCAGGTCAGCGTGACGTCCCGCGAATGCATCGGAAAGAACCAGTGCCCGGTCGGCGAGGACTGCTTTGCCGAACGCGCCCGCGTCGAGGCGTCGAAGGCAGACGTCGTGGTCACCAACCACGCCCTACTGGCGATCGACGCCATTACAGGCATCCAGATTCTGCCCGAGCACGACGTCGTTGTCATCGACGAAGCCCACGAATTGGTCGACCGCGTGACCGGGGTCGCGACGGACGAGCTCACCGCGGCCGCCATCAGCGCAGCCGCTCGTCGCTGCGGCAAGATCGTCGAAGAACAGGACGCCGATCGTCTCGAGGCCGCCGGCGAAGGCTGGGCCGGACTCCTCGAAGAACTTCGCCCCGGACGCTGGGACGGGCTTCCCGACGGCGCTGCTCCCGCGCTCGCGGCCATCCGCGATGCCGCGTGGGCCCTGCGCACAGCCATCGGCCCGGCCAAGCCCGGCATGATGGCAGCCGATCCCGAAGCAGCGGCCGCCCGCAACGCGGCACTCTCCTCGGTGGAAGACATTCACGACAGCGCCGTACGAGTCCTCACTGCTTTCGACGAACCAGATCCCGCCCAGCGCAAAGATGTGGTCTGGCTCTCGTCCGACGAGTTCCGCGGATCGGTCCGCCGCTCCGTCCGGATGGCCCCGCTGTCCGTCGGCGGTTTGCTGCGCTCACGCCTGTTCGCGGAATCCACTGTGGTGTTGACGTCCGCAACACTCACCGTCGGAGGTTCCTTCGACGGTCTTGCGATCAACTGGGGACTACCCGCGCAGTCGTCGGTTCGCCCCGATTCCGGAACCGCGATCGGAAGCGAAGCCCCTTCCGATGCCAACGCATTTCGTTGGAACTCGGTCGACGTCGGATCGCCGTTCGACCATGCGAAAGCCGGAATCATCTACATTGCCCGCCACCTGCCCACACCCGGCCGGGACGGCTTGTCCCCGGTCTACCTCGACGAAATCGCCGAACTCGTCGAGGCTGCGGGTGGGCGCACCCTCGGACTGTTCTCGTCGATGCGCGCCGCCAAAGCCGCTTCCGAAGCCATGCGTGATCGCCTCGACACGCCGATCCTGTGCCAGGGCGACGACGCCACCGGCACCCTCGTCAAGGCCTTCGCCAAGGATGAACCCACATCACTGTTCGGGACACTGTCCCTATGGCAAGGCGTCGACGTTCCCGGCCCGTCGCTGTCCCTGGTGATCTTGGACCGCATTCCATTTCCGCGGCCGGACGATCCGCTGCTGATGGCTCGTCAACAGGCCATCGAGGCACACGGCGGAAACGGCTTCCTCAGCGTCTCGGCCAACCATGCAGCGCTGCTCCTCGCCCAGGGAGTGGGCAGACTGTTGCGTAGCGTCGACGACAAAGGTGTTGTGGCCGTACTGGATCCGCGTCTTGCAACAGCCCGGTATGCCGGATACCTGCGGGCGTCATTGCCACCGTTCTGGGAGACGACCAAGCCCGAGGTCGTCCGCAAGGCACTGACCCGTATCCGCGATTCGCGGCCCTGACGCACTTCTGCCCCGGACCTTGTGACAAGGTCCGGGGCAGAAAGTGGGTTTACACAGCCGGGGTCGTGACCAATCCCAGCTCTGATGCGTTCACCAGCAGACGGTGATGCGGAAGAACCCGAACCGTGTAGCCGACCGATCCCGAAACCGGAAGCGCCACTTCGGCTTCGAAGATCTCGATGCCGTCCTCCGAACCGAAATGCGTCATCGGGAAGGTGACCACATCGGTCAGTTCCTCACCCGGAGTGACGCGTCCGATGACTGCTTGCACCTCGACGTCTGTCACCGACAAATCACCGAGACGAACCTGAGCCTTCAGCGAGAGAGTCGCACCGATTTCCGGGGTATCCGGCAACCCGGAACCGTCAACCTGCACAACGCTCACGGACGGCCACTGCGATTCGATCCGCCGACGGAACTCGGCAACCTCACGCGCGCCGGCGTAGTTGTCCGCCACCACAGCCCGAGCAGATTCTGCCGACGGCGCGTAGTACTGCACTGCATAGTCACGAACCATGCGTGACGCCAACACCTTCGGGCCCAGATTCTCGAGTGTGTGGCGAACCTTCTCCACCCACCGCGTCGGCAGGTCGGCAGCGTCACGGTCGTAGAACGTGGGCAGCACCGCGTGTTCGAGCAATTCGTAGAGCGCGCTCGCTTCGAGATCGTCACGGCGAACGTCGTCGAGGACGCCGTCGGCGGTCGGGATTGCCCAGCCGTTCTCACCGTCGTACATCTCGTCCCACCATCCGTCACGGATGGAAAGGTTGAGTCCGCCGTTCAGTGCAGACTTCATACCGGAAGTTCCACACGCCTCGAGCGGGCGCAGCGGATTGTTCAGCCACACATCGCAACCCCAGTACAGGTAGCGGGCCATCGACATGTCGTAATCGGGCAGGAAGACGATGCGATGACGGACATCCGCCTCGTCGGCGAACCGCACCACCTGCTGAATGAGCGCCTTGCCACCGTCGTCTGCGGGATGCGACTTTCCGGCCACCACCAACTGCACTGGCCGCTTTTCGTCGAGGAGCATCGCGCGCAGTCGATCGGGGTCGCGCAGCATCAGGGTGAGTCGCTTGTACGTCGGCACGCGCCTGGCAAACCCGACAGTCAACACATTCGGGTCGAAAACTCCACTGGTCCAACCCAGTTCGGCTTCGGTGGCGCCGCGCTCGAGCCACGACGCCTTCACACGTCGACGCACTTCGTTGACGAGTTTGCCGCGCAAGTCGTTGCGCGTTTCCCAGAGTTCGGTGGCGGACAGCTCGTGCAAGCGCTCCCAGCCGCGCGATTCCTCGAGCTGCTCCTGTCCGACGATCCGGCGGGCGACGTTCATCCATTCCGGCGCCGCCCAGGTGGGCGCATGGACACCGTTGGTCACCGAGCCGATCGGAACCTCGTCAGCATCGAATCCCGGCCAGAGACCGTTGAACATGTCGCGACTGACGATGCCGTGCAGCTTCGACACACCGTTGGCGCGCTGGCCGAGTCGAAGGCCCATGTGCGCCATGTTGAAGATCGACGGATCCGATTCGCGGCCCATCCCGACGATGCGATCGACCGTCAGGCCGGGAAGAAGCGTCGATTCGTTCTCGCCGTTGGAACCGCCGAAGTAGTGGCGAACCAGATCTGCCGGGAAGCGGTCGATTCCGGCGGGCACCGGAGTGTGGGTCGTGAAGACGGTACCGGCGCGTACAGCCGCCAACGCCGAATCGAAATCCAGCCCGCTGGTGGTGACAAGTTCACGAATTCGTTCGATACCGAGGAAACCGGCGTGGCCCTCGTTCATGTGGAACACCTCGGGATCGGGCAATCCGTATGCCGCGGTGTACGCCCGAACCGCACGTACGCCACCGATACCCGCAAGGATTTCCTGCTTGATGCGGTGATCCTGATCGCCGCCGTACAGACGGTCGGTCACGCCGCGGAGATCGGGATCGTTCTCAGCGATGTCCGAATCGAGGAGAAGCAGGGGCACCCGGCCGACCTGCGCGATCCACACCCGCGACCGGAGAACTCGCCCACCGGGCATCGCAACGTGGATCACTACCGGCGATCCGTCGTCGGACGACGGGCCGGCATCCGTCAGCAAACGCAGGGGCAACCCCTGCGGATCGTGGGGTGGGTAGTGCTCGGCCTGCCACCCGTCGGCTGTCAGCGACTGGCGGAAGTAGCCGGATCGATAGAGCAGTCCGACACCGATCAGCGGCAGTCCCAGATCCGATGCGGCCTTGAGATGATCGCCGGCCAGAATTCCCAGGCCACCCGAGTAGTTCGGCAGGACTTCGCTGACGCCGAATTCCATGGAGAAGTACGCAATTCCCCCAGCCAGCGACACCCCCTTTGCCTGCTGCGACTGGTACCAGCGCGGAGTGCTCAGGTAGCTGTCGAGATCGGCGGCTGCGGTGTCGAGGTCAGCGAGGAAGTCGTCGTCGCTGCTGAGCTCGTCGAGTCGGGCGGGATCGACCTCTCCGAGCATTCGAACCGGATCGAACTGAACTGCTTGCCAGAGTTCAGGGTCCAGGCGCGAGAACAGATCCTGAGTCTCGGGATGCCAGGACCAACGCAAGTTGGTGGACAAGGGGCCGAGCGCTGCAAGGCGCTCCGGAAGGTGGGCTCGGACAGTGAACCGACGCAAGGCTTTCACCCCGCGAACCCTAGTCGAGTTGAACCACCGTGTCCGCTGGAGCGACGACAAGGCGCTGTACCCACTACGGTTGAACTCGGCCACACCAGTAACACTCCACCATCAGAAATGGAGCTTCCCGTGACAGGACGCCTCGGTATCGACGACGTGGTACCCGCGATCTCGGGTAACTATCCAGCCAAGGCCGTAGTGGGTGAAGTGTTTCCCGTACACGCCACGGTATGGCGAGAGGGCCACGACGCAGTTGCGGCCACCCTCACCGTGCGCGGACCCCGCGGAACCAAACCGATACGCATCCAGATGGACCCGGGCAGCGAACCGGACACCGTCGACGCTGTATTCGTCCCGTCTGCCGAGGGACTCTGGACGTTCCGGATCGAAGCGTGGAGTGATCCCGTCGCAACCTGGAAGCACGCAGTCGAAGCCAAACTGTCCGTCGGGCAAGGGCCGGCAGAGCTTGCCAACGACCTCGAGATCGGCGCGCGACTCTTCGAGCGCGCCGCCCAGGAACAACCCCGCGCCAACCGCTCGAAGTTGGAAGCGGTGACGGCGTCGCTGCGCAGCACCGCGCCGGTGACAGCCCGGGTCGCCCCGGCATTTGCGTCGGACGTCGCCGAGTTGCTCCGCGCGCATCCCCTGCGCGAGTTGGTCACCAAGGGCGAACCGCACAACGTATTGGTTGACCGCAACCGAGCACTGTTCGGTTCGTGGTACGAGTTCTTCCCCCGCTCCACCGGCGGCTGGGACGAGAACGGGGTGCCGAAGCACGGCACGTTCAAGACCGCGTCGGAGGATCTACCGCGCATTGCCGCAATGGGTTTCGATGTTGTCTACCTGCCGCCGATTCACCCGATCGG
The DNA here is from genome assembly GCF_013277795.1 of Rhodococcus sp. MS16. NCBI lineage: Bacteria > Bacillati > Actinomycetota > Actinomycetes > Mycobacteriales > Nocardiaceae > Rhodococcus > Rhodococcus sp. MS16. The sequence continues at coordinate 289,096 of NZ_VBTM01000006.1, forward strand.
TGAGATCAATCGCAAGGGCCGCAACAACACGCTCACTCCCGAACCCGGGGATGTCGGATCGCCATGGGCCATCGGCTCCGCCGAAGGTGGGCACGACGCAGTCCATCCGGAACTCGGAACGCTCAAGGATTTCAAGGCGTTCGTGTCGCGGGCACGCAAACTCGACCTCGAAGTGGCACTCGACCTCGCACTGCAATGTGCACCCGATCATCCTTGGGCAGCAAAGCATCCCGAGTGGTTCACTGTTCTGCCCGACGGCACCATCGCCTACGCGGAGAACCCGCCGAAGAAGTACCAGGACATCTATCCGATCAACTTCGACATCGACCCGGACGGGTTGGACAAGGAAATCCTGCGCGTCGTTCGCCACTGGATCAACGCGGGGGTCAAGATCTTTCGCGTCGACAACCCCCACACCAAGCCGCCCAACTTCTGGGAAAAGCTGATCTCCGAAGTCAAGAAATCCGATCCGGACGTTCTCTTCCTGGCCGAGGCGTTCACCCGGCCTGCCCGCATGTACGGCCTGGCCCGACGCGGCTTCACACAGTCGTACACGTACTTCACGTGGCGCGTCGCAAAGTGGGAACTGACGGAATTCGGCAACGAACTCGCAGCCAAAGCCGACGAGGCGCGCCCCAATCTCTTCGTGAACACCCCGGACATCCTGCACGAGTCGCTACAGCACGGCGGACCCGGAATGTTCGCGCTGCGGGCAGCTCTCGCCGCAACACTCGCACCGACGTGGGGCGTCTACTCGGGGTACGAACTCTACGAGCACCAGGCGGTGCGTCCCGGTAGCGAAGAGTATCTGGACTCGGAGAAGTACGAACTACGTCCGCGCCGGTTCGCGGAAGCCGCTGCGCGCGGCGAATCCCTCGAACCCTGGATCACCACGCTGAACCGGATCCGCCGCGCGCACCCCGCTCTGCAACAACTCCGCAACCTGCATTTCCACCACATCGACAATGACGCGATCATCGCCTACTCGAAGTTCGATCCGATCACCGGCGACGCCGTACTCACCGTCATCAACCTCAATCCGTTTGCCGCGGAAGAGGGAACGATCTGGCTGGACATGCCGGCACTCGGGCGCGAATGGCACGACCACATGAGCGTGCTCGACGAAGTCAGCGGCGAGCAATATCAGTGGGGCCAAGCAAATTTCGTTCGCCTAGAGCCGTGGCGGTCCGTCGCCCACATTCTTGCGCTACCGCCAGTTCCCTACCCCGCCAGAACTTCCCTGGCATACCGCGGAGGTAAATGATGGTCGCCGAACTGCCTGCCGGGGTTGCTCCAGCGCCCCACGATCTGGAATTGCTTGCCCGCGGCGAACACCACGATCCGCACAGCGTCCTCGGCGCGCACGCACACCCCGACGGAACAGTGCTGCGTACCCTTCGGCCACACGCCGAGTCGGTCGACGCCGTCATCGGCGGAAAGGCCTTTCCCCTCCACCACATTTCGGGTGGGGTCTTCGCCGCACTGGTCCCCTACGCCGAACTCATGGACTACCGGTACTCGGTCACCTACCCGGGTGGGCATACCGTCGTTGTTGCCGATCCGTACCGATTCCTCCCCACGCTCGGCGAACTTGATCTCCATCTCTTCGGTGAGGGTCGGCACGAACGCCTGTGGGATATCCTCGGCGCCCACCCGCGCAGCTACGAAACACCGGACGGAGTAGTCGAGGGAACCTCGTTTGCGGTGTGGGCACCCGCCGCCCGGGGAGTCACCGTCATCGGCGACTTCGACGGCTGGGGTGGGCAATTCGCGCCCATGCGCGTCCTCGGTTCGACAGGAGTCTGGGAACTGTTCCTGCCCGGAATCACAGCAGGTGAACTGTACAAGTTCCGCGTCCACGGGCGAGACGGTTCGGTAGCGGACAAGGCCGACCCCATGGCCTTCGCCACCGAGGTACCGCCGGCGACGGCGTCACGCGTGAGTACCAGTTCCCACATCTGGCACGACGCCGACTGGCTCGAGGCCCGCGCGCACGTCGACCCAGCGCAGTCACCGATGAGTGTGTACGAAGTGCATCTCGGATCCTGGCGCCCTGGCCTCGACTACCGGCAGATGGCCGAGCAACTCGCGCAGTACGTCACCGAAACCGGGTTCACACACGTCGAATTGCTCCCAGTCGCCGAGCACCCGTTCGGCGGTTCCTGGGGATATCAGGTCACGTCGTACTACGCTCCGACCGCACGATTCGGGACACCCGACGATTTCCGCTGGTTTGTCGATCACCTCCATGCCGCCGGCATCGGTGTCCTCGTCGACTGGGTTCCCGCTCACTTCCCCAAGGACGAGTGGGCACTGGCCCGCTTCGACGGCACACCGCTCTACGAACATGCCGATCCGCAGCGCGGCGAGCAGTTGGACTGGGGTACATACGTATTCGACTTCGGTCGACGCGAGGTCCGCAACTTCCTCGTCGCCAACGCGCTGTTCTGGCTCGACGAATTCCACATCGACGGCCTACGCGTCGATGCTGTCGCATCGATGCTCTACCTGGATTACTCCCGCCCGGAAGGTGGCTGGACCCCCAACATTCACGGCGGCCGCGAGAACCTGGAAGCAGTTGCGTTCCTTCAGGAGATGAATGCCACCGTCCACAAGAAGCACCGCGGCGTTGTCACCATTGCCGAGGAATCAACCGCGTGGCCTGGAGTCACCCGCGCGACCAATGTGGGCGGCCTCGGATTCAACATGAAATGGAACATGGGGTGGATGCACGACACCCTGGGATTCCTGGGCCGCGACCCCGTCCACCGCACGTACCACCATCACGAGATCACCTTCTCGCTGATGTACGCGTGGAGCGAGAACTACCTACTGCCCATCAGCCACGACGAGGTCGTCCACGGCAAGGGAACCTTGTGGACACGTATGCCTGGCAACGATTTCACGAAAGCCGCGGGCCTTCGCGCTCTCCTCGCCTACATGTGGGCGCACCCGGGTAAGCAGCTTCTGTTCATGGGCCAAGAATTCGGCCAGACGGCCGAGTGGTCCGAAGAACGAGGCCTCGACTGGTGGCAACTCGACGACCCGAACACCGGCAATCTCCACCGTGGCGCTATGCAGCTGGTCAGTGATCTCAACTCTGCATACCGCCGGCATCCGGCAATGTGGACCCTGGACACCTCGCCTGGCGGGTACTCGTGGATCGACGCCAACGACACCGAGAACAACGTCCTGAGTTTTCTGCGTTACGGTACTGACGGCTCGATTGTCGCCTGCCTCTTCAACTTCTCGGGCAGCGAACACTCGAGCTACCGCGTCGGGCTACCGGAGCCCGGCCGATGGGTGGAAATCCTCAACACCGATGCGCAGGCGTACGGCGGCTCGGGGGTGGGCAACCTCGGTGCGGTCACAGCGACGTCGCAGTCGTGGCACGGTCGGCCGGCGTCAGCTCAGGTCGCACTTCCCGCCAACGGTGCGATATGGATCAGTCTGGAGCGTTGATGGTGGGCCGGCGAGCAGCACTAGTCACTTCGTCGTTGTTGGCAACTGCTGCCGTGTTGTCCGGCTGTTCGCAGACCTCCAGTGGCCAGGCCGTCTCGATCTACCACGACCCCTTCCGCGTTGCCGGCCTCGACGCGTCGTCCGGTCCTAGTGGCCTGCGACCCGGTGCGCCCGACGCCGAACGCGACATCGTCGGCACCGACGGCGGTTCCATCGACGCACTCGCCGCCAACGCGATCACCGACATCGAAACCTTTTGGAACACGCAGTATCCGACACTGTTCAACGAACCGTTCCAACCCGTCGACACGCTGATCTCGTGGGATCCCACCGAATCGAACGGCCCGGACTTCTGCGAGGAGACCACAGAAGACCTCATCAACGCCGGCTACTGCAGCCTCGACCACACCATCGGGTGGGATCGCGAACTTCTCCTTCCCGAGGTGCAGGAAAAGTTCGGGGACGTCGCCGTCGCGTTCATCTTCGCGCACGAGTACGGCCATGCCGTCCAGCGCAAAGCCGGAATCGTCAAAGGTGGGTCCGAATCGGCCCTGGTGCGTGAACAGCAGGCCGACTGCTTCGGTGGCGCGTTCCTGCGGCACGTTGCCGAGGACAAGGCAGCACACTTCACCATGAACACATCCGACGGCCTGAACAAGGTGCTCGCCTCTGCGGTCGCTATCCGTGACGACGATCCCAACGATCCCGACTCACACCACGGTTCCGCGTTCGAACGCGTCACCGCAACACAGATCGGGTTCACCGACGGCGCGTCCGCCTGCACGCGTATCGACCAGGAAGAAATCGAATCCCGGCGGGCTGAACTGCCCCAGCAATTCGACTCCGAAGGCGATTCAGGAGAACTTCCCGTCACCGAGGAAACGCTGCAGGAGTTCCTCACGACATTCCAGTCGGTCTTCGAATTGGAGAATCCGCCGACAGTCACATTCACCGGCGCGGACACCGGATGCGCCGACGCCGTCGCTACCGAACCGGTCTCGTTCTGCCCCTCGACCAACACCATCGGCATCAATGTCGACGAGTTGGCGGAACGCGGAACACCGGGACGGGTCGGTCGACGCGAATTGATGCAGACCGACATCACCGGCGACTACAACGCATACGTACTGCTCGCGTCGCGGTACACCCTCGCGATGCAGCAGCAACGTGGTCAGGCACTCGACACACCACAGACCGCGCTGCGGGCGGCGTGCTTGGCCGGAGTGATCACAGCCGCACTGAGCCCCTCCAATGCAGCCGAGTCCGGAGCACAGGTCACCCTGTCGCCCGGCGACCTCGACGAGGCCGTCTCCGGCTTGTTGACGGACGGGTTGGCTGCCAGTGACGTCAACGGCGACACCGTCCCGAGCGGCTTCGCCCGGGTCGACGCCTTCCGTACCGGTGTGTTGGGTGGGCAGGTGTCCTGCGACAGCCGCTATACGGAGTAGCGGCCGTAGTAGGCCTAGTAGAGCGCTGCCGCCAGTTTGCGGCGGGCTGCCATCACCATGGGCTCGGCGGGATCGAACAATTCGAAGAGTTCGAGCAGACGCGTCCGCGCCGCGGCCTTGTCGTCACCTGCACTGCGTGACACGACGCCGATGAGGCGAGCAAAAGCTGCTTCCGGTTGCTGTCCGGCCATCTCCAGGTCCGCTGCCGCGAACTGCAGTTCGGCATTCGACGGATCTGCGTCGGCCGCCGCCACGGCGTCGGGTTCGGTGTTCTGGGCACGCGCCATGAACTTGACCTGGCGAACAGCGTTGAGGGCCTCGGCGTTGGTCGGCTCGACATCGAGAATCACTTGGTATGCCGCAATGGCACCGTCGAGATCACCGGCGTCGAGGGCGGTTTCGGCAGCAACGAATCGTGGATCTTCCACTTCTGGTTCGTCGCGCTCAGCAGTCGGAACGGGACCGCTGAGCTTTCCGGCGGTAGCTTGCAGAACGGCGGCAAACCACTGAGTCAACTGCTCTTCGGGCTGTGCACCCTGGAAATCTGCCAACGGCTGACCGGCGGCAACGGCAACAACCGTCGGCACCGACTGGATTCCGAAGGCCTGCGCGATCTGGGGGCTGACATCGACGTCGACGTTCGCAAGAATCCACTGACCACCTGCCTGCGCGGCCAAGCGCTCCAGCACCTCGGTGAAGACGACAGACGGCTCGTACGCGCGCCCACCGAGGTTGACGATCACGGGCACCTGGCTCGACTTGACCAGAACTTCGGCCTCGAAGTTCGCTTCCGTCACCTCGATGACAAACCCATTGGCAGCAGAAACGGCCCCATCGCCGCTGGGATTACGCGGAGGTGGGGCCGTGGCCCGCTCTTTGAGAGCGGACAAGTCGACTGCGCCGCTCATAGCGGCTGCAACTGCTGACGAACGCGCTGGGGGCCTGGATCCTGGTCGAGTCACAAGTCCCAGTTTGTCACGAGTTGCCGGAACCTTCGAAGAGGCCTACTTCACTTAAGCGAGCGCGGGGTCTGCAGCGGCTGTGTTCACCTTGGACAGTTCCGCCAACTTGCCTGTGCGCGCGGCCCACGCCTCGAAAACAATCGTGCCGAACGGCGGGATGCTGGCAAACAGTGCCCAGAACGTGGTGACCAGGTTCCACTTCAACTGCTTTGCAGTCCAGAGCGCAACCAGGATGTAGATGACGAACACAGCACCGTGGAAGGGACCGAAGATCTTGACGCCTGCCACCATTCCCTCTTCGGGGATGTACTTGAACGCCATTCCGACCAACAGTCCGAGCCATGTGAAGGCCTCGAGGACGGCAATGAAACGGAACCGCTTTGCGGTGGTACTGAGATCGAAGACGTTCGCCATGAACCCCATTGTGCCCGAACAACTACGACGCCCCGTAGTGGTGTGAGGAATACCACGAGGCGTCGTAGAGCGAACTGAGGTGTTCAGGTGTATTTAGACTCTCAGGCCTTGGGCACGCGGACGATCAGTGCGTCGCCCTGCCCGCCGCCGCCGCACAGTGCGGCCGCGCCGATGCCGCCGCCGCGGCGCGCCAACTCGAGCGCCAGGTGCAGCGCGATCCGGGCACCGGACATCCCCAGCGGATGCCCGACGGCGATGGCGCCACCGTTGACGTTCACCTTCGCCGGATCGAGGCCGAGCTCACGCGTGGAGGCGATACCGACGGCCGCGAACGCCTCGTTGATCTCGACGAGATCGAGATCGGCGGGCGCGATGCCTTCCTTCGCGCAGGCCTTCGCGATGGCCCGCGCCGGCTGGGACTGCAGAGTCGAATCGGGGCCCGCGACCACACCGTGGGCGCCGATCTCCGCGATCCACGCCACACTGAGTTCTTCGGCCTTGGCCTTGCTCATCACGACCACGGCGGCGGCGCCGTCGGAGATCGGCGAGGCGGAGCCGGCGGTGATGGTGCCGTCCTTGCTGAACGCGGGACGCAGTTTGCCGAGGGATTCGACGGTGGTGTCGGCGCGGATGCCCTCGTCCTGTGTGAAGACGATCGGATCGCCCTTGCGCTGCGGGATCGAGACGGGGACGACCTCGTTGTCGAAGAGGCCGTCTTTCCAGGCGCGGGCGGCGTTCTGGTGCGAGGCCGCGGCAAACGCGTCCTGCTCCGCGCGGGTGATGTGGGTGCCGTCCTGCTGGTTGACCTGTTCGGTGAGCAGGCCCATCGCCTGGTCGGTGAAGATGTCGTGCAGGCCGTCGTACGCCATGTGGTCGCGCATCGTGACGTCGCCGTACTTGAACCCTTCGCGGCTTTTTTCGAGCATGTGCGGTGCGCGGGACATCGATTCCTGCCCGCCGGCGACGACGACGTCGAATTCGCCGGCGCGGATCAGCTGATCGGCCAGGGCGATGGCGTCGACACCGGAGAGGCACACCTTGTTGATGCTCAGTGCGGGAACGCTCATCGGGATGCCCGCGGCGACGGCGGCCTGGCGGGCCGGCATCTGACCCGCGCCGGCGGTGAGGACCTGACCCATGATGACGTACTCGACCTGCTCCGGGGCGACACCGGCCTTCTCGAGGGCGCCCTTGATGGCGATGCCACCGAGATCGGACCCGGACAGGTCCTTCAACGAACCCATGAGTCGACCCATCGGGGTACGGGCTCCGGCAACAATCACAGAACTGGTCACGATTTCCTCCGGCTGCAAAAAGAGACATAGTCTTCGGGCGCACGTGGTATACGAGCCAAGTCACATCCCGACGTGTACTACTTAAACGGTAGCGCTACCGTGAACGGTATGACACAGACCTCCCCCAGTCCCGCTCTCGCAGCGCTGTCCTCCGACCTCGTCGTCGCCATCGACCACGTCGGAATTGCCGTTCCCGACCTCGATGTCGCCATCGCGTGGTACACCCAGCACCTGGGCATGGTCTCGACCCACGAAGAGGTCAACGAAGCACAGGGTGTACGCGAAGCCATGCTCTCCGTCGTCGGTGCGCCCGCCGGCTCCACGGCCGTTCAGTTGCTCGCACCTCTCGACGAGAACTCGACTATCGCCAAGTTCATCGACCGCAGCGGCCCCGGACTACAGCAGCTCGCTTACCGCGTCACCGACATCGAAGCTATTTCCGACGAGCTCCGTGCACGCGGCGTCCGGTTGCTCTACGACGCACCGAGGCGCGGCACCGCGAACTCACGCATCAACTTCATCCACCCGAAGGACGCCGGCGGTGTACTCGTCGAACTGGTCGAACCGGCCGCGTCGCACTAGTAGGCCCGACTCCTGCAGATATGCCAGGTAGATTGTCGCCATGGCATACGAGCAGGACCGCGGTTCCATTCAACTTCCGTTTCAGATCGCACGGAAGGGATACGACCGCGACGAGGTACGCAACTACTTCGAGCGATTCGACGTAGAACTGCGTGTGACGGCTGCGGATCGCGATGCCGCAGCCGCGCAAGCCCGTGACCTTGCCAAGCAGTTGGACGATGCCCGCGACGACATCGACGATCTCCGTAAGGACGTCGATCGCCTGTCCGTTCCGCCCACCACCGCGGAGGGCATGAGTGATCGCATCAGCCGCATGCTCCGACTGGCGTCCGACGAAGCATCCGAGGTCCGTGCCAAGGCCGAGGCCGACGCAGCAGAGATGACCTCCATCGCCGAACAGGACGGCGCCCGCCTACGCGGGCACTACGAGTCGTTGATCGCGGAGCTCGACGACCGTCGCAACGCGATGGAAACCATGCACGAGCAGACCATGTTGCAGGCCAAGACCGAAGCTGCACGCATCGTCGAAGCCGCGCAGGCCGAGCGCGACCGTCTGGCCGCCGAATCCGAGGCGAAGCGAACTCAGATTCGCGAGGATTTCGACATCTCGATGGCGGAACGACGCGCCAAGGTTGTTGCCGCAGTCGACGAACTCGAAGCATCAAGCAAGGCAGAAGCCGAACGACGCTTGACCGACGCCACGCGCGAAGCTCAGCGTCGCCTACAGGCTGCGACAGATCAGTCCGAGCGAAAGATCGCTCACGCCAAGGAACTTGCCGAAGAACTGCGCGTTCTACGTGGACGCATCCTTGCGCAACTCCTGGGAATCCGAGGTCAGCTCGATTCGGTGCCCGCGATGCTCGCCTCCGTCAACCGTGAGAGCGAATTGCTCGACGCTCCGACCACTCCGCCGTCCTCGGAATTCACCGACGACGAGTACGAGGAAACGAGCTACACAGAATCCGAACCGGAAACTGACGACTCGGATGACATCGAAGACACCAACACAGCCGAAATCGACACCCGCGAGGTCGAACAGCGGGCGCAGTCCCGAAACTGATCCGTCACGACCACCTTCTGGTCAGGCCGCGGGTGCCGCGACCTGACCAGCATCCGGTATGCCAATGCCGACGCTCCGCGGCCCCACCGGGCTCCGACGGCCACGTCACCACATGCGCAACTCCCGGCCTGATGTCGTGGTCACAGCCGGGGCATCGATAGAACTTCGTGGCATTGGCTCCCGGAATCGGCCGAACCATGTACAGCTCGCCGCCCGGACCGGGCTCCTCCCGGACCACTGCCCCGCCAAAAAGCACACCACGCGGTTCATCCGAAACCGGACCTCGTCGACTGTCAGTACGGCGAGATTGTTTCGGCATCGGTTTGCGGCGAGGCATTAGAAAAGCCGGAACTCGGTGCTCTCGGTCCCACGCAACGCCTCGTAGTCGAGGACAAGGCAGCGAATCCCGCGGTCGGTTGCCAAAGTCTTGGCCTGCGGCTTGATCTGTTGCGCCGCAAACACTCCCGTTACCGGAGCGAGCAGCGGATCACGGTTGAGCAATTCAAGATAGCGCGTCAGCTGCTCGACACCGTCGATCTCCCCGCGACGCTTGATCTCGACGGCAACCGAAGCACCATCGGCATCACGAACCAGAAGATCGACCGGCCCGATGGCCGTCATGTATTCGCGTCGTACCAAGGTGTAGCCCTTACCCAGCGTTTCGACATGCTCTGCGAGAAGCTCTTGCAGGTGCGCCTCGACGCCGTCCTTGATCAAACCAGGATCGATACCGAGTTCGTACGACGAATCATGTTCGACCTCTTCGAGGGTGATCCTCAGCTCTTCGCCGGCCTTGTTGGTCACGACCCACAGAATGTCGTCGCTGTCACCGGTGGTCTCGACCAACCAGCACGGCGGACTCATCCAGTTGAGCGGCTTATACGCCCGGTCATCGGCATGGATGCTGACGGAACCGTCCGCTTTGACCAACAGAAGGCGTCTGGCGGTAGGGAGATGGGAGGTCAATCGACCTACGTAGTCGACACGGCAACGAGCAATAACTAAGCGCACTGCACCACCCTAAGGGATCGGTGCGACTAGTCTCGACACACTATGCAGCCCAGCAATGTCCCGAGCGCGCCCCTAGGGTCGTGGCTGCTCGGATCCACAGACGAGAGTCCCCGCCGACGACGCGTTCGCGTCCAAGCCCTCCTCACTGCTCCGCTCCTGGTCACCAATCTGATCGGGTCCGCACTGGCCGTCGTTCTCATCGGAGTTGTTGTTCCAGGCCCGAGCATCATGCGATCGGAGTTCGCGTGGATCAACTTCATCGCAGTGCCGATATTCACTGGGTGTGTCTTCATCGTCGGGTTGCTCTGGGGAACTACACGCCTCATCCATGATCTTCGGTGGGCAACGGACAACGTCCCGCCGACACCTGAGAATCAGCGCGCCGCGCTGCGTGGACCATGGCGATTGACCCGCGTTCAAGCCATCCTATGGACGGTGGCATTGGCCACGTTCACCACGATGTACGGGATCGTCGACGCCAACACCATCCCGAAAGTGTTGTTCACCATAGCTTTCAGCGGAATCACGACCTGCGCGTTCTGCTATCTCCTCAGCGAGTTCGCACTTCGTCCCATCGCAGCCCGCGCCCTCGAATCCGGGACACCCCGCAAATCCGCGGTGCTCGGCATCACGGGGCGCACCATCCTGGTCTGGATGCTCGGCAGCGGAGTCCCTGTCACCGGTCTGATGTTGATCGCGATCTTCAGCTTCATCCGTCCAGCCTCCGGGCAGGCTCTCGCAATCGCCATCCTCGTAATCGGCGGAATCACCCTGTGCGTCGGACTCGGGCTGACCTATATCAACATTCGATCGGCTGCGGCGCCGATCCGATCCGTACGGCGAGGCATGGAGCAAGTCACCCGCGGCGATCTGAGTGCTCACGTCGTTGTCTACGACGGTACCGAATTGGGCTTGCTCCAAACCGGTTTCAATCGTATGGCGGAAGGACTTCGGGAGCGTGAACGCATTCGCGACCTGTTCGGACGACACGTCGGGCATGAGGTTGCAGCCAACGCGATGCGTCAGAATCCCGAACTCGGCGGCGAGGAACGTGATGTATCGGTTCTCTTCGTCGACGTGATCGGCTCCACCACGATCGCCTCGACAAACACTCCAACCGCCGTTGTCGCACTCCTCAACAGGTTCTTCGACGTCATCGTCGACGAGGTCGACGGGCACGGCGGATTTGTCAACAAGTTCGAGGGCGACGCAGCACTTGCCATCTTCGGTGCGCCGAACCGGATCGACGACCACGCGGGCAGCGCACTCGCAGCTGCCAGACAGATCCAGATCCGTCTGTGCGCCGAAGTGCCTGAAATCAATGCCGGCATCGGCGTCGCGTCAGGTATCGCAGTTGCCGGAAATGTCGGTGCGCGTGAAAGATTCGAGTACACCGTGATCGGTGATCCTGTGAACGAAGCAGCCCGTCTCTCCGAGGTGGCCAAGACCGTACCGGGAAATCTGGCAGCGTCAGGCCGCGCTGTTGCGGCGGCCCACAACAGCGAAGCCGACCAGTGGCGGATCACCGACAGCATCACACTGCGCGGTCGCCTCGAAGAGACAGAACTTGCGATTCCTCGTGAGCCGGCGGAAGGCCTCGTATCAACCCCTGTTCCGCCGACGGACTGAATCCGGTTACGAGCCGAAAATGTCCCCCAGTTGATTCAGTATCGACGTTGACGGATCGGGTTCTGGGGATACCGGGCTGACCGTACTAGCTCGGCCAGATCTTGGCTCCCGACGACGGGTTGTCGTTGCCGAACGACACCTTCGAGTACTTCACGCTCACATCCGGAATGTCGCCACACGTCTTGGTCCCGGAGAACTTCTCGATGAAACCGATAGTCGTGCTCTTCAGTCCACCGAATGCGGCTGGAGTGGACCATGACCCCATCTTTGTGACCACTCCGGTGGAATCATTGGTAATCGTTCCCGACCATGTTGTTGCCGTCGCCGACGAACCCGACTTCATGATGTCGAAGGAGTATGCCGTTCCGCGCGAATAGGGAACATCAATCGCACACGTGACACCATTGCCCCCGTCAGCGCCCGACCGCCATTCCGAAGACAGCGGCACACCACCGGCACCGAACAGCGAGAAACGGACACCGGCGGTGCCGTTCGGGGTCTCCACAGCAACCGTGTAGTGGAAACTGTCGATCGTTTCAACCGGCGTGCGGGGAGTCCCGTCGTAGGAGATGAAATGCTGCGGGTTGCCAGCGGGTATCGACGACGCCCCAGGCGCGGCAGCCCTCGCCACCCCGACGATTTAAGAAACAATTTCAGAATTCTCGAATATTTCCAGCGGATTCAGACATAGAAGTACATTCGACTGTTCTATTTGCAATTAATGAATAGATATATCCGAATTCTTACATTCGATTACAAAACTACAATTGTCTTTATGTGAGCTTTATGTTTCGGGGACACGAAAAAGCCCCCCAACAATGTTGGGGGGCTTTCTCAAGTTGTGTTCGGCGGTGTCCTACTCTCCCACACCCTGTCGAGTGCAGTACCATCGGCGCTGAAGGGCTTAGCTTCCGGGTTCGGAATG
>NZ_VBTM01000007.1:0-39057 GCF_013277795.1 Rhodococcus sp. MS16
CGGAACATGATCCACCCGGTTTACCGCGGTAAACGTCCGTACTCTTCACATCCGAATGTGCCGCCGGCACACTGGTTTACCGCGGTAAAATCCTCTGCCGACGAACCGAAGCACACCGCATGCACGGTTTACCGCGGTAAACTCCCCCACTCCGCCATATCTGGCGGATTGCTCGGCACACTGGTTTACCGCGGTAAACTCCGGACTGGACAACTCTGGCGCGTCAATTCCGGCAACATCCACGAGAACAGATCTGCACTCTCATTAGCCTGTCTGTGCGGCCAGAGTTTCACCTCCAGTTCATTCCTCTAGGACGCGTCTGACTCCTACACAAGGAGGCCCTCCAATCGGGACTTATCCGGCGCCTCGCTGGCGCGAGGTTCTGTCGGATCAGCTCAAGAACGTCGGCGGCAGAATGTAGTGATGCTCACCTGAGGCCGAAAACACGATCCGGGCGCAGTAGAACTCACCGATCCGAGAAGATCTTCTTAGGCCAATTCCCCTATCAGACAACAACAGTCAAGAATATCTCCGGCCTCAAATTGGAAATGGCCTCGCAAGTAGTTGAATCCTGGCTGTTATCAACATGATTGCGCGTCCTCGTAATTCGCGAGTTGGAAGTTTGATTGGATTCCATTCTGTAAGAATGGTTTTCATCGCGATGACACTGCAGAAGCAGCAGTTATCGGAGGGATCATTGTGCCCGCGACTTTCCGGCGACTGTCGCTCGGATAAGCGCTAGGGCAGCCGCACGAATGGACGGAGAAGCAACACGTTGATTCCGAGCTGCAGCCTCGTTTGCCGCAGTCCGTCGATCCTCGTCGCGTTGGTTCTTTGCAGCTACAGCGAGTTCGGTTGGGGAGGGAATAGACCAGTTGATACGGGCAAGGCGCCAGTGCAGGAATCGGACCGGATCCTTCAGGTCAGCGGTGTTGGGCCATATCCAGCCTCGCGATTTGGTGTCTTCGGTGAGGGTCCGGGCGATATCTCGACCCGACCAGCGATTGGTGTCAATCGAGTGGCGGATGAGGGCGTCGCTGATCACTCCAATGTGTCCGGAGGGCATCAACGCAGGCGCGTATCGAATTAGTTCTGCCGCTGCTCGCTGAAGGCTAAGGGGTCTGGGCTTGCGCGTTTTGAATCTCTTCTGGTGGCCTTTGCGCGTGCGCGCGTTTGTGTAGTTCTTCCTAACGGAAGAAGAAGAACTAAAAGCAAGTACAACAGATAGGGGGTCAGTGATGTTTGTTTGTGGATAACTTCTGGTTGGAGCGTGGTCGCATTCTGGGGCCTGTGGAGTCGTTTGTGATGAGGGTTCAGTTGGGGTGTTTAGTGAAGTGAGACGTCGAAGTACCGATTTGGGTGAGATGAGTGCCCAGACGCTCGCTGCGCGGGTTTGATGGCCGCCGTGGTGTGCTTCAGCGGCCCAGCATTCGATGGTGCGTAGGAAGCGCCCTCGGGCCATTTCTTTAGCGACGTGGAGCGCGGATAGAACTCGTCGGGCGCGTTGCACTACAGAGACCGAGGTTCCGGTTCGTTCGGCGAGCGCGGTTCGGGATACGGCGACGCGTCGGCCTGTTCGCTGTTCGGCGAATCCTGCCATGGTGACTGCGACTGCGAAGACGCGTTGTGGGTCGACTTGATGTTGGCGGCAGGCGTCTGTGCCGGTGGGACTATTCAGAAGCTCTCGAACTTGGCGTTGCCATTTGGCTCTACCTGTCCATAAGGGGGTTCGCGCTTGTTCTGTGTGATCGACGGGTAGGCACCAGGATTGCCCGCGTTGTTCGCTGTCCGTGTTAAGTATGGTGATTTGGTTTATGCGTTCTTCCGCGCGGGCGATCGAATCGGCAAGATCAGGGTTCGATATGCCGTTTACGGGGGCGTTTGTTGCCGATATCACTCGAATTTGCGCGGAATGGCTGTTTTTTTGTTGAAGATAGCTTGAAACAGATTCAGGGTATGGGCTACCCTGAGACGTACCTACCACGGTGAGTCCCTTCGGGGAGAGCAACAGATGAGGCAGAAGGGCCAACTTCGGCTTCATCGAAAAAGAAAACTAGACAGAAAGAGCCAATCGGTCTTTTTCTGTTTAAGATCCAAAATGGGGTCGACAAATAACCCCCCTTCGGGGGTTACCGATTTTGGATTGTGAGATATGTAATTGTGCGCTTATTACTGTTCAGTAACTTAGTTCTCCTTACTCTTTCTGAATACAATTCACCCCATATCCCATCACAAATACCCGGCCTAATGGTGGAACGACGCATGGTGTGTTTTGACACATAATAATGGGGTACGAATGTCTCCGTTTACGTGCTCGCGCGTTTTGAATCACAGACTGTTCTGAGCAGTCACCATTTGTAGCCAAAGACTGACTACCAGGACTTGCTAGGCGCTGCAGCCTCCTGTGATTGCTCGAATTTTCATGCACTGATGGTGAGACCGACTTTCGGAACGAAGTCGATAATCGTCTGCACAGTCGTGGCGCTGAACGTCGGCGCCTGTGGGCTGTCGACGACTCTGGTGGTCGGCCGTTCCGTAATCACCGTTCCTGCTGCGCTCGATCCGCTGTCCGACCAGGCACGCCGTGTTGATGGCGAGCGACCGGTATGCAGTAACCAGCGGCACCCGGTCGATAGCGGTATTCCTTGAACCGCACATTCGCTCGGAGATGCCGACAGGGTCAGTGGGATGGGCTGTACTAGTGGCCGACATGCGCCGCTTCGGTGATGTTGTTTCGTTTCGTGCCGAGCTTTACGGATTCGGGGTGTCGATAGGCGACGACGCAGTCGGCCGCGAGGCCGCGGCAGGTGAGGCAGTCGAAAGATCCTGCGGCAACGTCATATCCGAAGATCTGCTCCTCATCAGTGCGGCAACACTTGAACACCGCGCGCACCACATGACTTGCACCTTCCGGTTTCCCTGGCATGACGTCAGTGGTTGCAGACCGGGGAACCGGGATCATTCGAGAGTTGGTCCACCTAGTTGTTCCCGGACGCTTCCCACCGAAGTTGAAGCTGATTCGCTCGTGCGTGGTGGATTCGGTGCGTTTCTCGGAGCGGTCAGGCGACTCGGTAGGCGCTGGGTACTGCTTCGATCTCGGCGATCCAGGCCGACCTCTGCAGCGATCGGCGAAGTCGTGGAGCGTTATTGCTGCAACATCGTCGGTAACCGATTATCCGTATGGGCAGTAGCGATTTAACCGGAGCCAAGATCGTCGCTCTGATCACGGGCTCGGATAAGTGGGTGCCGGCAGAACTTGTCTGGGGTTCGTATCCGCATACGTCTCCCGGACCGGCTCGGCGATCTCGCCGGTGGCTCATGCAGGTCTGGCAGCAGGATCTTTGACGGAGTTTGTCGTCCGAAGCGTACTCCGTGAGATGGTGGACGCGATGACGTTGTCTTGGACAGGAAGAGGTGGAATGTGGCCTGTCTCAGGTGTTCTCGCTTCGCTGACTCGGCAGCGCGAGTAAGCGGTCTTGAACTCGGTGGCTGGCGTTCAACAGCGAGGTCGACGTTCCCGTGCTCGGTACTTTGGTTCGCGACAGAGTCGCCGGGTACTTCGTCATAGGCGTAGCGTGCCATGAGAATGCCCACCGCCGCCATCAAGGCCCTTGGCGAAGCGCTTTGGTTGCAACTGCTTCCGCGACTACGACGACCCGGAGAGTGGTATCGGCCGTACTGCGGCTGCCCCGCCAGCCCCCATTTGGCCCTGGCGAGCAGGCCAGAGATACACGAGATCTACCGTCTGGACGATGCCGACATCATGGACTGCGGGTACCACGTGCAACTCCATCTCGATCCGGAATCCCAGGTACGCTTCGAGTGTCAATTGGCGGATCCCGTTGTCCGTGAAGTCGAATTCGATTCGTTGACAACGCATACGGATACCGAAACAGACATGCGGCGTGCTGGATTCGAACCGACGTGGGTGGTCTCACCTCGATTGATGTCCTGCACGTGGACCGTTTCGTTGTTCCCGGGTGCCTCACCAATACCTGCCGGGTTGCCGTTTCTCTGGTCCGCCGGGCTTCGTCGTCGCTTTGCCGGACGTGCGGCTCGCACTATGCCCCTGCCGCATTGACGGCAGAGGGCGCCTGCAAGGTTCGTAGTCTCCGCCAAGCAGCAGTCCGTCTAGGCTTTGGCCGGCAGGAAATGGCGTTGTGATGTTCGACGGCAATCTGTTCCTGGCGAAGGGTGTCGAAACGACCGTTGAACGGTCCTGTACGCGGGCAGTGCATGCAGTTCGCGCAGCGAGTGTGACACGCAAAGGTAGCTAGAAATGCTGCAGCACAATACGTTTCATCGAATTCTTATGTTTCTGCCGACCGTGCGCAGCGGCCCGGCATATGCGTAGTGTGCGGAAGTTGCACCTCTGGTCTTCGCTGCCATCTCACGCCTCCGTGTCCGTGGAGTTGAGCGCCATGTTTGGTGTCCTCGACCTTCGCCTCCGCAAGGCCGTCACCAGACTCGAATGACTGGCGACAGCGCCTGTCATCACGAGACGCGCGAAATGAGCGAGATTCCAGGGAGCGCCGGCTTCCGGTCGCCGGAATTGCTCTAGTTGAGTGCGCTTTACGTGCGTGCCGTGGCCCTTGGCCTGGCCGTGCCAACCGTTGCGCCTGATCGCGTCAAGATGTTTCGCAGGTGGCAACCTGCCGAGGTTTTGCCCAGTTGCGTTCAGAAGCCGTCGATTTCGCTCGGCAGTGTTTTGGAATCAGCCTGGAAATCGGTGAACCCCGGCCGTCTTCCGAAACATGCGACACACCGAATGGGCGCGCCTACCCGTATCAGTTACAGATTGGTTCTAGTCTTTCCTCATGGCACAGCACAACAAGGGACCTCGCGGACACATCGCGACTCGTGCTCCCCTCAAGCAGCACAAGGTGTACGAGGATCGGGCCGCCGAACTCGGGATCCCTGCTGGGGACTATTCCGTGCTCATCTTGGCCATCACGCACGGACTGGACATACCGGACTACATCAGCGACAAGCTGCGTCCGGATCAGCTTCGTTTGCTCGAAGTCGAAGCTGCGGGTTCGTTGCAACGCATCGAGCAGCTTGCGATCGGCGCATGAACTACCCCTAGACAGCGAACAACCCCCAGGGCTTGGCGGCATCGGGGGCTGTCCGTTTATGCGGTTGCGGGAGCTTCCCAGTTCCCTGACCACCACTAACCCGGTTAAGGAAGAGGCGGTGCTTATTCGATGATATCGCAGAAACATAATTCCGCCATACACATAGGCGTCTCAGCGGTGTCTTTTTCAGCACACCCGCATCACAATTTGGTCTGGATGATTTCCGCATCACACTGCGTGGATCGACAAATTTCCGCGTCTGCCCAGGTCAGCGCCGTGCCCATGAAGGCACCTTCCCGCTGCCGGCGGATCCGATCCTTGTTCCGACATTCTGCTGGTCCGCGAACGTGTGTTTCGTGGACTCGCGTGAACGGGGGCTGCCTGTAGCTAGTGGCGGACGAGGGATCTCGATATCCAACTACACAGCGCAGACCTCTCGAAACACACAGGCCCCCCGAAGGGGGTGATCTGGAGCGGACCGCATCGCGGCGAATAAGGACTGGCAGGTCCTTGACGGACTGAGAACTGGCAGGTTCTCGGTCATCTGTTCTCGAAACGCTCTCGAGAGGTGAGCTTCGAAAGTTGACGCTTTCTCGGCTCGAACTGCATCCCCGGAAAGGGACTACCTATGGCAGGTATGTCTCAGGGTAACTCATACCCTGAATACGGATCAGCAAATTCTCTATCACTCGTTTTGGGCGTGTCGCGCAGCAACCCCCCTGTTCCCGACGTTCCCGCCGATTCGGCGGCCGTCGTCGACGAATGGGAAGCCGCAGTCAACGCGGCAGTCGCACGTGTCGCCCAAATTGAAGAGGCGACACAGCAACTGAACAAGGCCTCTGAACAGCGCGGATTATCCTGGGCGTTACCTGTGGAACCAACCGAACAAGCCCGGGTCCCTGTGTGGACATCGCGCAGTGAATGGCTCCGTCAATTTCGGTATCACACCAATTCTTCTGCGGGTAAGGCTTTGTGTGCGCGCAGGCTGATCAAGCCCGACAAGGCGTACGTAATCGCCGAGGCACACGCTCATTTCGCAGAGTCCCGGACAGGACGCGGAGTGACGGCATCGAAATCAACGATCGCGGCGCGCGCCAAAGTCAGCGAATCTGCTGTCAATCGAGCACGTCGCGTCCTTATCGACCTAGGGATGGGTGTTGAACACGTCCGGGGTCGAAAGCTGAGAACCATCGAATTTCTTGCAGCAGAAGCGCACCACGGAGGTCAACAGCGCCGCGCGGCGTCAACATGGGCCTTGGCGTCCCCCCGATCAATCGTAGAGTCGACACCGCCAACCAAATCACTGAAGAATCGCCCCTCCCGGGCGGCTGAACGGACCTCCAGATATCGGAACCGCAATTCCCGGCGCTGCCGTGTCGCCGCCGAGTATCCGCCGTCACAGGCTCCGTCAGCCACGACTGTCGCTGACACCCTATCTAGAGGTGGTCTTTTATCTTGTGAAGTTCTTCCGTTAGGAAGAACTCACCAAAGCGCAAGTGCGCGAACACAACCGCCAAGCAAGAAATCTATCGGCGGCTACGAATATCCTCGGCCGCTCCAACTTCAGCGCGCAGCCGCTGAACTCGTCAAGCATGCTCCCGCTCTCGCACCGCCTGGCCATATCGGCGCGGTTTGCGATGTGTTGAGTCGTGCAGGAATCAATCACACTCGTTGGACAGGTCGCGATATCGCTCGAGCGCTTTCCCTAGATACCAAGGAACGAGGTTGGATCTGGCCCACAGCGGCCAGTCTCACTTCTCCCTTGGCATATCTCAAATACAGGATTGCCGGGATCGATTGGGCCCGAGAATCACCCAGTGAACAGCGTAAAGCTGCAGATCTGGCGAGACGAAAGGAGCAAAAACAGTTCGAACGAACACAGCAGCGACGTACTCGAATTGCCGCAAGTCCTGAACATCGGACGCAGGCGTTAACCGATATTCGAGCGAATCTGAGCGCAAAGCTGCGACTACGGTGAATGTTCGTCCACTGCGGCGTGTACTCGCGCAAGGACAGCGTGAAGCTGAATTCATGGAGGGGGAAGAAATTAGCGCTGAGCTGCCAAAACCTGCCAGTTTGGGTGGCTTGTGGTGCCGGTTCTTGTGCTAAACGGTGCGAGGTGTTTCCAGTTCGGTGGCCACGTGGCTACGTTTCTACATCACAAAGTTTCGTGATTGCGAGAGAACGCGGAGCGGAAGGTTTGTATGCCGTGCGTTCGTGATGTCGACTCGTCAGTGGTGATCGACTCTGTGGGTTCCGGTCTGCGCGTCCGGCGTATTGACGAAGGTCAGAGTGTTGTCGTTGTCTTTTGGTGTTCGGGTTAGGCGATTGCACGCAGCTTGGATGTAGTCTTCCGATCTCCGATCCCGTGGGAGTACTTGCGTCGTTTACGTGGTTGTGGCATTTACGTATAATGCGCGGACGGGAAGCATTGCATGCGGCGTAAAGCACGACGCCTAGTGTGTGGCGTGTCTTAAGATGTGGTTTTTGCATGTTCGAGCGGTGATCGAAGTGGGACCCGCAGCCACTCCCCTCGGCGCCACTGTTTCGAGGGACGCACTCCGCGGCGGACACTTCCAGATTCTGATAGCAGTTTCCCGCGAAGACGGTGTGGATCCGCGATCCACTGCGGAGGCCGTTGGAGATGAGATTTTCGTGCTCTCATGGATGCGCTAGATATGTCACTGTGACGTTTTGAGCAGGGATGCGGGAGTGTGTCGAAGTCGGTGTAAATACGTATGTATTGTTCTAATTGGCCGATCAACACGTATTCCGACATTTTGCCATCGCGGCTGTGGTGATTCGCTCGCGCAATAAGAATCCCGCCGCAATTGACTCCCCTGCTTTGACTGATTCCGGCGTTCGGGGCGTGTGTTGTGCATGGCGGCGTTGCATCGATCCGCCGTGCGAGCCGTGAGGATTAGCCTGCTCGAACCGGTCGATGGACTCGAATATCACTGTTCTCCAGGACTTCTCGTTCAATCGAATCGGGCCATTGACCGGTCGAGCGACCTGTTTATAGCTTCCCTTCCGCAGTTCGAGCTGGTTGATCTTTTGCTGTGTAATCGAAGAGGCCGGTGATGTCGCCTTGGCTGCGCCGCGAGTCCCACTGTTCGTATCTGGTGCATGCATTGCGTGTGCTGCGTGCAGTGCCCCTATGAATGGGCTGCGCTCGGCAAATGGAGGTGTTTTCGTTCCGCTGTAATGCTCCCCCGGAAGTGCTGTGTGGGAGGAATGATGTGTCGAATCTTGGCTTTAGATCGGATCTCGTAAATGTGGAAGTATCTCTACCTGGGCATATGCACTGCGTGCAGTGCATGTAATGCACGCGCTCCATAGGACCATCAGCTATTTGCGTGCAGTGCATGCCATGCATGCAGTCGACCCGGAAGGATGAATACAGGATATGCGTGTCATGCGTAATGCGCACTGAATGCATGCATAGCATGCAGTGCGCTGCACGTATAGGTTGCATAGCTCGCGGTACATGCATGCCGCGCGTGTAGTGCTATGAATGCGTTGCTCTCAATGTAAGCGCGACACGCACGCGTTGCGATGCGTACACAAAGTGCAACGCACGCGTGTTATGTTGTGCGTGCAAAACGTGCATTCATAGCCATTCGTGCAAGCCTTGCCCATAACGCAAGCATGACGTGCAATGCATGCAACGCTCGACTTACACGCATTGCGTTCGGTGCACCCGACGCGCGCAATGCACGCGTGAACGAATTCGACGAAAGGTCCGCAATGCAGCCACGCAAAATTGCACTGGGTAACCAGAAGGGTGGCGTCGGCAAGACGGCGTCAACGCTCGGATTGGCCAGCGCTATAACGGCGGTCGGCGGTAAAGTGCTCATCGTTGACATGGACCAACAGGGAAACACCACCAGCGGATTGGGTGTCGAACTCGAAGACGGAATGCTGACGGCTTACCACCTTATGAACCAAACCAGGGAGGGTATTGCGGCCGAGGCAATCGTTGCTACACCGTGGGACGGGGTTGACCTGATTCCGGCTGACGAGGAGCTCGGGAAAATTGAGTCGGACGGATCCAACGATCTCGTGTTTCGTCTTGATGTGGCATTTGAAGGGCTGGATCTTTCGCCTTATGACGCTGTGCTCTTCGACTGCCCGCCCAATATGGGCAAGGTCTTGTTTGCGGTCCTGATTGCGGCAGACGGTGTTGTAGCTATTACCGAACCCACCATTGACAGCGTTCGTGGTGTTCAGAAGCTCGAGCAGACCATCGACACCGTCCGTAAACGCGCTAACCCGAAGCTTGCGTTCGACAAGATTGTCATCAGCCGTAGACGCGCGACGGGGGAGCATGATTTTCGCGAGAACGAACTTCGCGAAACTTACGGTGATCTAGTGGCGAAGACTGTCATTCCAGAACTCGCTGCCCGACAAGATGCGCATTCCAATCACACACCTATCCATCAGTTCAAGGGAGGTAAGGCGTTGACGCTCAAGCTTGCGTATACGGATCTCCTCGCTGAGCTGCCTGTCGAGATGGGGGCGACGGCATGAGTGTCAAGCGTGAACCGGCGATCCGTAAGACTCATCCTGCGGAACTGATCCCGGAACGGCCGCCGCGGGGCGAATCGGCAGCTGTGTCAACGACGCAACCTTCCGTTGCGTCTGTACCTGTTGCGCCAGCCGTGGTTCAGCCTGCGGGCGCTAGTGGCCGCAAGGAGGGGGAGAAGCTGTCGATGACGCACAACACCCGGATTAAACCCTCCACCAAGGACCGCCTCCGCCGTGGTGTCGACAAGCTGCGATACGAGACGGGCGATCGTGAGATCAGCGAAGCGTCGATGACGGAAGCTGCCTTGGATGAGTATTTGAACGCCAGGGGTTTGTAACCCGCCACCCTGATGATGCATGCACGGCGTGCACGCAGTGCATGCATTATTTGTTCGCTCTCCCGTGCCGGGGATCGCACATAGAACTAGCCGGGAGACTGTGCAGTGAGGTGCAACTCTTCACGCGCGAACCTCGTACGCCATGTGCACCAAGTCATTCCCGCCACTGCTGGGCGAGTGTGTTCACATGCACTCACCTGCATCGGCATCGGCATCGCGAAAATTGTGTGGATGTGGAATCGCAGCACACAGGGAAGAGATGTCGATTTGCCTCTTTCGCCCTGAACTGATGGCCGGGATAGACGCTGTCACATTGCTCGTGCAGAAACGGGATCAAGCCACAGAACCCGATCAGTGCATTGTTGTCCAAGACCGGGCTTCACTCTGACGATCGCAACCGACAGGAATCCGACATGACTGAGCCAATCAACGACCTGCGACCGGTTGCCGATCCCGTGCGTACGCGTCGGCGGCGTCAGCAGCGCGCAACGATCACGAAAGCGAACATCCTCGAAGCCGCTGCAAGATCATTTGCTTACAACGGTTACGCCGCAACGTCACTCGCCGACTTGCTGGCCGTGTCCGGGACGACCAAAGGCGCTGTGTACTTCCATTTCGATTCGAAGGAAGCAATAGCCCGGGAACTCGTCGCTCACTGGTCGGCGGCGCTTACGCACGCATCCGTAGCCGCACACGACTCGCAGCCGCCTTCCGTCGCCCAGATCAGTTCATTTTTTGGGGACCTTGCAGCGAGCATCGCGGTCAGTTCGCTTGCCCGTGCGGGACTGCGACTCACCACCGAATCCGGGATCGACGGGGCACGAGAGACATTTACTCAGTGGATGGATATCACAAGCAGTCTCGTCGATGCCGCAATCGCATCAGGACAGCTGCCCGACAATTCCACGACGCGACAGCTTTCTTGGAACCTGTGCGCGGGGTTCATCGGGACCGTGAACATTATCCGGGTTCTCGGTGATACCGGCGATTTCACCGCTCGCATGCACAGCCTGGTTACTGTGCACCTGGCTGCATGTACGGCCGCGGAATCAAGCTGACAGTTTCGTGGATGAAGGCGCTGTAATTATGACGTGAGGCTGTTTGCCACAGCGGATCATCGGTGCAGGGCATTGGCACGTTTTCGCTGGGCGGTCAGGGTTTTGGTTGGTTCCCTGCCGACGCTGGCGGCTTGGTTGCCGTCCGGTCGTGCACGTCAACGGAGTGGGATTCAATTCGGATCCCACTGCGGTACCATTTCGGGATGTCACAGATTTCCATCCGGCTCCCCGACGAGATGGTGGCGTACCTCGACGGCGAAGTGAATGGCCATCGCGCGTCTTCACGTGCAGCATTGGTTCTGAGGGCGCTCGAGCGGGAGCGTCGCAGACAGATTGCAGCGCGGGATGCGGAGATTCTAGCCAAGGTGTCGAGCGAGGACGATATGGATTCTCTCGCAACGCATGTGGATAATTTGTCAAGGGATTTGGCCTGATGCGGCCGATTCATGAAGCGAAACTCGACAAGGTTCGTCCTGTGCTCGTCCTGACACGGGAAGTGGTGCGCCCGCATCTGAACCGGGTGACTGTTGCACCGATCACCACCACCATCCGCGGGTTGTCCACCGAGGTGGCTGTCGGACGTATGAACGGCCTCGACGGGGATTCGGTGATCAGTTGCGACAGCATCACGACTATCCCGGTGAGCGCGCTCGGTCCGGGAATCGGGTATTTCTTTCCAGCGCAGGAGGAATCGCTTACTCGCGCGATTCGCGGCGCGTTCGATCTCGAATGACAACCATGACGACGGCACGGGGTGGAACATGGCACTGAAGAAGGGCGAGCAGTTCACTCTGTTCGACGTTGAAGTGTCCGAGCCGGCTTCCGCGGACGTGCAGGCTCACGAAGCGTTGCAGCCCTCGCTGTTCGATGTTTTCGAGGGCGAGTCGGCCGAACAAAACGTCGAACTAGCCGACGCGACAGTCGAACCCACAACTAACGCTGCCACGGTTGATGACGCGGAACCTGACATCTCAGAAACCACGCCAGCTGAACCTCTACCCATTTCACTGCCGCCGGCAAGTGAGAGTGCTGACGGACATGCTGTCATCGTGACGGCAGCGGGGACGTACACACCTTCTGGGCAGGTCCTCACCGGACCGGTGGACTCGGTCGAGAAGCTCGACAAACTGATTCGCTGGGCGACGCTGACACCTCTCGGCGCTCCAGCTCAAATTTGGGTCGTCGGAATCGATGCTTGTGAGATGCTCGGCTGGGTTATCGACCCTGGCAGCGAAGACGACGTCGACGATATGGAAGTTCTCCGCACGCGCGCGGCGCAAGAGCTGACCGGTGTTCTGCAGGCCACGTTGAATCCGATGCTGACCGCCGGGTGGGAACTGCGCGGAGATCCCGGCCACGTCGTTCATCTTTCTCGTACGACAGGGAAATTCACGTCGATGGTCGATATCGTCATCGAGCCGTATGTGTGGACGTACTGGAACAAGGATTTCGGGTGGGGAAACCGAGTAGGGGACATGGGAATCCTCGGATCACCCACCGCTGGAACGTATCTCCCCGACGATGACCTGCCGGCAGCCCGCGAGCTTGGGCGTCGACTCGCTTGGTGCGCACAGCATCTCGGTGTTCTTCCCGGCCCCACGCCCGCTCGCACCGGAGCAGCTGTCGTCGACAAGATCAAACGGGAACGAACCCGCAGCGGGAAGGGGATAGTCGTCACTGCGGCGGGGCCGGTGCCACCCCTTGATGGTGAACATCGTGGTGATCTCGAGCCCGCTGTGGGGTGGACGCGCGTTCCCGATCCGGAAGAACTCGACGGTGCTGCTGTGCTCGTGTCGATCGACCAACGTGCTGCGTACCTTGCGTCCGCGGGAATGCTCGAATTCGGTTACGGGAAACCGCGCCATTTTCGCGCCGAGGCCGCGCGCGCTGCCGCGGAGGAAGCGAAAACTCCGTTCGGGCTCTGGCACGTCACCCTGCCAGCGGGGAACATGCTCGCCCTCCCGGACAAAATGCCATTACCGCACCCCCATATGCTTGCCGATCAACCGGTGCACACGTGGGTCACGACTGTCAGCCTCGATGCATTCTGTGCCCCTGTCGCCGACGGCGGTATCGGCGCCGAACTCGACGAACTCGACATCACCGAAGCCTGGGTATATCCGGAACAAGGACGGGCCCTGGACAAATGGGCCAAGATTTTGCGTGAAGCCCGCAAAGTAGCTGTCGATACCGACGATGCCGCCATGAAACGGTTCCTCGGCTCTTGCTACAAAGGGTATATCGGACGAATGGTCAACCCGGACATGTGGACTGCGAAACAGATGCAGCATCACCACCAGCCGTTGTGGCGTGCGGCGATCATCGCGCACTGCCGCTGGCGGGGCCGCCGCGTCGCGATGCGCATCGCCCGTGAAACCGGCCGGTGGCCACTACGTACCGTCACCGACTCCTGGGTCTACCCACTGCCCGAAGGCATCGATATAGCCGACGAGAGTGATGCTTTGGGCAAGATGACGCTCGAAAAACGCGCCGCTCTCACCGACGATCTGGTCACCGCTCTCACAGATGCCCGCGATACACACGAGATCAATCTCGCGATCAAGGCAGTCTTTACCGACGAAGATGAAGGAAACAACTAGTGGCACTGCACCTTCCGAAGCCACGAACCAAGCAACCCGCGCAAAAAACAGTCGGCCTCGATGGCCTTAACGTTTCCGTCTCCACCGCGGCGACGAGTGGGATTGAAAAGTCCAAAACCGTCAAAAGTGGAGGACTGGCGGGATTGACCAGCAAAGTATCCATCCGGCAGATTCGCTCGGAGATCGGTAACGACGGATTGCGCCAAGCAGCGATCGATGCCGGCCGGACGCCTCCGTCGGATCGAACTTTGCGGCGGTGGGCGCAACAGGGACGCATCCCGCACCCGGAGGTCTTCGAGCGTGCCCAACGCCGGGCTGCAATCGAGCGTCTCGGGGGAATCGATGCTGTCGCACAGAAAATCGGCCGTTCCCGCTCGGCGGTCTCGCGGTATCGGTCGGGGGAGACGAACGAACTGCGTGCCGATGCGAAGAAGAAACTCAAAAACGTCAAAGCCCGCGACATCATGGACCGTGCCGGCGTCTTGCGACCCGATGGACAACCGAAAAAAGCAACCATCCGAGTTCGTGGGGGAGTCTCGGTCCGTAACGGCTCCGAAGATGGCTATGACTATCGCGTGCGCACCCTGGATTTCGCCAACTCCGAGAGTCCCTTCAGCCTCGACGAAACACGAGAACTCGCTGCAGCTTTGGCCAACGACGACCACGCCCGTGTGGTGGCCATCCTCGAACGTCATGCGACGATGGACTATCCGGAGAACAAGGGCTTCGACCAATACAACGATGCCTTTGGGTTCCACTTCGATTCCATCGAATCCGTCCACATCGACTGGACTTAGATCTGGTAGCGCCCATCGAATCTTCGGCCAGGATGATAGGGCGAGTGAGCCGAAATCATCGTCGTCGCTGAGATGTTTCTCTGGTCAAGATGATTCGAAATTCAGACGCCAGATCGTGCGGCAGGAAGGTTTGTTCGTTGAACCGGAATCGCTTCGCGCGTCATTGGCACTGTGAGAGTCGATTCGATTGGTTTACAGAGTTGTCCTCTGTTTGCCTTATCGCGTTCGGTAGTGGATGACTGGGCCCCGCGGTCGGGGCCCAGTCACGACATGGTGTCGAGCCTTTCCCGAGGATGGGATGCGAGTTCGGCAGTCCCTTATGAGTTGGCCGTCGTCGTCAAGGAGTCTGCCAGACTGAGGTTCTGAGCTTTCTGTTACTACGCCCAGTATCTGGTGACGACGGTGGCCGGTTTGAGCGCCGCGAGCACGCTGGAGGCTGAGCTGAGACGTCGGTGGGTGTTGCGATGAGCGGCGCAATCTGTCTGTGGAGAGTGCCAGCAGTAGTCGAGGGGGAGGCGATCTCGTGTGAGGTGGCCAGCAGTGTGGACATTCTATGTTGGTCGCGGTGTAGGCGGTCGTCTTCAATGTCAGGAAATAGTAGCGTGATCGATCGATACTCATTGTAAGACAGTGGCATTGGCTGGTAGATCAAAGGTCCCAGAAGTCGAGTAGTGCTGTTCGCAGGCTAGGGGAGCGGACGTAGTGGTCGGTTCGCAGTCTCGACCCTGGGTGTCCGAGTTCGGTGAGTCGACTCTCGGAATCTGTGAGGGGGAGCGGAGACAGATCGGTTCGGATACGGAGGAAGTGTAAGACTGCGCCGCCTGCGTGCGGGATTCGGATTGGTTCGGAGACTACAACTGCCGGCGGGTAAATCCACTCGTTGTCGACAGAGACGAAGACGATCACGTCGCCGCGCTTGATGCGGCTGGGTTTGTCGATGCGCAGCGATTCAAGTTGGTACTTTGCCGTCGGTCCGGCTGTGGTTCGCTTCCGTGGTTGCTGCTCGTCCATTATGTGTTGTTCGGTGGGGCTGAGCTTGTAGTCGACGACGTGTTTGATGAACATCCGGGTGAGCGGTGAGGGCAGAAAATCGGCTTCGAGGTCGTGGACGCGACCGCTGATACCGGGGATTGGTACGGCGCGGCCGATTTCCCATTCCCGGGTGGCGTTGTCGATAAATACTTGATCGACGTCGGTGATCTCGTCGATGTTGTCGATGAACGTGCGGACCTGGGAGAGGATATTGGGATCGTCGGTGATGATGACGGCATCCTGGGCGAATATGGAGTTCACGGACGCATTCGCCGAGCCGATCACCGCTAGTCGGTTCGTGGCGATCACGTTGGCATGAAGAGTTGGCGATGACAGGACCCGTACATCCCTGCCGAGGTAGTACGCGAGAATGGCAGGGGAGGTGGCATGTGCGCGAAGTGCCGCTTTGGAAGCGTTGACGATCAGGACGTCCCCGGCGCGCAGCGGAAGTAGTTCAGGTGCTTCCAGGCCGAGATAGGCGATCGCGGCCAGGCGTGCACCTCGTGTGCGGATAGCGCGGGTGATGTGCGGCCACGGGTCCGGGCCGTGGAAGGTTGTCCCCATACTGGAACGGTAACGTGAGAGTCAGGGGAACTAGGTCGTTGGCTTTGTCC
The DNA here is from genome assembly GCF_013277795.1 of Rhodococcus sp. MS16. Taxonomy (NCBI): domain Bacteria; kingdom Bacillati; phylum Actinomycetota; class Actinomycetes; order Mycobacteriales; family Nocardiaceae; genus Rhodococcus; species Rhodococcus sp. MS16. The sequence goes on from NZ_VBTM01000007.1 coordinate 16,042, forward strand.
GTTGGGTCGGTTCGGGTGTGTTCTGCATTTGCATCCGTGCAGATTCCAGTTCACGTTCTGCAGTATGTTCGGTGATTTCAAAGGAAATCGAAGACATACGGGTCGCGCATTAACTGCGTGCTGAGTGTGATCACAGTTTCCGGACGGAGGATGATCCTGGAGTTTTGAGGGTGCGCACCGGTTCGGCGACACACGCCGCTGTTGTTCTGATTCTGAAGTACGTTGCGGGACTGGTAGTGCTTGGCTGTTGTTCCGGCACACCAGCCCCGGTCGGACTGATCGCCCAGTTTGTCGAGCAATACCGTCACATGGTCCACGGCATTTGGCCAACGGGTTGTTGGCCAATTGCGTCCCTGTTCCAGGTACTCGGGATCTGCCGCGAGGATTTCAAGTTGGTCTTGAATGAATCGAATGCGTTGCGCCGCATAAGGGTACGCAGCGCAGGTACGAACGACGCAGCATCGTCACCTTCGGTGTCCCCAAGAGGATGCTCCGCTGCGCTGCGCTCTGTGAAAAGCAGTGATTTGTTCCTCCTTCTGGCCTTCCGATTCTCGTCGGCGGTGACCTGCACGCAACCCCTGGCGGCGCAAGCACCGGCCGATGACTCCGAGTGATTTTCGTCACTCGCAAGCTCCCGCCGAAATTTTCTCGGCCCAGAAGTTGAACTCCGGTCGGCTCTGTCAACTTAACTGAACGCAACTGGTGATCAACAGCATTCGGGCACGCTTGTGTTGGTGGGAAACCTGTTCAGGCGGCGGATACAGCGGTGACGTTATTCCAGGTGGCGAATCGGTCGGTCATTTCGGAGCGGTAGTTGCTTGCGGTGAGCTTGTGTCGGCCGGGTCGGAAGTGTGGCGAGATCGCACTGAACGCCGCCAGGGACCGTTGTGCTGCACCTGGTAAGCGGAAGAACTTCATGGCGCGTTCTCGCTGCCTGTTGGGTTGGTGCGAGTTTTCGGCCCGGTTGTTGAGGTACTTCGGGCGCCGATGTTCGACCGATGGCATCAACTCTCGATGCGCCACAACGTAACTGGCGAGCTTGTCGGTCACCAGCGCCCTCGGCACCCGGGCATGCTTGCGCATCAGCTTGCCGACGAAGCGTTTCGCTGCCTTCGCGTTGCGTCGCGACTGGACCAGAACATCGAAGACATTGCCGTCCTGATCGACCGCCCGCCACAGGTACTTCCGGATGCCACCGATCTTGGGCGAACACCTCGTCCAAAACCATGTGTCGCCGGGTTCGGGAGCGCGTCGGCGCAGGCCACGCGCGTAAGCGGCCCCGAACTTCGCGCACCCCACGCGGATCGTCTCCTGCGAGACGACGATGCCGCGAGCGAGCATCAGTTCTGCGACGTCCCGCAAGCTCAACGTGAACCGGTAGTACAGCCACACGCAGTGCGCGATGATCTCCGCGGGATAAGGGTGCCGTTTGTATAGTGACCGCGTCGAATCCACCCGCGTTTCGTCTCCACGACTCATCCGACGATCATCCCTGACTGGACGCCCAGTTAAGTTGACGAGGCCCGTGCGAGGGAATTGTGGAATACCTTCTTGGACATGGTCGCTCTGGTGACAGAACGGCGAGATGTTCTGCCGCGTCCACGGCACTCCCCTCCGTGGATATCCGTCCGCGAGGGCAGGCGACGCAGGTTGACAGCCCAAGCCTGGAGGTGATCAATATGCTCGGATGGTGGCTAAAGGATCTGCCGGACGAACGGCTCATCTTTCTGCAGTCTGTGACTCCGCGCGGATGGTGGTGGTAGGACCCTCATTGCACCTAACCTTCTAGGCGAGATTCGAACGCGCATTGCGCGTGAAACCAGCACACACCATTTACGTTGCAGCGATCAACACTGTCGGTCGGGGGTTCGGTGATCGCGAATTCCCCCAGGTGATCCCCTCCAGGGTTAACCGATGGCCATTACATGGACGCCCTTTGCGGCGAGGACGGGGGCGGGCTCGATCACAGTCCCGCGGGTCATCGGAGACCTCATCTGCGCGCATCACTGACACACGATCCCGCACTCAAGCCCGGTCACTGAGCACGCACGCTCTACGGGACGGGGAAGGTGCCGAGACCGGGGTTGACCAGTATCTGGTACCCGTCGACACGGGGAGCCGCACCGACGTCGGCGACCACGGCGATCGTGCCGCCGCCGGTGACCGCCGTCGCGGGGGCGTACCGGCACCAATCCTCCGGTGCGATGGGCCGACTGCGATCGAGCGGCACGCGTTGGAGCGTGGTGGTGCCGGCGGCGCCGGTGGTCAGGTTCCGCCAGTTCACCACCACAGCGATGCAGTAGGTCGAGTTCGTCGCTGAACGCTCTGCCCCAAAGGTCACCACGCCGGCTGCACCTGTCGTTGCTGACGGCGTCACGGTCGATAGCGGCGGTGGGTAGTCGCAGGCCAACACGGTCAGTAACAGGCACCCTGCGACGAACCGTACCGGGACCTGGAACGCCGTTGTCGTCGCTGCCGGGATCGGTGGCGTGTTCGCCGTCGCAGTGGCGGACGAACAGAGCGGGATGGCGAGCATGGCCACGGATACCGCAGCCAGGGCTACGAACGAACGACGAAGTGCTGCACGACGCATAGCGTTGGCCTCCCATAGTGGACAGGTTCCCTGCAAAGTGTGGGGCTACGGGACCTGGAAGGTGCCGAGTCCTGGGTTGAGCAGAATCTGGTACAGGTCGGGACGGAGGGCCTCGCCGATCGCGGCGATCGCGGCGATCGTGCCGCTGCCGGTGACCGCTGTCGCGGGGGTGTATTGGCACCGCTCTTCCGGCGCCGGCCGGGTGTAGTCGGACGCCTGTCGAAGGACAGTGGTGCCGGCGGCGCCGGTGGTCAGGTTCCGCCAGTTCACCGACACGTCGAGGCAGCCGAAAATGTTGACCCAGGTCGATGTTGGATGCTCCGCCACGAAGGTCACCATGCCCGGTTCACCCGGCGTCGCCGTCGGCGTGACGGTCGTCAGCGGCGGCGGGCTAAAGCACATGAACAAGTTGCTCCGGCATCCTGCGACGTACCGCACGGGGACCTGGAACGCCGTGGTCGTCGCTGCCGGGATGGGTGGAGGGTTGGCTGTCGCGGTGGCGGCCGAGCAGAGCGGGATGGCGAGCATGGCCACGGATACCGCTGTCCGGGCTACGAACGAACGGCGAAGTGCTGCACGACGCATGGCGTTGGCCTCCCGCGTTGGATCTATCCCGACCCTGGTGCGATGTCACGCTACTCGCTCGGTGGCTGCGCGGACCTGGCAATGGCGAACGGGAACAGGCCCCCGGCTAGCTGCTACGCGGCGGCCGTCATCCATCACCGCGTCCGCGATTAGCAGACACGCGCTAGTCGTAACTCGACACGCTGACGCATGGTGCGGCCAGCTTTCCCCGCAACGTGATCACTGCTCTGGGACTGTTACCGGCGCACGCTCACCGACTGCTCACCTGTCTGAGAAGGCATCTTGATGCGCTCACCGCCTGTGATCCGACCGGGCCGGCTGCCTTGCGGAAACTTCTCGATCTGCTCGCCCCGAACACCCCGGAGTAGGCGAATGCGTTGCGGCAGTTGAACACTTATGCGTTGGATTCGGGGCTTCGTTGGCCGGCCCCAGCGGATTCATGGAGACGCCGGTATTGCCCCGGTGTGTCATCAGGCGGCAGCGAGAACGGGGTGTCGGGCGGTTCTTCGAGGAGGTACAGCTTGTCGCCGATTGACATTGCGGGACCTTCTCTGACGTCATCGGATCCGTACCTGCATCAGGTATGCCGCAGCTTGCGGATGCTGAACATCCACCACCTACTTGGGATCTATTGCAGTAAAACGTATCTGAGGATTGGCGGCGGATTGGCGATTCGGAGAAGCCTGCGTTCGTACGCAGACCTCGACACGTCGCGTTTCACCACTTCTCCGACTGCGCTGTGTGAACATCAAGGACATGGTGATGACGTACCGAGATTTCAGTGGATTGTCGAGGAATATCCATGGGCGGAGAACAGCCTGTTCGTGACCTACGTTCAGAACGCTGACCCGCAGTCGGTGATCGACGCGTTGACGATTGAGGGCCTCGGCACTGCGACAGGTTTGACTGGGGTGAACGAGCGAGGTTGGGACGAGTTCTCGATTATCGGAGCGACACCGATCGGCACGTGGACGGTAGCGATCGCACCGGGGACCTTCGTTGGTGATGAGGAATTGGCCGCTGACGGTCGGACGACGAGCGCTCTCGCCTTCGAAGAACATCAACGCCGACTGTGAATTGACGGTGTGGGAAGACGGCAGCAAGTCAGTGTCGTTCGATCCTCTGCTCCGTACATGGTTCACCTCTGATGGAATACCGGATGTGTGGAAGTCGCGTATGGGTGAGGTGGGTATAGATCCAGAGGGGGGAGGGGCCTGTGAGTGATGGTCTTTTCCACATTCTGGAGGCGTCATTCGCTATTGCCGCGAACTACACCGGGTTCGTCACCACGCCCGAGATCTTGTCGTCCGCCGAGTTTGTGCTCGGAGACGGACACAACAGACTCACGACATGCAATCCGTGTGGGTGGTGACTGGTCGTCTCGAGATATGTGGCCGAGCGCTTCAAATACGAGCAGCGCGACTTTCTCGACGCACAGTGCCAAGGTTGATTTGGTGAACGGGTCTAGCTTGCCGCCAGTTCTACCACCCATAGGTGATATCACTTGTGAGTGATATTCTGTGGTCGTGTCTATCTGGATCGTGGATGTCGAATTCGTCGGGGACTGGCTCGACCAGTTGGATCAGTCGTCCTACGAGCAGGTCGTCGCCGCACTCGAACTGCTTCAAGAACGTGGCCCTCAGCTGGGCCGGCCCCTGGTCGACACGGTGAAAGCATCCCGCCACAAGAACATGAAGGAGTTACGCCCGGGATCGAGTGGGCGCTCGGAACTGCGCGTCCTGTTCGCCTTCGACCCCGAACGGAAAGCGATCTTGCTCGTCGCGGGGGATAAATCAGGTCAGTGGACGAAGTGGTACAAGACGAACATCCCGATCGCCGACGACCGCTTCGACACCCACCTCGATAGTCTGGAAGGAAAGTGAATGTGATGGCAAAGAGTCTCGACGACATGCTCGCCGCGCGGCCCGTCAACAGGGCTGCTGTAGAGGCGCACAAGGACCGCATGATCGAGGAGGTCAGGGCTTACCGGCTCAAGGAGCTCCGCGAAAGTGCGGCAATGACGCAGGGACAGGTCGCGGACCGTCTCGGTGTTGGTCAGAACCGTGTTTCCAACATTGAGCGCGGTGACCTCGCGCATATCCAGATCGACACCCTGCGCCGGTATGTCGAAGCAGTTGGCGGCTCCCTGCGGGTCGAGGTCGAGCTCGGTGATGACCGCTTCCAGATCGCCTGACATCTGACTGCCGCCGACTACCTCGTTTACGTCCATGCCTATCTCGTCGTCTTTACCCGATCAAGATCGTGACCTGGGTCCACAGGACGCTGGTTCCTCGAGAACCGCCCGCATTGGGTCCGCGACGTCACGTTCGGCTACTTGTAGAACGCGATTCGCGATATTTGGTGGGTTTTGCCGAACTCGGCGATGTGATGTTCTCGCCGGCTGCGTTTCGGATGATCGCGGATCGAACTCTGGATTCTTCGGAAACTCTGTGCTGCCATCCCCGTTGGTGGTAGGGATGGGCATGTCAGGGTTTGCGATGTCCTGAGTTCCGCACAGAGCTGTCATACATATCGAAGATGAGGCACTCCGTCCGAGCGATCCGTTGCTCGGCGACATACTTCAGGTCTTCGCGCCTGCGAGTTCGCGAATTGCCGTTGCGAGTGGGGCCCATGCGTGCACGGGTAGGTCGTGCCCGAAATCGGGGAGGATGAGTGTGCGTGAGCCGGGGATTCTGGAGGAAATCGTATGCGCAGCAATAGTTTTGATCAGAGGGTCATCTTCGCCGTGCACGAACAGGGTGGGACTGTTGATCTCGGTGATCGCCGGACCGCTCCACTGAGCTCCGATCTGTCGGCTCTGCGCCTCCTGGTCGTGAACCCCGGGGTCGGGATTGATTTCCAATCGTGCTCGCACTGCGGCCGCGTCGAACTCGCGGCGCGGGAGACCGTGCGTCGTTTCTGCTACGCGAACAGTGTCGAGGAGTTGTTGGGAGCGTCGACACCGGCCAACTATGCTGGACGAGTTCGCTGAATACCTTCACGAGCATTTCAACAATGGGCACACGTCCGCTGCTGCACTTTACGAAGAACTCCGAGCGTGGGGATATCGCGGCAGCTACAGCTCAGTCCGGGATTACCTTCGCCCGTTTCGCGGGATAGGGGCAGCTTCACCGTCCACACTGAAGGTGCCGAAAGTTCGGCGGATCATCATGCATGCTGCGGCATCCCGGCAACCTCACCGACGATGAGCAGATCAGGCGGGGCAGGTTTTCACCAGCTGCCCACATCTCGAAGTAGCTGCAGGACATGTCAAGCCGTTCGCGGAAATGCTCACCGAACGAATTGGTGCACAATTGAACTCGTGGCTCCCTGCCGTCTCGGCTGATGATCTCCCCGCACTTGCGCCGCTTCGCCTCAGGGCTCGACACCGATCACGCTGCAGTCCGTAACGGCCTGACACTGCCCTACAGTTCCGGCGCGGTCGAAGGCCATGTGAACCGGATCAAGATGCTCAGACGACAAATGTACGGACGTGCCGGGTTCGACCTACTCCGCAAACGAATCCCTTTCAGCGGCTGACGTATTCAAAATTGATCACGGAAAGTGGGCCAGAACCAGTTTTCACCTGCCGCCGACAATGGGGATCGAGCTACGAGCGCAAGCGGAATGAAATCTGACTGTTTCGTATCAGATTCTCTCAGAGGTCGCCGACCAGTACGGAACTCCGAGAGTTGGTCGAGGACCATCTTGCGGCGCGCTCAAGCTGCTCGCGGGGTGACGCTTGGTCATGATCTGCATCTTCTCCCAAATGGTTCATGCCCCCTTGGTGAATATTGGTTCACCACACTTTTCCTTCGTATGTTGCGGCACCGAGGGTCAGCAGTCGGGCGACCTCGACAGCGGGACGGCGCCACAATTGCGCTAGTTGTTCGATCGCGGTGACGGCGATGTCGAACAAGGATGGGACGAGATCGGCGTCGGTAGATTCTCGGGCTGGTACTTGCCGGTGAAGGTCGTAGTAGACGACGACGTTTTGCGCTTCGAGGAGTTGTCGGGGGCCGGGGAAGACGTCGCGCCTGCTCTGGCCGGATTGGCCGATGACGTCGTGGGGGTGGCTGTCGAGGTGGAAGGCGATCAGGTCCAGCACAGCTGCGCACAATATGGTCGCGGATTCATACCACTGTCGATTGGTCAGTGCGAGGGTCTTACGCAGTGCGTCGCAGCCTTCGTCATCAGCGCTGATGTAGGCGCAGATCAACGCCGCGCACTGCTGCACGTGGGTTTTCGAGGGCACGATCGTCTCCTTCGGCGGTGAACCTTCCAGGTACCCGCAGCGGGCCGTTTCTGCACATACTGACGCCTTCCGCTTGAGGGCAGCCCATTGCTTCCTGTCGGTGGTCCATGCCGAAGTGTCAGTGGAACTGACCCGGCCGCTGATGTCGGAAGGTGTCGACGGCCTTACTGCGCCACTGCGCCGGTGCCCGTCTCGCCGTTCTTGGCAAGTGGTCGTTCGAAGCGGCATTTCTCTGTAGTAGCCGGGGACGTGACCGATCTCGGCGGGAACGAAAACTGGCCGGCTCGGTCTTCGGCGCAGTCCGTGGGGTGGCCTTCGGAACGCGATCAGTCGCCAGGTGAAAGCCTTGGCGTCCGGCGTCCGGCGTCCGGCGTCCGGAGACCGGACAGTTCTGACGCGATGGCGGTCTGAGTGGCACTGTAAGTAACTGACACTGTAAGTAATCAGTGCGATTTGGACCTTCGCCCAAGTGGCGTCAACTCGCATGTGTGGTGTAAAACATCATAAGCACCAAACATGTGGCATGTGTCACATATGTTTGTTACTGCTGGACATACCTAGAACGTGCCTTGACACCACAGGGCCTTCGAGGGCCGGGCCATGTCGTAGGTCTGACTCCCAATCGAAAGGCCGCTTGTGCTGCTCCCGACGTCACTGACCGATCGTGTTTTTCTGCTCGGCGAGCCCCGCGATCAACCGACGCGTATAGAACTCGCTAACCCCGGCCTTCCAACATGACGTTTTCTGCACCTCAAACATCCTGGTCCACCCCCTCGAGTACCCAGCTCTCCACAGTGGACGGCTCAGGAAAGGCAAAGGGACACATGAACTCTCCTTCAACCGCCCGGGAACCGCGACCGGACGAATTGCGGGCATCTCGGTTCCGATCGACCTCGACCATCGCCCTCGGTTCCGCGTTGCCGGGCGCCGCACCCGCCTTGGTGCTGACCGGGTCGTTTGCACTGTGTGCACTCGTCGCGGTCCTCGTCGCCGCGTGCGTCGGTATCGCCGCCCAGATGATCTAACCGTCCACCGGCGCTGGCCGGCGCACCCGGAAACTACACACAGGAGTCCACACATGACAGCATCGAAGTCGACAGCAATTCCCGCGTACGTCTCACCGCGCGCGGCGATGAGTACCGCCGAGATCAAAGCCCGAATCGCGATGATGTTTTCCGACGATCCGGCATTCGTACCGGACGAATCCGGGACAAGGACGTGGGCATGAATACCAACGTGATCGAGCTGTTGCTGGTACTCGCTGCTGGGATCGGCGGCACCGCTGCCCTCCAAGCTGGTCTTCGGCGCCGCGACCGCCGTTCGTCCCGTCTGGGGACACAGCTGATGCGACCACGCCCGTAATCGACCAACGGAGCTGCTGCCGGAGATCGTCGGCCGGGCTTGGGGCTCGAACTTGTTGCCCGGCCTCGAACTTGTTGCCCAGCAGTAGCTCTCGGACGTCACCACACGACAGTGTTCCCGGCTCCGTCCGCCGCAGACCAGAGCATGCTTCAGTTTCCTGTCGGCCGGGCACCGATACAGCCGCCCCTGCCGCCGGGTGAAGTTTCTCGGGGCAATGTTTTCGGGAACCCGGAAGGGAAGGGGCGCGCGCCGAGCCACCTAACCCGTGGGGGCGAAATGTTTTGTAGGAGAAAGCGTCATGGCCGGTCACAGCACAGGATCGTCGCGGACGGAGCCCTTTCAGTCTCACAAGCCTTACAGGAGTTGTATCAGGAAACCGAACTCGCCCGAGAACTGCGATAACGAGCGCGAACTCAACATCTACCTCACCGGGTTGTGCCATCACACCGTCGAACTTATTCCCGGCGCGGCGATGGTCGGGGTAACGCTCCTCGATCCCCAGAGAACACCCATAACTGTCGCCCGCACAGTGTCGGCTGTGGAAGATCTCGACGCCGCGCAGTACCAGGCAGGCCGCGGTCCCGGGCTCGAGGCCGTCACCGCGGGCAGTGTCGTGACCGCCGATCGTGTGGACGCCGCACGGAGATGGCCTGAGTTCGCCCAGGTGGCGAGCACCTTCGGTGTTTCCAGCTTCCTGGCCACGCCACTTCCCTCGCTGCAGCCCGGGATGTCCACGGGCGCGGTGACCGTGTACGGCACCCGAGATTCCGAACTCCAGGACACGGACAACGCGTTGATGAACGTCGTTGTCGCTGCGGCCGGATATGCAATCGCCGGCGCCGAACGTTACCGCGAAGCGCGCAACCTCTCCCGGCACCTCGAACATGCTCTCGACTCTCGTGGCGTGATCGACCAGGCCAAAGGCATCGTCATGACAATGCACGGCGTCGACGCCGACACTGCGTTTCGGATGCTCACCGATATGTCGCAGCGCACGAACAAGAAGGTTCGGGTCGTTGCCGAGGAACTCATTGCCAGCATCTGCCTCCGGACGTGATCTTGTACCGATTGCGCGCATCAATGCGTGCGTGTGTGCGCACGAATGCATGCATGGATACGTGGAGCGAGTTGCGCGGTGACTTCGTCAATATGAGGCCAGGACACGGCAGGAAATCGGGATCGAAGTGTGCATGGTTAGTTCGGCGGGTTGCATGCCAGTTCAAATGTCGAACACCGGCGGGCTGGGCACAGTGACACCGAGAACCGCGGACGCAGCGATCGCCACTGCCACATTCTGCAGGCGCCGGCCGAGGGCTGGTGATCGCAAGACCCCTCTCCGAAATGTCGATGTATTCGCCCAGATCGTCACACGTTACGAGAGCGGAAGTCGGGCCCATGCTGTTCAGTAAGTGGTAAGAACCGATTCCGAGGAGGTCGGGCCATGTGCCGGCGCTATGCAAACACAAGTTGACCGGGCGTTATTCGGCTGGATGCACTGCTTCTAAATTGTGACGCCGCCCGATGCGTGCTGAGCGACTCCGTGGAGAGTTGATCACCTTCGCAGCTGTATCCGAATCCGCTACTGCCACTGGCGATTCGGGTATGTCACGCAGCTTCCGGGGTCCGAGACTCTGGGCAGTCTCCTAGGCCCGCGGCGGGTGGGGTTCTCGTAGGAAATGAGTGCCTCACTGGACATGTGACCTTACGATAATTACACTCGTCTATATCGTAAGAATCGTAGTTCTTGGTTTGGGGTGCGTCATGAGAAAAACAAGCGTTCCTGTGCAACACGAGCGCGTTCGGATTGTGAATCGGAGCGCGATGACGGGTCGGTTCGGGTCCATGGACGCAGCGAGCAGGTGGCCGGCCCGTACCGTTGGCACTCGTTCCCTTCGCAGCCCGTCACATTCCGTTCGAGGTGGGAACCGAGTTCCGTCGACGTCGCGGCTCGCCGGTGGCCGGGTCGACGGTTCGCCCGCGCGCCCGAAAAGCGTCGAGGAATGGGAGCAGGAGATCGCGGCCGTGGTTTCCTCGTTCGAGGCCGCATCGCGTCGCCCGGGCCACGGCATCGAGGTGGACTTCGAGTTGCGGTTCGATCTCCGCGCGACGGGGTTGACCCTGCACTGGATCACCGACGTCTTTCGTCGCGCGTTGGATGCCGCCGATCTTGCCGATACCGGCAGTGTGGTGATGCGGGCGTTGTTCGATACCAGCGATACCGATGTAGTCACCATCGGGCTGCACGTGCACCCGCGAAGTGCCCGTACCGCCGGCGACTTGGGGAACGACACCCAGTGGGCACGGCCGCCTGTGCGAAGTCTCGCCGATCCGGTCCCTGCTGCCGTGGCGGCAGGGGCCGACCGGAATGGACCCGATGTGGTCGAGTTGGAAACCGCGACAGGTAATCTCACCTACGGGTCCCCGCTCTCACTGTCGGGTGACACGATCTCCTCGATGGAGGTTTCGGAGATTCTCTCGCCGTCCGGGAGCGTGAATCGGGCCTTGGCCAACGCCAAGAGGAAGACCCATCAGCTCCTCGGGTTGAAGGTGGGCAACCAGTACCGGTATCCGGTGTTCCAGTTCGACCGCGAGCGTAAACAGATCCGCCCGGTCGCCGAGTATGCGAACCGGCTCCTGGAGTGCGATCTCGACCCGTGGGGGACCTTGGATTGGTGGTTCACCGAGAATCCGCTGATCGGAGACCAGCGGCCGGTGGACCGGCTCACCGCGCAAGCTCTTACCGAGGCTGATGTGGATGTGATGGTGGCGGCCGAGCAGATGGGCATGGACTGACCGAGGTGAGCAGTGAACGATACAACGGCAGGGCCCCGCAACTCAGGGTTCTCCCCGCAGGGACCGAGTTGCATCGGATCTCGGGGACAGCGTCCCCGTATCCACCGAACTCGTTCAATGTCGCTGGCATCCGCGCGCTCGGCGACCCGGTGCAGGGAAGGTTCGAGCCGATCGACACCTCCCACGGCGGCTACCTGTACGTGGCGTTGTCCCTCGCCGGCGCGGTCGCGGAAGGCATCCTCCGCGACATCCCCATCCCGCGCTCGGGGATCGTGCGACGCAGACGCCTCGCCGGCAAGACACACACCGCGATGATTCTGGAACGCGACATCACCGTGGCGTCCCTACTGGACGGCGATCTCCGATCACTGAACCTGTCGGGGACGTTGGTCGGCTGCGATCGCGGCGACTACACCTGGACCCGTACCACCTGTCATCAGATCCTCGATGCCGACCCGGACACCGACGGGGTGATCTACCGCTGCCGCAACAACCCCGCCGAACTCGCTCTGATGCTGCTCGACCGTCGATCCCTCGACTCGGCCGCCCTCAGCATCACGGCGTCGAACGATGTGCTGACCGATCCGGGTACCTTCGACGCCGTGGTCAAGGTGCTCGATGAGGTCCATCACCTGAAGTATGTCGGTTCTGGCCACGCCAGGCTCCCGTAGACGCATACACATGTCAGGTGTGGAGGATGCGCCGCGGCGCCGACGGCGATCGCTCAGAAGCGGTGATACGAACAGTGAGATACCGACTTGTGCAGCGTTATTCATGTTAATGACACTTCAGCCTTCAGGCTGTGCAACGACGGTCACGTCGATATTTCCCGCGTGCACGGGGCGCGGTCTCCACGTCGATCGCTGCGAACGTCAACGTCGGCGCAGGGTTCATCGCACGGCCAGAGGTAGCGGTCGCGGATTCGGGCCGGCAGGTTCGATCAGGAAAGGCCGTGCCAGGCGCTGTTTCTCGATCTGCGCCCACGCCTGGGCCAGTTCGTTCAGCCCCCGAGCCAGCGGGAACGAGTCTCCGGTTTGTTCGATGATCGTCTCGGTCCGGGGGACCGTAGCGGCAATTTCTTTCGGATGTGAGATTTCCGGCCACGTCGGCGGCACGAGTGTCTTGCGTGTCACGGCGTGGGAGTTGAAGCGGGCCTGCAACGCATCGCGTTCAGCAATGACGGCGTCGACGGTGGCGTCGATGTCGACTGTTCCTGCGGTGGTGATGTTTTCGCGTGTGAGGATGTCGGTGTCGTTGCACAGCACGACGTGCCGGCCCCGGATCAGGTTGACGATGGTGTCGGTGTCGTCAGGTTCGAGTACCCAACCGCCGAGAGGCGGGGCAAGCCGATGTCCGGTCCGACGTCGATGTGCCAGATGCATATTTTCCCGGAGGGTTCGTCGATCACCGCGAGGGGAAGTAGATAGGTGTGTGGTGCGGTGGTCACAGGAACTCCTACGAGAAGGGGATTGGACAGTGGCGCACTGACTGTAGGTCAGCGTCGTCACTGTCAGTGTCGGGGTGTGGGGCGTTGAGGGAAGTGTTAGTTGCGGGGTTTGCAGGTAGAGCAGCCCCATGCAATATCGCCGAGGCGTTCGGTGCTGATCCGGCCGCATCGACGGCAGCGCACGTGGTGCGGATCGTCGGGTAGCGACGGCGCCGTCAGCGGTCCGAGGTACTCGTACCCGTGTTCTTCCGCAACGGTTTTGGCCTTTTCGTACGGAACAGGTTCCACCTTGGCCCATGCGCCCTGCATTTCTCTGGACTGCGCCGCCCACGCTCGCCAGAAGCAGGCACGGCACGTCGGTTCCCCGTAGGTGTTTTTGTCGAGGGTGTATTCGAACCGGTAGTGCGCTTGGATGGTGCAGGTCAGGCATTCGGTCAGTTGCCAGTCGTCGGGGTGAGTGAACGATTCCAAGGGCGAAAGTCCGCCGCGGTTTTGTTGCTCGATGATGTGCTGCTCGCACCAGGTCGGTTTCGTTCGGGTCTTGAATGCAGCGGTGTTGGTGCAGTCGTCGACGGAGCATGTCTGGGTGGCCGGAATTGGTGTTCGGCGAAGCTGCCTGGGCGGTTTCGGGGGCTTTGGTTGTTGCGGCGGCTGGGGTTTCGGACGGAGAGCCATCGGGACCATGCGGAGGCGACTGGGAATGGGTGCAGGTGCAACGGCATCGTCGATGCCTTCCTTCGAGAGCAAAATTTCGGCTTCGTCGAGGGGCTTCCCGCCCAGGCAGCGAAGGAAATCATCTTCCGTCATCACTTCGATGTCTTGGCCCTTTTCCTGGAGTTCGAACGCTTTCCGGGCCTTTCCGGTGATATTCGAGCCCGGCTGAAGGACCGCAGGGTTGATGTCACCGACGACGAGTACGTTGGTCTGTTTCGTCGTCGACTTGCCGGCCACTGCGCCGACGCGTGCGCACTCTTCCCACGCGATCTGCCGTGTCATCGACATCAGCGCTCCGGTGAACACCACAACGCGGCCGTAGAGATAGCCGTCGGGATCGGCGTTCGGGTTGAGGTCAGGCTGAATGAGAGGGGAAGAACTGCCTGTGTTGGGGGAGGCCGCGACGCTGCCTTTGTATATGCCCTGGCCATTCGGCCGATGCTGACACCGACCGATGCGGCGAGCTCGTCGAGGTTCAACGCGCTCTGGGTGGCGGCGAGTCCGCGAACGACATCGACGACGGCGCGGGCGTCGGCGAGTGCGTCGTGGTGGTCCACGATTGCCTCTCCGAGCGCTTCGAGGACGTACGGCAGGCGGTAGGTCGGTAGCGACAGTGCGCGACGTGCAAGGACCATCGTGCAGAGAAACTGGATCTGCGGCCATTCGATGTTGTCCACGGTGCAGGCGTATCGGATGACGCCGATGTCGAATCCGGCGTTGTGCGCGACTACGACATCGCCCGCGATGAAATCGACGATGGCTGGTAGTACGTCTTTCCATCGAGGTGCGGTGACCACTATTTCTGGGGTGATGCCGTGCAGTGCGATGTTGAAGTGGTCGAAATGGTCGACCTGTTCCGGCGGTCGTATCAACCAGTGGCATTCCTCGACAGGGATTCCGTCGCGGACACGGACCAGACCGACCGAGCATGGTGAGCCGTGGTACGAATTCGCTGTCTCGAAGTCGATGGCCGTGTAGTTGAGCATGAGTCGTCCTACTTTGCTTCCGTTCGGTTCGCGAGTTCCACAGGAATTCGGCGAGTCTGGGGCTTCTTAGTACTACGGCCTGATTGGTGAATTCGGCTCGCTGCGTGGGTCTTTGGCCGATCGTTTGGATGTAGGCCGCGACTCATTGCGGTTGATAGCGGGGCGCGTGATTGCGTTGCCAATGTCAACGCGGTGCTACGTGCCACCGTTTCGGTTTGGTCCATGTTGCTTTGCAGAAGCTTTCGAGGCACTTCCCGTCTTCGGGGTCATCGATGATGCGGAACATCCACGGCCCGTAGAACTGGTAGCCGTCCTTGACAGCATTCTTGACGGCCATCCCGATATGGAAGATCAGCGCCTTGAGCTCACATGGGCCGGTGCCGACGCCGCCTCTCCACTCGGGCCAGTCCAGATCGGGACGATGACCGTACTGAGTCATCTTCCCGCCTTCCTCGAACACCATCCGGATACCGTGGGGCGGGCGGGTGTGACCGGGACGGACTGTGAAGGTCATACGGCGAGCGGTGTATTCGTTGATTTCGTCGGCAGGGTCGAATCCGAGTTCCCACCAAGTGTTTTCAGCTTCGATTTCGGTGTCGGTGTCGGTCAAGGCGACGTCGAACATCTGCTCGAGATCAAGATGAAGTATCTCGAAGCCCTCGGGAACGTTGTAGCGCGATTCCGCGCCGCCACGGTTGACGATGAACTCTTTCTTCACCGGGTGCACGGTGAGCACGGCTGATTGAGCCGGTGCTGCGCTGTGGATCCGCGGCAGCGTACTCAACGGCCGACCCTGCGTGGGTCCGCTCGTGTTCTTCTTCGTGTTCACTGGGATGGGGACTGTCTCGGCGGGGGCCTCGTCGACGGTGACGCCGTGCTCGGTGACGAGCGAGGCCAATCCTGTATCCCAGCCGGCGGAGATGTTCCGGGCTTTCCAGGTGTCGTTGCGGCGATAAATTTCCAGTAGTACTGCGGCGCGTTCAGTGCTCAAACCCGATGCGGCGGCGACTATGTGCGTTCCCGAGGGATCGGTGAGTGTGACACCGAGCCCCGCGATCGTGGCGAGGCTCCCCGTCACAGAATCATCCAATGAGACCGCAACGCGGAGAAACTGCACCACCGCGGGCACCTGATGGAGGTTGATGTCGACGCGGTCACCGCTGAGCGCAACTGCGCCCTCGGGAGATACAGGGGTGTTGAAGAAGATCAGGTCCTCGTCGGAGCGAACCTTCTCGTTCATTCCGAGCTGAAACACCAAAATGTCCACTGTGCCGGTGGCGACCCCTGACGCAGTGACGGTGATCGTGTGGTGGGGAGTGTCGTGTTTTCTCCGCGTGCGAGTGTCGCCATCATTGTGGTGGCCGAATCGGTTCGGCGCTACCTTTCAGGTGCTAGTGGGTTGGTCTCCCGCGCATCGGCGGGTGGAGTTCGATGGTCCGCGGAGGTGTTCCGCCAGGGCGATGCGCAGACTGCCGGGTTACATGCGGGCTAGAGCCAGCTGGCTACGCCCCCGTGACCCGAGCAGGTACCTCGGCGGCTTTGGCTGAAGCTGTAGGTGCCGTCACTACATTTCGCAGTGGCACCGGCGGGCGCTGAGGGTGCCTGCCGTGGGGAGGGAATGCAGTTGCCCGCGGTATTGATGTATCCGCCGGCGCATTCGCCTCCGCCGTCTCCGGAATTTCCGCCACCGGTCGTACCTCTTGACGGCGGCTGGGGCGGCGTGTACTCCGGTGCGGCGGCGGGCGGCACGAAGGGAGCAATCGCCACTTCGGTCGGTGTCATCGGGGCGAGAGTTGGGGTCGGCTCGAGTGTCGTCGTAATCGGCGGTGGGGGAGGCGTTGTCGTTGTCAGGCTGGCTGGTGGCGCGGACGTTGTGGTCGTCGTGGTGGTTGTCGTTGTTCGGGCGGTCGTCGTCGAAGAGGTGGTTGGTGTGGGAGCGGACGTCGACGTGGTGAGAATTCGGTCGGAAGTCGGGGCTGGTGTGGCGGGTGCAAGCGCGCCGCCGGTCAGCATCACACCGAACGCAATAACACTGACGATGACCGCAGTTCGCCGGTTCGGGATTCGAGCCCAACCGATGTGACCGCGTAGGAGTGCGATCACTCCGACGACGAGCGCGATCAAACCCACCAACACTAATAACGTGGCCACGATTTCTCCCAAAGTCAGCAATTCCAAAGCAATATTTTTGAAGATTCAACCACGGCGCTTTGGGTGAAATGTGAAGAGTGCCCTTTTCTGGGGTGCGGCCACGATGAGATAGCGCGTCACGCAGATGTCAAAGGACGTCGAAACGGGCGGGTGCGTCTGCGTGTGCACTCGCGCGCTCCTACTGTGTCGCCGGCACCGGTGCAGGTGCTCTGAATGTCGTCGGGCTCTGTGGTATGGCGCACCTGGATGTGGGGGAGGGCGCTGAGCGTTTGAGGGAGATGTGGGGGCGGTACGGCTGGGTGCAGCGCATCGGTTCCTGGCGGTGTTCAGCGCGATCTCGCCGCCGTCAACACGGAAGTGGCGCGACCTGGGAGTTGACAGACCTGCTTTTGGGTCCCGCATCCGATCTCGACCGATTTCGGTGACGAATCCCGTGCGGATGGCAGAGGGGACATCGCCGAATCAACCCCTTGGGCCTCGCCGTGAATAGACCGCTCCTGAACGGGTAGGCATCCGAACGGGGATGACGCAATAACCACGTCCACCTTGACCCCAGGATCACTACCTGCCCATGGCCGGGCTGTGCGGGAGGTTGCCGCCTTTGCCCCAACAACTCGAAGTAACCCGTTATTCTGCAGCCGAATCACAATCGACCGCCCCTGAGAGGCATGAGCACGCCACAAATCGACGGGGCACAGCTCGGGGAGGGAAATCGACCAGCACTCAGGATCTTCACACCACATCGTCGCGCGGTATTCAATATTTCCGGGGTAAGAGGATTGGCGACATGCACCAAAATCGTGCGGCGCGTTTCGACGGCGCACTTGCGCTGTCGGCCGGAGCACTCTCTGGTGTGGTTGTGGGTGCCACGACCGACAGCATATGGGAGGGAATCTCCACCGGTTCGGCAATTGCCGCAGCTTTTGTACTAGCCCGACTGCTCATACGGGGCTGACCCGAACGATCGTTACCGTCGCGATTGCACGCCGGTCCACTCCTGCCCTCCGAACCGCCGGAACCTGTGAACGAGGGTCTGTCTCTAGCTCCTCTAATGAGAGCTATCGACTCCGCATGAGGCAGGGCGGGTTCGGTTGATGTGCACTGAGTTCGAGGGAGTCGGTAAAGCTGGGCTCAGACATCTGGCTGATTCTCCTGATGCTCCATCTCGTACTCTATCGGAGTGCGCATTCCGAGGCTCGAATGTCTATGTTGGCGGTCGTGAAAGATCTCCAGGTACTCGAAAATGACGTTCGCCAGTTCAACTCGGGTACGCCACCGTTTTCGGTTCAATAGCTCGGTTTGCATTCTGCCCCAGAAAGATTCGATTGGGGCATCGCCGTAGCAGTCGCCGACGGATCCCATGGAAGGAACGAGACCTGATTGTTTGGCGGGATCGGTGAATGCGCATGAGGTGAATTGCACCGGTGATCGGAGGGCGAATTCAATTGGTCATCGCACGCTGGTGACTGATTAGCCACCAGTAGGGGCGTGGTAGGCCGTCTTGGCCCGTGTGCGTTGGTTCAGGTGTGGAGCAACATCGCTGGGACGGGTACCCCATTTTATGGGACGACGGTGACGGGCCACCGTCCGGTTTTGACCAGGCGGATGGCGACCGAGCCGTAGATTCGGTGTCCGAAGCTCGCGGAGGAGCCCACTACTATCGCGTCGGCGTGCAGCTCGTCGGCGATACGGATCAGTTCATTGGCGGGGTCACCGCGGAGGGTGCGGAATTGCCACCGGATCTGTTCGCTCGCTCCTAGTCTCGCGGTGGATCGTTGGATATACGTGAGGAGTTCGTCGGCGATCTCCTGGCCCGCGTCCACGATCGTTCCACTGAGGTTGGCGAATGCCGAGGTGATGGGTTGGACGTAGACGACGACGAGTAGTGATTGTTGTCTGCGGGCGAGACCTGCCGCGTAGGCAGCGGCGCGCCACGACGAATCCGAACCGTCGACACCGGCGAGGACGAGCGGGGAATCATCTGTTTCGTGATCGTTTCGGTTCATTGTGAGCTGAGTCCTCCTGAGCCAAGCGTAGATGCCTGCTGATGTCGACGACGTGGAGGACTTCCTTGTCGAAGCGGGCGCTCCGCGTCGGTGACCATGCGGAGTTGCTGGGTACGGAACTGGCGGACGGTGGTGCTGCGGGAGTTGGGGTGCCGGTCCACGACGAATCTGCCGCCTTGATCGATCAAATCTGCGGACTGCGCTTGGGCCGCGGTGAAAGC
The DNA here is from genome assembly GCF_013277795.1 of Rhodococcus sp. MS16. Taxonomy (NCBI): domain Bacteria; kingdom Bacillati; phylum Actinomycetota; class Actinomycetes; order Mycobacteriales; family Nocardiaceae; genus Rhodococcus; species Rhodococcus sp. MS16. The sequence goes on from NZ_VBTM01000007.1 coordinate 35,155, forward strand.
GTGTTGATGGAGGTAACACTGCGATGGTCGGGACAGGGCACGAGGGGTGCGAGGGGATTGTCCGCGACCACTGAATCTCACTTCGTCCTCGGAAAATGTGCGACGGTTCGGCGTGTCCTTTTTCAGGAGCGACCGCTGCGCTGGCGGGCAGCACAAACGCGTCGGACTTACGTCGATGTGTCAAGCAGCGGATGTGGGGTGAATCATTGTTCACTGTGTGGTGCACCATGATGGAGGATGCTCAACTCGATGATGGTGGTGCGGAATGTTATGGATCCCACAGTCACACAGTCCGAATTTTGCGGTGACGGTGTCATGCTTGTCGGCGACCGGTGGGATCCACCGACATGCGGTGCCGGCGGATCGGGGCATCGAGCGAAAAGGTGTGGTTCTGTTGTTGCACGGCGGCGGGCAGACCTGGCATTCCTGGCGAAACGCCGGTCGCAGCCTCGCCGTGGACGGCTGGTCCGCCATTGCTTTGGACGCGCGGGGACATGGGGACAGTCAATGGGCACGGGACGGGGACTACGGCATCGATGCGTTGGTCGCCGATGTGACATCGGTGATCGGCGAGCTGGGGGAGAAGCCTGCTCGGTGCGTCGATGGGTGGTATGACGTCGTTGATCGGGCAGGGGGAGAATCCGGATCTTGCTCGCGGTCTGGTTTTGGTCGATATCGCATCGAAGGTCGAACCCGGCGGTACCGCGGAGATCATGGCTTTTATGCATAGTGGTCTCGATGGTTTCGCGAGCCTCGATGATATTGCGGCATCGATCGCGGCGTATACCCCGAATCGTGCCCGCCGGCCCAACCCGCAGGGGTTGCGCAAGAACCTTCGTTTGCGTGAGGGCCGCTGGTATTGGTATTGGGATCCTGAGTTCCTTCGTCAGGGTGATGAACCCACTCGCCAGGCCGATTCGATTGTGCGATACGAACGCGCTCGCGGGGCTGCGGCTGCGGTCACCGTTCCAACGATGCTGGTGCGTGGCGCGCAATCGAATGTGGTCAGCGAAGAAGGTGCGAAGGAGCTGCTGGAATTGATTCCGACTGCCAGAGGGATCGACGTCATCGTGGCCGGTCATTATGGTCGCGGGCGATGACAATGATGTTTTCAGTGGCGGGTTGAAGGGGTTTCTCGACGAAGACGTTGTCGCACTCTGACCGATCGGACAGTCTCAAGGTATTCGAATGGCATTGTGAACGCGAAGGAGGCGATCGGCGGCAATGCTGCAGTGCGGCTCGAAAGCCTTTCCTGTGAAACGTGATTCCACTGGACAGTCCACGAGGTAGTGGACACGACGAGCACATATTGTTCACCAAACAACGTTCAGATGACAACACCGTTTTCTTCATTCTACGAGCGTATTCAGCGCAGCGAACACTCTCCGCAAGTTGTTGGTGAAGGCAGGCATCGAGGTCCCAACGTCCTGCCGAGAAGGGGTGTGAGGAACCTGCGAGACCGTTGTACTCGAAGGAGCACCCGAACACCGCGATGCTCTCCTCACAGAGGAGGAGCGCACAGAAGGCCAGGTTTTCTATCCCTGCGTTTCCAGGGCAAAGGGTACGCATCTCACCGCTGACCTCTAAACCTCGGAGGTCACGCGTGGTTGCGCCACAGGACTGGCACCGCTCGATTCGACCTGACCGACTCACAGGCGCGACACCTCTATCGGTAACCGGTTCAATTGTCTTGTACTGCGGGGCCACCCGGTTCCTCAGCTCAACCACAGAATGCCCGCGACGCACTTTTGTCGAGCAGGTCGTTGGGGTTGGACCAGCACATATTCTCGTCGTGCGCCGTTGTTGCGCGGTCTTCGGACGAATGTTCAGTTGTTTTGGGGAGAAGTCGGTTTCGTCGCCTGAGCACCTGTGTCGATGCATGTGTACCCGACGCCGGGTAGCCGGCGTGTTTCAGTCAACCGGGCATTTCGCAGGGGCAATTCTTGCGTCGCCCGGGGCGCAGCCGGTGCCGTGATCATCCGGTCAAGGCAGTGTCTCCACCTGCACATGATCACCTTCCGCGCGCGGAAAATGGCTGCTGCCATGGTAGTTAATCCTTGGCCGGCTGTGTTTGCGATATCTGCGGCCTCATGTACGTCAAGAGCAGCTTCACATGAGTGTGTATGGACGGGTCACAATTGCGTTGCGGGAGAATTGCATTCGCGTCTCGCGGGATCAAAGTCCAGTACGTAGGCACGTTGCGTGCGAAGCTTCTGCCATGTGGTGGATTGCCGAAATTATTGTCGGGTGGACCGCCGTGGGCGCGTACATGGCGATGTGGCTGGGCCGCGCCATCAACAATGCCGAGCTGCAGGAACCGCACTGCCTCTCGCGCTGAGCATTCCGGGCGGCGCCAGGCGGGAGTTTACTCGCCGCACCGGTAGCACTTGGCAGCTGGGAAATCGTGTTCATTGCGGGCACACTGCTCGGCCTGCACTGCGCGCAACTGGTCCGCTGGCCGCGCAACGAGGCGTCGGCGTCCTACACCCGGACGGGTAACCGAAGAAACCCAGTGTCTGAGGGCTCCTGTCTCGAGCGGGTCCGCTACGGGAGTGCCGGTGACAGTGACATCGAGGGTTGCCGGGTTTCCGACACCAGTGGTTGCGGTGATGGTGACGGGGAAGTTCCCTGCCGCGGTAAGGGTTCCGGCCAGGACACAGTCGTCGTTGAAGGTGTGTCCGACGGGCAGGGCGCCGGTGTCAACAGCGACGGCGGCGGCGACAGTCGGGGTCGAGGTTGCGATAGTCGGAGGTCATAGGGAGCGGGAGAAGTCATGTGTGGGGTTCACAGTTGTGCCAGCATGGGGAGTAGGGCGGCGCCGGTGGAGATGGTGATTCCTGCGGCGCCGGCAACGATGCCGAGTAGGGCCCGCAGTGATGCTGCTTCGTCGTCGGCTACCGAGGGCCGGGAGGTGGCGACGGTGCCGCAGAGCGCCGCGGTTATTCCCAGTGCGAAGCCGAGTCCGACTGTCCAGAACGTCGCAATGGACAGTGTCCCTAGGGCGATCGACGCGGCGGGTAGCCGCGAGCGGTGTTGCCTTTTGGGTTCGTTGCCGGCGACGGAGGTGCACATGGGCTTGTCGATAGGGAAGCTGCGGGGGGAGTTGGTGGTCATGTTCCTCCTTCGCGTGGTTGATGTGGTGTCGACGGGTATATGCGGCATTCCCGGTCTGGGTGTTTTCGGTTTGTTCGATCGAAGAAATTCGCGCGGCGTGGTCGAGGCCGCGCGAGCGGCTGATTGCCGCGACTCGACCGACGGCCTTTAGCTTGTGACGTAGGCCTCATCAGAATTTAGCACTCAGACGTATCGAGTGCTAACTCTTTTCGCTAGTAAATTCTTTTTGTGTTCGCTGATGCCGGCGATCCATGCGAATTCGGTATCGAGCGGTCGGGACGCGTTCGCCGGGTGTGAGGATGGGTCACCGTGACTTTTCTCTGGTGATGAAAGCAGTGTGAGCTGGCGTTCCGGTTGCGGGGTTCTTCGGGGTTCAGTGCTGTTTACTTGCGGTCCAGCTGGGGGAGGAGTGTTTCGCGGGCCAGTAGCAAGATCGCGGCAGCGATCGGGATGGCGAGCAGTGCGCCGACGATTCCGAGCAGAGCCCCGCCGAGCAGGACAGCAACGACCGTAATCAGGGGTGGTACTTGGACGGTCCGGCCGATGATGCGCGGCACGAGCACGTAGTCCTCGACGAGTCGGAGCATGATGAAGAAGGCTACGGTGGCGAGCGAAATAGGTAGTGACACAGTCAAAGCCACCAGTGCTACGACGATTCCGGCGAGCGTCGATCCGACTATCGGGATCAGGTCGAGTACTGCGACCAGTACGGCGAGCAATAGCGGGTATGGAACGCCGAAGGTGATCAGCCAGATGAAGGTGAGAATGGCGGTGATGAGCGAGATCAGG
>NZ_VBTM01000008.1:0-177986 GCF_013277795.1 Rhodococcus sp. MS16
CTCTCCGTTGAAGACTCTAGATTTCGCGGGCAAGCCCACTAATCAGTCATAGACAAAAAGAGTCAAATCACTAGCAAAAAAACTCAACTAGCAAAAAATGTGTCGGCAACCATTCAGACGGAAGAATGAACAATCACCGACGAAAAATACTCACACCCCGAACATCAGAACCGAAACCCGAAGGCCCGGAACATCATTCGACATGTGAAGTACCAAATAATTTTGGCACTGACATTCATCGACACACTGTTGAGTTCTCAAAGAACACGCGCACACCATCACCGCGACCTTCAGGCCACTCGCTCCGGGGCAACTTTTCCAGCCTATCCCATCGAAGTCACCGGCGCAAACCGGAACATCGTGAAGAAGAACTGGGGTTGAAGCACAACCATACATGATGGAAACTACTTCGAATTTTGGCCAGGCACTTCGTACAACCTCGTGTCACTCGCTGTGAAGCGGGAGTCGGTGTCCGTGTCGCTCTGACTTGGAATAAGTTACGCGAACCTTCAACGAATTAACAAATCGCCTGGTCGCTCTACTGGACTGGACAAGATTTGCGAGGTCACAGCGATTTCCGTGCCGGCTGAATCCAACTAAGCCGCACAACTGCCCGATGTGACCCCGAGCACCCCGACTATTCGGTGCTGACCCTCTCGATAATCCCGCCCAGTCCACGCAGGTTCTCGACAAAGCGCGGATAGCCGCGGTCGATGTGGAAGATGTCGTGCACTTCGGTCACGCCATCTGCCACCAAGCCGGCAAGAACAAGTCCAGCTCCGGCGCGAATGTCCGAAGACCACACCGGCGCGCTGGACAGAACCGGCACTCCCCTGATTACGGCATGGTGACCGTCGGTCCGGGCGTCTGCGCCTAAACGGATCATTTCCTCCACGAACCGGAAACGGGATTCGAAGACGTTCTCTGTGATCATCGACGTTCCCTCTGCCACTGCTGCCAGTCCGATGGCCATGGGCTGGAGGTCCGTCGGGAATCCCGGGTACGGGAGCGTCGCAAAGTTGACGGCTTTGGGCCGCTCACGTTGGACAACTCGAAAACCGTCGACTTCCGGTGTCACTTCGGCGCCTGCAGTTCGCAGCTTGTCGAGGACCAACCCGAGATGCTTGTGGTTGACCCCACGAACGCGTACATCTCCCCTGGTCATCGACGCGGCGACGCCCCAGGTTGCTGCAACGATGCGATCACCGATGACTCTGTGTGTGGTCGGTTCCAGTTTGCGAACACCTTGAATGGTGAGCGTCGTGGAACCCCCGCCACTGACCTTTGCCCCCATCTGGTTCAGCATGTTGCACAGATCGACGATCTCCGGTTCACGTGCCGCATTGTCGATGACCGTTTCACCACGCGCGAGAACGGCAGCCATGAGGATGTTCTCAGTAGCACCGACCGACGGAAATACGAGGCGGATGTTTGCACCGTGCAGGTCATCGGCCTGCGCCACAACACATCCGTGCTCGATTTCGCTGTGGGCACCGAGAAGTCGAAGACCAGACTGATGCATGTCGAGCGGCCGGGATCCGATCGCATCGCCACCGGGAAGGGCAACCACGGCCCGTCGACAGCGCGCTACGAGTGGTCCCAAGACACAGACCGATGCGCGGAACTGCTTCACAGCGTCGAAGTCTGCGTGGTATTTCGGTTCGGCCGGCGTCGTGATCCGAACTTCGGAATCTTCGAGTTCGACTTCGCACCCCAAGCCTCGCAGCACGTCCGCCATCAGCGGAACGTCGAGGATGTCTGGGCAGTTGGTCACGACGGTAGTGCCCTCGGCCAACAATGCTGCAGCCATCAGCTTCAGCACACTGTTCTTGGCGCCCCCGACTGAAACTTCACCTTCGAGGCGCTTACCCCCGGTTACAAGAAAGTGCTCACTCACGGTTCACAGCCTAGAGCCACAACCGTCGAAACTCCGCGCCGGTACCGTTGGCGTATGAGTGTTCACCTAACGAAGATCTACACCCGGACCGGCGACGACGGCACCACAGGACTGAGCGACTTTTCGCGCGTGTCCAAGAACGACCCGCGCCTGACCGCATATGCGGATTGCGACGAAACCAATGCCGCGATCGGTGTTGCGTTGGCCCTCGGCAATCCATCGGAGAGTCTGACGGCGATACTTCGACAGATTCAGAACGACCTCTTCGACGCGGGAGCCGACCTGTCCACCCCGGTCGTCGAGAATCCCAAATACCCGCCGCTGCGCGTTACCCAGGCATACATCGATCGCCTCGAAGGCTGGTGCGACGAGCTCAATGATGAACTGGCACCGCTGAATTCGTTCATTCTGCCCGGCGGAACGCCGTTGGGAGCTCTACTGCACGTTGCTCGGACCGTATCTCGCCGAGCCGAACGAGCGGCGTGGTCGGCTATCGATGCGCACCCTGACGACACGAGCGTTCTGCCCGCCAAATACCTCAACAGATTGTCGGATCTGCTCTTCATCATGGGAAGAGTTGCCAATCCGAACGGTGATGTTCTCTGGAAGCCAGGCGCCGGCGCCTGACGCCGCACCTCCGGTCAGGCGGTACGTCGCCTGCGGGCACGCCCGTCTGGCCGAGATTCCACCCAGGACAGGAACGCGGTCAACGCTCCACTGTCCAAAGCGATTTCGTAGTTCGACGACCCATCACGCAGACGCAGGACAACGATGTCGTCACTCATGATGTCGAATTCGGTACCGGAGGGAGAGCGACGGCTCTCGACCTCGATGCCTTGACGGTCGACACGTGAATCCGGACCGGGCCGGAGAGAAGAAAGTTTGAAGAATACGAAGGAGCTTTCGCCGTAGCGAATGATTCCGTGTCGCCACCCGCTGTCCCCCGGAGAGGGCAGAACACGAAGAAGTGCTGCCGTACCACCGCGGCGCAGGATCACCAGACGGTACAGAAAAGCCGCGACGAGAACCGCGAGCAGCACAACCAGAATGATCAACACAGTCATTCCGAATGTCACTGTTCGTCGGCTCCCGTCGCGGCTTTGCTCTGATTAACTACGCGCGCTCGACTGCCCGAAGCTGACCCTTGGCGACCGCAATCGCCTCGTCGTCGGCTTGGGTGTCAGCGAGTACTGCCTTGGCAGCGCTCACGTCGATGTCCTCGGCCATGTCCGCGGACTCGGCCAGAATCGTGACGGTGGTAGCCGTCACCGACAGGAAACCGCCGTGAACTGCTGCGACGATGCGCTCACCGTCGACAGACGTGATCGACACGGTGCCGCCCTCGATGAGCTGGCCGAGAACCGGCTCATGCCCAGGCATGATGCCGATCTCGCCCTCAGTCGTCTGAGCGCTGACCAGCGTCGCCGTACCCGACCACAAGCGCTCCTCGACGGCAACGAGTTCTACGGTCATCTCAGCCATCGTGGACTACTTCCCGGCCATCTTCTTGGCTGCAGCCTCGACGTCGTCGAGTCCACCACAGCTGTTGAATGCCTGCTCGGGAAGGTGATCGAACTCGCCCTTGCAGACGCGGTCGAAGGCTTCGATGGTGTCGCGAAGCGGCACGACGGAGCCGGGCTCACCGGTGAACTTCTCGGCAACGATGAAGTTCTGGCCGAGGAACTTCTGGATACGACGGGCGCGGCCCACGAGGACCTTGTCCTCTTCCTGAAGCTCGTCCATACCGAGGATGGCGATGATGTCCTGCAGTTCCTTGTACTTCTGCAGGATGCGCTTGACCTCGTTGGCAACGCGGAAGTGCTCGGCACCGACGATGCCGGGCTCCAGGATGCGGGAGGTCGAGCTCAGCGGATCCACAGCGGGGTAAATACCCATCTGCGAAATCGGGCGCGAGAGCTCGGTGGTGGCATCGAGGTGCGCGAACGTCGTAGCCGGCGCGGGGTCGGTGTAGTCGTCGGCGGGCACGTAAATAGCCTGCAGCGACGTGATCGAACGACCACGGGTCGAGGTGATGCGCTCCTGGAGCTCACCCATCTCGTCCGCAAGCGTGGGCTGGTAGCCCACTGCCGAAGGCATACGGCCGAGGAGGGTGGAAACCTCGGAACCTGCCTGCGTGAAGCGGAAGATGTTGTCGATGAACAGCAGGACGTCCTGGCCCTGAACGTCGCGGAAGTACTCCGCCATCGTCAGTGCGGACAGGGCGACGCGCATACGCGTTCCGGGCGGCTCGTCCATCTGGCCGAAGACAAGGGCGGTGTCCTGGAGGACGCCCATCTCTTCCATTTCCAGGTGGAGGTCGGTGCCCTCACGGGTACGCTCACCGACGCCTGCGAACACCGAGGTGCCCGAGAACTCGCGAGCGATACGCGTGATCATTTCCTGGATCAGAACGGTCTTGCCGACGCCGGCACCACCGAACAGACCGATCTTTCCACCCTTGACGTACGGGGTGAGAAGGTCGATGACCTTGATGCCGGTCTCGAGGATCTCGGTCTTACCTTCGAGCTGATCGAAGGCTGGTGGCTTGCGGTGGATGCCCCACTGCTCGCCGTCACGGCCGAGGCCGGGTGTGTCGAGGCAATCGCCCAGTGCGTTGAACACGTGGCCCTTGACGACGTCACCGACGGGAACCGAGATCGGCTTGCCCGAGTCGGTCACTGCAGTGCCGCGGACCAGGCCGTCGGTGGGCTGCATGGAGACGGTGCGGACCAGGTTGTCACCGAGGTGCTGAGCAACCTCGAGCGTCAGCGTCTTGGCGACCGAGGGAAGCGTGATCTCGGCGTTCAGGGCGTTGAACAGTTCAGGAACAGCGCCACGCGGGAATTCAACGTCCACGACGGGACCGATGACCCGCACGACGCGGCCGGCTACGGCCGAAGCCGAACCTGCCCCGTTGTTTTCGGTTACTGCTGCGGTCATGTGCTAGTCACTTCCTGCGCTCGAGGCGAGCGCGTTGGCGCCGCCGACGATCTCGCTGATTTCCTGGGTGATCTGGGCCTGGCGAGCCTGGTTGGCCTGACGGCTCAACGTGTTCACCAGTTCGTTTGCGTTGTCCGTCGCGGCCTTCATAGCGGTACGACGGGCTGCCGACTCCGATGCCGCAGCATCGAGAAGCGACGAGAAGATACGCGTGCTGACGTACTTCGGCAGAAGTGCGCCGAGCAGTTTCTCCGGCTCGGGCTCGAAGCTGAAGTCAGCGACGGGACCGGTGGAGTGGTCGTCGTCGTGACCGTTGGTCAGCATGTCGTCGCCGAGTTCGATGCGCTCTTCGGACACGGACACCTCGAGGGGAGCCATACGGCGAACCTCGGGGGTCTGGGTCAGCATCGACACAAAGCGGGTGTAGACGATATGGAGTTCGTCGACGCCCTCGATGGTGCCTTCGCCGTTCGGAGCGTCGACCTGGTTGCCCGAACCTGCCATGAAGAGCTCCACCAGGTGGCGGCTGGCCTTCGCGGCATCCGAGTAACCCGGATCCTGCGAGAAGCCCGTCCACGCAGCACCGATGTCGCGGCCACGGAAGGTGTAGTAACCGAGTCCCTTGGAACCGAGCACGTAGACAACCGGCTCCTTGCCCTCGGTGCGGAGCAGAGCCATGAGCTCTTCTGCCTGCTTGAGGACGTTGGAGTTGTAGCCACCACACATGCCGCGGTCACTGGTGACAACGAGCACCGCAGCCCGCTTGGGCTCCGGACGCTCGTTGAGCAGCGGGTGATCGAGCGAAGCAGACGCACTCGCCAATTCGGTGAGTACCTTCGTGATCTCCTCGGCATACGGCTTGGATGCGGCGACGCGAATCTGAGCCTTCGTGATACGCGAAGTCGCGATCAGTTCCTGTGCTTTGGTGATCTTCTTGGTCGAGTTGACCGACTTGATACGGGACCGCAATTCGAGAATGCTTGCCATCGATCAATCACTCTCCCTTCGGAATTCGCAGTGTCATGGGCGCGTGCGTCACTTGCTGACGGTCTTGCGCTTGACGTTGATCTGCTCGTTCGCGACCTCGTCTGCGCCCAGAGCGTCGGCCTCGGCTTCGTTCACGACCCGGCTTCCGTCGGATGCGATGAAGCCTTCCTTGAACTTGTCGGTTGCAGCGATCAGCGCAGCAGCGTTGTCGGCATCGAGTGCCTTACCGCCGTTGATGCTGGAGTAAACGCCTGCAGCCGAGTGCTTGAGGTCTTCGAGCAGTTCCTTCTCGAAGCGACGGACGTCGCCGATCGGGACGCTGTCGAAGGTGCCTTCGCCGGCGAGGTAGATCGAGATGATCTGGTCTTCGACGGGGATCGGGCTGTACTGATCCTGCTTGAGCAGCTCGACCAGACGGGCACCGCGCTCGAGCTGAGCCTTGGAGGCAGCGTCGAGATCGGATGCGAAGGCGGAGAACGCTTCGAGCTCACGGAACTGAGCCAGTTCCAGACGCAGCGAACCGGAAACCTTCTTCATGCCCTTGGTCTGTGCAGCGCCACCGACGCGGGAGACCGAGATACCGACGTTGATCGCGGGGCGAACGCCCTTGTTGAACAGGTCGGACTCGAGGAAGACCTGGCCGTCGGTGATGGAAATGACGTTGGTCGGGATGTATGCCGAGACGTCGTTTGCCTTGGTCTCGATGATCGGCAGAGCCGTCAGCGAGCCGCCACCGAGTGCGTCGGACAGCTTCGCCGAACGCTCCAGCAGACGGGAGTGCAAGTAGAAGACGTCACCGGGGTATGCCTCACGTCCCGGCGGGCGACGCAGCAGCAGCGAGATGGCGCGGTACGCCTCTGCCTGCTTGGTCAGGTCGTCGAACACGACCAGAACGTGCTTGCCCTGGTACATCCAGTGCTGGCCGATGGCCGAGCCGGTGTACGGTGCGAGCCACTTGAAGCCTGCGGAATCAGAAGCCGGAGCAGCAACGATGGTGGTGTACTCCATCGCGCCCTTCTCCTCGAGGGCAGCCTTGACGCCCGCGATGGTGGAGCCCTTCTGACCGATGGCAACGTAGATGCAGCGAACCTGCTTGTTGACATCGCCGGAATCCCAGTTGGCCTTCTGGTTCAGGATCGCGTCGATGCAGACCGCGGTCTTGCCGGTCTTGCGGTCGCCGATGATGAGCTGGCGCTGGCCGCGGCCGATCGGGGTCATGGCGTCGATAGCCTTGATACCGGTCTGGAGCGGCTCTTCGACCGGCTGGCGCTCGAGCACCGAAGCGGCCTGCAGTTCGAGTGCACGGTTTTCGGTGCTCTCGATCTCGCCGAGGCCGTCGATGGGAGCACCCAACGGGTCGATGACGCGGCCGAGGAAAGCGTCGCCGACGGGAACCGACAGAACGTCGCCCGTGCGCTTTACTTCCTGGCCTTCTTGAATGTTCTGGTAGTCACCCAGGATGACTGCACCGATTTCGGTGGCATCCAGGTTGAGCGCGACGCCGACGATTCCACCGGGGAACTCCAACAGCTCGTTGGACATAGCCGAAGGCAGGCCAGAGACGTGCGCAATGCCGTCACTGGTGTCGGTCACTGTGCCGACCTCCTCACGGGAGGCCTCCGGGGAGTAGCTCGCGGTGTAGTTGTCGATCGCGCTACGGATCTCGTCGGAGGAGATCGTCAGCTCCGCCATGTTTTTCCTGCTCTCGGTATCTGGTCTTCGAAAAGATCTGGAGTGTGTGTTCGGCTGAAGGACTATTTGAGGTTCTTCCGCAGTGCTGCGAGTCGTCCCGCTGCACTACCGTCGATGACCTCGTCGCCCACCCGGACGACCAAGCCGCTGAGAAGTGCGGGATCGATCTCGACGTGCACGGTTACCGGCTTCCCGTAGGTGCGGGTAAGTGTGCTCGTCAAACGATCCGTCTGCTCCGCACTCAACGCCGAAGCGCTGCGCACGTGGGCAACAGCGGTATCACGCTGCGCGGCGGCAAGATTCGACAGCTGGTCGAAAGTGTCTGCGGGTGCAGACTTCAACCGGCCGACGGCCTGTCCGGCAAGTGCCTCGGTGACCGCGGTGACCTTGCCGTAGAGCAGGCGCGAAAGGAACTCACGCTTGCGGGCTGCGGGAACCGACAGATCCGAGAGCGTCTGCTCCAGGCTGGGATCCCCTGCCACGATGCGGCCGAGACGGAACAGCTCGTCCTCGACGGTGTCCAACTGGCCCTGATCGGCTGCGGCGCGAAGCAGAGCTTCGCGGCCGAGCAGTTCGAGCGAGTTGACCAAGTCGCGGCCCGCTGACCAATCCTGGCCTGCAGCTGCTTTCACGGTTGCCAGCGCTTCCGCGCCGACCTTTCCGGAGAACAACTGCTCAGCCAAGCCCTGGCGACCAGCGACCGGTGCCGAAGCGTCAGCCAGCGCGCTGCGAAGAGCGCGCTGGCCGTCAAGTACCTCGACCACCGAGAAGAGCTCGGACCCAGCCTGCGCAGCGGCCGCGGTAGCGGCACCTGCAGAGACTGCGCCCAGGGCGCTGCTCAGCGCAGAACGCGTCTGCGCCAAGGATTCACGGCTCGCTGCGTACATGTTGCTCACTTCCTGGCTGAATCAGCGCTGACGGCGTCGAGCTCGTTGAGGAATCGATCAACCGTTCCGGCACGCTTCACGTCGTCGGCGAGGGACTCTCCGATGACCTTCTCGGCCAGGTCTACAGCGGTCTTGCCGAGATCCGAGCGGAGCTCAGCGACGATCTGCTGACGCTGGGCGACGAGCTGGCTGTGGCCTGCGGCCACGATGCGATCGCTCTCCTCCTGCGCCTGAACCTTCATGTCAGCAATGATCTGCTGACCCTGGGTGCGCGCTTCCTCACGGATCTGCGCGGCCTCGGTGCGAGCTTCGGCAAGCTGCGCGCGGTACTGCTCAAGCGCGTCCTTTGCCTCGGCCTGTGCCTCTTCGGCCTTCTTGATCCCGCCCTCGATCTGCTCGGTGCGATCGGCAAGGACCTTCTGGAACATCGGAAGTACGAACTTCCAGAAGACAAAACCGACAACGACGAGGCAGACGATGGACCATACGATGTCGTACGTCGCGGGCACGAGAGGGTTGTGAGTCTCACCCTCAGCGGCCGCGAGCAGAGTAATGGTGGCTGCCATGTCGGTCTCTTAGAAAATGAAGCCGGCGACGAGGCCGATCAGCGCGAGGGCCTCGGTGAATGCAATACCGAGGAACATGGTGGTACGAACCTGTCCGGCCATCTCGGGCTGGCGAACCATGCCCTCGATTGCCTTACCGACAACGATGCCGATACCGATGCCGGGGCCGATTGCCGCGAGGCCGTAGCCGATGGCGCCATAACCCTTGTTGGTGATGGTCTGCTCGGCAACTTCCTGTGCCAGGTAAGCGACGCTCATGGTGTTCCATTCCCTTTCAGTTGACCTTCGCCGGTGTCGACGAAAGGCTCAGTTCTTGGTGTAGCTGAAATGTGGTGTGGTCAGTGATCTTCGGCGTGCAAGGCGAGGTCGATGTAGACCGCGGCCAGCAGAGAGAAAACGTAGGCCTGCAGCACGATCACCAGGATTTCGAAGAAGGTGAAGGCGATAGCCGCGGCCAGGGAGGCAACACCGAAGAGTGCCTGGAAGCCGCCGTTGAGGACAAAGAAGTTCGTTGCTCCGAGGAACAGCACCAGCAGGATGTGGCCGGCCAACATGTTGGCCATAAGACGAACCATCAACGTGAAGGGGCGCAGGACGAACGTCGAGATGAACTCGATCGGGATCAGCAGGAAGTGCAGGGCAGTCGGAACGCCGGGCACAACGATGCTGCTCTTCACGTACTTGAAGAAGCCGTACTTCTTGATGCCCACGTAGTTGAAGACGATGTATGCGAGTGCCGCGAGAACCAACGGCATACCGATACGCGCGTTCGGTGAGATGTTCAAGAAGGGGATGATCGCGGAGACGTTGTTGGCGATGACGACGAAGAAGATCGTGGCAATGACGGGCAGGAATCGCTTGCCCTGTTCCTTACCGAGAACGTCTTCAGCGATCTGCACGCGAACGAAGTCCAACGCGATCTCGGCTACGTTCTGCACACCACGCGGAATCAACCGCGGGCTGCGCATCGCAATTGCGAAGAACGCTGCTACCAACACCGACATCAGAATGCGGATGAGCATCAGTCGGTCGAGCTCGAACGGACCCGCGTGAATCAGTACTGATTCGGGGAAAAAATCGTCTAGTGACGGCGCGTGGAACTCCACGGCGGCCAGGGTGGTGACGCTCAGCGTTCTCTCCCGTAGTCGGTCCGCAGCCATCATTGACTGCGGTTCGATCGGACATTGACGATCTACAAGTCGACAAGTTCGACTCGCGCATTCGTCAGTTGCTGGAGAACCCTCGCGGGGGCCTGGCTTCTGTCGGTGTCGGCGACTCTCGTCGACTCAGTGGCCCAGAATATCGGCCACCTGCGAGCACATGGCATCGTCGGCTGAGGGTTACCTAGCCTGCCTTTGCTCTCGCTTGACGCTGACCCTACCAAGTCATCTACGACATTGTGTAGATGGGGTACCTGAAGGGGCGGTTCGTTACGATTTGTAGTACTACTCTTCGTCGTTGACCGGGGCGCTCGGGGTGGGGTCCACGTACGGCGTCTTGGTTCCGAGAACACCGTATGTTTCCGCCCCGAGGACGATAACCAACGCAAATACCATGACCAGTACCAACGACGTCTTGTCATAGAAGTCGAGCGGTTTCAGAATCGCGAGCACCACAATTGCCAGGATCATCTTGAGCAACCAGGTCCCGAGAAGAACTGCACCAGCGGTCAGGGCCGGCAGTTTCGACGTGAGAAGAACACCCAGTGCGGTGAAGAGAATGAACCCACCGCCGACGGCGGCGCCGAGAAGCGCGCCGTACAGGCCTTCCTTACCGCCGATCAGCCACCCGAGCAGGGAACCGACAATGGTCAGCACAACCAGTCCGATCACGCCCCACTTCACTGCGGAGCGCATTGCTGCGGTCGAATCGGGAATGGGCTGCGATGCCGGCACTGATTGCGGGGTGTTCGTCACGATGCTCAAGGGTAATGGATCGGAAAAGTTCCCTACCCTCGCTCCTGCCGGCGATCGCGCAGTGACGGGATCGCCGTGAACAGGAATGCCGCAAGTAACCCGGCCGCCACGAGGACAACAACCAACTGTCGATCCAGCAGCGAAGATCCCACAGCGCCGAACGCAAGAACCCCCACCCACGAGTAGATGACCAGCACAACTCGGCGATGGGTGTGACCGATCTGCAGCAACCGGTGATGCAGATGCATCTTGTCCGGACTGAACGGACTCACACCTGCCCTCGTGCGGCGGATGACCGCAAGCAGCATGTCCAGCATGGGGATGAACATCACAGCACTGACCAGCAGCAACGGCGCGAGGAGACCGACAAGATCGCGCGTGCCGTAGGCCGTCAGCGGAATCCGGCCGGACGCGGACGTCGAAATCGCGGCAAGCATGAGTCCGATCAGCATGGATCCGGAATCACCCATGAATATCCGTGCCGGATTGAAATTGTGCGGCAGAAATCCGAGGCACGCTCCGGCGAGAGCAGCGGCGATCATCGCCGGCGGGTACACGCTGACATCACCGCCCTGATCGTGCAGGAGTCCGATCGAGAAGAGGAGGATCGCGACCGCGGCAATAAGGCCGAGTCCCGCCGCCAGACCGTCGAGACCGTCGACGAAATTCATGGCGTTGATAGTTGCGACGGCAACGGCAACCGTGAACAGGCCCGATTGGATCTGGTCGAGAATGATGGTCGATCCGCCGTCACCGAACGGGTTGTAGATGATGAACCAACTGACGCCCATCACCACCATGATTCCGGCGGCAGTCACCTGACCGACGAACTTCGTGAGGGCGTCGAGTCCCCACTTGTCGTCGATGATCCCCACCAGGACTATGACACCGCCGGACACCAGCGCCGCTTGAACGTCATGACTGTCGAACTCGAATCCTCGTGTCAGAGCAGGCAATTGCTGCGCGAAGAGTAGCCCGGCAGCCAAACCCACATACATTCCGACACCACCGAGACGAGGCGTCGGCTGAACGTGGACGTCACGGTCGCGCGGTATCGCCACCGCTCCGAAGCGAATGGCCAGTATCCGTACTGCGCCGGTAGCCAGATAGGTGACCACAGCAGCGGTGCACAGAACCAGCAGGAGTTCTCGGATCGGTACGCCCGTTCCCCCGCTTGACTGCGCGAGGATCTCGGTGGCCTGGTGCGTCGTGATCACTGGGGAGAATCACCCGTGTTCTGGCGGGCACCGACCATCGTTACGAAACTCCCTCTACAAGGCTTTCCGGCGTAGTGCCCAACACGTCTGCGATATCTTCCGCCGACACGGCGCCGACCCGCAGGATACGGGGCGAGTCGCCGGTCAGATCCACGATCGTCGACGCCACCGCGTGTGCTGCCGGTCCGCCGTCGAGGTAGACGCTGGCCGAGCCGCCTAGCTGATCACGAGCCTCGTCGACCGTGGTGGCCGGTGGACGTCCGGAGATGTTGGCGCTCGAGACGGCAAGCGGTCCGACGTCGCGCAGCAATTCCAATGCGACGGGGTGCAACGGCATGCGAAGCATGACCGTTCCGCGCGTATCGCCGAGATCCCAGGCCAGTGAGGGTGCTTGTTCGACAACCAGACTCAGCCCGCCCGGCCAGAATGCGCGAACGAGATCGCGTGCCTGCGGACGGACGCTGTAGACGAGTCCGTCGATGGTGTTCCAGGATCCGACCAGAACGGGAACCGGCATGTCCCGGCCGCGCCCCTTGGCGCGGAGGAGGCTCGTGACGGCCTCGCTGTCGAACGCATCAGCAGCCAATCCGTACAACGTGTCTGTCGGAAGGACAACCAAGCGGCCGGCTTTGAGTGCATTCTTAGCGGCAGCTAGACCTGCCGTACGGGTATCAATTTCACTACAGTCGTAAACGGTGCTCACTGGACCATCCTGTCACTCGGCATTCCGTGGTCTCGCTCACGCTGGGCTTCCACGTCGGTGGCGACGCGTCTCGCGACAACAAAACGGGGGCGACCGGCCAGGTCCGGATGCTGCTCCACTTCGCCGAACACCCGTCGACCGGAGAACAGTGCCGCGACGCCGTCGCCGTTGGTGTCGTCGTGCTCGATCCCGGCGGCGCCGCCGATCCGCAGCCAGCGTGCGATGTTGCTGATCATGGGTTTGATGACGGACAAACCGTCCGGACCACCGAAGAGAGCCGTGTGCGGGTCGTAATCCATGACCTCGGGCTGCAGCTGCGCCCCTTCGGGAATGTACGGCGGGTTGGAGACGACGAGGTCGACTTTGCCTTCGAGAGCCTGCAGCAGATTGCGATCGGTGACATCACCTTGATGAAGATGAATCGGGGTATCCCCCGCTGTTTCACGGTCCGCGGCGTTGCGACGCGCCCACGCCAGCGCGGCGGGCTCTTTCTCCACGGCATGCACCACAGCGTCCGGCCTTGCCTCGGCGATGGACAGCGCAAGCACGCCCGAGCCGGTGCACAGGTCCAGGACAACCGGAGGCCTACTGCCGCATCCTTCGAGGAACGAGAGTGCCCAGCCCATCAGCAACTCGGTTTCGGGCCGCGGGATGAACACACCCGGACCGACGGCAACGTCGATATTGCCCATCGACGCGCTGCCGATGATGTGCTGCAACGGGATTCGCTTCGCGCGCTGCGCCACCATGCCGTTGAACGCCTCGATCACCTCGGGGTCGACCAACGGAATCAGGCCTAGGCGGGTGCGCTCTACCCCGAGCAGATGCGACGCCAGCAGTTCGACATCATTACGTGGGCTGGGTACGCCGGCCGCGTCGAGCTCTTTGGCTGCCTCGATCAGCGCCAAACGGAGTGGGAGTCTGCTCACGCGTACAGCCTGCCACGCCTGAGAAATTCACGAGTTGTCATGTCGCCCGCCTATTCGGCTGCGAGGCGGGCCTCGCGGTCCGCCTTGCCCAGTGCGTCGAGGAGCGGATCAAGCTCTCCGTCGAGAACCGCGTCGAGGTTGTGCGACTTGAATCCGATGCGGTGATCGGTGATGCGGTTCTCGGGAAAGTTGTAGGTGCGGATACGTTCCGAGCGGTCGACGGTCCTGACCTGGCTCTGGCGTCCGGCGGAAGCTTCCGCGTCTGCGGCTTCCTCTGCGACAACCT
Organism: Rhodococcus sp. MS16; assembly: GCF_013277795.1. NCBI lineage: Bacteria > Bacillati > Actinomycetota > Actinomycetes > Mycobacteriales > Nocardiaceae > Rhodococcus > Rhodococcus sp. MS16. The sequence continues at coordinate 14,021 of NZ_VBTM01000008.1, forward strand.
GCAGACGAGCAGCCAGCACCTGCATGGCGCGGGCCTTGTTCTGAAGCTGCGAGCGTTCGTTCTGGCACGTGACCACAATTCCGGTGGGCAGGTGAGTGATTCGCACCGCGGAGTCGGTGGTGTTGACGCCCTGGCCACCCTTGCCGGACGAGCGGTAGACGTCAATGCGCAGGTCACCCTCGTCAATCTGAACCTGTTCGACCTCTTCGGGTTCCGGGTACACCAGGACACCGGCGGCGGAAGTATGCACACGTCCCTGCGATTCGGTGACGGGCACGCGCTGGACGCGGTGAACGCCGCCCTCGAACTTGAGTCGTGCCCATACGCCGTCTGGGGTATCGGACTTACTCTTGATCGAAATGGTTGCTTCTTTGTATCCACCGAGATCGGAGACCGTCGCATCCAGGATTTCGACGCGCCAGCCGTGACGTTCCGCGTAGCGGACGTACATGCGGGCCAGGTCGGAAGCAAAGAGTGCCGACTCCTCGCCGCCTTCACCCGACTTCACTTCGAGAACGACGTCGTCGCCGTCGTGGGGATCACGCGGGGCAAGTTGATCGGTCAGCGTCTGCTCGAGCTGTGCGACCTCGGACTCGAGGTCCGGAATCTCCGCGGCAAAGCTGGAATCGTCGGCAGCGAGTTCACGCGCGGCTTCCAGATCGTCCTGCGCAGCAGTGAGCTTGTTGTACGTCGACATGATGGGCGAGAGCTCGGCGAACCGCTTTCCGACACGGCGGGCGGCCGTCGGGTCGTTGTGCAGCGCCGGGTCGGACATCTGCGCTTCGAGACCGGCATGTTCTGCCAGGATGTCGTCGATGGCCGAGGGCTTGGTTGCGCCTGCCATGGTTCGCTCCGCTCTGAGTTTTCGTTTCCTACGGTGCGCGCTTAAAGATAATTCGACGCTACTACCCGGGAAACGCGCAAAACCGAGTGCAGGCACAAAAAAGCCGACGCCCGATCCGCAATTGCAGATCGGGCGTCGGCGGAACAGCTAGTCTTCGGTCTGAACCTTGCTGTCTGCGCGCTTGCCGTAGCGAGCCTCGAAGCGAGCAACGCGTCCACCGGTGTCGAGAATCTTCTGCTTGCCCGTGTAGAAGGGATGGCACTGCGAGCAAACCTCGACGTTGATGCGTCCGGACTCTTTGGTGCTGTGAGTCTCGAACGTGTTACCGCAACCGCAAACGACGGTGGTCGCTACGTAGGTTGGGTGGATTCCTGCCTTCATGGTGTCCCTTTCAATGGTCGCCGGGTCGACGTCGCCAATCGACATCGTGAACCGGAACCGGACTCGGCCGTTCAGTATGCCAGACGTGGTGGTAGAGCCGGTAATCCGCGTCTGAACTTTCTGAAGGAAGTGGGCTGTACGAATTCCATAACGCACTCCCCCGTCAGTTTGTTCCACAGACGCGAAAAACCCCACAGCCAAATCGGCTGTGGGGTTCTTCTTTCGTGACCGAAGATCAGTCGTCGATTGCGCCCGGTGCGGTCTTGGAGACCTGCATCAGGAACTCGAGGTTGTTCTTGCTCTTCTTCAGACGGTCGATCAGCAGATCGATGGCCTGATGCGAGTCCAGCCCGGACAGCACACGACGCAGCTTGTGCAGCACGGCGGCTTCGTCGGGGCTCAGGAGCAGCTCGTCCTTACGCGTACCGGACGGGTTGACGTCCACAGCCGGGAACACACGACGTTCGGCGATCTTGCGATCGAGCTTGAGCTCGGCGTTGCCGGTGCCCTTGAACTCTTCGAAGATCACGGTGTCGCCGGTGGATCCGGTCTCGACCATCGCGGTAGCGATGATGGTGAGCGAGCCACCGTGCTCGATGTTGCGGGCAGCACCGAGGAAACGCTTCGGCGGGTACAGAGCCGTGGAGTCGACACCACCGGAGAGGATGCGTCCCGACGCGGGCGACGAGTTGTTGTACGCACGACCCAATCGTGTGATCGAGTCGAGCAGAACCACGACGTCCTTGCCCATTTCCACGAGACGCTTTGCGCGCTCGATGGCGAGCTCGGCGACCGAGGTGTGGTCTCCCGGCGGGCGGTCGAAGGTCGAGGAGATAACCTCGCCCTTCACGCTTCGCTGCATGTCGGTCACTTCCTCGGGACGCTCGTCCACGAGGACCACCATGAGGTAGCACTCCGGGTTGTTGGTCGCGATGGCGTTGGCGATCGCCTGCAACACGCTGGTCTTACCGGCCTTGGGCGGGCTCACGATCAGGGCGCGCTGGCCCTTACCGATGGGCATCACCAGGTCGATGACACGCGTCGTCAGAATGTTCTGCTCGGTCTCGAGACGCAGACGCTGGTTCGGGTAGAGCGGCGTGAGCTTGTTGAACTCGGGACGCTTCTTCGCAGCCTCGACATCACCACCGTTGACGGTGTCGATGCGCACCAGCGGGTTGAACTTCTGACGCTGATTGCTCTGGTCGCCGTCACGGGAAACCCGGACAGCACCGGTGATGGCGTCGCCGCGGCGCAGACCGTTCTTGCGGATCAGGTTCATGGAGACGTAGACGTCGTTGGGTCCGGCGAGGTATCCCGACGTACGCACGAACGCGTAGTTGTCGAGTACGTCGAGGATGCCGGCTACCGGCTGCAGGACGTCGTCCTCGCGGATCTCGGTCTCGCGTGACTCGCTGGGTGCACCGCCCTCGCCGCGTTCGCGGCCACGGCCACGACGCTCACGGAAGCGGCGTCCGCGACGTCCGCGGCCACCTTCTTCGTCGTCGTCCGGACCGTTGTTGCGGTTGTCAGTGCGCGGGCCGGCGTTGTTCTGGCCGGCATTGCTCTGATTTCCGCGATCCTGACGATCTTGACGATCCTGGTTACCGCGCTGGCCCTGGTTGTCGCGCTGACCTTGGTTGTCGCGCTGTCCCTGGTTGTCGCGCTGTCCCTGGTTGTCGCGCTGTCCCTGGTTGTCGCGGTTGTTGCGCTCGCGGCGGGGACGCTCGGTGGTCTGCTCGGCAGAGCCGGACTGATCGGAATCGGTCCGGGTCTCGGCGCGCTCGTTCTGCTTACGCTCGACGGGTGCTTCAGTTGCCGGTGCTACAGCGGCCGGTGCGTTAGCAGCCGGTGCCGACTCCTGCTCGATGTTCAGCTCGCCCTGGTCGGGTGAACCGGCGCGACGTGCAGCGCCGCGACGCTGACGGCCACGACGAGGGGCTCCCGCCTCGGCTTCTTCGGACGTGTCGGTACGCGTGGCTGGTGCTGCTGCGGCGGGCTCGGCTGCGGGAGCTTCGACAGGAGCCGGAGCTTCGGCAGTTTCGGTGCGCGCGGCGCGGGTGCTCTTGGCGCGTGTGCGGGTAACCGGTGCGTCGTCGAGCGTGAGTTCACTCTGAGCGGGTGCCGCCTTGGCGCTGCCGCCCTGACGTTCCTTGATCGCGGCGATCAAGTCGCCCTTGCGCATCCCGGAAGTGCCCTTGATGCCCAGTTCACCGGCAAGACTGCGCAGTTCGGTGAGCACCATGCCGGAGAGCCCGGCGCCACGACGTGCGTCGGCACGCTTCGTGGAGGTCGCCACCGCACCACTGGGTGCTGAAGATGACGCCTGAGAATTGTCGCCTGACTGCGCCCCAGCGGAATTCGCCTTGGGTGCAGTGGTGGCGATGAGGTCCGTATCGGTCACGGAGGTCCTTTCCTTCCCTCACTTGCGCGGCGCAGAGTCGAGGGTTCGTCCCGAAGTTTCGATTGATTACCGAACTCGGAGGTGCCGTACTTAGTTGCATGTCGAGAGTTGCATGTCAAGAACTACCGGCTTGCCCGTCATCAACATGGCCGTCGGAAACCGGTGCTCGAACCGCCCCTGTTTCAAACCGACATGCTGTCGCACACCTGCCGCGACTGACGAAACATCGACGGATTGTGCCGTCGAGGATTCAGACCTTCCCGAGAAGGTACAAGTGCGAGGATCACGTCAAGGATTGTGGACCCCAATTCCCGACTGGGTAGGAGTTTGGCCCCTTGATGATGCACCGGCGACTGACGCGCACGATGTACGGACATTGCCAGGATAGCGCCGATCCACGAGTCCGGCAAGATTATCCGAAACCCGCGTGTGTCACTTCACTTCCCTGGCAACCGGGCGGGAGCCAACTCAGTCCAGGGTCGGACGAACCTCGACACCGGAAGCAATCTCGAGTTCGAGAACTCGGAGACCGTCGGCTCGCGCCGCCTCAGCCAACTGCTCGGGCAACGGTTCCGTGCTCAGCGCGAGCACGGTGGGGCCTGCGCCGGAAACGGTAGCCGCGATACCGGCCTCACGAAGAATCGAGATCCATCGTGTTGTCAACGGCAACGCGGGCGCGCGCTGGCTCTGATGCAGACGATCTTCGGTGGCTGCCATCAACAGATCCGGACGCGTCGTCAGGGCGACGACAGCCAGAGCGCTGCGGCTTGCGTTGAACGACGCATCCTGGTGCGGAACCATCTCGGGAAGCAGTCCGCGGGTGTGCGCGGTGGAGGATCGTTCTTCCGGAACCAGTGCTACTGCACGGATATCGGGATGAACGTCGAGTTTTGCGGCCGAGTAGATCGGCTCGTCGCCATCAACGATGGACGGGCAACTCCACGACACCACTGCGCCGCCCAGGACACTCGCCGACGCATTGTCCGGGTGCCCTTCGAACTCGGAGGACAACTGGACCAACTGCTCGTCGGTAAGGCCGATCTCGGCGTCGAGTGCACGGGCCAATCCGTTTGCGGCAGCAAGTCCGCCCACTGCCGCCGACGCGGACGAACCGAGCCCACGCGAATGCGGGATCACGTTGCGGCACAGCACATCCAGGCCACTGGCCCACACACCGGCAGCTTCGAGTCCGCGCTCGATGGCCCGAACGACCAGATGCGAAGGGCCCCAGGGCACGTCTGCGGCACCCTCACCTTCGACCTGGATATTCAGGCCGGAATCCGTTGTGGTGACCACGATTTCGTCGTACAGCCCCAGAGCCAAGCCGAGGGTGTCGAACCCCGGCCCCAAGTTTGCACTCGAGGCCGGGACGCGTGCGGTCACCGAAATACCGACAGGCAGGGTTCTGGTCATGTCAGATACCGGATTCCGCGGAGTGGTTGACGAGTCCACGGACACTATGCAAGCTCGAGGGCAGCCGCAACGGCAACGGGATCAACACCGATGGGCTCGACGTTCGGCATGCCCTTCAGAGCGGTATCGGGATCCTTGAGGCCGTTACCGGTCACGGTGCACACGACGGTCAGTCCGGGCTCCAGCCATCCTTCGGCGCGGGCTGCGAGGAGCCCGGCAACGCTCGCTGCCGACGCCGGCTCCACGAAAACGCCTTCGGTGGCAGCGATCAGACGGTAGGCCTCGAGGATCTTCTCGTCGGTTGCGGCGCGGAATGCGCCGTTCGACTCTTCCTTGGCCGCGACAGCGCCGTTCCAGGATGCGGGAGAACCGATCCGGATTGCGGTGGCGATGGTCTCGGGATCCTTGACGGGCGCACCGTTGACCAGCGGTGCGGCTCCGGCTGCCTGCACGCCGAGCATGCGGGGCTTGACCGTGGTCAGACCGTCCGCGTAGTACTCGGAGTATCCGCGCCAGTACGCCGTGATATTTCCGGCGTTTCCGACCGGGAGTGCGTGAACGTCGGGAGCCTTGCCCAGGACGTCCATGATTTCGAATGCCGCGGTCTTCTGGCCTTCGATGCGCACCGGGTTCACAGAGTTGACGAGACCGATGGTCGGGAACTCCGCGGTGGTCTTTCTTGCCAGTTCGAGGCAGTCGTCGAAGTTGCCCTGGACCTGAATGATCTTGGCGCCGTGCATGACTGCCTGAGCGAGCTTGCCCATGGCGATCTTGCCCTGCGGGATCAGGACGGCGCAGGTCATTCCGGCCTTGGCGGCGTACGCGGCAGCCGAGGCAGAGGTGTTGCCGGTGGAGGCGCAGAGCACGGCGCGCTGGCCACGAGCGAGGGCGTCGGTGACGGCCATCGTCATGCCGCGGTCCTTGAACGAACCGGTGGGGTTGAGGCCCTCGACCTTGAGGTAGACGTCGCAACCGGTGATTTCGGAGAGATGACCGGCCGGCAGGAGCGGGGTGCCGCCCTCACGCAGGGTGACGGTCTTCCAGTTGTCGCCGATTGCCAGACGATCCCGGTATGCCTCGATGAGTCCCGGCCAAGCTTTGTGGACGGGATTGACGATGCCGGTCATTGTTCAGTGCCTTCCAGTCGCAGCACGCTGGTCACAGCGGTGACGAATTCGAGTTCGTTGAGGGCCGCCACGGTTTCGGAGAGAGCCGCGTCGGTTGCTACATGAGTGACGACCACCAGTCGAGCGCCGGCGCCGGCACCTTCCTGACGGACGACGGAGATGCTCACGCCGTGCTTCGCGAACTCGGCGGCGACTGCGGACAGCACGCCTTCCTTGTCCGCCACCTCCATGTTCACGTAGTAGCGCGTGAGGATGTCGCCCATCGGAGCGACCTTGAGCTTGGCGTACTTGGATTCGCGGGGGCCGCGGCCACCGTGAACCTTGTTGCGCGCCGCCATCACGAGATCACCCATCACCGCGGAAGCGGTGGGAGCGCCGCCTGCGCCCTGGCCGTAGAACATGAGTCGGCCGGCGTTTTCCGCTTCCACGACAACGGCATTGAATGCGCCGTTGACGGTGGCGAGCGGGTGAGTGAGCGGAACAAGCGCTGGGTAGACCCGCGCGGAGATCCGTTCCTTGCCCTTGGGCGTGACGATTCGCTCGCAGATCGAGAGCAGCTTGATCGTGCAGTCGAGTGCCTTCGCCGACGCCAGGTCCGCGGAGGTGATGGTGGAGATTCCTTCGCGGTACACGTCGGCGGCGGTGACGCGGGTGTGGAACGCGATGGACGCGAGGATCGCGGCCTTTGCTGCGGCGTCGTAGCCTTCGACGTCGGCGGTCGGATCGGCTTCCGCGTATCCGAGGCGGCCGGCTTCGGCGAGGGTTTCCTCGTAGTCCGCGCCCGTTTCGGCCATCGCGGAGAGGATGAAGTTGGTGGTGCCGTTCACAATTCCGGCAACCTTGTTGACCCGGTCGCCTGCGAGCGACTGCGTCAGCGGGCGGATGACCGGGATCGCGCCGGCGACAGCCGCCTCGAAGTACAGGTCGACCGAGTTTGCTTCGGCTGCCTCCGCCAATTCACCGGTGTGGTCCGCGAGCAACGCCTTGTTGGCGGTGACGACGGACTTGCCCGAATTGAGCGAGGAGAGGATCAGCTTTCGCGGCAGCTCGATTCCGCCGATCACCTCGACGACGATGTCCACGTCCTCGCGGGCGACGAGAGATTCTGCATCCGTCGTCTGCATGTCCTCGGGAATTCCGCGGTCGGAGCCGATACGACGAACGGCAACTCCCCGCAGTTCCAACGGAGCGCCGACGCGAGCTTCGAGCTCCTCGGCCTGCTCACGAATGATGCGGACGACTTCACTTCCGACGTTACCGAGGCCGAGAACGGCCACACCGATAGCGCGATGCGCCGATTGGCTCGTCACTGCGATACCTCCAAGCTGAGCAGATCTTCCACTGTTTCCCTCCGCAGAATCACGCGTGAAACTCCGTCACGCACCGCCACCACGGCTGGGCGGGTGAGCAGGTTGTACCTGCTCGACATCGAATAGCAGTATGCACCGGTCGCTGCTACCGCAAGTAAATCACCAGGTCCGACGTCCTCGGGCATCCAGGTGTCCCGAATGACGACGTCACCGGATTCACAGTGCTTTCCGACAACACGTGCAACAACAGGATCGGCCTCGGATGTACGTGAGACCAACTTGGCTTCGTACTCCGCACCGTAGAGCGATGTGCGGATGTTGTCGCTCATGCCGCCGTCGACGCTGATGTAGCGGCGTGTCAGTGCGCTGCCCACCGTGACGTCCTTGATGGTGCCGACCTCGTAGAGCGTCACCGTGCCTGGTCCGGCGATGGCGCGGCCGGGTTCGACGGCCAGTGTCGGCTCGGGCAGTCCGGCCAGTGCCGATTCGTTGCGCACGATGTGGCCGAGCTTGGCTGCGAGTTCGTCGACGGGCGGCGGGTCGTCGGACGGGATGTACGAAATTCCCATGCCGCCACCGAGGTCGATTATCGAGATCTGCTTGGTCTTCTCGACGCCGAACTCCGCGACGACGTCGCGAAGCAGCCCGATGACGCGATGGGCTGCCACCTCGAAGCCGTCGACGTCGAAGATCTGCGAGCCGATGTGGCTGTGCAGTCCGACGAGGCGCAGGTTGTCGGCGGCAAAGACGCGGCGCACTGCGTCGATTGCCGCTCCCCCGGCCAACGAGAATCCGAACTTCTGATCTTCGTGTGCGGTGGAGATGAATTCGTGGGTGTGCGCTTCGACGCCGACGGTCAGGCGGATCAGCACGTCCTGGACAACTCCGGCCTCACCGGCGACGCGGTTGAGGCGTTCGATCTCGACTGCAGAGTCGAGGACGACGTGACCGACACCAGCAGCAACACCGGCCGTCAGCTCGGCGACGGACTTGTTGTTGCCGTGCATGGCAATTCGCTCGGCCGGGAAATCGGCGTGCAGTGCGATTGCCAATTCGCCACCGGAGCACACGTCGAGTGACAGACCTTCGTCGGCAACCCAGCGTGCGATCTCACCACACAGGAATGCCTTGGATGCGTAATGCACCTTGGCATCCGGGCCGAACGCTCGGGCCATGTCGCGGCAGCGTGAACGGAAATCGTCTTCGTCGATGACAAACAGCGGCGTGCCGTACTTCTCGGCAAGCTCGCTGACCTTGACACCTGCCAGGGTTACTTCGCCGTCGTCGCCGCGAGCCGCGTTGCGCGGCCACACCTGCGGCGAGAGTTCACCGAAAGCCTCGGGACTGGTGGGACGGTCGGGCAGACCGGGGGCCTGCAACTGCTCGGCATGCTTGGGGCCGGCGGGGTGCGCGTTCACATCTGCTCCGGTGCTGTGACGCCGAGCAGTTCGAGGCCGTTGGCCAGGACCTGCCTGGTGGCGGCGCAGAGTGCCAGACGCGCGCGGTGCACGTCGGTTGCGTCTTCGTCGCCTTGCGGAAGGATGCGGCACGCGCCGTAGAAGCGGTGGTACGCACCCGCGAGTTCTTCGAGGTAGCGAGCAATACGGTGGGGCTCACGCAGGTTCGCTGCACTGGACACGACGCGAGGGTATTCGCCGATCGTGCGAATGAGATCGCCCTCCTGCTCGACCGTGAGCAGGGCGAGGTGGCTCGCGTCGGCAGAGAGTCCGAGGTCTGCGGCGTTGCGGGCGATCGCGGAGAGGCGGGCATGCGCGTACTGGACGTAGTAGACCGGGTTCTCGCTGCTGGTCTTGGTCCACAGATCGAGGTCGATGTCGATGCTGGAGTCCACGGACGAGCGGATCATGACGTAACGCGACGCGTCGACGCCGATGGCTTCGACCAGGTCGTCGAGGGTGATGACGGTGCCTGCGCGCTTGCTCATCTTGACGGCGGAGCCGTCCTTGACGAGGTTGACCATCTGTCCGATCAGGACCTCGACGGTGTCCGGGTCGTCACCGAACGCGGCAGCGGCGGCCTTGAGCCGACCGATGTATCCGTGGTGATCGGCGCCGAGCATGTAGATGCACAGATCGAAGCCGCGGGCGCGCTTGTCCTGGAAGTAAGCAATGTCACCGGCAATGTAGGCAGCGTTGCCGTCGCTCTTGATGACAACGCGGTCCTTGTCGTCGCCGTAGTCGGTGCTCTTGAGCCACCAGGCACCGTCCTCGTGGAACAGGTTGCCCGAGCTTTTCAGGGACTCGACTGCCTTTTCGACTGCGCCGGATTCGAAGAGCGAGTTCTCGTGGAAGTACACGTCGAAGTCGACACCGAAGTCGTGGAGCGTCTGCTTGATGTGCGTGAACATCAGATCGACGCCGATGGCGCGGAAGGTTTCCTGCTGCTCGTCGGCAGGCAGGTCCATGACGTCCGGGCGCTGCTTCATGACGGTCCGTGCGATGTCGGCGATGTAGGCGCCGGCGTAGCCGTCCTCTGGTGCCGGTTCGCCCTTGGCCGCGGCGATCAGCGAACGCGAGAAGCGGTCGATCTGGGCGCCGTGGTCGTTGAAGTAGTACTCACGTGTGACCAGGCCGCCCTGCGCGGACAGGATGCGTCCGAGCGCGTCTCCGACTGCGGCCCAACGGGTTCCACCGAGGTGAATCGGTCCGGTGGGGTTAGCGGAGACAAATTCGAGGTTGATCTTCTTGCCGGCGAGGGAATCGCCCGAGCCGTACGACGGACCGGCTTCGAGAACCGATACGACGATCGCGCCCTGGGCGTCCTTGTCCAGCCGGATGTTGAGGAAGCCAGGTCCGGCGATCTCGGCGGATTCGATTCCGTTGGCTGCGGTGAGGGCTTCGGCAAGCCAGCCCGCCAGCTCGCGCGGATTCGTGCCGACCTTCTTGGCTACCTGCATGGCAATGTTGGTGGCGTAGTCGCCGTGCTCGGGGTTGCGAGGACGCTCGACTGTCAAGGTTTCTGGGAGCACCGAGACGTCGAGGCCGCGTTCGGCTAGGACGCTCGCAGCGGTTCCGCGGAGCAGTTCGGCAAGGTCAGCTGGAGTCACAGGTATTCATCTTATTGCCTGCACACTCGAGGTGGAGACTCGCCTCGCGCCGGGCCGCCTGCGGGTAGGCTGACGACCGATTTGGGCGTGTCGCACGCCACTCTCCCAGATTGCCCTCAGACTCGGAAAGTACAGTGGTAATGCCCGAGCTACCGTCACGTACGTCCGACGGGAGGGTCTGCTGCATATTTGCCCACACACCGAAAGAGCCCAATCGATGCCAAGCGGTTCGGATAGTCGCGGTCCCAATAATAAATCCGGGGCCAAATCAGCCAAAGCCATCAAGGCTGCCAACAAGGGTGGCCGTCCGGCCAAGAAAGGCAAGGGAGGCGTTCCCGCCCCTCGCCAGATCCCGTGGCTGACGATCGGCGCCGGTGCGCTCGTGCTTGCACTGATTGCCGTGCTCGCTGTCAACTTGTGGCCGAAGGTCGAGGAGCAGCAGGCGCTGGAGCCCTATAAGTACAGCTCGGAGAACAAGGATCCGTCCGACAAGATCGACGGTGTCCTCAAGATCGAGTACCCGGCCGGTCAGCACGTCGAGGCCACGCAGCGCGTCGCCTACGACCAGACCCCGCCGTTCGGTGGACCGCACGACTCCACGTGGGCGAACTGCACCGGCACCGTGTACGCGGACCCGATCCGGACCGAGAACGCCGTCCACTCCCTCGAACACGGCGCCATCTGGATTTCGTACAACCCCGATCTTGTCGACCAGGACCAGATCGACAGCTTGGCGACGCGCGTCAACGGCAAGTCCTACATGCTGATGTCGCCGTACCCGGGCCAGAGCAGCCCCATCTCGCTCCAGTCATGGGGCCATCGCCTCGAAGTCGACAACGCCGACGACGAGCGCATCGACCAGTTCATCACCGCACTGAACCAGAACCCGAATACCTACCCCGAGGTCGGCGCCAGCTGCTCCAACCCGCTGTTCAGTCCGGAAACGTCACCGTTCGATCCCACCGCTCCGGGCCCCGACGCCGTTCCGATGGACGGCGCAGGCACCACGGCAGCTACCGACGAGCAGATTCCCGCGGGTGGATAACGTGCCAGACACCGACCAGCCGTCGAAGCCCAGTCAGCGCACCGCGCTGCTGATCATCGGGTTGATCGGCGCTATCGCAATCGGCTTCGCCCTTGGTGCGCTCACCAACATGTTGGGTCCAGACGCCGAGTCCTCACTGACTGTCCCGGCATCGGACTCCGTCGATGTGGGCTTTGCGCAGGACATGAGCGTGCATCACAGCCAGGCCGTCGACATGGCATCCATCGCGCTGACGAAGTCCACCGACAACGACGTACGCACGTTGGCCTACGACATCTTGACCACGCAGCAGAATCAGCTCGGCCAGATGCAGGCCTGGCTGACGATGTGGGACCAACCCCTCAGCAAGGTCGGCCCGTACATGGAGTGGATGTCGTCCGACTCGTCCGGGCACAGTTCGCACGGGACCTCGGGCACGATGGACATGGATCATTCGGGCCCGGTCGACACCATGCCTGGCATGGCGTCACCCGAGGACCTGGCCGCACTGCGCGCCGCGTCCGGCACCGAACTCGACGTCCTGTTCCTGCAGCTGATGTTGCGTCACCACGAGGGCGGACTCCCGATGATGGAGTACGCCGCAGCCGATGCCACCGAGGGCCCGGTGCGGTCCCTGGCACAGACGATGGTCGACACGCAGCAAAGCGAGTCCGCACTGATGACCAGCATGCTGGCCGCGCGCGGAGCCGCTCCACTGCCGATGAATTAATCCGGCTCTTTTCCAGACCCGAACTGGGCCTGGTCCTGATCTACTTCAGGACCAGGTCCAGTTGTCTATTTCCGGCATGTCCTCGAGGTGTTCGACGATGTAGCGGGAATGCTTCTCCAGCTGCGACCGACAGAATTCGGCCAGCTCCGGAGATCCGGCCGTTCGCCGCTTCGAACGTCGTAGTGCCTCGATCACCAGGTGGTAGCGGCTCATCTTGTTGAGCACGACCATGTCGAACGGTGTTGTGGTGGTTCCTTGTTCACTGAATCCCCGAACGTGGAAACGCTCCGGCGACGGCCGCCCGTGCATGAGCTCGTGAATTGCGCGGGAGTAGCCGTGGAACGCGAACACGACGTCGGTCTGCGCGGTGAACAGATCAAGGAAGATTCGCTCACCGAATCCGTGTGGGTGCTCGGTCGGCGTCAGCAACGCCATGAGGTCGACGACGTTGACCACCCGCACCCGTAGGTCCGGAGTGTGCTCTCGGAGCAGTTGGGCGGCGGCCAGAATTTCTTGTGTCGGAACGTCTCCCGCTGCCGCGAGCACAACATCCGGCTCTTCGCCGTGAACTTCCGTTCCCGCCCACTCCCACACCGAAGCACCGGCAGCGCAGTGCGCGTGCGCCTGCTCGAGCGTGAGGTACTGCAGATGTGGCTGCTTGTCGACGACGATCAGATTCACGTGATCAGTGCTGCGCAGGCAATGATCCGAAATCGACAGCAGCGTGTTGGAGTCCGGCGGCAGCCACACACGGATAACACTGGGCGCCAAAGGAATCACGGCGTCGATCATTCCCGGGCCCTGATGGCTGAAACCGTTGTGATCGTTACGCCAACACGTACTTGTGAGCAGTACGTTGAGCGACGCCACTGGAGCGCGCCACGGCAATTCGACTGCATGTTGGAGCCATTTGGCGTGCTGGATGAGCATCGAGACGCTCACCATCGCAAAGGCCTCGTAGCTGGCGAACATTCCGTGCCGGCCGGACAACAGATAGCCTTCGAGCCAACCCTCACACAGGTGCTCGCTGAGCACTTCCATGACTCGTCCGTCTGTGGAGAGTCCGTCGTCGAATTCGGTGATCGGCAATTGCCAACAGCGCTCGGTTGTCTCGAAGACGGCGCCGAGTCGGTTACTCGACGTCTCGTCCGGACAGAAGAGCCGGAAGATTCCGCCGCCGTCGTCGGTTTCGGTGGCGGCGTAGACGTCTCGGAGCAATTCCCCGAGCACCCTGGTGGTCTCGTGGAACGTCGAACCCGGCGATTCGATGGGCAGCGCGTACTTCTCGAGGGCCGGCACGGGAAGGTCGACGCGCAGGCGCCCACCGTTGGCGTACGGCGTGCTGCCCATCCGCTTGTCGCCGGCAGGGGCCAACGCGGCCAGGTCGGGTCGCAATGATCCGTTTGCGTCGAACAACTCGTCCGGCCGGTAGGAACGCATCCATTCTTCGAGTTGGCGCAGATGCGCTTCGTTGGTGCGCACTCCCGACAGCGGCACTTGATGCGCCCAGTGGGTACCTTCCACCAATTTCCCGTCAACCGTGTGCGGCCCTGTCCACCCCTTGGGCGTGCGCAGGACAATCGCCGGCCATTTACCCGACCACTCCTCGCCGCCGCGCGCCTTCGCCTGCCGATCACGAATCGTGTTGTGAGCATTGACCATTGCTCGGTACAACTGCGGGAAGACCGCACCGGGATCATCTCCGGACACAACAACGGGTTCCCACCCCTGACCGCTGAGAAACGCCTTGACATCCTCGTCGCTGCTGCGCCCGTACACCGTCGGTCCCGCAATCTTGGCGCCGTTGACGTGCAGGATCGGCAGCACCGCTCCATCGCGACGCGGATTGAGGAAGGCCGGGAGTTTCCACGATCCCGACAACGGACCCGTTTCCGCCTCACCGTCACCGATGACACATGCCACCAACAAGTCCGGATGGTCGAACGCGGCGCCCGCCGCGTGTGCGAGCGCGTACCCCAACTCGCCACCTTCGTGAATGCTGCCGGGAGTCTGCACGCTGACGTGACTCGGCACACCGCCCGGAGCCGAGAACCGTCGGCACATCCGATGAATGCCCTCACCGTCCGCCGGTACGTCGGGATAGATCTCCGAGTACGTCCCTTCCAGGTACGTCGACGCGACCAATGCCGGTCCGCCGTGTCCGGGCCCCGTCACGTACAGCCAATCCGCGTCGGTGGCAACGATATGCCGATTCAGCAACGTGTAGATCATCGACAAACCCGGACTGGTTCCCCAATGCCCGAGCAGTCGGGGTTTGATGTGCTTCGCTTGCAACGGTTCTCGCAGCAAAGTGTTGTCCTGCAGGTAAATCTGCGCGACGGTCAGATAGTTCGCGGCTGCCCACCACTGCAGGTCCAGCTCGAGATCGTCGTCGGAATACTGATGATCGGTCATCGTCGACTCCCGTACTTCACGAGGGTGCCCGAGCGGTCCGCCCGAACCTGTGCCCAGAGGCGAGCCTAGGTGCAAACCGCACGGATGTCTTAGTTACCGACGCTCGACGCATTCTTATGTGGGGCCGGTTTGACCACATGCGGGTGTCATGCGCTACGCTAACGCAGCCCAAGTCGGCACACCGATTTTTATCGGTGCGCCCCCGTAGCTCAGGGGATAGAGCGTTCGCCTCCGGAGCGAAAGGCCGCAGGTTCGAATCCTGCCGGGGGCACCACGACAGCGCAGGTTTTCTTACCGGCTGCGCGTCTCGGTGCCACATTTTTCGGGCCTCATTTCTCAGCGACTACCGTTGGCAGCATGCCGCGCCGCGATTCTGCCCCGACC
The DNA here is from genome assembly GCF_013277795.1 of Rhodococcus sp. MS16. Taxonomy (NCBI): domain Bacteria; kingdom Bacillati; phylum Actinomycetota; class Actinomycetes; order Mycobacteriales; family Nocardiaceae; genus Rhodococcus; species Rhodococcus sp. MS16. Next base: position 29,117 of record NZ_VBTM01000008.1, read on the forward strand.
TACACGATGCGTCAGCTTGCCGCGTTTGTGGCGGTAGCAGAGACCGGAACCATCACCGCTGCCGCCGATCTCATGCACCTCTCCCCCTCGGCACTGTCAGCGTCCATCACCGAACTCGAACGCGCCCTGAAAGTTCAACTGTGCGTTCGTCGTCGATCATTCGGCGTTCAACTCACTCGCACCGGCGAATCCGTTCTGGTGCGCGCACGCGCCCTCCTGCAACAGGCCGACGAACTCGAGTCCGACGCACTCGGAACTGCCGGCACCGTTTCCGGGCCCATTGCGATCGGGTGCTACCCCGCATTGGGGCCGACAATTCTGCCGTCGATGATCGCCGGCTTCACACGCACCTACCCGGCAACACAGGTGGAGTTTCGCGAGGACAACCAGAACCGACTGCAGACCCATCTGGAAAACGGCGAGTTGGATCTTGCGATCGCGTACGACCTGGATCTCTCGTCGGAACTGCGCACGATTCCGTTGACCACCCGACAGCCTCTGATCGTCTTGGGCGCCGAGCACCCGTTGGCGCAATCGGAGAACCCCATTCATCTCCCTGATCTCGCCAAGTTTCCGATGGTCCTCCTCAACGCGCCACCGAGCACCAAACACGCACTCGACGTGTGTCGCCTCGGCGGGTTCGTCCCGGACGTTGCCTACCGAACCGGGAACTTCGAGACGGCGCGAGCCTTTGTCGGGCGCGGTCTCGGCTGGACGCTCCTGCTCCAACGCCCGAAGATGGACATTACGTACGAGGGCCTCGAGGTAGTCGTGAAAACGATCGGATCGCCCGCAGTTCCTTCGGTGGACGTAGTGCTCGCCTGGCACCAGGACGCACGCCTCAGTCGAGTGGCACGAAGTTTTATAGAATTCGTTTCACAGCAGGACGATCGGCAATAACGACCCGACCAGGACAAATCTCTCCTTCCATCATTTTTCCGTGGAAGAACCTCCAATTCTTTAGCTTTTCAAGTGTTGTGGCGCGCGTCATTGTGTCTTCAAGCGATATTCATGTCGAAAGGCAATTCATGACCTCCACCGCCACGCCGCACACGGTGCGCGCTGCCGCGAGCGCCAAAGCGCGCAAAGCCGCCCTCGGCAGCTTTGTCGGCACCGCCATCGAGTGGTACGACTTTTTCATCTACGGCACCGCTGCGGCGCTTGTACTCGGCACGCAGTTCTTCCCCGGCACGTCCGAACTCGCCGGAACCTTGGCCGCCTTCGCGACACTCGCCGTAGGATTCATCGCGCGCCCCATCGGCGGAATCGTGATGGGACATTTCGGCGACCGCATCGGACGCAAGTCCATGCTCGTACTCTCGCTGCTCCTGATGGGCGGCGCGACCGTTGCCATCGGCCTGCTGCCGAATTACGACTCGATCGGTGTCTTTGCGCCCGTCCTCCTCGTGACATTCCGCTTCATCCAGGGCCTGGGCGTCGGCGGCGAATGGGGTGGAGCAGTCCTGGTTGCGACCGAAAATGCACCAGAAGGCAAGAAGGGCCTCTACGGCGCGGCGCCGCAGATCGGCGTGCCGGCCGGTGTGCTGATGGCCAACCTCGTGTACCTGCCGCTCGCCGCGTTCATGGACGACAGCACCTTCAACTCCTGGGGTTGGCGAATTCCGTTCCTGCTCAGCGCTGTTCTGGTGGGCGTCGCGATGTGGATTCGACTCGGACTCGAGGAAAGTGACGAGTTCACCGCGTCCAAGGACGACGCTCCTGCGGAGACACTGCCGATCCTCGAGGTGCTGACCAAGCACTGGAAGACCGTGCTGCTCGCCGGTGGCACCTTCATCGCCACCAACGGAATCGCGTACGCGTACATGGTGTACGTCCTCAAGTACGGCGAGAAGGAACTCGGATTCAGCAAGACCACGATGCTGTTCCTGCTCATCGCGTCCTGCCCCTTCTGGATGGCCGGAATGGCATTCAGCGCGCACAAGTCGGACTCGATCGGACGCCGAACCGTCTACATCCGTAGCTCCATCGCGTTGGTCGTCGCCGCGGCAGCATTCTTCCCGCTCATGGACACCGCAATCATCCCGGCGATGTTGTTTGCCATGATCGGCCTTGGCTTCACGCTCGGCTGCTGCGCCGGCCCACAATCCGCGCTGTTCGCCGAACTGTTCCCCGCCCACATCCGCTACAGCGGAGCGTCGCTCGGCTACCAGATCGGTGCCATCCTCGGCGGCGGCCTGGCCCCGATGATCGCCACCGCACTCTTTGCCGGATTCGGCACGTCGCTCGCCATCACCGTCTACTTCGTGGGAATCGCCGTGATCAGCCTCGTCTCGATCCTGTTGCTCCCCGAACCTTCTGCCGCACAGAAAGCCTCGTGATCATGTCGACTTACTTTCATCCGAAGAAGTATGCTGCCGAGGATTTTGCGTCCCTGGCTCCGTCGGCCGACGCGCTTCCGGTAGTGATCGTCGGCGCCGGCCCCGTCGGCATGGGCGTTGCCATGGGCTTGGCCCAGCGCGGCATTCCCGTCACAATTCTCGAAGCGGCAGATCAGGTTTCGTTCGGCAGCCGCGCGATCTGCGTGTCCCGGCACAGCCTCGAAGTTGCCGAGCGTCTCGGCTTCGGCGCCGAACTCGAAGACATCGTTCTGCCGTGGGTGGGTGGCCGGAGCTACTACCGTGATCAGGAAGTGCTGCACTTCCGCATGGCGTCCGCCGATCACGATGCGCGCGGCCCCATGGTCAACGTGTCGCAATCCGAGTTCGAGCAGATCATGACGGACAAGCTGCTGGCTCACCCCTTGGTGAACTTCCACTGGTCGTCGTCGATCGCGGGCATCGCAACCGGCGACGACGAGGTGACGTTGACCGTCGACACCGCGTTCGGAACTCGCGAACTGCGTGCCGCCTGGGTCGTTGCCGCCGACGGTGGCCGTAGCAAGATGCGCGAACTCAGCGGAATCCGCCTGCAGGGCAACAGCTACGAGGGCAACTACGTCATCGCGGACATTCATTGGGAATCAGAACTACCGGCCGAGCGTCTGGTGTGGTTCGACGCGCCGAGCAACCCGGGTTCCACGATCATCATGCACCGCCAGCCGCGTGACATCTGGCGCATCGACTACCAACTCGACGCGTCGGACGATCCCGAAGCGGAGACGCAGGAAGATCGCATCCGCGACCGCATCACGCGCCACCTCGAATGGCTGCAGAGCGACATCCCGTGGACCCTCGAGTGGTTCGGTTTCTACCGCGCTCATGCACTGGCCTTGGAAGATTTCACGCACGGCCGCGTGCTGTTTGCCGGCGACGCAGCGCATCTCGTCCCTATCTTCGGTGTTCGTGGCCTCAACTCCGGCATGGAAGACGCCGAAACCTTGGTGTGGCAGTTGGCCTCCGTCATCAACGGAGCGTCCGATACCGCCATCCTCGACGCGTACTCGACGGAACGTCGCAGCGCGTGGCAGCAGAACGTCGACAATGCAGGCAAGTCGACGCTCATCATGTCCCCGGGTAGCCACGGACACCGAACCACTCGCGACGCGGTGCTCGAACTCGCCACCACTCGAGGCGAATTCGCGCACCTGATCAATCCGCGCCAGTCGAGCGCTACGCACGCCCACCTCTCACCGCTGACGTGGCCCACCGCTCCGGGCACCGAAGGCGTCCTGCCCGGTGATCCGCTCGAAGACAGGATCGTCGCGGTCTCGGCGGACGGCTCGGAAACCTCCTTGAATCGTTTGCGCGGTACGGGATTCGGTGTGCTGGCCTTCGGCCTGTCGGCTGAATTGGCTTCCGAACTCGCCGCGCAGGCCGACGTTCTTGCTCGCGCACTTGCACCGGAAACCGTGCGGGTAATCACCGTGGGTGGTGCCGATGCCACGGTCGACGACGCTAGCGGTGACCTCGCGGCTGCACTCGGTGCTCGCGTCGGCGATATCTTCGTGATCCGCCCCGACGGTTTGGTTCTGTGCCGGATCAGCGATCCCGCACAATTGGGCGATGTAGCCAAGCATCTCACCGCCGGAACTGCGCCGACCCACTTCGACGCGGCAGTGTCCGTGACAGCTGCAGCGGTCGGAGACGATGCCCGTCGTGAGCACGTGTGGTTGGCACTCTCCAACGCACTCGATCAGGCCGAGCCGGCTGATCGTGAAGGCATGTTGGTGCGCCTGGCCATGATCCTCGGCTCGCAGGCGAGCACTGCCGACTTCGACAGTGCTCTTGGGTCCGCTTCCCGCTAGTCCACGATTCACACGTTCAGCCGCGCAGGAATTCTCCTGCGCGGCTGAACTTTTTTGCTAGGAGACGGGCGTCAACTCCTTCTCCGCATCGGTGCGCTTTCCACGTACCGATCTTCCCCGCACCAAGGGCGAGACGGTGATGGCCAAGCCCACCAGCGCAACGCCGGTAACCAGGATCAGTCCGGGATGGAACTGTTGAAACCCGGCAGTCCCCGAGCCAGTCGCGGTATGCGAGCCAGCGGTGACCAGAGCCGTCGTCAGTGCCAGCACAAGGGCCGCACCGACCTGAGCCGACGTGTTCACCAGACCCGAGGCCAAACCTTGCTCCGAGTCGTCGACGCCAGAGGTTGCCTGAGCCATGATCGAGGTGTAGCCCAAGGCAAATCCGAGGCCGAGCAGAATGACGCTGGGGAGAATTGCCACAACGTATGACGGTGAATCACTCCCGGCAAACAGGAACCAGAGGTACCCGACGCTCAGCGACGTCAGTGCCGCGATGATGAGTCTGGCACTGCCGTACAGGTCGACCAACCGTCCGACAAACGGCGAACCGAAGGCAACGATGATGCCGGCGGGGAGCAGTGCCATCGCCATCTTCAGGGGCGACCAGCCGAGGGCGGACTGCAGGAAGATCGTCATCATGAACTGGAAGCTCAGATAGGACCCGAAGAGCGCGATGATGGCGAGATTCGCGCGGACGATGCTGCCGACGCGCAGAAGTCCAAGGCGCACAAGCGGATGTGCCACCTTCTTCTCCACGACAAAGAACGTCGCCAAGAGTACCGCTGCCACGGCAAACGACCCCAAGGTCATCGGGTGCGCCCAACCACGAGTCGGGGCCGAGACCATCGTGTAGACCGTGAGCAGCATTCCCGTCACCAACGTGACGGCGCCAACCAGGTCGTGTCCGCCGTTGTCCGCGGGACGGTCCCGCGGAATGAGGAAGTACCCACCGATCAGCGCGATGACAGCGAAGGGCACCGGCATCAGGAACGTGAATCTCCAACCGGCGCTGGTCAACAGCCCGCCGAGAATCAGTCCGGACGAGTAGCCGCTGGCACCGAATACCGAGAACACGGACAGCGCCCGGTTACGTGCCGGACCTTCTTTGAACGTCGTGGTGAGGATGGACATCGCGGTCGGAGCGGTGAAGGCGGCAGCGAGTCCCTTCACGAATCGTGATGCGATCAGCAGTGTTCCGTTGTCGACGAGACCACCGACGAGCGAGGCGATCGCAAACACCGTCAGCGCGATCAGGAACACTTTCCGGCGTCCGAGCAGGTCTGCTGTGCGCCCGCCGAGCAGCAGCAGTCCGCCGAATCCGAGGACGTAGCCGTTGATGATCCACTGCAGCGAAGTAGTGGACAGGCCCAGTTCATCGCCGATGGACGGTAGAGCGACGCCCACCATCGACACATCGAGACCGTCGAGGAACAACACGAGGCAGAGCACCGCGAGGATGCCCCACAGCTTGAGGGACCAACCCTCCCCTGTGGCCGGATCCGTGGATTCCGTAGAACCCGGTGATTCCGGCGAATCGAATGGTTTGAGTGTCGAGTCTGTGCAAGTCACGTCAGCGAGAATAGATGCACATGCACTTAATGCACAAGCATTTAATGCAATTGCACGTAATCGAGTCTTCAACTAGAATGCGGTCGTGACGTCGGAATCCGAATTGCGCAACACCTGGCGCTCGCTGTCGACCAGCTACAACGACATCGCATGCGAACTCGATCGCCAGATGCAGTCTGCGCATGGCCTGAGCATGAGCGACTTCGAGGCTCTCGACCGACTCATGGACACCTCGTGTGAGCGTCCACGGATGCAGGATCTGGCCTCGGAGATGTACCTGAGCCCCAGTGCGCTCTCCCGCAGCGTCGCCCGTCTCGAGAAGGCCGGACTGGTTCAGCGAGCACTGTGCGAGGCTGACCGGCGCGGAGTCTTCATCGACGTCACCGACAAAGGGCGCGAAGTCCACTCGGATGCCAGCAAAATTCAACTGGCCGTGCTGAATTCACACCTGCGCGCGCAATAGCCCTTACTCACTCGACCGTACCGTCGCATGCCCGAACCCCGGGCGATCAACGAACCCGGCTAGACTGGCCTGGTACCGACGCGCTTTTCTGACGCCGTCGGCGATCGACAGCAGCGCACCCAGCACGCCCTCAGGCGGTCCTGGTCCAGGCATTCTGCCAGCGTTCCTGCGGCTTCTGCTCTTCCCTCAGGCTCCTGCCTGACATCTCTACCTGCTCCTATCGAGAGATACACAATTGAACAACGTACGCACCCTTGGAGTCATCGGACAGTCGAGCAAACCGGCAGAACGCCGGTTGCCGATCCACCCTGCCCATTTCGATCGGATCGACGCTGAACTTCGCTCGCGCATCTACCTCGAAGAGGGCTACGGCCATGCCTTCGGGTACTCAGACGACACCCTCTCGGGCCTGGTGGCCGGAATCCGCACGCGCAAGGAAATTTTGGCGGAAACCGATGTGGTTCTCCTACCGAAACCGTTGGCGGCCGACCTCGCCGAACTCCGCACCGGCCAGGTGCTCTGGGGCTGGCCGCACTGCGTGCAGGACACCGAACTGACCCAGATCGCGATCGACAAGAAGCTGACTCTCATCGCTTTCGAGGCCATGAACCACTGGCACAGCGACGGATCCTTCAATTTGCATGTCTTCCACAAGAATAACGAGTTGGCGGGCTACAGCTCGGTTCTCCATGCCTTGCAGTTGATCGGTTCCACCGGCGACTACGGGCGACGCCTCACCGCTGCCGTCATCGGTTTCGGTGCCACCGCCCGCGGCGCCGTCACGGCACTCAAGGCGCATGGTATCCATGAAGTCGACGTGCTGACCCAACGCGGCGTCACCGCCGTCAGCTCCCCCATCCACTCGGCTCGGATGGTCTCGTTCGACAACAACAACGGCGATGTTCGCGGCAGTCACGTGATGATCGACAATCACAGCGTGCCGGTTCCCGGCTTCCTCGCCGAGCACGACATCGTCGTCAATTGTGTACTGCAGAACACGGATACACCGCTGACGTTCCTCACCGAGGAAGACCTCGTGAACTTTCAACCCGGCAGCCTCATCGTCGACGTCTCGTGCGACGAAGGAATGGGATTCAGCTGGGCTCGCCCCACCTCGTTCGCGGAGCCGACCTTCATCGTCGGTGACAACATCACCTACTACGGCGTCGATCACAGCCCGTCGTACCTGTGGAACTCCGCATCGTGGGAGATCAGCGAATCACTTCTCCCCTACCTACCTGCCGTCATGGCAGGAGAGACGGCGTGGAAAGCAGACGAGACCTTGGAGCGGGCCATCGAAATCCGTGACGGCGTCATCGTGAATCCGGCCATCACCCGATTCCAGCACCGCTCACCGGACTACCCACACCCGATTCTGGCGTAGTGAACAATCAGCCCTGGCCGGCTGCCGCCGTGATCGGCGCCATGTCGAAGTAGTCGCGCCAGGCGCTGATTTTCCCGTCACGGACTTCGAACACGCCCATCACCGGTAGCGCTACCTCCGCGCCGTTGATGCTGAAGACGTCGATGCGCTCGTTCATGACTACGTCACCGCCTGAGACCTGACGCTTGGTCTGAAAGTCGATGTTGCCGAAGGCACCCACAAACTGCTCGATGAATGTCCGGACGGCCTCGCGCCCGACCACGGGTTCCATCGGAATATTGTGGTAGACGATGTCATCGGTGAAGTAGTCGACGATCTTCGCGATGTCGGCGTCGGCCCATTCCTTGCAGAATTCGGTGACCAAAGTATCGGGTGTCATTGTGTTCCAGCCTCTTTCGAATGCGGTTCGATAATTGCCATGATGCTTTCAATCTCCCCTGCCGGTATTCCGAAGTACTCGGTGATGAACACCGTGACAGCAGGCGCTTGGCCCGGGGTTCCGAGGTCCAACAGATATCGCGCTACGACGCTTTCGCCCCACTCACGCAGCGCGAGTTCACGTATGGCGACAATTCCGCGGTACTGCTGCCCCTGTTCGAGTTCATTGCTGATGAAAGCGCCGGTGTCACCGGTTCGTTGACCGTTCTCCACGCGCCACGCGTCGGCAGCAAAGCGAACCTTCGTTGCGTCGTGAGTGAGCAACGCATTCACGTACTCCCGCGCCATCGCGACGCGTCCGCTGACGGCAGACTCCGTGGAGTGCTTGGCAATTGCACCCAGAATCGACTCGGCCAGCTCTGGCCGGCAGATCACCAGGTCCGGCAGATACGGATGAGATTCGTTGTACAACAACGGCGAACCGTCAATGCGGCTGCAGTGCAGCCCCGCAGCCTGGGCTACACCGACGGGCGCAGCCGAATCCCATTCCCACTGCCCACCGGCATGCAGGTAGGCGTCGACGTCGCCGCGCACGACGGCCATCGCCTTGGCACCAGCCGAGCCCATGTGCACAACCTCTGCGCCAAGCTCGGCCGCCACCGCATCGGTGAACGCGGGCGGGCGCGAGCCGCTGACAACAATGCGAAGTGGCTGGTTGGCCGGTGCGTCCGACACTGCGTCGATACTCGAGTACACCTGCCCGAGCGCTGGTTGCGACACCGCCGCCGCAGTTATGCCGTGTCCGCGTTCCCAGAGCGCGACGTGCACAGCCCAATCGGAGCGAGCGGGCATCCCGTATTCCTTGGATCCGTCCAGAGGGTCGACGATCCAGACGCGCGAGGCTTCGAGCCTGGTGCGATCGTCGGCGGATTCTTCGGAAAGGACTGCGTCACCAGGACGGGCCTCGGCCAACTGGTCGAGGATGAAGACGTCGGCCGCTTTGTCCCCGCGCCGGCCCAATTCCCGGCCGTCACCGGCGCCGAGACCTTCGGCTCGAATACCGAGAAGGATAGCTCCGGCGGCTTCTGCCAACTGCTTCGCCAACTCGGCGTCGGCAGTTCGGCTGTGCGTTGGTTCGCTCACCTGGCCAACACTTCCATAATTCGCTGTGCCAGTTCGGCAGGCGTTCCGTCTTCGGGCCGAATTACCAGTTCGGCGTGTTCAGGGACCTCGTAGGGATCGTCGACGCCGGTGAAGCCCGTAATCTCCCCCGCCCGCGCTTTTGCGTACATGCCTTTGGGATCCCGCGCCTCGCACTGCTCGATCGGAGTATCGACATACACCTCGACAAAACGCAGACCTGCAGCTTTGTGAGCAGCGCGGACGCGGTCCCGATCCTCTCGGTACGGACTGATCAGACAGGCCACGGCGACTGCGCCGGAATCGGCGAACAACTGCGCCACCGATCCCACCCGCCTCACGTTCTCGGCGCGGTCCTGTGCACTGAATCCCAAATCGGCATTGAGTCCATGTCGAAGGTTGTCCCCGTCGAGTCGGTAGGCGGGGGTACCTGCCGCAACCAGCCTGCGTTCGAGTTCCACTGCGATCGTGGATTTCCCGGAAGCCGAGAGGCCGGTGAGCCACACGGTGGCGCCTGCTGTCGCGCGCTCCTCTCGGGAGACTTCGGAGCTGTGCCAGACGACGTGTGAATCCTTGAGCGTCGGGCCGTTGATCATTCCCGCTGCGACGGTATTTCCGGTGATCTCGTCCACGAGGATGAAGCTGCCGGTGACGCGATTACGACGGTAGGGATCGAACATCAGCGGCTGCTGCGTTTTGATGGAGATGCGCCCGATCTCGTTGAGGGACAGCGCCTCCGCGGTCTCGTCGCGGTGCAGTGTATTGACATCGAGGCGGTAGTCGAGGCGCACAATCTGTGCCTTGGTCGAACGAGTGGTGTGCAGCAACGAGTACCGGTTGTTCTCCGACAGTGTGGTTTGGTCGGTGAGCCAACAGATCATTGCGTCGATCTCCTGGCCTACCTGTGGCCGGTTGTTGATCCGACACAGTTGGTCTCCGCGACTGACGTCGAGATGCTCGCTCAGTTCGATGCAGACGGCGGACGGCGCGAAAGCTTCGGTTATCGCCGTTCCGCCCGGTCCGTGAACAGCCTTGACCGTCGACGTGAAACCCGAAGGGAGAACTACTACTTCGTCGCCTGGCTTGAAGACTCCACTGGCTACGGTCCCGGCGTATCCACGGAAGTCGTGAAGATCTGCGTCGGTCTGCTGCTGCGGACGGATGACGTACTGCACCGGGAATCGCGCATCGATGAGATTGCGATCCGACGCGATGTGCACCTGCTCGAGATGGTGTAGCAGCGACGGACCGTCGTACCAGGACATGTTCTCGGTCCGCGCAACGATGTTGTCCCCCAACAGCGCCGATACGGGGATGAAGGACAGATCGTGGACGTCGAGCTTGATCGCGAACTGCCGGAACTCTTCCTTGATCTCCTCGAACCGGTCCTGCGACCACCCAACCAGGTCCATCTTGTTCACGCACAGCACGAGGTGCGGAATCCCCAAGAGAGTCGACAGAAACGCATGCCGACGTGTTTGCTCGAGCACACCTTTGCGCGCGTCGACCAGGATCAGGGCGAGGTCGGCTGTCGACGCACCGGTGACCATGTTCCGGGTGTACTGCTCATGCCCGGGCGTATCCGCGATGATGAACTTGCGATGCGGAGTGGCAAAATATCGGTGTGCCACATCGATAGTGATGCCCTGCTCGCGCTCGGCGCGCAATCCGTCGGTGAGCAGTGCGAGGTTGGCGTACTCGTCACCGCGTTCACGACTGCTGCGTTCAACCGCTTCGAGTTGATCTTCGAAGATCGATTTGGAGTCGTAGAGCAATCGGCCGATGAGCGTCGACTTACCGTCGTCGACGCTGCCCGCGGTCGCGACTCGGAGGAGTTGCGGCATCAGAAGTACCCCTCTTTCTTTCGATCTTCCATGCCGGCCTCGGAGATTCGGTCGTCCGCCCGGGTTGCTCCGCGTTCGGTGATCCGGCTCGCGGCCACTTCTTCGACGACGGCGGCGGCCGTTTCGGCGGACGACTCCACACACCCTGTACAGGTGGCGTCGCCAACAGTCCGGAAACGCACCAACGCTTCGTACGATTCCTCCCCCGGCTGCAGTTCGAGGAATCGTGTGCGCGCCAACAGCATTCCGTCCCGCGGCACTACCTGCCTTCGGTGGGCGTAGTAGATCTCCGGAAGATTGATCATCTCGCTCTCGATGTACTGCCAGATGTCGAGTTCGGTCCAGTTGGAGAGCGGGAAGATCCGAATATGTTCGCCCTTACGATGTTTGCCGTTGTACAGGTTCCACAGTTCCGGTCGCTGCATCTTGGGATCCCATTGGCCGAATTCGTCCCGGAAACTGAACACTCGTTCTTTTGCTCGCGCCTTCTCTTCGTCCCGGCGAGCTCCACCGAATACGGCGTCGAACTTCCCGTCCCGAATACCGCGGAGCAGTGCGTGAGTTTGCAGACGATTGCGACTCGCCCCGACGCCGGTTTCCTCGCTGACCCGGCCTGCGTCGATGTCGTCCTGCACGCTGGCGATCACCATGCGCAATCCGAACCGGTCCACGGTTCGATCACGAAACTCGATTACTTCGTCGAAGTTGTGCCCGGTGTCGACATGCATGACGGCAAACGGCAACGGCGCCGGCCAGAAGGCCTTGGCCGCGACATGCAGCATCACCACGGAATCCTTGCCACCGGAGAACAGAAGCACCGGCTTTTCGAAAGTCGCGGCAACTTCCCGGAATACGTGGACTGCCTCGGCCTCGAGCGCCCGTAGGTGGGACAACTCGTAGGCGGGCGGGGTCTGGAGTGCGGGCATCGCTTCAGCTCCTACTCGGTGCCGGTACATTTTTGTACCGGACTGGTTCGAGAATGAACGCATTCACAGAATAGAACTCGTTCTACCTAGCGGTCAATGACTGCGAACCGGAACCCGCCCGCCCACCTCCGCAGTCACGGCATCAGCAGCCGCCACCAACGCCGTTGCGCGTCGTTCGATCTCGGAACGCGTAATCGAACCGCCGACATAGAGCGTCAACACCAACGCCTGATGACCCTCGGCGTCGTACGTGGGAGCCGCGATCAACGAAACAGGATGCTCGTCGTCCGAGCTGATGTCTCGCCCGAGATAGACTCGCTCCCCCAGACTCGACACCATTTCACCGAGCAATTCCCGCACCTCGGACGGAAGATCATGTGTCACAACACCTGCCATCAACGTATGCAGGCGTTGACCGATCGGATCGAGACTCTCCACGAGATATCCCGCGTCGCGGCAGTCGCGCACCACAGTCAACAACCGATCCCGATCGAGGCGCACCGGAAGGCTCGGCTCCCGCGCCAGCCAACTCTCGAGATCATGATCGCTTCCCCACAGCACGTACATCAATCCGACCGGCGGAGCGAACGGATACACCTGACCGACCTTTGCCGCTTTCCGTATACCTTCCGGCCCCGTGACTTCGAGAACGCTGATCCGGTCGCCGACCACCGCCGACGCAGTGCAGGTCGTATCGAATTCAGCGCTCAGTTTCTCCAGCTGAGCCCGGGCAATCGGGCCGACGGCAAATCCACGTTGCGCCGCCCGGCCCGCCGCAATCAGCGCCGGACCCAGCCCGTACGTCTTCACGGCGTCGTCGCGCGTCAGATATCCACGATCCGCCAACACCGTCAGGATTCCCAGCGCGGTCGGCTTACTGATCTCGAGCGTCCTGGCAAGTTCGGACAACCCGAAACGCTGGTCGGGACGCGCCACCAGGTAGTCGAGCACCTGCACGACGCGTTCGGTAGGTGGAGACTGACGGCCCGCCGAATGCGGCTTCTCGAATTCAGCCATTGACCACTCCCTAGAACGCGTTCTATTGTCAGAATACCAAGATCTACCCCATAGGTACATATTTGTACCACGACGCTCTGGGCCGGCAAGACTGCCGGAACTGTGAGGAGCCAGCGTGCTGACGGACCCGTTTGCCCAGGCCATCGCCGAGGCCGAAAAACTCATCGAGACGGCCCCGCACATCAGATCCGAACAAGACCTGCTCGAGGGCTACCAGTACCTGGCAGGTGGAGTCATCGCGACAATGCACGCAGCCTGGGCCGCCGAGAAAACCCACCCCAGTTTCATCCAGGGAACCGGACCCTTCACGAAAATGGGGCTCGACAACCCCGACACGATGTACTTCGGCGCCCGCATCAACGACGATCAGGAATACAAGGTCACAGGAAAGCGCGGCACCACAGCCGATCTCAGCTTCCAGGTCCTGAGCGGCAACTACACCAACTCGAACGTGCCCGGCAGCGAGATTGCGTTCGACGACCGCGAACTCGAGATCGCCGACGACGGCAGTTTTGTCGTATGGTTCGGCCCCGGGCCGGCCGATGGCCGCGCCAATTACTACACACTTGCACCGGGATCGTCACAGCTCGTCGCGCGAGAGGTGTACAGCGACTGGAGCCAGGAACGCGGAGTCATCCGGATCGAGCGGACGGATTCGATCGGCACGGCGCCCGCGCCGCTTACCGCCGAGGAAACCGAAAAGCGTTTTGCGCGGGCCGGAAAAGCACTGGTCACGCGGGTCAAGACGTGGCTTCAATTCCCGGAGTGGTTCTACCTGAAGCTCACGGTCAACACGATGACCGAACCTCGCCTGACCCCGGGTGGTCTTGCCACGCAGTACTCCTCGGTGGGGCACTACGAACTCACCGACGATCAGGCCATGATCATCACCGTTCCGGCCTCGGATGCGCCGTATCAGGGCTTCCAACTCGGCAGCCTGTGGTACATCTCGCTCGACTACATCAATCACCAAACGTCACTCAACAACGGCCAGGCTCAGGTAGACCCGGACGGCAAGATCCGAATGGTGGTGAGCGAGAAGAATCCCGGCGTCACCAACTGGGTCGAAACTGTCGGCCACCCGCGCGGGATCCTGCAGTTCCGCTGGCAGCGAGTCTCGCGTGAACTGACACCCGAGGACGGTCCCACCGTCGAAATCGTTGCCGTTGAAGATATTCCGAAACACCTACCACATTTCGACACCAACGCCATCACTACCGATGAATGGGCAGAGCGAATCGCTCAGCGCCAGGCCGCCATCGACAACCGAATGCTGGGGTAACAGATGACCGAATTACTGAAGGACCGAGTAGTTGTCATTTCCGGAGTCGGCCCGGCACTGGGCCGTGCTCTGGCACTACGCTGCGCCTCGGCGGGCGCGAATCTTGTTCTCGCAGCGCGCACACAGTCACGATTGGACGACGTCGCCAAGGAGATAGTCGACGCGGGTGGACGTGCTGTCACCGTCGCCACCGACATCACCGATCAGGCGTCCGCCGAAAACCTGGTGGCCGAATCCCTCTCCGCCTACGGCAAAGTCGACACGCTGATCAACAACGCCTTTTCCGTGCCGTCGATGAAGCCGTTGGCGCGCACCGACTATCAGCACATCCGCGACAGCATCGAGCTCACCGTTCTCGGCGCACTTCGACTGACACAACTCTTCACAGCGCCGCTGGCGGAGTCGACGGGCTCGGTAGTGAACATCAACTCGATGGTTCTGCGACACTCTCAAGAGCGGTACGGCAGCTACAAGATGGCAAAGTCGGCACTGCTCGCGATGTCTCAGTCCTTGGCTACCGAACTAGGTCCACAGGGAATCCGCGTCAATTCGATTGCACCCGGATACATCTGGGGTGACACCCTCAAAGGTTACTTCGCCCATCAAGCCGAGAAGTTCGGTATGACCGTCGAGCAGATCTACGAGCACACTGCGGCCAACACCGATTTGAAGCGCCTCCCCACCACCGACGAGGTTGCCGACGCGGCAATTTTCCTCGCGTCGCCGATGGCCAGCGCCATCACCGGTCAATGTATCGACGTCAACTGCGGCGAATTCCATCACTAGGAGCATCATGGCTGAGCGCACACACGTCGGAACCGTCGAAGATCTTCATGCATCCGCAACCAAGATGACGGGGCTCACCGATTTCGGCGTCGACGATTACACCGAAGCTCTGTCGGTTCTCCTCGAGTCGTACGACCGCGACGAGGACCTGACTCCGTTCGGCAGCAAAATCTCTCGCGTTTTCCTCCGCGGTGCGCTTGTTGCCCGCCTCCTCAGTGAATCTGCGTGGAAGCAGCATCCGGAGCACGCCGAGGTCAAGATCGAACGCCCGATTTTTGTCACCGGTTTGCCCCGCACCGGAACGACCGCGCTGCACCGACTCATGACGGTCGACCCCGCGCATCAGGGTCTCGAAATGTGGCTGACGGAGTTTCCGCAGCCGCGCCCGCCACGCGATACGTGGGCATCGAACCCGGTGTTCGCCAAGATCGAGGAGACGTTCGGCCAACACCACGTCGAACACCCCGAGTTCATGGGTGTGCACTACATGTCCGCCAGCGAAGTCGAAGAATGCTGGCAACTGCTCCGGCAGACCTTCAAGTCCGTCTCGTACGAGTGCCTGGCCAACCTACCCACGTACTCGAACTGGCTGAAGGGCCAGGAATGGTCCAATGCCTATGCCCGCCACAAGAAGAACTTGCAGCTGATCGGACTCCCGGATCAGGATCGTCGATGGGTGCTCAAGAACCCCAGTCACCTGTTTGCACTCGACGAACTGATGGCTGTGTACCCGGACGCATTGATCGTTCAGACCCACCGCTCCCCCACGACAATCATTCCGTCGGTCTGCAGCCTCGCAGCGCAAGCCACCGAGGGGTGGTCGAATACGTTCACCGACAAGGTGATCGGCGAGAGCCAGCTCGAATTGTGGGCCCGAGGGCTCGAACAATTCGACGCGGCACGGGCCCACCACAATCCCGCCCAATTCATCGACGTCGACTACCAGGATTTTGTTGCCGATCCACTCGCCACCGTCGAGAACATCTACACCCACTTCGACCTTCCGTTGACCTCCACCGCACAACAGTCGATGGAGGCAATGCATGACGAAAGTCGTTCCGGTGCACGCAAACCTGCACACAAGTACACCCTGGAGGAGTTCGGCCTGAATGCCGAGCAAGTCGAGGAGCGATTCGGGGCGCGCTGACGCGTCCCGCTCATCGGGAAAAGTCTCGGTGACGGGCCCTCCACTGTGTGATCATCCGCGAGAACCGAACTCGTCGGTTGTAGCCGAAAACCGGAGGGCCCGCTCGCGATGACTCTGCATCTCAACCGATCTGCACTTGTTTCCGGACCGATCGGCGGCGGATCCCACGGGTTCCCCGGTACGTCGACATCGTTGGATATCGCGGCGACTGGGTACGTCGAACGAGAGTTTTTTGTCAGCGGCGACGCCGCGTCGTACGTCGCCGCAGCAGACTGGGTGTCCGACGGTCAGTGGTCGGTAACGGAAGGACCCACCGCACGGTTTACCACCCGGATCCTGGTACGCACACCTACCGACCCCAGTCGGTTCAACGGAACCGTGGTTGTCGAGTGGCTCAATGTCAGTGGCAACACCGATATCGATGTCGACTTCGGACACATGAACGAGGAGATCACGAGAGGGTATGCGTGGGTGGGTGTTTCCGCGCAGGCTGCCGGAATCACCAGTACCGGAGGTAGTGGCCTCGGAGACGGGGTCGTGGGCCTAATCACCTGGGATCCCGTGCGATACGGCGCACTTGATCACCCCGGTGACCATTACTCCTACGACATCTTTTCTCAGGTCGGCGCTGCCCTACGTGCGCCCGGCGATGTCGATCCGCTTGGCGGCCTGATTCCGACACAACTGCTCGCAGCCGGGCAGTCACAGTCAGGTTTCCGCATGCTGACCTACGCCAACGCCGTTCATTCTCATGCACGAGTCTTCGACGGCATGATCATTCACGCGCGTGGAGGTATCGGAGCTCCGCTCGGCGACGGCATGATGCTCATGGATCCGGCGCCTGCCCGCGTGCGCACGGATCTAGACGTTCCGGTTTTCCAGTTGATCACCGAGACCGAGCTTTTCGAACTGTGCGGTGGACCAGGACCCACCAGTTTTGTCGCGGCCCGTCAGCCCGACACCGACATGATCCGAACCTGGGAAATCGCCGGCACAGCGCACTCCGACGCCTATTCTCTGAAAATCCTTCATCCACAGTATGTTCGGCAGTTCTCCGACATCAGGGATCTGGCAGCCCTGTTCCCGATCGTCAACGACGGACCGCAGCGCTACGTCGCCAACGCCGCTTTGCGCGGGCTGCGTCAGTGGGCTGCGGGCGGCGCGGCACCCACCTCAGCACCCGTCATCGACACTGCCGACAATGCGGTGCTGCGAGACCGGCACGGCAACGCGACCGGCGGCGTGCGCACTCCTCAACTCGACGTCCCGATTGCCACGTTGACGGGCGAACTCACCCACGTGCCGCATAACGGCGCAACCGTCGCCTTCGGCGCGGCAACACTCACTGAGCTCTACCCCAGCCACGACGCGTACGTCACTGCCTTCTCCGACGCCGCTCAGCGTGCCGTCGACAGCGGTTACCTGCTCCCCGAGGACGCTGCGATTCTGATCGCCGACGCTCAGGGATCCGACGTCAGCCGCTAGCGGTCACTTCTGCAGGTGCTCTGCGAGCAACCGGTCCAGTTGCTGCGGTGCCTCGTCGGGTATCCAGTGGCTCACGCCGCGAAGAACTTCGAATCGGTACGGGCCGTCCACGAATCGCGTCGTGAGTTCGGCTCCCTTTCTCCCGAGCACGATGTCGCCGTCGCTCCAGATGTGCAGGGTCGGCACGCTGACGCGCCCGGAACCCGCGCTCGGACTGCTGAACGCCAACGCACGGTACCAATTCAGGCCACCGCGTAGACGTCCCGGCATGGCCATCGCGTCCCGATCACGGCGGGCACACTCGGGGCTCTGCCCACTCTTGACCAGGATTGCGTCGGCGGTTCGGCGCAGTATCCATTCCGGAAGTATCGGCAGCTGGAAGGCAAGCATGTACCAGGATCGCAGGGCTTGACTGCTGGTCAGCAATGCTCGGACAAACGCCGCAGGATGCGGAACAGATAACGCCGTCAAGGTGCGGATCAAGTCCGGGCGCTCGGCCGCGACCTGCCAAGCCACGGCGGCTCCCCAGTCGTGGCCGACCAGGTGCACCGGGGCGCCGCCGGCTGCGTCGATCAGGGCAACAGTGTCGGCGGCAAGCTCGCTGCGGCGATACGCACTCCGAGCGCTCGGCCGGGCCTCCGGCGAATATCCACGTTGATCCGGCGCGAGCGTCCGATAGCCCCGGGCATGGAGCAACGGCACCAGCCCATCCCAGGACGTCGAGTCCTGCGGAAATCCGTGAAGTAGGACAACTACCGGCCCGTCGAGTGGGCCTTCGTCGCGGACGTCAAACGACAATCCAGAGCGTGTGTACCTTCGTAATCTCGGCACCGGGCGCGTCATAACACGACTTTAAGTGCAATTCGTTGCATTTGTGACCCAGTCCACCGTCCACAGAAGCGTGACGTTAGGTATCTTGCTTGCAGCGGTACTGGACCACAGTTCCCACAAACGTAAGGACTTACGACATGCAGTCTGTTGAAGACGTATTGCCCGAAGGCGTCACCCTCGATGACATCACCAAGGTTTTCAAGCTCGGTGCCGCTGCCATCGCCTTCTTCACCGCGGTGTCCGCCTTCAGCTGATCACCACGCTTCACAAAAAACTGGCCGGCCTTCGGGGAGTCCGGCCAGTTTTTGTATGTTGACCCAGATTTCATTCTTCCGAAAGCGGCAAACCGCCCAAAAAGCCGTCAGGCTTGCTAACTTTCTCCTGCACGGCACAACGCCGAGCACTTCAACACTCGGAGGACATTCGTGGGTTCCATCAGCACGCTCAGCACAGTCATCGACGTCCTTGCAGCGATCCAGAAGGCCTTGAAGCTTATTCCGGTGAACAGCTGATCGTTGCAGAACACTCGCCAGATGGTCGGCGAGAAACAAGCGGGGCCGACTTTTGTCGGCCCCGCTTGTCATTCGAGCGGATGGCGGGATTCGAACCCACGTGAACGGCTTTGCAGGCCGGTGCCTAGCCACTCGGCCACACCCGCGTCATGAAGTAACTATGCCCTCGATGCCGCCACCGGACCACAGTTTTGATCAGCGTGATTCGGGCTACGCGCCTGTGTGCCTTTCCGGTAGCGGGCACTACCAGAAAGGCGCACGGGGGCTTAGCCCCCTCTTTGCTGGGTTACTGACCGCCAAAGGAGGGGTACTCGCTTGGGAAATACCGACTGTGCCGTACCAGAACAGGCATGGTTCACTCGGGGCTGGAGTGACGCAAGTTACGCCATGCCCCCGAGACGAAAGGCAGCACCGATGCCCCGAGCACGACTTACGGCCGCGACTGCCCTGGCCGCAGCTGCGCTGGCCACATTGACAGGTCTCGTTGCGATCGTCGTTGCACCACCTATCGCCTCGGCCGAGAGCACCAACGGCACCGGCATGGCCTATTCGGACCGGACCTTCCAGCCGTTCACCGCGTCGAACGGTCTTTCGTCGAAATACCACGTGTACGCCGCGGGCATTCCCCAGGACCATGCCGCCGGATTGGTGCTGCAGTTCCACGGAGACGGGGCGTACGAATTCGCGAACCCCACCTCGTCGTACAGCCTCGGCGGCCCGTCGGGCATCGTGGCACAAGCCCGCTCACGGGGTTACATCACCGTCCCCGTGCGCACCCCGGACTCTGCCGGGGAAATTACGTGGTGGGAAAACGGGAGCGCAAACGCAGACTTTGTCGCAAACCTGCTCGACACTCTCGAAACGGGCTACAACATCGACACCGAGGACATCTGGCTCGTCGGCTACAGCGGGGGCTCCCAGTTCATCACTCAGTTCTTCCTACCGAAGTACTCGAGCAAGATCGACGGCGGCGGCACTGTGGTCTTCGGCGGCGGCGGCGTGCCACGCGTCTCGACGCAGCCCTTTGCCGGCGGCCTGATCGCCGACCTTCCCATGCATTGGTACACCGGGGCCGCCGACAACGGCACTAACGTCAGCGACGGTTACAACGCCGTGCTCGACGCCCAGAAGGGGTCGGCTTGGTATTCGGCACAGGGCTTTACGACGGATCTCGAGTCTCCCGCCGGCCTCGGCCACAACCTCTCCGGCACATTCGGCACGGTTCTCGCGCGTCACCTGGACGATCACGCCCCGAACAATCAGGTTCCCACAACCACAGTCGCCGCTACCCCCGAGCCGACTGCGACCCAGCCGACGACAACAACCACCCCAGCAACAACAACCAGCCCTCCCCCGATCACCACGACAACGGCGCCGGTCACGACTACAACAACGCCGGTCGCTACGACTACGACAACGACTACGCCACCACCGGCGGTGTGGAACTACACACTGACTCCGACGAGGATCGGCGCAAATCTAGTCGTCACTATTCCTGCCGGAACCAGTCGGACGACGTTCCGGGTCACAGCCACCCAAGGCCCGTTCTACGTGTACAACTACACAACGCGAACCGGGCTGCGGACGCTGAGCATCGTCTCCAGTCTCGCCCCGAATACGACGTACAACTACACCGTGGAAGCCGATGACGAAATCGTCGGGTCGGGGTCGTTTCAAACGCTTCCCTGACCGACGGGAACAAATCGGACCGTCCTGTTGCTGACTTGCTTCGTGACTGCCGAGAAGACCGCCACCGCACCACCCGTGGATCCCGCTGCTTCGCCGACAACGGTTGAACGCAAGCCGAGCATCGGAAAGATCCTTGCTCTCGGATCCATGACGGCGCTCGGCCCCTTCACCATCGACATGTATCTACCGGCGTTGCCGGATATCGCCGACGACCTCGGCACCTCGTCGTCGACGGTCCAGCTGACGATCACGGGAACGTTGATCGGCCTGGCCCTCGGGCAATTGCTCGTCGGCCCGCTCTCGGACACTCTCGGCCGCAAGAAACCATTGCTCGCCGGCATCGGCGTGCACATCGTCGCGTCGTTGCTGGCCGTATTTGCGCCCACGATTGCTGTTCTCGGCATCCTAAGGGTGTTCCAGGGAATGGGCGCCGCTGCTGCCGCTGTGGTCACGATGGCGATCGTGCGCGATCTGTACAGCGGCAATACTGTCGCCGTCGTCATGAGTCGGCTGATGCTTGTTCTCGGCGTCGCACCGATTCTGGCCCCCAGCATCGGCGGCGCACTGTTGGTCGCGCTCGATTGGCGCGGGATCTTTGTCGTCCTTGCATTGATCGGTGTCGGCACGGCCATGATCGGCGCCTTCGGGATTCCGGAGACTCTGCCCCGCGAGAAGCGGCGCGCCAGCGGCGTGCGATCAGTTCTCCAGATGTACGGATCGCTTCTCCGTGACCGCACCTTCATGGTCCTGACGCTGGTCTCCAGCGTCGGTATGGCGTCTCTGTTCGCGTACGTTTCCGGTGCCTCGTTTGTCTATCAGGACCAGTACGGCCTCAATCAGCAGGAGTTTGCACTGCTGTTCAGCGCCGGCGCCATTGCACTGATCGGCGCGTCACAGGTCAACGTCCGTCTGCTGGATCGTTGGACGCCGCAGCAGATCACCCGGTCTGCGCTTGTCACTGCAGTTGCCTCTGGAGTCTTGGTCATCGTGGTCGCGGCGCTCGACCTTGGCGGCCTGATCGGATTTGTGATCGCGCTGTGGGTCATGCTCGGCGCGGTGGGATTTGTTCTACCGAACGCTCCGGCACTGGCACTCTCCCGTCACGGAGAAGCAGCCGGAACGGCTGCCGCGATGCTGGGCGCGTTCCAGTTCGGTGTGGGCGCTGCCATCGCCCCGGCTGTCGGACTGCTCGGAAATACCAGTACTGCGCTCGCCGTCACGATGACGGCCTGTGTTTCCGTGGGATTGATCGCTCTGGTGGCGACAAGCCGCACGGCTCAGGTCTAGCCGGCAGCCGCAAACCACTCGCTGTAGAAGGTCGCCAGTCCGATCACGCAGGAAATGGCCACGAAAATCCAGAAGCGAGCGATCACCACTGTCTCGGGCCAACCGAGTAACTCGAAGTGATGATGTATCGGGGCCATCTTGAATACGCGTCGGCCGGACGATCGGAACACAAGCACCTGGATGATCACCGACAGGATCTCGGCCACGAACAGGGCGCCGATGATGACCATCAGTAGTTCGGTGTGTGTGGTGACCGAAAGACCGACCACCAAACCGCCGAGTGCCAACGAACCGGTGTCGCCCATGAAGATCTGAGCCGGCGCCGCGTTCCACCACAGGAACCCGAGGCACGCCCCACCCGCCGCTGCGGCAACTATCGCAAGGTCGAGTGGGTCGCGAACGTCGTAGCACCCGGCAACAGGATCGAGGACGCAGGAGTTCCGGTACTGCCATCCTGCGATGACAACGTAAGTGCCCAGGATCATGCCCATCGACCCGGCTGCGAGGCCGTCGAGACCGTCGGTGAAGTTGACGGCGTTGGACCACGCAAAGACAAGCACGCAGAAGAAGATCAGGAACCCGATGGTTCCCATCGAGAACACCGAGATATCTCGAACGTGGGAGAGATATTGACTGCCGGGCGTTACGCCCTTGCTGTTGGAGAACTGCAGAAACAGCACACCGAAAATGATGGCGCTCGCCAACTGTCCGACGGTCTTCGCCGTCTTGTTCAATCCGAGGTTGCGTTTCTTGCGGATCTTGATGAAGTCGTCGAGGAAGCCGACCACACCCAAGGAAGTTGCCAGCGCCAGCACCAACCATCCCGACGCGGACAATCTGGGCAGACGCGAACCGAAACCGATGGCATGGGCAGCCAGGTACCCGGCCCACATGCCCGCGATAATCGCGATGCCTCCCATGGACGGCGTACCGCGCTTACCCTGATGGCTCTGCGGACCGTCGATGCGGATCTCATGCCCGAGCCCTTGTTTGGACAACACCCGGATAAGGAAGGGCGTCAAGAACAGAGCGACGAACAACGAGACGCCACCCGCGACGAGGATTGAAATCACTCGGAGGACTCTACAGATGTGACGGCCCGCGACACATAATCAGACAAGGCGCTCAGGCTCTGGCAGGCGTGGGATGATCGAACGTATGCCTCCCCTTTCGCCGCTTCCCATCGACCCCATCGAAGAGGCACATCGGCAATGGACCGAGCACGGTTGGAGTGACGTTGCCGACGGGATGGCCGCTGTCACGTCGGTGATGCGGGCGCAGCAGATCATGATGGCGCGAGTCGAGGAAGTGCTCAAACCGCTCGGGTTGACGTTCGCTCGCTACGAGTTGTTGACACTGCTTACCTTTACGAGGTCGGGCGCACTGCCCATGACGAAGGCCAGCGCACGCTTGCAGGTTCACCCCACCAGCGTCACGAATGCGGTGGATCGCCTCGAGAAAGCGCAATTGGTACGACGTGTCCCTCACCCCAGCGATCGTCGTACAACACTCATCGAGATTTCGGATTCCGGCCGAGCACTGGCGCTCGAGGCTACGGAACTGCTGAATGCCAAGGTCTTTGCGAACCCAGGCTTGGAACCGGACAAGCTCACGCAATTAGTGACAATCCTCACTGAATTGCGGAAGACCGCTGGCGATTTCGAGGGGTGAAACCACAACGATCCTGAAGGATTTCACTCGCTGAGCGAGCAGAATCCTTCAGGATCGTGGGGACTTGTCAGCGGTGCTTGAACTCAGCTGACCGCTTCTCGACGAATGCGGCCATGCCTTCCTTCTGATCTTCGGTAGCGAAGGTCGAGTGGAAGACCCGACGCTCGAAGCGGACGCCCTCGGCGAGGGAAGACTCGAAGGAGCGGTTGACCGCTTCCTTGGCCATCATCGCGATCGGCAGGGACATCTCGGCAATCGTGGTTGCAGTCTTCAGTGCGTCGTCGAGCAGATCAGCCGCCGGGACGATGCGAGACACCAGGCCGGCGCGCTCGGCTTCTTCGGCGTCCATGTTGCGTCCGGTGAGGCACATTTCCATGGCCTTTGCCTTGCCCACCGCGCGGGTAAGACGCTGTGAGCCACCGATTCCGGGGATAACTCCGAGCTTGATCTCGGGCTGGCCGAACTTGGCGGTATCCGCTGCGATGATGAAGTCGCAAAGCATCGCGAGTTCGCAACCGCCGCCGAGTGCGTATCCGGCGACAGCGGCGATCAGCGGCTTGCGAGCTGCGGCAACTCGATCCCACGGGGTGAAGAAATCCTCGACGTACGCGTCCATGTACGTCTTGGACTGCATTTCCTTGATGTCGGCGCCGGCGGCAAATGCGCGCTCGGAACCGGTGATCAGAATGGCACCGATGTTGTTGTCCGCTTCGAGGTCGGTTACCGCGGCAACAACCTCGTTCATCAGCTCGGAGTTGAGTGCGTTGAGCGCCTTGGGACGGTTGAGCGTGATGACGCCGACGCGGCCCTGACGCTCGAGGATGATGGTGTTGAAGTCGGTCACTGCTGTCCTTCGGTCGAACGGTCTCGGATGTCGTTGATGATGGCAGAGAAGTCCTGACCACCGGCACCCGCGGCATGGTACTGGCTGTAGAGCTCAGCAGCCTTGAGACCGAGTTCGGCGTCAACACCATTGGTACGCAGGGCATTTGCTGCCAGACCGAGATCCTTGTCCATCAACGCGACCGCAAAACCCGGCTGGTAGTCGTTGTTGGCCGGGCTGGTAGGCACCGGTCCTGGTACCGGGCAGTTGGACGTGAGCGCCCAGCACTGTCCCGATGCGTTGGACGCGACGTCGAAGAGTGCCTGGTTGCTCAGTCCGAGCTTCTCACCCAGAACGAATGCTTCGCTGATCGCGATCATCGAGACACCGAGGATCATGTTGTTGCAGATCTTCGCGGCCTGACCGACACCGGCGTCGCCGCAGTGAACGACCTTGCGGCCCATCACGTCCAGCAACGGAGACGCGGCCTGGAAGTCCTCTTCGGATCCGCCGACCATGAATGCGAGGGTTCCGGCGGTTGCGCCGACAACACCACCGGAGACCGGGGCGTCGACGCTACGGTGTCCGGCGGCCTCTGCCCGCTCGTGTGCTTCGCGGGCATCGGCGACGTCGATCGTCGAACAGTCGATGAACAGTGTGCCCGGCTTCGCGACGGGCAGCAGATCGTCGTACAGCCCCAGAACGTGCTTGCCGCTCGGCAGCATCGTGATGACGACGTCGGCGTCGCGCACCGCATCGACAGCCGAATCCGCTACCGATGCACCGTCTTTGACCGCCTGCTCGAGGGCTGCCGGCGCCAGGTCGAACCCGACTACCGTGTGTCCGGCCTTGACGAGATTGGCCGCCATCGGTCCACCCATGTGTCCGAGTCCGATAAATCCAATGGTGCTCATTAGTGATGCTCCTTCGGCGGTGATCAGTTGCCTTGCGGTTGAGGGGTGAGGCCGAGTTCCTGCTCGCCGAGGGGCGCAAAATACGCGTCCACGGCGGCTTCGGTGACGTCCGCGAGGGTCGCGGGCAGCCACTGCGGGTTGCGGTCCTTCTCGACCACCTGTGCGCGGATGCCCTCGACGAGGTCGTGCGAACTCAGTGACGCCGTCGACACCCGGAACTCCTCGTTCAGAACGTCTTCGAGACTGTCGGCACCCTTGGCGTGACGAAGTGAACGCAACGTGACGGCCAGCGCGATCGGCGACTTACCGAGAATCTGCTCGGCGGCCTTCTCCGCTTCGGGAATTCCACTGGCGCGCAGTCGCTCGACAATCGCGACGACATTGTCTGCCGAGTACGCGGCGTCGATCCAACTCTGCTGTGCCAGTAGTTCCGAAACCGGTGCGGGCTCGGCAAATTGAGCAACGGCCTGCTCTACCGTCGACGATGCGATCGCCTCGATGAACGTCTCGATGTTCTCGGACGGGATGAAGTGATCCGCGAATCCCGTCGCGATGGCGTCGCCGGCACTCAAGCGTGCCGTGGTGAGCGCGATGTGTGTTCCCAGCTCTCCGGGAGCGCGCGAGAGCAGGTACGTTCCGCCGACGTCGGGGATGAATCCGATTCCGGTCTCGGGCATTCCGATCATGGAACGCTCGGTCACGATGCGGACGTCGCCGTGTGCGGACACTCCGACACCTCCGCCCATGACGATGCCGTCCATGATTGCAATGTACGGCTTCGGGTAGTTCGAGATCTCGGCGTTGAGGATGTACTCGTCGCGCCAGAAGTCGAGCGAACCGGTCTTGCCGTCCTGGGCGTCGTGGTAGATCGAGACGATGTCGCCGCCCGCGCACAGGCCACGTTCGCCTGCACCGGTCAGGACAACGGCCTTGACCTCGTCGTCGGACTTCCAGGCCTCGAGTGCCGCGGCCATCGCCGTCACCATCGAGTGATTGAGCGCGTTGATCGCCTTGGGACGGTTGAGGGTGATGAGTCCCAGCCCGTCGCGCTTCTCGATCAGAACTTCGTTCTCTTCGGTCATGCTGCTCCCTGCTTTCCCTGCCCTGCGATCACACTGCGAGCGATGACCACACGCATGATCTCGTTGCTGCCTTCGAGGATCTGGTGAACGCGAAGATCGCGAACGATCTTCTCGATCCCGTACTCAGCAAGATAGCCGTACCCGCCGTGAAGCTGTAGCGCCCGGTTGGCCACGTCGAAACCGTTGTCGGTCGCGAAGCGCTTCGCCATCGCGCACAGTTCCACGACATCGGGTGCGCCCTCGTCGAGAGCTGCGGCAGCGCGCCACAGCAGGGTTCGCGCAGCTTCCAGGTCGGTCCGCATATCGGCGAGCTGGAACTGCAGAGCCTGCGATTCGATCAACGCCGAACCGAAAGCCTTGCGGTCCACCAGATATCCGACGGCTTTGTCGAACGCCGCCTGTGCGCCGCCCACCGAGCACGCCGCGATGTTGAGGCGACCGCCGTTGAGGCCCTTCATCGCGATGCGGAATCCGCTGCCTTCTTCGCCGAGCATGTTGGCGGCGGGAACGCGCACGTCCTCCATGATCACCTGACGAGTGGGCTGTGCGTTCCAGCCCATCTTGATCTCGTTGGCACCGAAGGACAGGCCAGGCGAATCCTTCGGCACGATGAACGCCGTGATTCCCTTGGCACCAGCAGATCCGGTTCGGGCCATCACGACGTACACATCGGAAGTCCCTGCGCCGGAGATGAACTGCTTGACACCGTTGAGGATGTAGTCGTCGCCGTCGCGAACAGCCTTGGTGCTCAAGCCGGCCGCGTCGGAACCTGCACCGGGCTCGGTCAGGCAGTAACTGCCCAACTGATCCATCGAGCAGAGTCCGGGTACCCACTTGTGGCGCTGTTCGTCGTTGCCGAACTGGTCGATCATCCACGTGACCATGTTGTGGATGGAGATGTACGCGGCGATCGACGGATCTCCCTTGGCGAGCTCCTCGAAGATCCGAGCGGCGTCGACGCGGGTCAGTTCACTGCCACCGACATCCTCGCGAATGTAGATCCCGCCCATCCCCAGGGACGCCGCCTTGCGGAGAACGTCCACCGGGAAATGCTTGGTCTGATCCCACTCCACCGCATTCGGTGCCAGATGCTCGGCCGCGAAGTCGCGGGCAGTGTCACGAATCGCCCGCTCGTCATCGGTCAGAGTAAACATGGAAGGTGTTCCGATCAGTTCATCGTGGGGATGACGAAGTGATTGGTCTCTTCCTTCTTGCCGGAAGGCCAACGCTGCGTCACCGTCTTGGTCTTGGTGTAGAAGCGGAAGGAGTCGGGACCGTGCTGGTTCAGGTCACCGAATCCGGAGCGCTTCCAGCCACCGAAGGTGTGGTACGCGATCGGGACCGGGATCGGCACGTTGACGCCGACCATGCCGACGTTGACGCGGGCCGTGAAGTCACGCGCGGTGTCGCCGTCACGGGTGAAGATGGAGACGCCGTTTCCGTACTCGTGTTCCGTCGGAAGACGCAGTGCCTCTTCGTAATCGGCAGCGCGCACAACCTGAAGTACGGGTCCGAAGATCTCTTCCTTGTAGATGCGCATATCCGACGTAACGTTGTCGAACAGGGTTGCGCCGGCGAAGAATCCGCCTTCGTGGCCTTCGAGGGTGAAGCCGCGGCCGTCGACGACTGCCGTTGCGCCCTCGTCGATGCCGATCTGCACGTAGTTGTTGACGCGGTCGAGGGCATCCTGGCAGACGAGGGGCCCGAAGTCGACACCTTCGTCGTCACTGCGACCGATCTTCAACTTCGCGACGCGTTCCTTCAGCTTGGCAACCAGCGCATCTGCCGTTTCTTCGCCGACGGGAACGGCAACGGAGATGGCCATGCAACGCTCACCGGCGCTGCCGTAGCCGGCACCGATCAGGGCGTCGGCAACCTCGTCGAGGTCGGCGTCCGGCATCACGATCGCGTGGTTCTTGGCGCCACCGAAGCACTGTGCACGCTTGCCGTGAGCTGCGGCGGTCTCGTAGATGTACTGGGCGATCGGCGTGGAGCCGACAAAACCGACAGCCTTGACGCGGTCGTCGGTGAGCAGGACGTCGACAACTTCCTTGTCACCGTTGACCACGTTGAACACGCCAGCGGGCAGTCCGGCTTCGAGGAACAGCTCGGCCAGGCGCAGCGGCACGGAGGGGTCGCGCTCGGACGGCTTGAGAATGAAGGCGTTACCTGCGGCGAGAGCCGGGCCGGCCTTCCACAGCGGGATCATCGCGGGGAAGTTGAAGGGCGTGATGCCGGCAACGACGCCCAGCGGCTGACGCATCGAGTACACGTCGATACCCGTGCCTGCGCTCTCGGTGAATTCGCCCTTGAGCAGGTGCGGAGCACCGACGGCAAATTCGATGACCTCGAGGCCACGCTGGATGTCCCCCTTGGCGTCGGCGACGGTCTTGCCGTGCTCGGACGAGAGGAGGCGAGCGAGGGAATCCATCTCAGCCTGAGCGAGCTGGAGGAATTTCATGAGCACGCGGGCGCGCTTCTGCGGGTTGAAAGCAGCCCAGACCTTCTGCGCCTCTTCTGCATTGGCGATGATGGCTTCGGTTTCGGCCTTGCTTGCGAGCGGGACGCGCGCCTGAACCTTACCGGTGTTGGGATCGAAGACGTCTGCAAATCGATCGGAAGCTCCGGGAACCCGCTTGCCACCGACGAAGTGCGTCAACTCTTGAACTGCCGCATTGTCAACCATTGTGCTAACCCGTTCCTTGCTCGTTGTGGACTGCCCGAGAAGCAGCGCTGAGTATGTCTACCATCCTATAGTTGGATGTCCATGTATGTCTAGGGCCGAAGCCGCGGACAGCGCAATTTCCCGGTCGGTGACCTCGTATCCACCGCTACCACCGCCCGGCCCACCGGAACCTTCGACGATCGCGCGAGCGGACAAGTGGATCGCGTCGACTCCGGTCGCCGCAATTGCGGCAATATCGGGAATCCGGACGCCGCCACCGGCCATGATCTGGATCCGCCCCGCGGCGTGATCGACCAGGGTCCCCAGCTCCGCCAGCCCTTCTACGCAGGTCGGGGCACCGCCCGACGTCAAGACCCGGGTTACTTCGAGATCCACCAAGACGTCGAGTGCCACATTTCTGTCCGGCACCACGTCGACGGCCCGGTGTGCGGTAACTTCGACAGTTGACGGGTCGATGCAGCCGATGATCGAACGCATCGCGTCGACATCGACCGCGGAGGTTTCGGTCAGAGCGCCGATCACTATCCCGGACGCACCTGCTGCCACTGCGGCGCGTGTGTCACGGCATATCACCACCATCTCGTCGGCAGAGTATACAAATCCACCAGCCCGTGGCCGGATCAGGACATGCACCGGAACACCCACTGCCACAACTGCTTCGATCAATCCGTAGCTGGGGGTGAGACCACCGGTTGCACCCAGTGCCGCACAGAGTTCAACACGCGCCGCCCCCACGGCGAGTGCGATCTGCGCCCCACGAACATCCTGAACGGCAAGTTCGAGAGCGCTCATGTCAGTACGCCTGCCAGGGTGGCTTGTTCTCGAGCGCGTACCGGTAGTAGTCGGCCAGCTTCAACCGCCCGGCCGCAGCTTCGTCGATGACCACCGTGACGTGGCGATGCCACTGCAGGATCGATGCGGGGCAAAATGCCGTCAACGGGCCTTCGACGGCTGCAGCAATCGCGTCGGCCTTGCCTTCGCCGGTCGCGATCATCACCAAATGCCGTGCATCACTGATAGTTCCGAGGCCCTGGGTGAGAACGTGATGAGGAACATCGTCAGGACGCTCGAAGAAACGAGCGTTGTCGATTCGCGTCTGCTCCGTCAACGTCTTGACCCGGGTTCTCGACGACAGAGCGGAACCGGGTTCGTTGAAACCTATGTGTCCGTCGGTGCCGATTCCGAGCAGTTGGACGTCCACTCCCCCGGCTTCGGCGATACTACGGTCGTAGCGTTCCACTTCGGCATCGGGAATTGCTGCTTCACCGTCTGGGCTGAACACCCGTTCCGGATCCAGATTGACGTGGTCGACGAATTCGGCGCGAATCACCGAATAGTACGACTGCGAATGGCTTTTCGGCAGTCCAAGATACTCGTCGAGCAAGAATGCCTGAGCCTGCGAGAAGTCCAGTCCTGACACCCGGTGACGACGCGCCAGCTCACGGTACGTCCCGATCGGCGACGAACCTGTTGCGAGCCCAAGCGTCGTAGCACCGCGTCGGACATAGCCTTCGACGATGTCTGCTGCCGTCGAGTCGACCTCCAGCGGGGTTGGCATGATGACAATTTCCATCAGATTTCCTTTCCGGCGGCCCGACCGCCGTGTAGTACGCGCACCGGGCGCAGGTGACGATCGGTGACCAGGATGTCGGCGCGGTAGCCGGCAGTCAGCGATCCATGTGAATCGTGCAGTCCCAGCAGTGTTGCCGGGGTGCGAGTGGCAGCGGTGACGGCATCGGCGAGTGCAACTCCGCTGTCGAACACGGTGCTACGCAGCACATCCAGCAGTCGTGCCGTTCCGCCGGCTATGGCCCCGTCCGAACCGTCGGATGTAGCAAGTCTGGCGACGCCACCGCTCACCACCACATCCAGAGCGCCGAGTTGATAGTTTCCGTCGGCCATTCCGGCGGCAGCCATGGAATCACTGACCAGCGTGATCTGGTCTGCGCCGACGGTATCGAACACCATGGACACCGTTTCCGGAGCCAGATGCACACCATCGGCGATCAGTTCCACCACCATCTCTCCTCTCCCGGCGGCCGCGAGGCACGCCGCCACCGGACCCGGCGAACGGTGATGCAACGGCGGCATCCCGTTGAACAGGTGTGTTGCGCTCACCCGACCGCTGCGAGCCGCCTGTCCGATCCGGGTCGACGTAGTCGCCGCATCGGCGTCGGTGTGTCCGAAGCTGGGCAGAATTTCGCGTCGACGCATGACGTCGAGCAGTTTCCCGAAATTCTCCGTCTCCGGTGCCAGAGTCATCGAACGCACGTGCCCGCGGGCCGCGTTGCACACCTCTTCGAGCAGGTCAGGGTCCCCGGAAACTATCGCTGCGGGATCCTGGGCACCACATCGAACACAATTGATAAACGGCCCTTCGAGGTGGATACCCAGAATCTCGCCGTCCTCAACCAGGTCGGCCAACATCGAGGCTTGGCGCATCAGATCCGCCCGGGGTGCCGACACCAAACTTGCCAGCAGACCGGTCGTCCCGTGCTCACGGTGATGCGACGCGGCCACTCGGGCGCCCGCCGCGTCGGTGTTGGGGAAACCCGCTCCCGCGGCGCCGTGACTGTGGACGTCGATCAGCCCGGGAAGTATCACGCAGTCGGTTGCGTCCGGAACATCAGCGGGATCCGGGCCATCAGCTAAGGCATAGTCCTTCGCCGCCCCCACCCAGCTGATCAGCTCACCGTCGACCACGACGATGCCGTCGTCGATGCTCCCGGAGGAACCGCCGACAACGATGCCGCGCAGCACGAGTGACTCGGTCACGAGGAATTCCTGATGCGCGCGACCGCCGCCCTGCCGTCGACCGGCGTTCGGGCATTACGAGCCGCCGACGCCATCTGCAGGCATACCTCGAGATCGAGCGCCGACAATTCCGCGCGAACGGCCCCGATCGCTGCGACGGACATCGACAGACTCGACACCCCGAGACCGACCAACACCGGCGCCAACAGCGGATCCGACGCCGATTCCCCGCACACACCAACAGGTTTGCCTGCGACGGCTCCGGCCTGGCCGACCATCGCGATCAGGTCGAGGACTGCCGGCTGCCACGGGTCGAGCAGGTGTGCGAGGCTGCCCGTCATCCGGTCGACCGCACAGGTGTACTGGCTCAGGTCATTGGTTCCGATACTCAGGAAATCCAGATGTTCGAGGAGATCTCGTGCGCGCAGGGCCGCAGCCGGAACCTCGATCATCGCGCCCACCTTGCCGACCCCACGGGATCGGGCGAGTTCCGCGAAGCCCGCAGCTTCATCGGCCGTCGCGACCATCGGTGCCATGACGCGCAGATCCGCGCCGGTTGCATCGGCAGCCGCAACCAGTGCGTCGAGCTGGGTTACCAGGGTGTCCGGATACAGATTTGCCACGCGGAGCCCCCGAATTCCGAGCGCCGGATTCTCCTCGACCCCGAGATCCAGGAAGGGCAACGGTTTGTCGGAACCGGAATCGAGGGTCCGCACCACGACGGCGCGTCCGGCAAAGTGCTCGAAAACAGCTCTGTACGTTGCGGTCTGCTCCGCCACGGAGGGTGCATCGTAGCGACCGAGATACGAGAATTCGGTACGGAACAGGCCAACACCCTCACAGTCGGCGGCGCCCGCACGTTCGGCATCGGCCACGGTCCCGATGTTTGCCGCCAAGCGCACGGCAAAACCGTCGCGGGTACGTCCGGGACCGCTGGCAGTCGCGGCGCGAGCAGCACGGGCCGATGCTTCCCTGGCGACCTCACTGCACTGCTCGGGGCTCGGATCGATCGTCACCGTCCCGCTCGAACCGTCGAGGATCAGAACAGCACCCGGGACCAGCCGATCGGTATCCGCGCAGTTCACCACCGCCGGAATGCCGAGTGACTTGGCGAGGATGGCGGTGTGACTGGTTGGCCCGCCCTCTGCGGTGAGCAATCCGACCACGTCGGTGTCGCCGAGCGTTGCCGTGTCGGCGGGCGCCAGATCCCGGGCCACCAGAATGTACGGGTAACCGGGGTTGGGGATTCCTGGCATCGGTTCGCCGCGCAGCACTGCGACCACCCGCTGAGCGAGGTCACGCAGATCTGTTGCCCGCTCGGCCATGTACCCGCCAACCGCGTCGAGCTTTGCGCAGAAGCCGTCGAAGGCAACCGTCACCGAATGTGCTGTCGGCAGACCTGATTCGAGGTTCTTCTGCGCCGCGCCGACGATGGCCCGATCCCGTGCCATCGCCGCCGACGTGGTCAGGATGTCCGCGGAGACACCGTCGACGGATTCGGCGCGGCGCAGGAGTTCCGCACTGACGGTGTCGAGCGCCGCTCGAATTCTGGCCAGTTCGGACTCCGGCTCGCCGGTGATCGGATCCTGCGCCGAAGTACGTTCGGGCACTGCGAAACTCAACCAGGGTGCGCAGACGACCCCGGCACTGACTCCGAGTGCACTGATCTGGTTCCGTTCGGTGATTGTTGCCGTTGTCATGTGTCAGCGCCCTTCCAGTTCCTTGTCGAGTTTCTTCTCCACTTCTGCGACGAGTGGTGCGTCGGTCCGGGTGTCGCCTTCGGCAGCGAGCGCCATTTCGGCTTCGAGGAGCGCAGCATCAGGCTCGCCTGCCGCAACCTCGGCTTCTTCCTCACGGCCGGGGGTGCGCAGGTTCCACTTCTTGATGACAAAGCTGAAGAGGAAGTAGTAGATGAGCGCGTACGCAAGTCCGATCGGGATGAGCATCCAGGCGTTGGTGGCCTTGCCGAAGTTCAGGACGTAGTCGAAGAAGCCGGCGGAGAAGGTGAATCCGTCGTGGATTCCCAGTGCGTTGACCAACGCCATCGACGTACCGGTCAGAAGCGCGTGGATGACGTACAGCGGCCACGCAACAAACATGAACGAGTATTCGAGGGGCTCGGTGATGCCGGTGAGGAAGGCGGTGAGGCCGGTGGAGAGCATGATGCCGCCGACAAGCTTCTTCTGCGAGGGCTTGGCATTGCGCCAGATGGCAAACGCCGCAGCCGGCAGGGCAAACATCATGATCGGGAAGAATCCGGTCATGAACGTCCCGGCAGTAGGGTCACCGGCAAAGAACCGGTTGAGGTCGCCGCGGATGATCTGACCGCTGGCGTTCTGGTAGTCGCCGATCAGGAACCACACTGCCGAGTTGAGGATGTGGTGCAGGCCGGTCGGGATGAGCAGACGGTTGGCTGCGCCGTAGATGCCGCCGCCGACAACGGTATTCGAGGCAACTGCTTCACCGACCCAGTTCAGTCCGGAGTTGAACAGCGGGTACAAGAACGCCATGAGGACGCCGACGAGCAGGCCGGTAACGGCGGTCAGGATCGGAACCAAACGTCGGCCGTTGAAGAATCCGAGGTAGTCGGGCAGTTTTGTTCGATAGAAGCGCTGCCACAGAATTGCGGAGAGTAGACCCATCACGATGCCGGCGAGTACGCCGTAATTGATCAACGACTGATCCCCGTTTGGATCGGTTTTTCCTTCGAGAACGATCGGCGACATCGCCTTGAAGACACCGTCGATCACTATGTACCCGACCACCGCGGCAAGGGCGGTGGATCCGTCTGCCTTCTTGGCCCACCCGATCGCAATGCCGACGGCAAAGATCAGCGGCAGCCACGTGAACACGGCTTGACCGGCAGCGGAAATCACCGTGGCCGCGCTCTCGAGCGGACTGAACCGGCCGAGCAGGTCGTCTTGGCCGAGTCGCAGAAGGATGCCGGCAGCCGGGAGAACGGCAATGGGCAACATCAAACTTCGGCCGAGGCGTTGTACGCCGGCGAAGAACGTTGATTCCTTCTTGGGAGTGTCGTCGAGCGTCATCGTTGACCTTCTCTGCTCGCTGGGCCGCAACGGGTCGGCCTGCTGGTTTAGGTACGCGAAGTGGACACCTCGCCCACCGCGAGGAGCCGGAAAATCGTTTTGCCGAAACTGTTGTGGCGTTGCACCGCTAACGGGTACTGTCCGGTCATAACCAGTTGTAGTTTTGCCTGATGAAGCGCAGATGTCAAGACCGGAATGTGATTTAAGTTACGTGTTGACTCACGTCCCGCTATCAGCCAGAGTGCTTCACCAGCGACAACAACCGACGCATTTACGACCACACACAGGAGCAGCAATGTCGAAAGCGGAAGCAATCATCAAGGGCCTCGGCGGCGCCGGGAACATCGTCGAAATCGAAGCGTGCATCACCCGCCTGCGCACCGAGGTCAAGGACGGCGACAAGGTCGACGAAGCTGCTCTCAAGGCCGCAGGCGCGCACGGCGTGCTCAAGGCCGGCTCCGTCGTCCAGGTGATCGTCGGACCCGAGGCCGACATCCTCGCCGAGGACATCGGGGACATCCTGTGACCGTCTCCGTCCTCGCTCCGCTTCCCGGCCGTGTGTTTGCACTTGCCGACGTTCCCGACCCGGTTTTTGCCCAGCAGATGGTCGGATCAGGGGTAGCCCTCGAACCTGCCCGCGACCAGGGCCCCCTCACCGTTGTCGCGCCCATCGCCGGGAAGATCCTCAAACTCCATCCCCACGCATTTGTCATCTTCGGCGAGAAGGCAACGGGCGTACTGGTTCACATCGGAATCGACACCGTCAAGCTCGAAGGCAAGGGCTTCACGCTCATCGCATCCGAGGGTGACACCGTCGCGGCCGGCGACCCTGTCGTCAGCTTCGATCCGGCGTTCATCGATACCACCGGCCACTCGGCAATCTGCCCGGTTGTAGTCATGGACTCCAAACCCGATACCGTCGAATCCCCTTCTGTGGGAGAAGAAGTGAAGACCGGCGACATCTTGTTCGACTGGTCTGCCTGAATACGAGCGAGGCGGGCGCACCCTCGAAAGAGGATGCGCCCGCCTGCTGTTCGGGTTGCGATCAGGCGCGTGTGCCCGCTCGTTCGTTTCCCTGTACTTCCATCTGCAGTTGATAACGATCGGAGCGGTACCAACTGCACGTGTGCTCGATCGGCGCGCCCTCACTGAAGGACACTCGGTCGAAGTACAGCACGGGTGCCCCCTTCTTCGTCCCGAGCAGAGTGGCGATCTCGATGGTTGCACCGTCGGCGCTGACGGTCTGTTCCGCGCGGTCGATCGGCTTGTCGTACTTGTCGGCCGTCGCACGGTAGATCGACCCGGTCAGGTCGAGGTCGGTGAGCCCGGGCAATTGCTGCGGGTTGTACCAACCGTCGTCGACGCTCACCGGTTCACCGTCTGCCAAGCGCAGGCGTTTGACGTGGTAGCCCAACGATCCCGGCTCCATTCCGAGCGCCGACGCCGTGGCATCGGGCACGGTGTCTTCCTCGTTGACGAGGACCACAGTGGTAGGAACGTGTCCCTGGGCTCGCATTTCCTCGGTGAACGACGCGAGGTGCAGTTTGGATTGAACCTGGCGGTGAGCGACAAAGGTTCCCTTGCCACGCACGCGCACAAGATATCCGTCGTTGACAAGTTGACCGATCGCCTCACGAACCGTGATTCGGCTGACGCCGTAATCCTGCATCAGGTTTCGCTCACTGGTCATCAGGTCACCCGGCTGCAACTCGCGGGTGCACTTGTGCAGCAAAATGTTTCGCAGTTGCTCGTGTTTGGGTATAGCGCTGTCGCGCAGATGTACGGGCATCACGGCGGCTGCCCCTTTCGTGAAGTGAAAGAATCTATCGTCGACAGGTCCCTACCGGACCTATCCACCTCACGATACTGGAACAGGCACCGGGATCCTAGTGGTTGAGCTCAGGAGTCCAATTGCCGGTAAATTGCCCGTAGTTCGGCGAGCGCGACGTTTTGCTGTGCCACATCCAATCCCAGCGCAGCCACCGAGGCCCGCAACGCGTTCACGTCCAGATCGTCTATCGCAGCCCGGAATTCGACTCGCGGCAATCCTGGCAGAAGGGACGAGTCCCCGAACCAGCTTTCTACGTCGACCGCGATCGTGGTCTCGTCTTCCACTCCCCCGATCAGATCGCTGAGATCGACCCCGCGCAGGATCAGAAGTTGCAGCGGATCGGTATCGATCCGCTCGGCAGTCAGGAAGGCCACAGCCGCAGCATGTTTACACGGCCATCCCTCGTCGGGACAGGTGCAGTCGAATTGGAACGCGCCCGGCCCGTCCGGCAGGAGTTGCGCGGCGAGCATGTCCGGAACCACCCCGGAGACCAGCGAGGCCAATGAGCCTGGGACCCGGCGGAGTTTGGTGATGATGTCGTCGATATCGGTGTTGTCGAGAGTGCTGACTGCGAGAGTGGCGGTGAACGGTTCGAGCTGTGTCCCCCACGCCTCACCGGTCACGCGTCCCGGCCGAATATCGAGCGGCAAGACCTTGCCTGTGCGAGCAAAAGTTCGACCTCGCGAGACCCGGCCCTTGTCACCGATCTGCTCGATGACCCGGACAAATGCCTTGCCCCAGAACGTCCGACCGAAAGCGGGACGAGACTTGATCGGCGCCGCTCGCTTACGCGCGCCGGTGTATTCACTGAAATCGGGACCGCCACGGCGCGGACTCATTCGCCTACCGCGTCGTCACCGAGTCGGAGCAATTCACCGAGCTGTTCGACGCTCATCTCCGTCACCCAGTTCTCCCCTGTTCCGACGGCCAGCTCGGCCAATTCGCTCTTCGTGTCGATCATCGTGTCGATCCGTTCTTCCAATGTCCCGACACAGACCATCTTGCGGACCTGGACATTTCGATTCTGGCCGATGCGGAACACACGGTCGGTGGCCTGATTCTCGACCGCGGGA
This sequence comes from Rhodococcus sp. MS16, assembly GCF_013277795.1. Taxonomy (NCBI): domain Bacteria; kingdom Bacillati; phylum Actinomycetota; class Actinomycetes; order Mycobacteriales; family Nocardiaceae; genus Rhodococcus; species Rhodococcus sp. MS16. The sequence goes on from NZ_VBTM01000008.1 coordinate 66,945, forward strand.
TTCCACCACCGATCCATATGGACAACGTGATTCGCGGCGGTCAGATTGAGTCCCGTTCCGCCGGCTTTGAGCGAGAGCACCATGATCGGCGGACCGCCGACGCTCTGGAACTCCTCGACCATGGTGTCACGGCCGGCCTTCGACACACCGCCGTGCAGGAACGGGACCCCCGTGCTGAACCGCTCGGACAGGTAGGGCACCACCAGTTCCCCGAACTCGCGGAACTGCGTGAACAGCAACACCTTCTCGTCTTCCGCAGTCACCGATTCGACGATGTCTTCGATCAATCCGAGTTTGCCGGAACGATGCTGACCGCGGCGCATCACCGCAGATCCGTCGCGAAGAAAATGCGCCGGATGGTTACAGACCTGCTTGAGTTTGGTGAGAGCGGAGAGCACTGCGCCTTTGCGCTTCATACCTTCCGTGCCCTTGATCTGGGCCATCATGTCGTCGACTACCGCGCGATAGAGAGCAGCTTGCTCTTCGCTGAGATTTGCGCGGACCGTCATCTCGAGTTTTTCCGGAAGATCGGAGATGACAGCGGGATCGGTTTTGACTCGCCGCAGGACAAACGGCGACGTGACGGCGCGCAGCCGCGAAACGGCAAGTTCGTCCTTCTCGCGTTCGATCGGCACGACAAAGCGTTTGCGGAACATCTGTTCCGAACCGAGCACACCACGGTTGGCAAAGTCGAGGATGGATCGCAGCTCGTCCAACCGGTTTTCCACCGGAGTTCCGGTCAGTGCGACCCGATGTGCCGCCGGGATGCTGCGAGCGGCGCGCGCCTGCGATGTCTTGGCATTCTTGATGTGCTGGGCCTCGTCGAGCACAACGCGGCGCCAATCGAGATCCTTCAGGGCAGCGACGTCACGCGTCATCAATGCGTACGTCGTGATCACCAGATCGTGGCTGCGTACTGCGGCCTCGAGCGCCGCGCCCGTTGCGCGATCGGAACCGTGATGGACGTACACCCGTAGGCTCGGAACAAACCGCGCCGTCTCGCGTTGCCAGTTGCCGACCACCGACATCGGGCACACCAGCAGCGTTGGCGTCGTGGACTTCTCGTGCGCAAGCAGCGCCAACAGTTGGAGCGTCTTTCCCAACCCCATGTCGTCCGCCAATACCGCACCCAACCCGAGAGCGCTCATGTACGCCAACCAGTTGAGTCCTCGCCGCTGATAAGGCCGCAGTACCGCTTTGACTTCTGCCGGAACCGGAACCTCTGCCGGTTCGACCGAATTGTTCAGCAGCGCCGACGCCCACCCCGTTGCCGTCACTTCTTCGACGGGAAGGTCTTTGAGGTCGTCGGCGATCAGGTCTTTGATCAATTCGATGATGGCCCGGTCGCCACTCGCATGGCGCTCGCCGACAAAACGAGCGGCCCGGGCAAGCACCTCCCGGTCAGCTTGGACCCACTCACCGCGCAAGCGAACAAGATCCGACTTCGCGTCGACCAGGCGCGCCATTTCTTCCGGCGTGAGCACTTTGTCTCCGAGCGCCAACTCCCAGTCGTATTCCACCAACTGATCCAGGCCGACCGTACGATTCTCGGCAACGATCGGTGAGGATGCCGAGGTGACTTTCACGCGCAACGACGGCGACACGACGCTCCACGCCCGAGGCAGCAGGAGCGTGATTCCCTTCTCCTGCAAGGCGATAGCGCCGTGGCCGACCAGATCCATCACCACAGCTGTCGGCAGTAGAAGGTCCAAGCTGTCGTCGTCGCGCGGCACATCCCGAAAGCGCGGGTAGGCGGCGATGGCTTCCTCGAGTTTGCGGCTACCTACTTGCAGGCGCGCGGCATCGGCACGGTGCAGCCTGATCCGTTCGGGGGCTTCACCTTCCGGCCGAAGGCACACTTGCAGTCGCCAGAGTGCTTCCGCATCGATATCGGCGTCCTCGCTCAGTTCCGGTTCGATCAAACGCAGGACCAAGTCGGGCTCATGTGCGGTGAGAGTGCCGCGCCATTGCGTCAGAGACGACGCAACTCGCAATTCCGCGTTGTCGAATGCGTCGCCGCGCACCAATGCCGCCCACAGCCCGGTCGTGGGAGTGTCGACCGACTCGCCGAGCACTCGGCGAACAACCGAATCGGTCAGTTCGAGAACAACGTCGTCCAACACGGCTCGAGGTGATCCCACTGCGCGCTGCACCGGGGGCATCGCAACAACCAACTCACCCAGCCACGCGCGCTGACGCTCGTCGATCAGCAGCCGCCAGCGCGGCCACCAACTCCCCTCGGCACGGCCCAGTTCGGGAACAACCCGCCCTGCCCGCACCCAACGCTCGATCCCCCGAACAACGTGGACAAGGTAATGCAGGTCGCCGGCAACCCGGTCGTCCGCAGGTTTGATCCGAAGCAGCAGGTCAACGGCATCACCCGGTGCCAGCGCCACCGCCGCGTACTCACTCTGCAGCGGCCCACCCGGCACGGAAGGCATCGCGATACTTACTCGATGACGGAATTTTCGGTGCAGGACAGCACTGACCGGGTCGCGGGGATCATCGACCCCGGCGCCCTCGTGTCCGTCTACCCACAGTTTGAGCCCCGATCCCGGTGACCAGAGTCCATGCAGCATCCGACCATCCAATCAGGTGCTACCGACATAGGCTGTTGTCATGGTCCTGGCATACGGTTTCACCGAGTACGGCGGTCCGCAGACTCAATCGTTCTTCGACGTTTCCCTGCCGCCACCTGGCGCCGGGCAGATTGTGGTGTCCGTCCGCGCTGCCGGCGTCAATCCGGCGGACTGGAAGGTCCGGGCAGGAACCCGCAAGGACACCGTGCCGGTGACACTGCCGGCAGTGCTCGGCCGCGAGGTGTCAGGTGTCGTCACCAGCGTGGGACCACGGGTCACGGAGTTCGACGTCGGCGACGAGGTCTTCGGCTCCACCGCAACAGGATTCGGCGGATATACCGAGGCGACCGTGCTCAATGCCTCCCAGGCCGCACGCAAACCGACCGCGGCGTCCTGGGCCGACGCCGCCGTGATACCCGTTGCCTGCGGAACCGCGTTCGACGCCCTTCACGATCTAGACCTCGCGGCCGGCGCCACGCTGCTGGTGCTCGGCGCGGGCGGTGGAGTCGGGACCAGCACGCTCGCATTGGCCCGATCGCGCGGCATCACTGTGCTCGGTGTGGCCAGCGCAGCCAAGCAGGACGCCGTCGAGGAAACCGGATCGCTGTGGGTGGACTCCGGTGATCTGTGGGCAGATGCCGTTGCCGCTCTCGCGCCCAGCGGGGTCGACGGTGTCTTCGATCTGGTCGGCGGGGAGCCCCTCCAGAGGGCCGCTTCATTGCGGCGTCCGGGCGCCCCGCTTATCAGCATCGCCGATTCCGTCGCTGCTACCGAACTGGGCGGCAGCGGAGTAGAGCGTCGGCGCACCACCGCGGTGTTCACGGCGGTCGCGGAGTTGGTGGCCGATGGTTCCCTCGACCCCGCCGTGAGGCAGCGCTTTCCCTTCGAGCAGGCCGGCTCAGCCCTTGCTGCTGTCGAGAGCGGGCACAGCGCGGGCAAAGTGGTAATCGAGTTCGACCACGCATCCGAAGCCGATCTGTCGGAACCTGGTGATTGAATCTCGATCAAGTGCGAGGGTCAAGCGAGAGGGGCACGGTGGGACGCAGGGGTTCGTGGGCGATAGTGGTCACGATCCTCGCCTGTGTGCTTTCGTCCTGCGGCTGGATCGGCAACGAGAGTTCTGCGCCGGGCAGCCCCACCACCACTCAGCTCGAGGATTTGCTCAATCGGGTATCCGTCGTCGATCAGCGCCCGCACCCCGGCGGATATCAGCGCGGCTGCAAGAGTGGGCAGGCGTGTGTCTTCGGCCCCGCATGGTCCGACGACCAGGACGCCCCGATGGGTCACGACGGCTGCGATACCCGTAACAACGTTCTGGCTCAGGACCTTTCGGAAACAACGTTCAAGCCCGGAACCCGCGATTGCGTCGTACTGTCCGGTGTGATGACCGATCCGTACTCCGGTGATCGAATCGTGTTCGATCGCAGCCAGGCAAGTGCAGTCCAGATCGACCACGTCTATCCCCTGGCCGCGGCTTGGGATTTCGGGGCAAGTACGTGGCCGATGGACCTGCGCCTGCGGTTCGCCAACGACACGGAATTGAACCTGCTGGCAGTCAAGGGAAGTGACAATCAGTCGAAAGGTGACAGCACTCCCGCGCAGTGGCTCCCACCTAATCCTGCGTACCACTGCTATTACGCCTGGAAGTACCTCGCCGTAGCCGTGAGTTACGGACTACCGATCAGCCGAGCCGACCACACAACGCTGCGCGAACTCGAAGAAGCGCGCTGCTGACCTACTTCACCGTGAAAGACCTTGTGTGCCAGCCCGTTGCACCGCCAGGGATGGGCGGAGTCCGTTCCTCGACCTGAACGTTTCCATCCAGATCGATCGCTCGGACCTGCACGGTGTGCAACCCCGGCGCCGCGTCCCACATCCACGACCACTGACGCCATGTGTCGATCGAATACTCCTGCGCGAGGGTTGCGGGTTGCCACGGCCCGTTGTCGACACGAACCTCCACCGCCTTGATACCGCGATGCTGGGCCCACGCTGTTCCCGCCATCTGAATCTGCCCGGCATTCACGGGCGCCAAGGACGCCGGCACTTCGATCCGAGACGCCGTTTTGATCGGCGCCTGCGCACCCCATCCTCGTTGCGTCCAATAGGCGTCCACCTGGTCGAACCTGGTGAGTTCCCACTCCGTGACCCACTTTGTCGCGGAGACAAAACCGTACAAACCGGGTACGACCTGACGGACCGGATATCCGTGCTCGAACGGCAGCGGCTCCCCGTTCATCGCCACGGCAAGCATGGCGTCGCGTCCGTCGGTCACCACTTCAACCGGGGTGCCGACAGTGAATCCGTCGACGCTGGTCGAGAGCAGCATGTCCGCGTCCGGGTGCACGCCCACTTCCTCGAGGATGTCCTTCATCGGGTAGCCGATCCAGGTGGCGTTGCCCGCGAGGTTGCCGCCCACCTCGTTGGACACGCATGTCAAGGTGATGACCCGTTCGATCGGCGTCCGGGCGACCAAATCGTCGAACGACAAAGTCAGCTCGCGGTCCACCATGCCGTGGATGCGCAGTTCCCACGAGTCCGTCGTGAGCTGCGGGACAAGAAGTGCCGTGTCGATCCGATAGAAATCGTCGTTGGGGGTGATGTACGTCGACGCACCGGCAACACCGATGTTCGCGGCGGCCGGAATCGGTGGCGCTGCCGAGGCAGCAGTCGGAACAACGAAGTCCGCACGGTTCGCGGAAGCCCCGGCGATGCGCTGCCCCACGAACTTTCCGGCAGCACCGGCCGCCGCAGCGACGGCAACGGCAACCCCGGCCAGCATCAGAAACTGTCGACGCGGCAGCCACGTCTCGGGAACACCAGGCGAGGGCGCTACGTCGAGTTGCCCGATCAGCAACCTCAGCGTGACGACGCCGGCAACAACACCCACGATCGTGGGGAACGCGTACATCGCGTCAGCCGTCGGACGGCTCAAGGCCGCATAGACACCCACCAATCCGAGAGCAATCAGGATCGCACTACCCACCGGGCGTCGGCGACGCTCGAGTACGCCCGCTAGTGCGCCGAGCAGCGCGATCAGGATCGACATTCCGATGAAGAGCGCGGGTTTGTCGTTGGTCCCGAAGGTCTCGATCGCAAACTCGCGTGCCCATGCCGGCGTTCGATCCACCGTGGTCGAACCGACTGCATAGAACGGCGAGGAGTCCGGATTGATCAGCAGGGCGACCAGTTGCCCTACCCCCAGAACCACGGCTACGGCAAGTACACCGGAGATGGCACGGGCTGCAAACCTGCGACGCGGCCGTGACTGCGCGGCCGGGTGTTCCTCGATGCTGTCAGTGACCATATGCGTCTCGGTTCTGCTCGGTACGAGTGATGCGTGGGATCGGTTACCTCGTATTCGGAGCAGATCCCGGCGTGGATGGGTCTCATCACGGCCCTGAAGTTCACGGTAGCCCGGATTAGAGTTGACGCCATGACTGTCGACCTCAACAAGGACACACTTCTGTGCATGTCGCTATCCGGACGACCGAGCAACATCGGCACCAGATTCCACAACTATCTGTACGAGGAATTGGGCCTCAACTTCGTCTACAAGGCATTCACCACCACTGACGTTCCCGCAGCGGTTGCCGGTATCCGCGCACTGGGCATCCGCGGTTGCGGAGTGTCGATGCCGTTCAAGGAGCAGGTGATCGCTCATGTCGACGTCATGCACGACAGCGCGTCCGCAATCGACTCCGTCAACACCATCGTCAACGAGGACGGCATCCTGCACGCCTACAACACCGACTACCAGGCTGTGGCAAACCTGTTGCGCGAGAACAAGGTCGACACATCACTCTCGGTCGCGGTCTCCGGCAGTGGTGGCATGGCCAAAGCCGTCGTCGCGGCGGTTCGCGACACCGGTTTCACCGACGTCACCGTGGTGGCGCGCAACAAGGCTGCCGGTGGCGCGCTCGCCTCACAGTACGGATTCCAGTGGCGCGAAGACCTCGACGATCTGCGTCCCGGCGTTCTGATCAACGCCACTCCGATCGGGATGGCGGGCGGCCCCGAAGCAGATGCGCTGTCGTTCCCGGACGTGGTGGTGCGCGGCGCGGAGGTCGTTTTCGACGTGGTGGCAATGCCAGAGAACACTCCCCTGATCCTCCTGGCAGAAGAACTCGGCAAGACGGTGATCACGGGCGCCTCGGTGATCGCACTCCAGGCTGCCGAGCAGTTTGCGCTGTACACGGGGGTCCGCCCCAGTGCCGAACAGATCCAACGCGCCTCTGAATACTCGCGGGCGTGACAAACTCGACACTATGAACGACACCGGGGAGAGCCCTCCCGTGCAACTCGCTCGGAACTTCAACGAGCTGCTGCAAGAACTACGAGTCGCTCTCTCCGGTGTTCAGATCTTGTTCGCGTTTCTGCTGGCCGTGGCCTTCACCGAGCGCTACGAGGACGAATCGACGTACATCAAAACCATTCACTTGGTCACGGTCATGCTGGTTGCCATTTCCTTCGGCCTACTGATGGCACCGGCAGTGTGGCATCGAGTCCTCTTTCGGGGCGGATACCGTCAGCGCATCCTGACCATCTCCAACCGATTTGCCTTGTGCGGCACCGGTTTTCTCGCGGCGTCCATGACCGGCACCGTGCTCCTGATCGCTGAGATCGCTGTGGGTGGCGTCGGCGCAAAGATTCTGGCCGCCTGCGCCGCCGTCATGTTCACCACGCTCTGGTTCTTCGTCCCCGCACTGATCAGACGAGACGACAGCTGAGAACTACGCTCCAGTGGCGACAGAGCGCGAGCTGTCGTTGGACCATTGCGACCACGAACCGGGGAACAAGGCTGCGTCGTAGCCCGCTATCGCCAGGGCCGCAATCTGATGCGCCGCAGTCACTCCCGATCCGCAGTACACGGCAAAGCGGTCCCCGTCACCCGCTGCGGAGAACCGCTCACGCAAGGCTACGGTGCCGGCAAACTTTCCATTGCCGTCGATGTTCTCACCGGTCGGTGCACTGACCGCACCGGGAATGTGCCCGGCCACTGGGTCGATCGGCTCGACCTCGCCGCGGTACCGCTCAACGGCTCGCGCGTCGAGAAGCACACCACCGCTCGCCGACCACCCGGCCGCCTCGTCGATATCGACAACCGGCATATGTCCGGCGTCGAGCGTCACGTTGCCCTCGGTGATTGCTGAACCGGCACCGACCGCAACCGGGAAATCGGCCGATTCCCAGGCTTGCAACCCACCGTCGAGCAGACGGACATCAGCGAGTCCGGCCCATCGCAACAGCCACCACCCGCGCGCCGCTGCGGTGTTTCCCGTCGCGTCGTACAGGACCACCGAATCTCCGTCGTTGATCCCCCATCGACGTGCAGCGGCCTGCAGGTCCTCGATGGCAGGCAAGGGATGACGCCCCGATTCCCTCGACGCCGGAGCGGCCAGTTCGGTGTCGAGATCCACGAATACCGCTCCGGCAATATGCCCTGACTGGAAGTGCTCGGCGCCGTGAGGATCACCCAGCGCCCACCGAACATCGAGCAGGACCGGCGCGGCGCCGGCCTCGATAAGGGAGGCCAGTTCGGTGACATCGACAAGAACGGGTGCAGTCATGTCCTTCATACTTGCACGATCGTCTCAGGCAACACCGAAGAAAGCACCAAGCGCGACAAGTAGGACTCCACTCACCACGTCGATGCGCTTTCCGACGCCAGGTCGCCTGAGCTTGCGTCCGGCGCCGGCTGCGAGCACCACCACGACTGCCCACCACAGCGCGGCGGCAACCACTGTGGCGCCGGCCAACGTCAGGGTACGCAGGCCCGCGCCCTCGCCTGGTTCGACAAACTGTGGAAGCAGGCCGAGAAAGAACAACAGCGCCTTCGGGTTGAGAAGGTTGGACAGGAACCCGTAACGGTATGCCCGCAGCGGCGGGGTCGGCTCCGACGCGGCCACTAACGTGTCGCCACCACTTCGAGCTTTGAATGCACTACGAATTGCGGAGATCCCCAACCAGGTCAGATATGCCGCGCCGGCATAGGTGAGGGCCGAGAGCAGTTGCGGTCGAGTCGCGACAAGGGCCGACAGGCCGAGCGACGCGGCGGCCGTATGGACAACCAATCCCGTGATCACGCCCGCCGCGACCACGGCACCGGTCCGACGATCTGCCAGGGAATGCCGCAGGATCAGGACAAAATCCGGGCCAGGTGTGAACAAGACGATGGAAAGCAGGGAGCCAAAAGCAAGCCACTGAGTGGTACTCATCGGTGTCTCCGTGTGGTACTCATCCGAATTGCCTCACACCCGAGCGGATTCGACACATGCGTTCATAGAGGGAGTGTGCAACTGGATCCGGATAGTTCAAAACAGATCCGGATACAATCCGGAGAATGACGAAGAATGAGCCTCTGGATTCGGTGGACTGGAAGATTTTGGCCGAATTGCAGAAAGATGCGTCGATCACCAACAAGGTTCTGGCCGACCGAGTGGGACTGGCGACGTCCTCGTGCCACGAACGTGTGCGGCGCTTGCGGGCAAACGGAACGATCAGCGGAATCCATGCCGTTGTCGACCCGGCCGCCGTTGGCCGGTCGATGCAGGCGATCATCGCCGTGCAATTGCGTCCCCACCGCCGCGATCTTGTCGACCGGTTCACTGCCGATGCGCTGGCGCTTCCGGAAACGCTTGCGCTGTTCAATGTCTCGGGACCGGAAGACTTCTTTCTCCACGTCGCCGTGCGCGACAGTGCCCATCTGCAGAGGGTGCTGATCGATCACCTGGCCGCCCATCCGGAAGTGTGGCACGCGCAGACTCACCTCATCTACGGCAAAGCGGTCACAGCGCCCATCCGGCCGGATCGCTGAGAACCGTTGCTCCGGCGTCGGGCAGAATCACTGACCATGTCGGACTCCCCATCTACGACCGAACCGGAAGCGACGGTAAGCAACGCACAGCCCATCAGCGCGGGGATCGTGACAGCGCTCGTGGGATTCACCAGTTCGTTCGCAGTACTCCTCACCGGCCTCAGCGCCGTGGGCGCCAACGCCACCGAGGCTGCATCAGGTCTGTTGGTTCTGTGTGTGACTCAGGCACTGGGCATGCTGTGGCTTTCCCGCCGGTACAAGATCCCGATCACCCTGGCCTGGTCGACGCCTGGTGCGGCGCTGCTGGCCGGCGCCGGCGCGGTGCACGGCGGATGGCCTGCTGCGGTCGGCGCATTTGTCGTTGTCGGAATTGCCATTGTTCTCACGGGACTGTGGCCGACACTGGGCAAGATCATCGCGGCGATCCCGACACCGCTGGCACAGGCAATGCTCGCCGGGGTTCTCCTCCCCCTCTGCCTGGCTCCGATATTCGCGGTCCGGGACGCACCGCTGGCTGTAGTGCCGGTCATCGTGGTCTGGCTTGCGGCACAACGGTTCTCCAAACGGTGGGCGGTTCCACTGGCATTTCTGACCGCAGCCGTCGTGATCTGCATCAGCCTGACGACCACCGACAACAACACGCTCGACGTCGGTGCGATGATTCCCCGCGTCGATCTCACCATGCCGTCGTGGTCCTGGCAGGCGCTGATCGGAATCGCGATTCCGCTGTACATCGTCACGATGGCGTCGCAGAACATCCCCGGTGTGGCGGTGATGAAATCGTTCGGATACACGGTTCCGTGGCGACCGTCCATGATCGTGACCGGCCTGGGCACCGTTCTCGGAGCCCCCGCCGGCGGGCACGCCATCAACCTCGCCGCGATCAGCGCCGCCCTCGCGGCAGCGCCGACGGCGCACCCTGATCCGAAGCGGCGGTGGATCGCGGCGAGCACAGCCGGTTGGGCCTACCTGGTGCTGGCCGCAGGTTCTGCCGCAGTCGCAGCTCTTGTTGCTGCGGCACCAGCCGGAGTGGTGGAAACCGTTGCCGGGCTTGCACTCATGGCAACCTTGGCAGCGTCGTTGACCGCTGCGCTCAGCGACGCCACCGAACGTGAAGGTGCGGTGGTCACGTTCCTCATCGCCGCGTCCGGCGTCAGTGTTCTCGGGATCGGTTCGGCATTCTGGGCACTGCTCGTCGGGTTGATCGTCCGAGCCGTGCTGACGAGTGGTCCACTGACCTCGCTAAGGTCGAGATCGTGAGCGCAGCAGATACCGTCATCTCGATCGAGCAGTTTCCCGTCCGCTGGCCGGTACCGACCCGCTGGGACGACAACGACCACTACGGCCACGTCAACAACGTGACCTACTACTCGTACTTCGACACAGCCGTGAATGCGTGGCTCATGTCCGCCACCGGCGTCGACATCCGCACGCTGCCGGCCATCGGGGTTGTTGCGGAGACATCGTGCCGGTACCTGAGTGAACTCACGTTTCCGGAGCAGTTGCAGGTCGGCATCTCGATCGAAAAGTTGGGCACCAAGAGCATCGTGTACGCGCTCGCGATCTTCCACGAAGACGCCGCGGGGAGATGGGTCGCCGCTGCCACGGGACGGTTCGTCCACGTCTACGTCGACGCAGTCACTCGCACACCGGTCGCGATACCGGCCGCGATCAAAGAGGCGGCCGGTTCGCTTGTTGCCAATGAGGTCAGCCCCGCTTAGTGCAATCCCAGCTTTTCGGCGGTCTCGACTGCGCGCGCAACAACTCCGTCGATCAGAGTCGAGGTCGGACCGCCGTGCTCGGCGCGGTTGCGTGGGTCGTCGAGAATGCGGCGCAGTACTCCCTCGGCGATGATCGACAACTTCCACAGCGCCAGCACGTGCCAGTAGCCCACGGCCGACACGTCGCGACCGGTGGCGGCAACATAGGCGTCGACCAGTTCGTCGCGAGTGGGGAAACCTTCGAGCGTCGACGCCATGAACGGCCCGGCAACTTTGTCGCCCGCTTCGGGCCAATACGCCAGTAGCGCACCAAGATCCGCCAGTGGATCACCCAGCGTGCACAGTTCCCAGTCCACCACTGCCAGCACCTGGCCTCGAGCCGGATCGGTGATGATGTTGTTGAGGTGGAAATCGCCGTGAACCAGGGTGACTTCGGTCTGCTCGGGAATGTTTCGGTGCAGAATGTCCGCGAGCCGCTCCACGTCGGGGATATCTCGGGTTTTCGACTTTTCCCACTGCGCTGACCATCTCTTGAGCTGCCGCTCCGCAAACGGCTTACGACTGGCCAGATCTTCCAATCCAGTCTCTTCGAGATCTACGCCGTGGATAGTGGCGAGAGCCTTGGGCAACGCCAACCCGACATTCCGCCGCTGCTCTACCGTCAATTTCTGCGCAACCGGTACACCGTCGATGACAACCCCGTCGACGTAACTCATGAGAACCAGCGGCGCATCCGTCACAGCCGGATCCTCGGTGATTCCGATGATCTTGGGCACCGGGACGGCCGTACCTTGCAGCGACGACAGGATTCGGTGCTCACGCACTATGTCATGCGCCGAGGCCAACAAGGTGCCGAGCGGAGGTCTGCGCAGCACCCACCGTGCACCGCCGGCATCGGTGACGGCATACGTGAGATTGGATTGACCGTTGCCGATCCTCTCGAAAGTCAGTGGCGTGGTGGCGCCGACGCCCAGCTCGGCGATCCACCCTGAAACAGCATCTTCGTTCAGTCCGACTGCGTTCACCGCACCGATGCTAGCCGGAGAAATCGTTGCGGCGGGTGGTTCCGACACCTTTGTTACCCACCGGTTCGGAAACTGTGACGGTCTGTCCCTCTTCGAAACCCGCAAGTACTTGCGGATTCTGCGTCGAGGGGGATGCTGGAAGTACAGCACCGAAAAACTGAATATCGCATCGGGATTGCTCGAATCGCCCACAAGGCGCGTCGGGCAGGAGCAGAAACCGAGGTGAACTCACGATGATCGACAACCTCGATTATCCAGTCCAACTCATTCAACCGGACGGCGCGCGGGTGTGCCGACCGGAATACGACCGTCTGATCGCAAACCTGGATCGAGACGATTACCTGTCGTTGTACCGCGACCTCGTGATAAGTCGCCGAATCGACACCACCGCGGTAACACTTCAACGCCAAGGCGAAATCGGTTTATGGGCACCGCTCTTGGGCCAGGAAGCCGCGCAGGTCGGATCAGCACGCGCTCTGGAGCCTGACGATTTTGCATTCACCTCCTATCGTGAGCACGCCGTCGCCTACTGCCGCGGAGTTCCGCCCCACGCGCTGACGGTCTTGTGGCGCGGGTGTGCCCATTCTGCCTGGGACCCAGAAGAATTCAATGTGACCAACCCGGCAATCGTTGTCGGGTCCCAGGGACTTCACGCAACAGGCTACGCACTGGGTGCTCACCTCGACGGCGCAGAAATCGCCACCATCGCCTATTTTGGTGACGGCGCCACCAGCCAGGGCGATATCGCCGAAGCACTGGGATTTGCCGCCAGCTTCCGCGCCGGCGTTGTCTTCTTCTGTCAGAACAATCAGTGGGCCATCAGCGAACCGGTCTCACTGCAGTCCCGCACACCGATCTCACACCGCGCCGAAGGCTACGGCATTCCGTCGTATCGCGTTGACGGAAATGACGTACTCGCCGTCTTGGCAGTCACTCGGAAGGCGCTGGCCCACGCCCGTGAGGGAAGCGGGCCGACGTTCATCGAAGCGATCACCTGCCGCATGGGTCCACACACCACCTCCGACGATCCATCGAGGTACCGCTCCGACACGGACATGGCGCAGTGGCGGGCCCGCGATCCGATCGAGCGGATGCGGTTGTTTCTCACCTCGCGCGGACTTCTCGATGACAAGGTAGCCACCGAGATTGCCTCGGCTGCCGACGAAGTCGCTTCCGTTCTACGACGCAACACAATCGGCTTTCCTGATCCACCGCCCTCGGCACTGTTCGATCACGTCTACACCGAACCCCATCCGTTGATCGATCACGAACGTGCGCAGCACCAGGAGTATCTGGCAAGTTTCGACAATCAGGAGGTCGTGTCATGACGCTCGTCAATCTGGTGACCGCCCTCAACACCGGGCTACGACGCGCACTCGAGAGTGACCACCATGTCGTGATCCTCGGCGAGGACGTCGGCCGGCTCGGCGGCGTTTTCCGGGTCACCGATGCACTGCAGAAGGATTTTGGCGAGAACCGAGTCATCGACATGCCACTCGCCGAATCCGGCATCGTGGGAACCGCTTTCGGCCTGGCGCTGCGCGGCTACCGGCCGGTGTGCGAAATACAGTTCGACGGATTTGTCTACCCGGCCTTCGACCAGATCGTCTCGCAAGTCGCGAAGATCCACTACCGCACCCAGGGTCGGGTGCGCGCACCCATCACGATTCGCATCCCCAGCGGCGGCGGAATCGGTGCCGTGGAACATCATTCGGAATCACCGGAGGCCTACTTCGCCCACACTGCGGGGCTGAGGGTGGTGTACCCGAGCAATCCGGCCGACGGGTTCCACATGATCCGGCAAGCCGTCGAGTCCGACGATCCGGTGGTATTCCTCGAACCGAAGCGGCGCTACTGGGACTCGGCTGAGGTGGATCTGAGCGCGGAACCGCCACTGCCACTGCACAGTGCGCGGGTAATCCGCCCCGGCAGCGATGCCACTGTTGTAGCCTACGGATCTATGGTGGCTACAGCCTTGGAAGCAGCGGACATCGCCGAGGACGAAGGCCATCACCTCGAAGTGATCGACCTTCGATCACTCTCCCCGATCGACTTCGACACGCTCGACAAGTCGGTACGACGGACCGGGCGGCTTGTCATCGTCCACGAGGCACCGATGTTTCTCGGGATGGGCGCCGAAATCGCCGCGCATGCCGCATACGAGTGCTTCTACGGCCTCAGGGCTCCTGTGCGACGCGTGACGGGTTTCGACATCCCCTATCCCCCAGCCAAACTCGAACAGTTCCACCTACCGGACGCGGATCGAATCCTCGACGCACTCGATGAAGTGCTGGCCGCATGACTACCGCGGAGTTCCGACTTCCCGATCTCGGTGAGGGTCTCACAAGCGCCGAATTGGTGTCGTGGCACGTTGATGTCGGCGAACACGTGAGCATCGATCAGGTGATTGCCGACGTCGAAACCGCCAAGGCACAAGTCGAACTTCCGTCGCCGTACGCCGGAGTTGTCACCGAACTTCTTGCCGAACCCGGCGAGGCGGTGCCAGTGGGGGCGCCGATCATTCGCATCGAGAGTACGGACCCGGCTGGTGCGAGTACGTCGGCTCCACCGGTCCTGGTCGGCTACGGTCCGGCGACGGCGCATGCAAGCCGCCGGCGCAAGCGAGTCCCGCCCGCACCCGCGCAGCACAGAGAGATGGCACGGGCGATGACCGGCAGCGCCCGCGCACCCCAGGCAACGGTATTCGTCACGATCGACGTCACCGCGTCGATGGAACTATTAGACACACTGCGCACATCCGCAGACTTCGAGAACTGCTCGGTCACACCGTTGACTCTTGCAGCGAAATCTCTGGTGACTGCCATCGCGTCGCACCCGAGTGTCAATGCGACGTGGGATGAGGCGGCCGAACGCAGTGTTGTGCATCCACGGATCAATCTGGGGATTGCCGTGGCGTCGGACCGCGGACTCCTCGTTCCCAACATCAAAGACGCAGGCAGCCTGACACTACGAGAAATCGCACGCCTCATCACCGAACTGACGTCGACGGCCCGCGCCGGCCGAACCGACGTCGAACATCTCACCGGCGGCACGGTCACGATCACGAATGTCGGGGTCTTCGGCGTCGACGGTGGTGTTGCACTCCTCAATCCGGGCGAGGCTGCCATCCTCGCTCTGGGTAGCGTGAACGAGCGACCGTGGGTTCGCGGCGGGCAGATTGTCATTCGACAGGTTGCGACGCTCTCGCTGACATTCGACCATCGCGCCCTCGACGGACAACAGGCGTCGCAGTTCCTCACGCTCGTGGCGTCGATGCTTGCCGACCCGGCGGTCCTTCTCGCCCATCTGTGACGCAACCTCAGTCCTGGCAGACTGTCACGGTGAGCATCGCCCCCTCTCCCACTCTGATACGCGCACGCGCCGGCATTTTCGGCATCTTCGGTATCAACGGCTTCCTGCTCGCGATGTGGGTGGTGCACATCCCGTCGATCGAGCACCGCGTCGGCATCAGCCACTCCACGCTGGGGTCTCTGCTTCTCCTGCTTGCCGTGGGCGCCATTGCCGGCATGCAGCTCAGTGGCCCGCTCGCCGACCGCTACGGGAGCCGAAGGATGGTAATCCTGGCGGGAACCGGCCTGTCCGCCGCCGTGCTCGGTCCGGGATTTGCCACCAACGCGTGGCAATTGGGCGCTGCACTGGTGGCTTTCGGTTTTGCCAACGGCGCCTTGGATGTCTCGATGAATTCCCAAGCCGTCGAGGCCGAACAGTTGTACCGGCGGCCGATCATGTCCGCGTTCCACGGCATGTTCTCCGTTGGCGGAGTGGTGGGTTCGGTCATCGGAGCGGGCACTCTGGCACTCGGCCTTGCACCCTCCGTTACGCTGACCGCCGCATCACTGCTCGGCTTTGGTGCCGTCACAATCTGCTCCCGGCCGCTGCTGCCCCGCGCCCTGCACCACGCCGACGACGTCGCAACGGAACAACCGCACGGCCACTTCTCTGCCAAGGTGCTTGCACTGGGCGCACTGGCGTTTGTCCTCATGCTCGCCGAAGGTGTGGCAAACGATTGGAGTGCGCTGCAAGTCAAGGAAGATCTTGGTGTCTCGAATGCCGTTGCAGCCCTGTCCTTCGGAGCTTTCTCCGCGATGATGACAGTCGGCCGATTCACCGCGGATCGCATCAGCGCCGCACTCGGCCCCGTCGCGGTTGTTCGCTACGGCGCCATGATCGCCTCGGTGGGAATGTTGACAGTCGTTCTTTCCGGGTGGCTTCCGCTCACGCTGTTCGGCTGGGCACTCTTCGGCGCCGGACTGTCCGGATGCATCCCCCAGATCTTCACGACCGCCGGCAACCTGGGCTCAGGATCTGCTGGTACCAACATGTCTCGGGTTGTGGGTTTGGGCTACATCGGGTTTCTTGCCGGCCCCGCGACGATCGGCTGGGCGACCCAGATTGTGCCACTCACCACAGCGATGCTCATTCCACTTCTCTGTGTGCTGGTCGCAGCACTGTCCGCCGGTGTCGTTCGTCGCGATTCTTCGACCACCCACCGAGATCACAGCTGATCCTCACGCTTGTCACAGACAAAGCAGGGATGCTGGACATGTGACCGTCTCGACCTCCGCCCCCCACTCCCCGTCCGCTACAACCCGCTTCCTCGCCCTTGCCGCATTGTGTGCCGCAGCGCTCGGTATTTTGTACTTTCTCCGACCTGATTCACCGACGGTCACTGTTCCGGAATCGTTGAGATCCGTTGCCGATCAGATCGTCCGCATCGTGGACGTCACGGCGGTATTGACGGCCACCGCCGCCCTCGCCGCGGTATCGATGATCCGCACATTGCCGTACGGTATCGGCGCCATACTCATGCTCGGGGTGGGCGCAAATCTGACCAGTGCTGCGCTGGGTTCATGGCTCACGGATGCGCCGACGGCCTTGCTTCCCAGCGGGCATGTTGTTGCCGCAGCAGCGTTGTACGGTTCGGCGGTTCTGATCTCTGCGCCGCGGTGGCGACCCGTCATTGTCGGACTGGGTATCTCAGGAGTCGCCGCAGTCGCGGTCAGTGTGGTCGCCACCGAGATGAGCGGAATCTTCGGTGTGGTTGCCGGGCTCCTGATCGCAGCGGCCTGGGGTTGTGTGGCAGCCATTCTGATGGAGCACTCGCCGGTCGCCGCGAAACGTGAAGCAGCACGACCGGATACGGCAGCCATCGCGTTCTCCCGCGATCGGCGCATCCACCTGTAAACCGAAAGGGCGCCTACTCACCCTCGTGAGTAGGCGCCCTTTTCTGAAGCAGAAAAACTTACAGAGCCTTGAGTTCTTCCGTGACCTCGGCGACGGACTTCTTCGCGTCACCGAAGAGCATCGACGTGCCCTCGGCGAAGAACAGCGGGTTGTCGATACCGGCGAAGCCGGAGTTCATCGAACGCTTGAGCACGATGACCGACTTCGACTGATCCACGTTCAGGATCGGCATCCCGTGAATCGGCGAGTTCGGATCATTACGCGCCGACGGGTTGGTGACATCGTTCGCGCCGATCACCAACGTGACGTCGGTGCGGGAGAACTCGTCGTTGATGTCGTCCATTTCCTTCATCGCGTCGTACGAGACATCCGCCTCGGCGAGAAGAACATTCATGTGACCGGGCATGCGACCGGCAACGGGGTGAATGGCGTACTTGACCTCGACGCCCTTCGACTCGAGCAACTTCGCCATGTCCTTGACGGCGTGCTGAGCCTGCGCCACGGCCAAACCGTAACCGGGAACCACGATCACCTGATTGGCGTACGCCATCTGGATAGCAGCATCGGCCGCGGAGGTCGCCTTCGCGGTGCGCACGACACCGTCGGAGGATGCGGCTTCTCCGCCGCCGCCACCGAAACCGCCGGCAACAATAGCCGGGATGGAACGGTTCATGGCCTTCGCCATGAGGTTGGTCAAGATGGTGCCCGACGCGCCGACGATCATGCCGGCCACGATCATGGCCTGGTTGTCGAGCGCCAAACCTGCTGCAGCAGCCGACAAACCGGTGAGGGCGTTGAGCAGCGAGATCACGACGGGCATGTCGGCGCCGCCGATAGGCAGCACCACCATCAAGCCGAGGATGCCCGAAAGTACGAGGACACCGACGATCCAGAGGGAACTGGTCGGGCCTTCCGGGGAGATCGCCTTGATACCGATGATCACCGAGAACGCAACAGCGGCAATGAGCAGCAGAGCATTGAGGGGTTGCTGCAACTTGCCAATGCCGATCGGACGACCCGGCAGGGTTTCCTGCAACTTCAGGAACGCGATCACGCTGCCCCAGAAGGAGATCGAACCGATCACCGCAGCAAAGAGAGACGCGATGACGATGTGCACCGTCGGGGACTCACCGTGCTTGAACGCGGTGAAACCGTCCGAGTCGAGGAATTCTGCGTACGCGATCAACGCGACGGTACCGCCGCCGACACCGTTGAACAGTGCCACCAACTGCGGCATGGCCGTCATCTTCGTGCGCAGCGCCGGCGGAACACCGAGTACAACGCCGATGATCAGACCGGCTGCGATGAGGATCCAGTTCCCCATCTCCGTGTCACGGATGGAGATCAGCGTCGCGATGACGGCGATGAGCATGCCGACAGCGGCGATCTGGTTGCCGCGCACCGCGGTCTTCGGGCCGGTAAGACCCATGAGACCGTAGATGAACATCGAGAACGCGACAATGTACAAACCATTGACCAGGTATTCCATTACTGGTCACCATCCTTCGAAACAGTCTTGGCGGCGGGCTTGGCCTTGAACATCGCCAGCATGCGGTCCGTGACCACAAAGCCACCGACAACGTTGACCGTTCCGAAGACAAGTGCGACAAACAGAATGATCTGCAACCCGATGGACGGATCGTGCACCTTGCCCAAAACCACGAGCGCGCCGAGAACGACGATGCCGTGGATGGCGTTGGTACCCGACATCAGCGGGGTGTGCAGAGTGTTCGGGACCTTCGAGATCACCGCGAAACCGACGAACCCGGACAACACCAGGATCGCGATATTCGACAACAACGATGTGTACATCAGGCGCCCTTCTCTTCACGGGTGACGCACGCACCGGCCAGTACCTCGTCGGAGAAATCGGGCGCGAGTGCGCCTTCCACCAACATCAGTTCGATCAGCGCGGAAATGTTCTTCGAGTACAGCTCCGAGGCATGCTCGGGCATCGACGCCGGCAAATTCAGCGGCGAGCAAATCGTGACGCCATGCTTGACGACGGTCTGACCCGGCTCGGTCAACTCGCAGTTTCCACCCGTCTCACCGGCGAGGTCCACGACAACGCTGCCGGGCTTCATGCCCTCCACAGCGGCCGCGGTCACCAAACGCGGAGCGGGACGACCCGGAACCAACGCCGTGGTGATCACAACGTCGAAACCCTTGATGGCGTCTTCGAGAGCCTGCTGCTGCTTCGCGCGCTCGTCGTCGGTGAGCTCACGGGCGTATCCGCCCTCACCGGCTGCGTCGATACCGAGATCGAGCCACTGAGCGCCCACCGAGCGCACCTGATCGGCTACCTCAGGTCGCACGTCGTAGCCGGTGGCGCGGCCACCGAGACGCTTGGCCGTGGCCAGTGCCTGCAGACCGGCAACACCGACACCGAGAACAAGCACCGTCGCGGGCTTGACCGTACCGGCGGCCGTGGTGAGCATCGGGAAGAATCGCGTCGACTCCGACGCCGCCAGCAACACAGCCTTGTAGCCGGACACATTTGCCTGCGAGGACAGAGCGTCCATCACCTGGGCACGGGAAATACGCGGAATAGCTTCCACCGCATACCCCTCGATCCCGGCAGCCTTGAGCTCGGCGATGCGGTTGTCCGCGTTGCGCGGGTTCAGGAACCCGATCAACTTGGCGCCGGAGCTGATCTTGCCGATCTCGTCCGACGACGGCGGCGCGACCTTGACCACAACATCGGCGGTCCACGGATCGCCGATCTTCGCGCCGGCAGCGGTGTACAACTCGTCCGGGATCAAGGCACCCAGACCGGCACCGGACTCGACAACAACGTCGACGCCCTTGCCGATCAGAGCCGCCACGATCTTCGGCACCAACGCGACCCGACGCTCACCGTCACTCGACTCCCGAGGGACGCCGACCGACGGACGCACTTGTGCGCTCTTCGATGTTTCCATTTGTTCCATTACCTTCTGCGGTTGGTGGTTCGCCTGCTGCGATGAGCGGCGGCCAACATGGGATGAGCGGAAGATGACCCGCTTTTGGGTGAATGGTGACTGATACTAGCCAGACTTCTCCGTGGAAAGTGAACACGGAGAACTACTTTCTTCATCTGAATCGAGTCCGAACAGTATCTTTACCTAGATACAAGTCATTATAATGTGAGCCCCATCACATCGGGGTGTCGACCTATTCCACGATGTGAACCACAATCGATGCATGAGGTGTCGATCGTGAAGCGTCGAAAAATTGTCGTAGAACGGGTCTACGAAATGTCCGACGCCGAAAAGTCAGTGCGACTGTTAGTGGATCGACTCTGGCCGCGCGGGATACGACGCGACGAGTTGCCGTTCGACGACTGGGCCAAGGAATTGGCACCCTCTACCGAACTACGAAAGTGGTACGGCCACGACGCGACTCGCTTCGACACGTTTTCCGCAAAATATCTCGCAGAACTCGACGCACGTCCCGTCCGCGAGTACCTGGAGCGCGTCACACCCACAGCGGACACGCGCCCCATCGTGCTGCTCACGGCGAGCAAGGACCTCGCCCACAGCCACGCGTCGGTACTGGCCGACTATCTCCGCACAATCGTGTAACGATTGGTCAACTATTCACATAGTGGGATCGCAGCTTGTGCTTGACAAGTTTTCCAGTGGCAGTTCGAGGCAATTCGTCGGCGAAGTCGATGGAACGCGGCGCCTTGAAATGCGAAACGCGGTCGCGCACGTACTTCAGCAATTCTTCGGCGACATCTGCCGAGGGTTCAATTCCGTCTACTAACTGGACGACGGCCTTGACTTGTTCGCCCATCTCCTCGTCGGGAACTCCGATTACCGCGACGTCGAAAACCTTCGGATGGAGAGTCAGAACATTCTCCGACTCCTGCGGATAGATATTGACGCCACCCGAAATAATGGTGAATGCCGCCCGGTCGGTCAGATAGAGGAACCTCTCGTCGTCGATGTACCCGATGTCGCCGCTCGTGGTCCAGTTCGGATGATCGGGGTGCTGCGCGGACGCAGTTTTCTCCGGATCGTTGTGATAGCGGAACGGCAGCTTCTCACGTTCCCAGAAGACTGTGCCGATCTCACCGACGGGAAGGTCCGCGCCGGAATCGTCGCAGATGTGGACAATTCCCATTACTCCGTCGCGACCGACCGAACCTGGGTGCGACAGCGACTGCTCACTGTTGATGAATGTCGCGCCCGCACCTTCCGTCGACGCGTAGTACTCGTTGATCACCGGACCCCACCAGTCGATCATCGACGCTTTGACCTCCGGCGGGCACGGTGCCGCGGCATGAATGGCCACCTTCATGCTCGACACGTCGTATCCGAGTCGTGTCTCCTCGGGAAGTTTGAGCATCCGCACAAACATCGTCGGCACCCACTGACTGTGCGTGACGCCGTACTCGCCGATCAGAGACAGCGCCGTCTCGGCGTCGAAGCTGTCCATCAAGATCACTGTGCCGCCCACCGAGTTGATGACCCCGCAGAACCGCAGCGGCGCAGCATGATAGATCGGCGCCGGGCACAAATAGACTGTGCTGGAATCGAATCCGTACATCGGCGCGAACACGGCGGTAAACGGATCCATCGTGACGTCGACTTCACCTTCCGGCAGATCTCCCTTGATCCCTTTGGGGCGACCGGTTGTTCCCGAGGAATACAGCATGTCCGTGCCGCGGGGTTGCAAATCCAAAGGCTCCGTCGATTGCGCCGAGACAGCCGCGTCGTAGTCTTCGAATCCCGCCAGCTCACCCCCGTACGCCAATCTGTGGAGAACTCGCGGCGTCAGCGCCGGATCTGTCGGAACAGCGTGTGCTGCTCCAGCGGACGCGATCAGTACTTTCGCCTCGCAATCGTCGACGATGTACGCCGACTCCTGCGCCGTCAGGTGACAGTTGACTGCGGTGATGTAGAAGCCGGACCGCAGTGCGGCCCAATACACTTCGAACGCACGCAGGTCGTTGTTCGATATGAGTGCAACATGATCGCCAGGCTTCATTCCCAGCCCGCGCAGATGCCGGGCCAGTGCGATCGATCGCTCGTCGAGTTCCCGATACGTGATCGACTCACCGGTCGACGGACGGATGATCGCCGGCTTGTCCGGTGTGGAAGCAACAAAATTTCCAGGAAACACGTGCACTCCTCAATCAGCTTCTCGTACGTCCACCCCGGTCTATCACAAGGCGGCGCGGTCCGATTCGATTTCGGCAGAACGGCACCGTTGGCTCGGCGGCCGAACTTTCTCGCCCTACAGTGAGAAGTCAGTGAACCATCGAAATCTACGGAGAAAAGTCTTATGAGCGACTGGCCCCAGGAATCCGTCACCGGTTTGTTGATCGAGCAATGGCAGGTCATCGACTCGCTTCTGTCCGCCCTCGACGGCGACGGCTGGTTCTCCCCCACCAATTTGCCGGGGTGGACGGTGCATGACATCACCGCGCACCTGATCGGAACCGAATCGCTTCTCTCGGGAATCGAACCGCCGACCACCGACGTCAATGTTCACGCGCTCCCCCACGTGCACAACGAGATCGGCGCATTCAACGAGCGCTGGGTCGAGGGACTTCGACGGGTCCCGTCGCCGCAACTCCTCGAGCAGTATCGCGAGATCACGTCGGCTCGTACCGCCACCCTTCGCGCTTTGAGCGAATCCGACTGGAATGCCGAGTCTTCCACGCCCGTCGGCCCGGCACCGTACGGCCGCTTCATGCGAATTCGATTGTTCGACTGCTGGCTACACGAGCTCGACATCCGCGACGCTGTCAGCGCTCCCGGAGACGAGGGCGGTCCGCGCGCCGAGTTGGCGTTCAAGGAAATCTCGAGTTCCCTCGGATTTGTTGTCGGCAAACGGGGCAAGGCACCGGACGGCTCCAGCATCACCTTCGATCTCGGCGGCCCCCTGGCCCGCGAACTACACATCGCCGTCGACGGTCGCGCCGCTCTGGTTCCCACGCTCGATGGGCCACCCACCGTGACCGTGCGGATGAGTTCGGCGCTCTTCACGAGACTTGCCTGCGGACGGGTCCGCGCGGCTGATCATCTTGACGAGGTCACGATCGTAGGCGATCACGCGCTCGGCAAACGCATCCTCGACAACCTTGCGTTCACGATCTGAACCACGCCGTCCGATGAAGTTGTTCCTGGCGTCGTACCGGTTCGGCGACCACCACACACGGTTCGCGGAACTGGTCGGCCCTGGCGCTCGGATCGCCGTCATCGCGGCGGCCGCAGACGCTTGGCCGGCAGCCGCCCGAGCGTCCGCGGTTACCAGCGAACTGACACCACTACGCCGAGCGGGATACGACGCCGAGGAACTCGACATCCGCGACTACGCTCACTCACCCGACGCACTGGAGCGCGCACTGCGGACGTTCGACTGCGTCTGGGTCCGCGGCGGAAATACCTTTGTCCTGCGGGCGCAGTTAGCGCGGACGGGAGCGGACGACGTCCTCGAACGCCTTGTCCGTAATGGAGATCTTGCCTACGCGGGATACAGCGCCGGCGCTGC
Source organism: Rhodococcus sp. MS16 (assembly GCF_013277795.1). NCBI lineage: Bacteria > Bacillati > Actinomycetota > Actinomycetes > Mycobacteriales > Nocardiaceae > Rhodococcus > Rhodococcus sp. MS16. Next base: position 90,775 of record NZ_VBTM01000008.1, read on the forward strand.
TGTGGCCACACCGACCTTGACCGGGTTGGACGTCACCGATGATCCCTCCGATGTACTGGCCACGTGCGGAATCGAGCCGGTGTGGACCGGGCTCGGACTCGTCGATTTCGCGATTGTTCCGCACGGCGGTGGTTCTGTACTCGAGGATCCTGCGGCCACGGCACGAACAGTCGCCATACTTACAAAAGAACGGATTCCGTTTAGGGTGCTGAGCGATCAGCAGGTTGTGGTTGTCGACGGCGGCGAGGCAGACGTCATCTGACGACCTCAGTCGTCAGTTGCCCTTCAACCGTGCTCGGCGACGGGCGCCGGGTGAACGCTATGTGACTGGCGATCGAGTCGCGCCCACGCGATTTCCCACCGCTTGACCGACACTTCGTCCGCATCTTCGAGGAGCGCGTCGAGAAGGAGTCGTGGGTTCTTGTGCCACGCGAGTTCTGCCGCTCGAACCTCGGCCGCGGAAAAGAGTCCGGATGCCGCAAGGTCGCGGATCCAGTCATCGATCTCGCCGCGGTGAATGCGTGCAATCGTCTCGTATCCGATGTGCTCATCGAGGAAGTCGTACGAAAATATTGCAGCCAGGTAACTGTTCGACTCACGCTGTCCGAAAATCATGTGCGTTCCTTCCTCGAAGTGTTCGACGACGATGTGACGACTGCCCGTTGCCTGGATGCACCCGAGACCTTTTTTCCGGTGACCCTGTAACGCTTCGTTTATCCCCGACGATGCACACGCTAACCCCCCAAGGCTTCGTTTGGGTTGCGCTCTGGAAAACGTTGCCGTGTCAGTGCCTATTCGAGACCTAAGGCCATCGCCTTCACGACATTGGTCCATATCTGGAGCCAGTCGGCCTGACCTGCGATTTGCCCGTTTTTTCGGCCTCCATGGGAGCAACACGCCCGGTTGCGAAAAAATCTTTTTCAACTATCTCACCAGGTGGGATCGTTACGGTAGCAAATCACGTGTATCGCCGTTTTCCCGTGCATCTTCACACCAAGAATCCCTAGTACACAGCCTATTTCTGACGACACAACGCGCTACACGATCAGCTTTGAACGGCTGTCCAATTGGGCGAGCAGCAATCGAAGAGCGCTGACTCGAAGCGCCTCTCGCGCCGTCCACAGACCCGAGTACCGTCGAGGAGACATCCCTCACCGATACGGAGCCACCAACAATGACCGACAAGATCGTGCACAACGTCGACGAGAGCCGCTTCGATATTTATTCGGACGACGAACTCGCAGGTTTTGCGGAGTATTCCGAATCGGATGGTGTGCGCGATTTCCACCACACCGTCACCTATCCGCAGTTCCGTGGCCGTGGGCTCGCTGCCGTCGTCGTGCGGCAAGCCCTCACACAAACGCAGTCGGACGGCAAGAAGATCGTCCCGTCCTGCTCGTACGTCGAAAAGTTCGTCGCGCAGAATCCGGAGTTTCAGATCCTCCTGTAACTCGCTTGTTGCCTCGGGGATAACTGACCCCGAGGCCGAGCGAGCCGTCAAAAATCAGTCGCGGACATGACGCGCGTCGGGCAGTGTTGGTGGAAACAGCACTTTTGCTGCCCCGCTGCCCGGAAGGAATGTCCGTGACTGTCACGCCCCGACTCGGACGCGCGGGCACGTCCGAACAGATCCACTACCTTCCGTTGGTTCTGATCAACCTCGCGACGCTGTTCTCCGCAATCGGAAACGGCATCTCCATGGTGGTCATCCCCTGGCTCGTTCTCGAGCGCACCGGGCGCGCCACCGACGCGGCAATTGTTGCCGGTGCCGCCGCCGTGCCACTGCTGATCGCAAGTTTGTTCTCCGGCACTCTCGTCGATCGATTCGGTCGTCGGCGCACCTCGCTGGTGTCCGACGCGTTGTCCGCTGTGTCGGCTTCGGCCATTCCCATCTTCGCGGTCACCTCAGGTCTGAGCATTCCGGTGATCGCCGCTCTCGCTGCGCTCGGTGCAACATTCGATCCGGCCGGCATGGCAGCGCGAGAATCGATGCTGCCGGCGGCGACGCGCGCCGCGGGGTGGAAGCTCGATCGGACCAACAGCCTGTACGAGGCGAACTACAACGTCGCGTATCTGATCGGTCCCGGAGTCGGCGGCGTCCTGATCGCCACGATCGGCGCGGTCAGCACCCTCTGGGTGACTGCGGCGGGGTTCGTGCTTTCGATCATCGTCGTTGCCTTCATCCGTCTGGCCGACGCCGGAACACCAGACCCCGGCCTACGTCCGGCGTCCATCTGGCACGGCACACTCGAGGGCTTGAAGTTCGTGTGGAACAACAAGCTTCTCCGAGCTCTGGCACTGGTCGACATGGCCGTCGTGGCTTTGTACATGCCGGTGGAGAGTGTTGTTTTCCCCGTGTATTTCACCGAGCTCGATCAACCCGCACAGCTCGGGTCGGTGTTGATGGCGTTGGCGATCGGTGGAATCGTGGGCGCCTTGGCGTACGCGCCGCTTGCTCCCCTGATGTCTCGGCGACTGATCATGATCTGTGCAGTCGGCGTGCTCGGCGTTGCCATGCTCGCGATGGCCCTGCTCCCGCCGTTGTGGGTGATTCTGGTCCTGGCGGGCCTGCAAGGTCTTGTGTACGGCCCGGTGGGGCCGATAGCCAACTACGCCATGCAGACTCGCAGCCCCGAGCACATGCGAGGCCGGGTTGTCGGTGTGATGACGTCGACGGCCTACGCCGCCGGTCCACTCGGATACCTCGTTGTCGGCCCACTTCTCGATCAGCTCGGTATTGCATCAACCTTTGTGGCACTGTCGATTCCGATCGTTGTCATCGCGATCGTGTGCGCGGCGCTTCCGGTGCTGCGCGAACTCGATCACCCCTGACCGCTATTTGAATCCCATCACCTCGGTCCCCCAGGCGATGCGCAGCACCTCGTCAGCGTCGTGGACCAACGAGTCCGGCGAATCGATCAGTAGCGTGGATCGGGCCTCTTCGTCATACGGCGGCCAGTGTTTGGACCCGTCGAGCGCGGCCGGCACTCCATGCCGGGCAAATGCCAGCCACCGTCGTTGTATCCGACCGGCCACCTCCATTGCAGCCTTGCGTCCACCCAACCAGAATGTCGGATCGACGTCCAGGGTTCCGAAATTGCCGAATACATAAGGCAATTCGGTTGCGTGCCCAGCTCCGATGCGCGCGGCCTTGAGCATGGGCGTGGCGTGGTCGAATCGATAGAGCCACGTCGGCGAGTGCCGTGCATGCGCGTCGGCAATCCATAGTGTCGGCATCCGAAACGCCGCGTCACGCGAGAGCGCCAAGGCACCGCTGGGTTTGGCGTGATCAGGATAGGCGGACATGATCTCGGCCAGCCGCGTCGGCGAAATGTCCGGGTGGTCGTCGGCCAGTGCCTGCAGCATCGCCTCCACCGACTGCGCACTCACCGGCATCAACGGCGATTTCATGAATTTGAAGATCGACGCCTCGTCCTTGTTCGATCCGATGATCAGTGGGATTCTGTGGGCATACCCCTTCTGGAAAGCTGCAACGGGGTAGTGCGGCACCAGATCTCGATCCACCACTGGGGCCATGGCGAGGGTGCCTGGAATGCGGGTCGGGATTTCGTTGACCAGTTCGTCACCGGCCTTGATGATCAGTTCGAGATCGGCGTCGATCAGATCGCCGGCATCGACTGGGGCAATCGAAATAAGTTCGAGGAAGCGGAGTGCCACCGAGCGCGCGCGATCACGTCCGTATACCGATGTGGCCGGCGGGCTTTGAGCGATCGCGCGATGAAATAGGCCTTCGGCCGTGGGGCACGTCATCAACGTCGTGATGGAACCGGCACCCGACGACTCCCCGAATACCGTCACCTCACCCGGGTCACCGCCAAACGCAGCAATGTTGTCACGCACCCACTCGAGCGCTGCAATCTGGTCGCGCAAGCCACAATTCGACTCGAACACCACGTCCGGTGTCGAGAAGGAAGACAAGTCAAGGAACCCCATCGCGCCGACGCGGTAGTTGAACGAGACGAGAACAACGTCACCGGTCTCCGCCAGGTGCCGACCGTCGTAGATGCTCTGGGCTGCAGAACCCAGACAATAGGCACCGCCGTGAATCCACACCATGACCGGCCGAGGTGTGCCGTCGGGGCGTGGCGCCCACACATTGACAGACAGACAATCCTCGTCGACCACAAACGCCCGATCTATCGGCACCGCCGGGCTTTGCCCCTGCGGTGCGACGGGACCGAAGGCGCGGCCATCCCGCACGCCGTCCCATGGTTCGGCCGGTAGTGGCGCTCGGAACCTTCGCTCCCCGGTCGGGGCGGCCGCGTACGGGATACCCTTCCAGGCGAAAACCGAACCATCGGCATATCCCCGGACGTCACCGGCTGGGGTATGGACGACAAGGGTGCTCTGGCCTGTGTCTCCCGGTCGAATCTCGGTGTCCATGCCTGAATCTCCTCACGACCTCGACTTTGAGAGAATCTGTCCCAAACCTACCAATTTCCGAGAGGTGGGGACGAGCAACGAAAAGCGGCGGTGTTAAGGTCGCCTTGTTCTGACACGGGGTGCTCCGCATGGGCGGGGCTGAGATCAAACCCGGGAACCTGATCAGGTAATGCTGACGAAGGGATGTCATGGCTACCACACAGCCTGCATACAGTTCTGCCGAAAATACGTCCGTCTCGAACACGGCGCTCATCGAATCGACTTCGGACCGATTCACCGACCGCCTCTGGGACGAGACAAAAGTGCTGCGTGAGTCCATCGACTCACTCGAATTCCTGCGCCGACTCGGCGACGGCACCTTGCCGCTCGACGCGTTCCGCACCTACATCGAGCAAGACAAGCTCTATCTCGAGGGGTACTCCCAAGCGCTGTCTCTTGTCGCCGCTCACGCACCGAACCCGCAGGCAGCGGGATTCTGGTCCAACTCCGCATCCACGGCAGCCACGGTCGAGTCGTCACTGCACGACGGCCTTCTCACCGGCGGGATTCTGCCGGCCGAGACCAGTCGACTCGAGCATTCACAAGCCTGCTTGGGATACGTGTCCTATCTGATCGCGACTGCCGCCACCGCGCCGTACGCCGTCTCGGCCGCTGCGGTACTCCCCTGCTTCTGGATTTACGCCGAGGTCGGCCGCGACCTGGCCGCGTCGGCGCGGGAAGTTCTGGACGCAGATCCGACGCATCCCTACGCGCAGTGGGTCAGCACCTACGACGCGCCGGAGTTCCACGAGTCCGTCGCGAAGGCACGGGAGCTCGTCGACGCAGCAGCCGACGCCGGTACCGAAGCAGATCGAGAAGCGATGAGCGAGGCGTTCCGAATCGCAAGTCGATTCGAGCTGATGTTCTGGGATTCGGCATTGCACCCGCAGCCTTGGCCCGCGTCATGATCTCGGTAAGGCGTGTTCTCGCCACGACCGCAGCTCTCGCAGCCACACTGACCATGATCAGTGGATGTTCCAGTGGCACAGAATCTTCGGATGCCATCCGGTTTGCACTCGACTGGACTCCGAACACCAACCACACCGGGCTCTACGTCGCGATGCAGGAGGGCTACTTCGACGACGCCGGACTGGACGTGTCGATCCTTCCCTACAACAACACCTCCCCCGACACCCTGGTGGATGCCGGCAACGCCGAGTTCGGGATCAGCACCCAGAGCCAGGCGACGTTCGCTCGCGCTGCGGGCGCGGACACTGTCTCCGTCATCGCGCCACTTCAGCACCGTGCCACGGGAATCGGCGTCAAAGCCGACCGATCGGACATCACCCGTCCGCGAGATCTCGACGGCAAGGTCTACGCCGGCTTCGGCGATCCCGGCGAGGTCGAAACGCTGCAACAGGTGATTCGCAATGACGGCGGGACCGGCGACTTCACGACCGTCACGTTGGGTACGTCGGCCTACGAAGCCGTGTATTCGGGGCAGGCTGATTTCACGGTGTCCTACTTTGCGTGGGAAGGTCTCGAAGCGGAGCGCAACGGAACCCCGATGCGCTACTTCCAGTACACCGATTACGGATTTCCCGACGCGTATTCCATTGTGATCAACGGTAATCAGCAGTGGATGAAGGATCACCCCGAGGAAGCTGCCAAGTTCGTCAAGGCCGTGCAGCGCGGATATCAGACCGCCGCCGAGGATCCCGATCGCGCTGCACAGGATCTCATCGATGCCAATCCCGGCGCCTTCACCGACGAGGACCTCGTGCGGGACAGCCAACGGATGCTTGCCGCTGATTACATGTTGGACGCAAACGGCGTTGTCGGAACCCAGAATCTCGAAACATGGTCCGGCTATTCGGGTTTCCTCTTCGACAACGGCCTACTGGCAGGCCCGGACGGCAATACGCTGACTCAGAAACCGAATTGGTCGGAATACTTCACCAATGAGTACCTCGACGCGCCCTGAAGTGGCGACTCGATGGGGATCCGTCACACGGCGAGCGTTGCCTGCGCTCGCCGTGGTGATCCTGCTCGTTGCGGCCTGGCAGATCTACGTCGATGTCAGCGGTATCCGTCCCCAAGTTCTGCCGTCGCCGGGCCGAGTGCTCTCGCAGGGGTGGAACAACCGCGACGTGATCTCCGGCCATGCGTTGTCGACGCTTCAGGTGACGCTGATCGGATTCTCCGTCTCTTTGGCACTCGCATGGATTCTTGCTGTGGTGGTGGACTTTTCACCATGGCTCTCGCGCGCGTTGGTTCCACTGTTTGTCGTCTCGCAGACGTTGCCGATCATCGCGATCGCCCCACTCATGATCATCTGGTTCGGATTCGGACTGTTGCCGAAGGTTCTGGTGATCGCGCTGGCAACGTTCTTCCCGATGACTATCGGTTTGATCGAGGGTTTTGCCGCGGCCGATCGTGAAGCCGGTGCCCTCCTGCGCAGCATGGGTGCCTCCCGCTGGCAAGAATTCCGGTACGTGCGACTCCCGTCGGCAATTCCACGGTTCTTCACGGCGCTGCGCATCGGTATCACCTACGCCGTCGTGGGGGCGGTGTTCTCCGAATACGTCGGCGCGACCTCCGGTTTGGGCATCTACATGAGCACCCAGAAGAATTCCTTCCGCACCGACCTGGTCCTTGCTGCGGTTCTGGTGACCGCTCTGATCAGTGTCACCTTGTACCTACTGACCTTTGCGGTGGAACGCGTCGTTGCGCCGTGGGCTCTGAGCGAAAGGACACCGCGATGAGCACCGAACGCATTGTCGACGTGGCCTCACTCAGCAAGGAATTCAGCACCCGGGCAGACACGCGACAGGTTCTCGACGACGTGTCATTCTACGCTGCCCCAGGCGAATTCGTGTCGATCATCGGACCGAGTGGATGCGGCAAGAGCACCATCTTCAATGTCCTGGCCGGACTCGAAACACCCACGTCGGGAACCGTCAACGTTGGTCTACCGGACTCGGGAAGCGGCATCCCGACTGCCTACATGCCTCAGAAGGATCTCCTGTTTCCGTGGCGTTCGGTTCTCGACAACACCGCACTGGGACTCGAAGTACAGGGTGTGCCGCGGAAAACCGCACGCAACAAGGCACGAGAGCTGTTTGCCGCCTTCGGACTATCGGGTTTCGAGAATGCCACTCCGTCGCAGCTGTCGGGAGGCATGCGCCAGCGGGCTGCCCTGCTGCGCACCGTAGTTCAGGGCAAGCCCGTTCTGCTGCTCGACGAACCGTTCGGCGCCCTCGACTCGTTGACCCGAACCGAAATGCAGTCCTGGCTCCAGGATGTGTGGCAGCAGTATATGTGGACAGTTCTGATGATCACCCACGACATTCGTGAGGCCATCTATCTGTCCGATCGCGTCGTCGTTCTCTCCGCAAGGCCCGCCACGGTCAAACGCGTCGTCGACGTGCCACTTCCGCGTCCCCGCGAACTGGACATGATCACCTCGCCAGAATTTGCCGCGGTCGAGCGCGAATTGCTCCGGGTGCTGCACAGCGAGACTTTGGCCGCGTTGTCCGATCAGTCCCCTCCTGGCGATTACTGAAGATAAGCTGAGAGTCACACGCAGTTCACCGAGTGTTCAGGCCAGACCGATTGATCGACGCCCAGGTCAACCCCCGGAAAAATCTCTCGGCGACCAAAACTGCTCACTACCAGAGAGATCGCGCTCGCCGAAATTCAAGTATGTGTGTCGGACGTTCCACAAAACTCTCCGGTAACGTAGTGTGGACCGCCTACGCAACCACTCACCGCAAGGTAACTGGCGAGTGATGCTTGCGTGGCAGGACCCCACCGCAACAGATTTGGAAAGGGACAGTGTGAGCACACTGCAGTCAGGCCAGAGTCTCGCTATCGGCCAGGAACTCAAGTCCGACAACGGTTCCTACGCCCTCACCCTGCAGGAAGACGGCAACCTGGTTCTCTCCGAGGACGGCCGCGCAGTCTGGGCAGCCGGCACAAACGGATCCGGCGCTAACCGCGCGGACGTGCAGGCCGACGGCAACTTCGTCCTCTACAAGGACGGGGACGCAGTCTGGGCATCGCAGACCTCCGGCAACGAAGGGGTCTCCCTCTCGGTGCAGAACGATCGCAACGTCGTTCTGTCCGCAGGCGACCGCATCCTGTGGTCCACTGACACCGCCGTCGCAGCTCCCGCACCTGAGCCCACCCCGGAGCCTGCCCCGGCAGCACCGGAGCCCGAACCGGCTCCCGCCGCTCCGGCAGCGCAGACCTACACCGTCGAGGGCGGCGACACTCTCTGGGCGATCGCCGAGCGCTTCTACGGCGACGGCAACCAGTACCAGCGCATCGCCGATGCCAACGGTATTGCCAACCCGGATCTCATCAACGCCGGCCAGGTTTTGACCCTCCCGGCATAGCCTGTTTCGCCGCGAGGCCCCGGGCGTTCAACGCCCGGGGTTTTGCACATGAAGCGGCCTTTGTGTTCTACAACACACTTATTCGCGTCCCACCCAATAGTTTTCGATGTGCCACTACTGTTCGATTTCGCCTACAGTGCTTTGCGTACTGCTCCCGGAGAACAGGTTGTGCATGAGAGACAGAACTGTCATGGTCGGCGCGCTCACAGTTGCCGGCATTTCTGTCGCTTCCGGCTTCCTCTTCGGTGGAGCAGCCGGAGCATTCGGCGGCGGCGGCCCGATCGTCACCCCGCCCGCGTTGGTTTCCACCGTCACCGTCGACTCACTCGCGGATATCGAACCTGCCTCGTTCTACACCTCGATAGTCGTACCTACCGTCGTGATTCCACCGACACCGACGTGGCAGGTCGCACCCGAGCTCACGGCCCCGCGCAACGTACCGCTGACATCCGTAGTGGCGTCGACGACAACGTCCACCACTGCTGTATCAAGCACCAGTTCCACCACTGCGGTGTCATCGACGCCTGCTTCGTCCACTCCTGCGTCAGCGACGCCGTCGAGCGCGCGCCCGTCCGGAACCGTGACTTCTACGACGGTCCCGACCAGCACAGGAATCCCGGTCGTCACCATCGATTCAGAGCGCCCGTCCAGCGGAGACTGAGACATTCGCCGTGAACTATCACGGTGACCGGCGTTACATCCCCTACCTGCAAACAGCTGCTTTGTCGGCACCTCGCGTTACCGTATAGGTCTCAGCGTTGCGTTAGGAGGTGACTGATGGCCGTGCACGGATTCGACCTCGATATCAGTGTCGACCGAGCGTGGGCGGAATTTCAGGCACGCCTGGCCGACCACATCTCGATCATGGTGGACGGTGACGTCCTTGCTGTCGAGGCTGCAACCTCCGACATCGACACCGCTGAAGGCGGAGCGCCCTGCGTCCAGTTCCTGATCTGGGACACCGACATGGTGCGGTGTGAGGTTCCCTCCAACAATTTTCTGCACCCGCGGTTCGCCCTCGACGAGTCCGGCCTCGAGACTCTCGTCGCGCTCGGCTGGGCTCCCCCGTCGGACGGTCCCGATACCGACAACAGCTCCCCCGCCTTCTGCGTCGACAAGAGGCAGAACTGGTCGGACCAACTGGCTTCGATGACCGTTGCGGCATTTCGCACGGTTTTCGGTGTCCATCACCCGGCGTTTCTGTCCAGTGATCTCACCGGCAATCAGCTGACACCGGATTTCGATCCGTCGGCCACCACCGTCGACGAGTTACCGCTGCTCGATCCCGCTGCGGCGTACCTGCCCAACGACGTCGACCATCTCAAAGAACTTGTCACCCTTGCCCTGGTTCCCATGCTCGGCAGCCTCCCCGAACGCGACAGCGACGGAGACATCCCCATTCGCGTCGGCTCCACCGTCATGTTCGTCGGACCGCTCTCGGATTCGCTTGACGTTCAACTGTTCTCACCGCTGGTACAGGACATCAGCGATCGCACCCGCGCCAGCGAGGTCATCGCGGACCTCAACCGCAAATGGTCCCGGATCAAGTTCGTTCTGATCGACGACAGGTTGTCCGTCTTCCTCGAAGTCGCGGGCTCACCGTTTGTGCCCAAACATCTCACCGATACGTGCGCCTCGTTGACGTCGTTCCTTCGTACCGTCGACGACGAGTTCGCGTCGCGCTTGGGCGGCGATCTCTTCTTCGCGAACAAGGGCGGCGAGTCGGGCACACTTCAACCCGAGCTCACCATGGAAGATCTGCCGCCGGAACTCGAGACGCTGCTTCATCTCGATCTCGATGTTGCCGATGACCTCGAGGCCGTCGCCGACGTGTGCGGACGCGACCGCGACCTGATCCTGCAGTTGCTCCACATCAGCAACGAGTGGCAGATCCAGTTGCGGAGCCAAGCCGTCGACGCACACAGCCGCGACGACGCTGAAGAAGCCGCCGGATTCAATGATCAGGTAAGTACGTGGGAACGCATGGTCGATCGGCTGCGCGGCGCACTTCGTCTGGTTGTGCTGCCCGATGCCAAGTCAGATCCGCCGGCAAAACCGCAGCCCGAACAAATGGGGTTATTTGCCGACCCCACTCAGGAAACGCTGTTCGACGACCCGTCCTGACGTCGGAAATTCAGCGTCGACGAAGCCGCCACAACGAGGTGGTTTCACGCGCACGCGCGGCATGCAGAGCGTCCGTTCGGTCACTCACCTTGGCGTGCGTCGGTTTGACGTCGATGCGATCGATCACCGTCAATCCACCTGCTGCGATCATCGCGTGCAGTTCGGTCCGCGTGCGCAGGCCCAGGTGTTCGGCGATATCGGAGAGAATCAGCCAGGCCTCGCCGCCCTCCGCGAGATGATCCCCCACTCCGGTCAGAAAGCCTTTCAACATCGCTCCGGCCGGGTCGTAAATCGCGTACTCGATCGGTGAGGTTGCCTTGGCCGGAATCCACGGCGGATTGCAGACCACTAGTGGCGCAACACCTTCCGGGAACAGATCCGCCTCGATCACTGTCACCTGATCGCTGTAACCCAACCTGTCGAGGTTGGACCGCGCGCACTGCAGGGCCCGGGGATCTTGATCCGTCGCCGTCACTTCTGTGACTCCACGCGCAGCGAGCACAGCGGCCAACACCCCCGTGCCGGTACCGATGTCGAAAGCGCTTTCGGTCGACGGCAACGGCGCAGCGGCCACCAGGTCGATGTACTCACCGCGCACGGGCGAGAACACTCCGAATGCCGGATGTATCCGAGCGTCCAACGCGGGAATCAGAACGCCTTTGCGGTTCCACTCGTGCGCGCCGATTGCACCCAACAGATCACGCAGCGAACGAACCGACGGCTGATCCGTGACGCCGAATGCCTCGGTGAACGCTACGTGTGCGTCGGGCGCACGACGCAATGGGATCGAGAGATCCGCGTCGAGGGGAATCAGGAGCATGCCGAGAATCTGTGCGCGCCGGCCCTGTGTCTGGCGGTGAAGATGGAAGGCCTGTGCCGGATTATCCGAGTCTCTGCGCGGTTTGCGATCCATCCGGGCAGCCACAGCCTTGGACAGTTGACGCGCATTCTGGAAGTCACCGCGCCATAGAAGGGCTGTTCCCTCGCACGCCAATCGGTAGGCTTCGTCCGCCTTCATCGTGTCGTCTGCGACCAGTATCCGCTTGGGGGCCGGTGCCCCGCTCGTGGACCCCCAGAGCGCACGGCGCTCGGTATCGTTCTCGGTCCACACAACGTACTGTTCGGTCATCAAAGGCCCTTCCGGCGTCGGACATGGAGCGGATAGGGCGTTCGACGCACTGCGGCCGGTCCCGGCTCGCGTGTTCCAGTTCTGCACATCTGCCTGTCTGGTTCCACACTAGCCGGGACCGGCCGAATTAATGACCTCGCGCGGGGCGTCTCAGCTCGCCGTGCGCAAACGAACTGCCTGTGCGATACGCGCCTCGGCGACGGAGTCTGCTGCATCGCCCGCGAGGATTGCTTCAGCCTTCGCCTTGGCAAGAATCTCGGCTACCGTGTCGAAAATCTTCTCCACCTGAGCCCTGACCTGCTCAGCCGTATGCTCTTTCAGCTCGCCCGCAACCTGAATGAGGCCACCACCGTTGGCGACATAATCAGGTACCCACGTGATGCCGCGCTCGCTCAGAACGGACTCGACCTCGGGTTCGGTCAGCTGATTGTTGGCTGCGCCGCAGATCACCGCGGCTGTGATTGCCTCTGCTGTGGCGTGCGAAAGCGTCGCACCCATTGCGCAGGGCGCATAAACATCGAGATCGGCGTCGATGACACTGTCCACGATCTGCGCCTGCGGGAAATCCGCCTTCACGCGGTCGAGTGCCGTCGCGTTGACATCAGTGGCCAGCACGGTCGCGCCGTCGGCCAGGAGCAGCTTGATGAGTTCGTACCCAACCTTGCCGGTGCCCTCGACTCCCACCGTCTTTCCGGCCAGATCACGCGAGCCCCAGTGAGCCTGCGCAGCCGCCAACAGTGACTGGAAAACGCCGAGGGCCGTCATCGGCGCGCTGTCGCCCGAGCCACCTGCCTTCGCATTGCGACCCACCACGAAGTCCGTTCCGAGCCCGATCACGTCGAGATCGTCCGAGTTGGTTCCCACATCTCCGGCCGTGATGTAGCGGCCGCCGAGTGTCTGAACGAATTTTGCGTAGGCGCCGAGCAATTCGGCAGACTTCGCCGTTGCCGGGTCGCCGATGATGACGGCCTTTCCGCCGCCCAGATCAACACCCGCAACTGCGGCCTTGTAGGTCATTCCGCGAGAGAGCCGCAAAACGTCTGTGACAGCGGAAGATTCGTCCGCGTACGGGTAGAACCGGGTGCCGCCGAGCGCCGGCCCGAGCGTCGTGGAGTGGATTGCAACAATCGCCTTGAGTCCACTCGCCGGATCCTGGAAGAAGCTCACCTGCTCGTGTGGGTAATCGCGAAGATAGTCTGCGCGATCGAATACGCCGGCGGTGTCGTCGGAGATGTGGGCGGAGTTCACAGGCTCGGCGGTGAGAGTCATTGTGAGATAGACCTTTCCAAAGGACTTGTACGACACAGGCGTGAGATCGAGACGAATCGTCGATGGGTACAGTGATCTACGCAAACTGTTCCGCTGAGCAATTCGTAGAACCAATGCTCTTCCTGAGCTACGATTTGGTCAATGCAAATCTATTGAACTAAGCAATACGATCATCCAGTGACCTCGATCACTGAAGAAAGGTTCACAAAGTGCTCAGCATCGACAAGCTCGACGTCCAGCTACTCGGATTGCTCAGCAAGGATTCGCGCATGAGTGTCGCCGAACTCGCGAACTCGTTGGGAGTCGCCCGGAACACTGTCCAGGCTCGGATGAAGCGCATGGAATCAGGCGGAATTCTCACCGGGTTCCGCCCCAATCTCGATCTCCCCGAAGTTGGCATCCCCATCCAGGCATTTGTGGGCCTCGAACTGGAGCAGGGAAAGATCAGCGCCATCGCGAGGAGCTTGGCCGAGTTGCCCGAGGTGATCGAAATTCACGCCACCACGGGACGCGAAGATCTGCTGGTGCGGGTAGCCACCTCCACTCACGCTGCGCTGCAGAAGTTGGCGGAGCAGATCGTCAGCCTTCCGGGTGTCACTCATTCCACCACCACGATCGCGCTGACCAATCCTCTTCCCTACCGAATCCAGCCGCTGCTCGAGCACCTCACCAACGATGCAGGCTGGGGGCGCTCCACGGCGTTCCCGCGGCAGCAGGATTGAGACATGCATTCGCGACGACGCTTCCTGGTGCAGTAGTTTTGTCGTTATGAGTGACATCCAGGGACAGCGCATCGCGTTCATTCAGGCGACGTGGCATCGCAACATCGTGGACCGTGCACGTGACGGATTCACAGACGAAATAGTCGGTTTGGGCTACGCCCGCGATTCAGTCGATTTCTTCGAGGTGCCGGGCGCTTTCGAGATCCCGCTACATGCGCGCCGTTTGGCGCAGACGGGCCGTTACCAGGCAATTGTTGCTGCTGGCCTCGTCGTCGACGGTGGCATCTACCGCCACGATTTTGTGGCGACCGCCGTCATCGATGGTTTGATGCGAGTGCAGCTTGATACTGATGTTCCGGTTTTCTCGGTCGTTCTGACGCCGCACAACTTCCACGAGCATGCCGAGCATGTCGATTACTTCAGCACCCATTTCGTGAAGAAGGGCGCCGAAGCAGCGCGCGCCGTGGACGCTACGGTCACCTCGCTGAAGTCTCTGCCCACCGCCTAGTCGTTCCACAGTCTCGCTGAGTCGGATGCCCTCCGGCTCAGCGAGATTTTTTGTGCCTATTCGGGGATCTCGCGCCTCCCATGGGCGGCGGCGTTCTCCGTGTCCACGGATTCATAGCGGTTGATGCAGGCTTGGAAATAGGCTCGCATCTCCTTCACCACAGCGATGTGACTGTCGAGAGATTTCTCCAACGAGTCCCCGACACCGCCGTCGCGCGCTTTACGCGAGAATTTTGCGGCCAGATCGAGCCCTGACTGTAGGGTTCCCATCCCCCTCACATCACTGAGTCGCTCGCAATGCTTGACCATCAATTGCAGCTCACCGATCCACGCATCACAAGCTACAACCATTGGTTTGGCCACGTTCGGATCGACGAACAGTTCGCCGCTGCCCTGACTCGCCATTGGACCTACCTCTCAGAGATTCATCGGGGCAATGATGAAACGAGTTGCAATGCAAAGCTTTCGACAAGACCACAGGTAGAACTTTCGTGAGGTGTGCCCGCCTTTGCTTCAATGTTGAGCCACACGGAACCTTTGGATGTCGCAAACGCCAGGTAGCATCCGTCGATGGTTTCGTCAGATTCCCGCCGAAACCACAGTCCGGCTCGATCACCAATATTCGTCTCATCGAATTTCGTGTAATCCGGTCTGTTCCGTACATCATCAAGTGTGTAATCCGTCGCCATGATTGTGAAGAAATACCACGACGCGGTCCAAGAACACATCTTCCATCCGGGCTGCTCGACGCCATCAATGTCGATGTCCTTTGTCAAAGGGTTGAGGCCGACTTGTTCGATCACTGAGTCCGGGATGTCCGTACAGGCGTTGAACAATCCCTCCTGACCAGACGCACGCTCAGGCTCACCCTCCACGGTTGAACCACACCCCACCGCAAACAACCCAATGACAATGGCTCCCAGCATAAGTCGAAGCCGCGCCAATCTAGGAACCCGATACTTCATGCCGCGCTAGACGATCCATATTCTCCGCCTCAACAGCGAAATAGCGGGTCACGCATGCCTGAAAGTACGCTTCCATCTCCTTGAGAACATCGATGTGACTGAGGAGCGACTTCTCGAGCGAGTCCTCGCCTCCAGATGCTTTCAGGGAGAATTTGCGTGCCAGGTCCATTCCCGATTGAAGCGTGCCCATTCCCTTCACATTTGACGCCGACTCAACCTTACGAAGCGCAACATCTAACTCCGCCCGGTACGCCCTACAACTGTCACGGAGTTTGCGCGCAACTTCAAAGTCCACTGAGATCGCACCGCCTTCAACTTCGCCTTTCCAAGTTGCCCATCGTGAGAGTTGCGAGCCATCTGAGGGCCCATCAGGATTAGCCACAACAGTTCCCATCTTTCATTTGGTCTTCAACGTGGCCAATAAGTTTCAAGTTCGGCTCCATATCGCGTCGCGAGCGTGCACGTGGACTCTTCGATCGGATGTAGGCCCATCCCGGAGACTCGAAGCCAGATCGAACCCTGCTTAACTGGCGTCGCGATGTAGCAGGACGCACCAACTTGATCGTGAACTCGCGAGTACTGAATTCCTTGTCTCTGGCCGATTTGAATATCGTCGAATCCAGTGAAATCCGTGTTATCGCGAACATCTCGCAATGAGTACACGTTCGACAGAACGACAACGAAATACCACGGCCCCGTCCACGAGCAGATCTTCCATCCGAGTTCTTCGACGCCAACCAGATCTCTTTCCTTTGTCAACGGATCAAGACCAACATCCTCAATCGCCCGGTCCGGAATGTCCGTACACGGATCGAATAGTCCCGCTTGACCGGATAGCGGCTCAGCCTCCCCCTCCACGGCTGAGCCGCATCCGACCAGAGCCCATACCAATATCCCTGCCACGAGAAGCCGACCCCCCATCGACATTCTCATCGGGCCCCCTTCGGTATGAACTCACTCTATTTGATGCGCCGGCGACTCAATCGGTTCCCGCTACCGACAAATTCCCAGTTCACGTCCCCATGTTCGCTTGCAGCGCATCTGTAGCGATTGACGCTGCTCGTGACAGTCGCATACTGGAGGGGTTGACTACAACGTCGGGAGGGCACCGAGTGAGCGCGCCGAAAGCACCTGCCAAACCAGCTATCCTCAGCGTGGACGACGACCCCGGGGTTTCCCGCGCCGTCGTCCGCGACCTTCGTAAACGCTACGGCGAGAAATATCGGATCATCCGCGCCGAATCGGGCGATCAGGCGCTCGAAACTCTGCGCGAAATGAAGCTTCGCGGGGACGCTGTCGCCGTTATCGTCGCCGACTACCGCATGCCCGGTTTGAGCGGAATCGAATTCCTCGAGCAGGCAATGGATCTCTACCCGATAGCTCGACGCGTTCTGCTCACTGCGTATGCAGATACCGAGGCCGCGATCGACGCCATCAACGTCGTCGACCTCGATCACTACCTGCTCAAACCCTGGGACCCACCGGAAGAAAAGCTCTACCCGGTCATCGACGCTCTCCTCGACGCGTGGGCCGGTTCCAGTCACCATCCTGCCGAGGAGACCAAAGTCGTCGGCCATCGTTGGTCGGGACGATCCTCTGATGTTCGAGAGTTCCTGGCACGCAATCAACTTGCATACCGTTGGTACATGTCGGACGAGCCTGAAGGACAACGACTCCTCACCGCCGCAGGAGTTGACGAATTGAACCTTCCCGTCGTCATTGCTCCGAATGGTGACGTACTGGTTGAGCCGACGGACACCGAACTCGCGGACAAACTCGGCCTGAGCACCACCCTGTCCGAGGACTTCTACGATTTGGTCGTGATCGGCGGTGGACCGGCGGGGTTGGGTGCTGCTCTCTATGGAGCTTCGGAGGGTTTGCGAACTGTCCTCATCGAACGACGCGCCACAGGTGGACAGGCCGGTCAAAGCTCTCGTATCGAGAATTATCTCGGCTTCCCGGACGGTGTTTCCGGATCACAGTTGGCCGATCGCGCGCGGAGGCAGGCAACAAAGTTCGGCGCTGAGGTCATCACAGCCCGCGATGTGACGGGTCTCGAAATCAACGGCTCTGCCCGCACAGTTCGTTTCGACGACGGCACATCCGTTGATGCGCATTCTGTCATCTTGGCCACGGGTGTTTCGTACCGTCAACTTTCGGCTCCCGGTCTCGACACGTTCACCGGCCGAGGCGTGTATTACGGATCTTCTGTCACCGAAGCCGCGCGATGTAGCGAGCAGGATGTCTACATCGTGGGTGGGGCAAACTCCGCCGGCCAAGCAGCTGTTTATCTTTCACGCGGTGCACGATCCGTCACGATCCTCATCCGGGGCGCTTCACTCGAAGCATCCATGTCCTACTACCTGATTCAGCAGATCGAGAAAAATCCGAAGATATCGGTTCGCGCCTGCACCGAAGTAATCGCCGCTGACGGTGACGATCACCTCGAGCGAATCACGCTGCTGAACAGAGCAACTGGTGAAGAAGAGATCGTCGACGCACATTGGCTGTTCATCTTCATCGGCGCCGCTCCGCTGACGGATTGGCTCGGCGACGTTGTTGTTCGCGATCGACATGGATTTATCGTCGCCGGCCCCGACCTCGCCGCCGACGGCATCACACCGCAAGGGTGGCCCCTCGACCGAGCACCCCACCACCTCGAAACCAGTGTTCCCGGAGTCTTTGTCGCCGGTGACGTGCACGCCGAATCAGCCAAGCGGGTCGCGTCGGCTGTCGGTGAAGGAGCGATGGCCGTGATGTTCGTCCACCGCTATCTCGCTCAACAATAGGGAGATTTGATGTCTGTCCCAGAATGCAGTCCAGAACTTCTTCGCACACTGTTCCTGTTCGAGGAGCTCACCGACGATCAACTCGAAACACTCTGCCAGAGTGGCCACATCACTGAAATCGACCGCGGCCAGGTCTACCTCGAAGGCGACCCGGCATCGTGCTTCTACGTCCTGATCGAGGGCGAGCTGATCATGTCGAAACTCTCCGGCGGCGAAGACATCGAGATGGTGCGCACCTCCCAGAGAGGCGTCTACTCCGGCGGTTGGACGTCGTACTTGGGTGATCGTGTCCCGCAAATCTATTCGGCGTCGCTGCGCGTAACGAAGCCGTCGACCTTCTTCGTTCTCGACGCCGACAAGTTCGGCGCTGTAGTGCGCGAATGGTTTCCGATGGCTGTGCACCTTCTCGAAGGAGTGTTCTTCGGGAACCAGAACACCCGCCAGATCATGGATCAACGTGAGCGTCTTCTCGCCCTCGGCTCCCTCTCCGCCGGATTGACCCACGAACTGAACAATCCCGCAGCCGCAGCAGTGCGGGCGACCGCGTCGTTGCGTGAACGCGTCGCCGGCATGCGGCGCAAACTGGGGATGATCGCCTCAGGCTTCTACGATCGCGACTCACTTGTCACCCTCATGCATATGCAAGAGGAAGTCGCCGAAGTTGTTGCCAAGGCTCCGACGCTCACCCCCCTTGAAGCATCCGATCGAGAAGACTCCCTGGGTGAATGGTTCGAGGACCATTCCATCCGCGAAGGTTGGGACCTAGCACCAACCTTCGTCCAAGCTGGCCTCGACACCAACTGGCTGGAGACTGTTGCCGCAGCAGTGGACGAGTCCGTGCTCGAGGGGGCAATCCGTTGGTTGAACTACACCATCGAGTCTGAGCTACTGATGAACGAGATCGCCGATTCCACCACCCGAATCTCCACGCTTGTCGGTGCGGCCAAACAGTATTCGCAAATGGACCGCGCGCCCTTCCAGACCATCGACGTTCACGAATTGCTTGACAGCACGCTGATCATGTTGGGACAGAAAATCGGTGACATCGCCGTCGTCAAGGAATACGACCGGGCACTCCCACCCATCGATGCGTATGCAGGCGAACTCAATCAAGTGTGGACCAATCTGATCGACAACGCTGTCGCTGCTATGGATGGCACTGGGACCTTGACTGTTCGCACCAGCCGCGACGGCGATCGAGTCTGCATCGAAATCTGCGATACAGGATCGGGAATCCCCGACGACGTCATCGACAGAATCTTCCAGCCCTTCTTCACCACGAAACCGGTCGGCGAGGGAACGGGCTTGGGCCTGGACATTTCGTGGAGAATCGTTGTCGGCAAACATCACGGTGAACTTCGGGTCACATCCGAACCCGGGGACACCCGCTTCCGTGTTCTCCTGCCGATCTCTGGACCAGAGCGCAACCATGTCGACGATGCCGAGTAGCGCACGCCCGACTCGGCGCGCACGATGAATAAGCAGAGCCACTTCAACGAAGGGACTGACCATGACCGACGGACTTCCAGCTGGAATTGATCCGAGTGTGCCGCCGAGCGGTGCCGGGTGCGTCGAATGCGACGCTGCTGGCGGTTGGTGGGTGCATCTGCGTCGATGTACTCAGTGCGGTCACATCGGATGTTGTGACTCATCGCCATCACAACATGCCAGCGCTCACGCCGCGGCTACCAAGCACCCCTTCATGCAGAGCTTCGAGCCTGGCGAGGATTGGTTCTGGAGCTTCGAAACGCAGGAAGCCTACGACGGACCTGAATTAGCCCCGCCCACTTCGCATCCCACCAACCAGCCGGTTCCTGGTCCGGCCGGCCGAGTGCCAGCTGATTGGCAGGAGCACATCCACTGAATCTGAATCTACGTCTGTCACTTCACCGGTATGTCGAACGTGAGCCGTGAAGGCTGGACATAGTCTGCCGGATCGGTGAGCAGTCGTAGTTCGGGTGACGTCGGCAAGCCTGCAAGCGCTTGAAGCAGTCTCTCTTCGTACGCGACGGCCGGCGCGGAGAGCGGCGCGAGCCAATTGTCATGGTGCGCCGGAACGAAGAGCGAAGGCCGCAGTGCTCGGATGTAGTCGAGCGGGTCGCTGAGCCCGTTCGAGTATTGGTTGTAACCCTGAATAGACCCGATCTGAACTGTGGACGCCGGCAACGCTCGCATAGCCTCCAGGATCTCCGGGGCGTCGGTGAAGAGCGGCCCTGTGCTGTCGTGCCAGGTCAGTACGAAGTCACCGATCACGAACTGGTAGAGCAACGATCCACCCTCGGCGTCGTTGAAATGCGATGCCAGGTGTGCAGTGTCGTGAGGTGTCGGCGGATGTTCGATGGCCGGACTGAAATCGGGCACAAGAACGAGTGGCGACTGCTCGCCTCGCGGGGCCCGCAGCGCGGAGTGCAAGTGCCGAACAGAGTGCACGGCAACACCGTTGGATAGCGAGAAGTCAGTTCGGTCAGAATCCAGCGGCAGCGTTCGGAGCTCAGTTGTGGCTTGCTCTGCGATCTGACTGCAATGCTCGTCTGTTCCAACGATGGTTGCTCCACACATCGAGGCAATTTCGGCAGCGTCAGCGGCGTGATCGAAATGCCCATGACCAATCAGGATGTGGCTCGGAGCTAGCGCCGCCAGTTCTTCAGGGCTGGTCGGTACATAGTTCGAGAACTCGCCTCGAGGAACCCATGCGTCCAGTAGAACGACGTTGCCCGCGATGGCCATCGCAAAATTCGTGACACCGAACCACGAAAGAATCGTCTTTGACGAATCCACTTCGCCGGTCGATGGATCAACATTCTCGGGCCCGAAGAACCTTTGGCGCGCAGTGATAGTCGGATTCACTGAAGCTGGAACGGAAGCCGACGCGTTCGTCATTCCAAGGGTTGAGGCAGCCGCGGCGGCAGCTCCCACGACAAAGCTCCGACGGCTAACTTCGTTCGAAAACATGACTGCAGTCTAGGTGGCGAGTGCGCACATCAAACTTCATTCCCCACTCTCGGATTCGCGGCGATGCTTGTAAGTCTCCGACCAACTAGAGGTAACCATGCTGTTCCATTGCAGATTCCGCCGCAGCTCGTAAAGCCACTATCATTTTCTCTTGATCACCCATCTACTGGTAATCCCTCACAAATCAGAGGCCAGAAATCCGCGTAGTGCGGGACGATTCAGTTACTCGGGCTTATCTTTCTGAGTGAGTCGACATTCGCCTGCTCCTGTTCCGTAGCATCCTCTATGCACTTCTGGAAGTACGCACGCATGTCATCGACTACTGCGATATGACTTTCCAACGCATTGACTAGTGAGTCGGTCCTAGCAACAGCCTTCTTCTCGAACTTCGATTTCAGAGCATCAGCCGAACCGAGGGTGCCAAATCCTCCAAGGGTTCCAAGCTTCTCGGCGTCGATCTTGAGCGCCTTGAGTTCACTACTCCACGCTTCACATGCCGCGTGTAACTGCTCGGCAGCATCGCTGTTGAGCAGGAATCCGTCACCGATTGGATGCCCCATGTCTGTTGACCCTTTCACTAGCTATGCAGCGTCATTTGGGCAGATACGGTTTAAGCGCAATCGCTTGCCTGGTGGCCAGACCGCAGATGTCCTCCGGGTACTGAGCCTGTTGATATGCATCAATTCTCACAAATATCGCGCCCTGATCCGCGGGCAGCGCAACAAAACATGTACTCCCGTCAACATCCCACACCTCACGAAAGGTGATCGCCCCATCACCTACCGCAGAAGCGTCACGGATATCAGTGTCGTCGGGATTGCGTCGAACATCCTCCAGGGTATGAAAGGTTGACCAGACGCCAAGTTCATACCAATCCGATGCCCAGCTACAGATCACGAACTCTGCCTGACTCACCCCGGCAACACCGTTCTCCTCGGTCGACGCGTCAACACCAAGGCTCGTGATCACATCATCTTGGATCGCGGAACAGGGGTCGAATAGTCCCTCGTTGCCTTCAGGCCGAACAGCCTCGCCTTCAACTGTCGAGGAGCATCCCCCGAGCAAAACGGTCGCTGCGAGCGACAGACAAGCGCCCCATTCCCTCACAGCGCACTCCCCTCCATCGACGCATCTCACACCATTTGACGCACGGGAGGCTCTCCCGGTTCCAACAATTGCAATCCATTGCAACCCTTCACACCCCACCATCGGAGTCCTAGCGTTGATCTACCAGCGGATTCACAACGAAGTGAGGTGCGGATCTATGAAGGCAGCACGGTTCCACGGTCAGAAAGACATCCGAATCGAAGACATTCCCGAGCCCGAAGTGCGGCCAGGTACCGTCAAATTGAAGGTCGCCTGGTGCGGGATTTGTGGCACCGATCTCCATGAGTACCTCGAGGGTCCAATCTTCATCTCGGCGCCCGGCCACCCCCACCCCCTCTCTCATGAGAACGCGCCAGTCACTATGGGGCACGAATTCTCGGGCACCGTCGAAGAGGTTGGCGAGGGCGTGACTGACGTCGAAGTGGGTGAAAACGTCGTCGTTGAACCGTATTTCGTCTGCAACGAATGTGCTCCGTGTAAAGCCGGCAACTATCACCTGTGCACTCAGATGGGATTCATCGGATTGGCCGGCGGCGGTGGCGGACTCAGCGAAAAGGTTGTGGTTGACCGACGTTGGGTTCACAAGATCGGCAACATCCCATTGGACGAAGCTGCGCTGATCGAGCCGTTGAGCGTTGCACACCATGCCGTCGTTCGTAGCGGCGCCCAAAGTGGCGACATCGCGATAGTCGGAGGCGCCGGACCTATCGGGCTGCTGGTCGCCGCAGTACTCAAAGGTCTTGGCGCAACAACGATCGTCACGGAACTCAGCGGTGCGCGTAAAGAAAAGGCACTGTCCAGCGGTGTCGCTGACTATGTCATCGATCCGAGCAGCGAGGACGTGAAGGCCCGCGTTCTCGAGATCAGCGATGGCATCGGCGCGGATATCGGATTCGAATGTGCCGGCGTCAACGCAGTGCTCGACACCATGCTCGACACCGTTCGACCCGCGGGAGTGGTTGTCAACGTGTCAATTTGGGGCAAGCCCGCGACCATCGACATGCAGAAGCTGGTCCTCAAAGAGATCGACCTGCGAGGAACAATCGCGTACGTCCGCGATCATGAAGCTGTCATCAAAATGGTTCAGGACGGAGTTGTCGACCTCGCCCCGTTCATCACCGGACGCATTCAACTCGAAGAGTTGATTTCAGAAGGCTTCACAACCTTGATCGAACACAACGACACAGCAGTCAAGATTCTAGTTCGTTCATAATTCAACAACCGGGAAATGCGGTGGGGACGTCATGTCTCCACCGCTCCTTGGTTTAGGAGGCTTCCCGCTCCTGCTCAACACACATCGCCGAGTATCGCGCGAAGGCATCGTTCAAGGTCAGGGACTTACGCTTGTCGCCGATATCGCGCGGCGGCGCCTGCCTGGCACATCGCTTCGCGTGCTCGATGACTGCTTCGCGCACGACGCTGGATATGTCCGCGCCCGTAAGCTCCCGGAGAGCCTCGAGAGCCTCGAGTTCCTCTGAATCAAATCTCACTGTTACCGATCGTCTAGCCACATTCAGGATGCTACGTCGAGTCACAGCAATATTGGGAGCTAGGTTCGAGCGACACCCGAAAACTCTTCTCGCCAAACGACTTGAATTCCGATCAGGCTGGTCTGAAAGCTGGGGAACACCAACTCTGTCGGTAGGTTGACGCTCCGATGGGCGATCTCCTCGACTACCCTGCGAAGGGGAAGCTAATGCACGAAAATGCAAGCATAACGAGCATTTGAGATTGCCCTGCGACCCCACCCTGACTTATGCTTGCAAAATAAGGCATAGGAGCGGCAATGAGTCAGCCACGTAGAAGTTCACCGACGCGCAGCAGTCCTATGCCTGAAATTGCACGCATAGGCGAGCTGTTTGCCGAACGCAGGGTCCAACTCCGACTCACCCAGCAAACACTCGCCGACCTAGCCGGGGTGTCCCGATCCAGCGTTCAAGCGCTCGAATACGGCACCGGATCCGTGAAGCTGGCATCAATCGTCGAAATTGCCGACGCCCTCGGACTGCGCCTGCAGCCAATCACGATCGCTGAACTCGAGGCGCCTCAATGAGCAGCCCTCTCAGCGCGACGCTGACGGACATCGACAATGCAGACGTCTACATCGACGACGTGCAGGTTGCCACCCTCACACGCCAAACAAACGACACGATCGAATTCGACTACAGCACGCTGTCATCGACCGGGGCATCGATCCGATCTCACTCAGTGTCATGGTCGTTGCTCGCGAATGGGCACTACCCCGTGGTCACCACCGGCGGTGCGGTTCCCCCCTTCTTCGCAGGCCTTCTCCCGGAGGGTGTTCGCCTCGGCGCGGTAGTTTCCTCGACCAAAACCTCGATCGACGACCATCTGACTCTGCTATTAGCCGTCGGCGCCGACACCATCGGAAATGTGCGGATCGTGCCCGCAGGTAGTGTCCCACCGGAACCGCAACCGATGTTTGCGCCGGAACGAGACGCCAACTTCCACAGCCTATTCAATCGCCTGGCCGGTTCGGTCGACGCAGATCCGCTTGCACTTTCCGGAGCCCAACCCAAGGTCAGTGCAAATATGTGGTCGGTACCGACAAACACTCTCTCTGGGCCCGCGATCCTCAAACTCACTCCGCCCGTTGGATTCCCACTGTTGTCGGAGAACGAACACTTTTTCATGAGAATGGCGGCAGCATGTGGGCTACGCGTGCCGACCACTCGACTTCTCCACGACGCCGACGGCAGGAGTGCGTTACTTGTCGAGCGTTTCGACCGCCGCGATGGCCACCGCATCGCTCAAGAGGATGCATGCCAAGTTGCCGGCATCTATCCGGCGTCCAAGTACCGGATGAAAACCGAGACTGCCATCACGGCGCTTACCGATGCCTGCGAAGCGGGCGGCGGCTCCAAATCTGCATCCACACTGGAATTGCTTCGCACAGTGGTCTTTTCATGGATCATCGGCAATGGAGACTTACACGGAAAGAACCTGTCGATCTACGCGCCGAACGCATTGTGGCAACCGAGTCCGGCTTACGATCTACTCAGCACTCAGCCGTACACCGGCTGGAATGATCCGATGGCGATGAACCTGTACGGGCGCGCCAATCGCCTGACCCGCGCCAACTTCATCGACGCCGGACTACGGCTCGGACTTCGCGAACGCGCGGTAACCCGAATGATCGACGCGCTGGCCAAAGCTGCACACGGCTGGGCCGAGCGATGCACCGAGATCGGATTCGATGCAAGGACAACAGAACTTCTCGCCGGCCTTCTTCGCCATCGCCTGACAACACTGATGTGACAACTACTTCGATCGGAGCTCGACGTGAGCATTGACCACGTAATTTCAGCAGTCGGTAGCGCCGACGCAGAAAAGATCAAGACCGCGCTGTCAGCGCTCGCTCAAACCTCAACTGCCACGACGACGCTCGTGATCGACGGCGTGACAATCGACGTCCCGGCCTCAGTGGGCGATGCCGTCGTAGCGCTGCTGAAATACCTCGCCAACGGTGACAGTGTTGCGCTCGGTGCCGTTGCCGAACTACTCACGACGTCTCAAGCTGCGGAGATTCTCGGCGTCTCGGACACGTATGTCCGCAAGCTTGCCGATGCCGGCAAGCTCCCGATCGAGCTACGCGGAACCCACCGCAGATTCCGACTCGACGACGTCATGGCCTACCGCGAGCAGTTCCCCAAGCGCTCCTAGCTCTTGGTGTACATACCTTCGATTTCCTTGGAGAACCGGTCGACGACTACGTTTCGCTTGATCTTGAGGGTTGCCGTCATCTCACCGTCTTCCTCGGTGAGATCCCGATCGAGAATCACGAACTTCTTGATCGACTCGGCATGCGAGACAGCAGAATTGGCGTCATCGATCGCCTTCTGCATTTCTGCCCGAAGATCCTTGTCGTCACGCAGTTCAGCGACGGTTGCTTCGGCGGGCTTGCCGTTATCGGCCTTCCACTTCTCGAACACCTCGGGATCAACCGTCAGAAGTGCCGTGACGTAAGACTTTCCATCGCCGACGACCACTGCCTGCGAGATGATGGAATGCGACCGAATACGGTCTTCCATCGGGCCGGGTGAAACGTTTTTGCCACCTGCCGTCACCAGAAGGTCTTTCTTACGGCCGGTGATGGATAGGTAACCGTCGCTGTCGAGTTCACCGAGATCGCCGGTGCGGAGCCAACCGTTGTCGAAGGACTCTTCGGTGGCCTTCTCGTTCTTCCAATAGCCCTTGAAGACCACTCCGCCGTTGAGCTCGATCTCGCCGTCTTCGGCAATGCGAACTCCGTTGCCGCCCATAGGCTGCCCGACGGTGCCGATCTTCTGAGCCCCGGGAATGTTCACGCAATGCGCTGCCGTGGTTTCGGTGAGTCCGTAACCTTCGTAGATCGGAACGCCGAGCCCACGGAAGAAGTGGCCGAGTTCCGGGGTAAGTGCACCGCCGCCGGAAATGGCGAACCAGCACTCGCCGCCGAGTGCTGCGCGCAGCTTCGAGTACACAAGCTTGTCTGCGACAGCATGCTTCGCCTTGAGCACCAGGGACGGGCCACCGGCGTCGAGAGACTGGCTGTACTCCTTGGCCGTTGCTTCTGCAAAAGCAAAGATTGCACCGGGAACCTTGCCGCCGGATTCCGCCTTCCGCGCCGCACCGTCGCGAACCTTCTCGAAGACCCGCGGGACGCCGAGGATCGTATTGGGCTTGTACCGCTCGAATTGCGTTGTGATGTTCGAGAAATCAGACCAATGCGCCTGCGCAGCACCAGCTTCGAACGTCGCCAAGGACACTGCACGAGCAAGTACATGTGCCAAGGGAAGGAAGGTCAGAACTCGGTTCCCCGGAACCGCGACCTTACCGATTGACGCAGTCAGAATGCCGCGCACCTCGGACAAGAAATTCCGATGAGTGAGGATGCAGCCCTTCGGCCGCCCCGTCGTACCGGATGTGTAGACGAGCGATGCAAGGTCGTCAGCGCGGATACCGTCGAGGCGCTTCTTCAGCTCGGTTTCGTCGACGTCGATGCCCTGCTTGGTCAGCTCTGCCACAGCGCCGGCGTCGATCTGCATGACAGCGCGCAGGCTAGGCGGCGCATCCTGGAACAACTGCTCGTGCGTCCCCGTCTCCACGATGGCCATGACGGACTCGGAATCCTCGAGGATCCAAGCAACCTGGCCCTTCGATGACGAGTCGTAGATCGGAACCGTCGCAGCGCCGGCCGCCCAGATGGCGAAGTCGAAAAGCGTCCACTCGTAGCGAGTGGCCGACAGAAGCGCGACGCGGTCCCCTGGCTGAACACCGGCGGCAATCAACCCGTTTGCCACGCCCATGACCTGCTCGGCAAATTCCTTCGCCGAGACGTCGACCCACCCGTTGCCCATCGGCCGCGAGAACACCGTGAGGTTCGGGGTGCGCTCGGCGTGAGTGAAGACTGTGTGCACCACCGACTCGTTGTCGGAGATAGTGAACTGGGCTTTGGCGCTGTACTCACTCACAGGGTGTCATCTCCGTCGGTCTGCGATTCTGTGCTGATTCTGAAGCGGTGAAGTGCACGGGCGAATTCCTCGATCTCGGACTCACTCCAATCGTGCAGCCTGCTGACAACTTGGTCGAGTCGACGCGCGTCGGCGGCGTCGAGGTATTTGCGACCCTCGTCAGTGAGGTGGAGCGGATTACCCAACCGAACGGGTCCCGGATCGGCATACACCCAGCCTGCGTCGATGCAACCGCGCACTTGGCGCGAGATGGTCGAGCGGTTGACGCCGAAGACGTCGGAGATCTCTGTTGCCCGGCAGCCGTCGTGGCGGCCGATGAACGAGAGGAACGAGTGCTGCGCGATGGACGGCTGATCGTCGGATTGGCGATCGCCTGTCATCAGCTGCCGCGTCAGGTGCACCAGCTCGTCATGGACGGCTGGTGGACCGGTGAGCGACATTGCTCCGTTGTGTTGCACTGAGCAACTATAACGCCGACCCCTGTGTCCGACGCAATATGACCGCCGCCACCGACAGCAAGTGCGTCGGTGGCGGCGTGAACAGCTAGACCAGATCTTCACCGTTGCGGCGAGCAGTTGCCCAATCCTTGAAGAATCCCTTGCTGATGACTCCCAAGACAACCAGCACCAACGCCGGCCAGATCAGAACATAAACGGTCAGTAGAGCTGTACTCATTCGTATCCCTTCCACTTGTCTCGACGGTTACTTTCCGGACGCTCCCACAGCAGGAAACTCTTCCTCGTCGAAATCTCCCGTCCGCTGCTTGATCAGTTCGAAATCGAACGTCTCACGCTGATTGACGGACATCGCAAAACACACGACGGTACTGACGGCATAGGCCACCAAAGATCCGCTGAGCGTTGGGTAGTCGTGCAGGAAGCCGATCGCGAACGGCGCGGACAGCACGATCGCCAGGCCACCGACGATCTGCGCAACCTTCAGGCCGAAGAATCCAAATGCCATGA
Organism: Rhodococcus sp. MS16; assembly: GCF_013277795.1. Classification (NCBI taxonomy): domain Bacteria; kingdom Bacillati; phylum Actinomycetota; class Actinomycetes; order Mycobacteriales; family Nocardiaceae; genus Rhodococcus; species Rhodococcus sp. MS16. The sequence continues at coordinate 119,561 of NZ_VBTM01000008.1, forward strand.
GCCCCAGCACCACTCCGATACCGACGACGGCAACGATGTCGGAGAGTATCCCGAACATCCCATCCATCGGCACCCAACTGAATCGGACGGGCAAGAAGGCAGCAAGAGCCACCAGCACCGACACAGTGAAGGCTTTGTTGGTGACCTTGCCCCAGTAGAAGCTCGCGATAACCGGGAACACCAAAGCGCCCCACAGCGCGCCGACGAACACCAACAGATCCAGAATGCTCAATTGCAGACTTGCCAAGGAAATAGCCGCCGCCGTCGCAACAATCATCGTTACTCGGCCGATAAGCAGCATCCGTCGAGGGTTTGCATTAGCCTTGCCGGCGACAGCCTGGCCGTAAACGTCGGTCATCACGATGGACGAGAGTGCAGCAAGGTCCGAGTCCGCCGTCGACGACAGCGCGCCGATGATCATGACAAAGAAGACAGCAAGCAAAATTCCGGGCAGGTACGACGCGGCCATCTGCGGAATCAGGTTGTTGACGTCACCATCAGTTGGCTCGATTCCGAGGTACAGCGCGAGAACACCCAGCATTCCGACACCGATGACCGTTGCGCCGTATCCCACAGTTGCGGTGATGAAGGTGGGCTTGATCAGGTCTTCGCGGACCGCGAAGAGTCGTTGGGCGATGGTCTGGTTGCCGATTGCGTAGGCAAGAACTGCCGCGATGTACGGTGCACCCTGTTCGAAGAAGGCAACGCTCGAGAAGAAGTTGCCCTGCTCAGCAGTGAGGTTGCCTGCGCCGGATTCGAAGGCCGCCGGGAACCCCGCTGCGAAGAAGATGAACGGCACCAAAACCGCTACCGCACCGAGCATTCCGATCAGCTGAACGAAGTCGGTCAGCACCGAAGCACGGAAACCTGACCACAACGTGTACAGCAAGACGCCCAGTGCGACGATGAACACACCCTGAATGAAGTTGAACGGCGAAAGCAACGCGATCAGCAGACCACCAGCGAGAAAGTTCGACATCAAACTGATAAGACTGCCGACGATGTTGGAACCTGCGAGCATCAACTGACTCGAGCGGCCGTGCCGCGCGTACATGACCTCGGCCAGAGTGTGGGCTTTCGGCGCTACTTTACGAATTCGCTGGCCAAAGGGATAAATGAAGAGAATCATCAACGCGCCCCACAAACCGTAGTGAATGGGGCCGGAGATTCCGTAGGTGTAGCCAGAAGTGGCGGATGCGTACATCGACGACGCCCAAATCCAAGTGGCCGTCATACTCGCGGCCGAAACACCAAATCCTAATTTGTTTCCGGCGGTCATAAAACCGTCGGCATTTTCCTGCTTCTTACCGATACGAAGAGAAGTCAGAAATGTTCCACCATAAAAAGCAACAAGCAGTGAAACAATTACCAAGGTACTGAACTGGACCATGTCGGACCCCGTCACATGCCACATCCTTCGCACATAATCGGCAGAACAACGCGCAAAAACCCCTGTTCAGGATCTTTGCGCTTCGCTTCTGCACGCCCTAGGAGCGACCGTCATACCAACACCGGTCACATATTCAATTGACTAGCAACACGCACTTCATCTTTTCCGAAACCCAACCTCCACAAAATAAATCTTCTGCGCAAGCTTTTGGCTCGACCACGCAATTCAACAACTGAGGATCGACCCTAGCATGATGGCAATTTCGAACAAAAACTCGCATATTTTGCCACCCGAAATTATTCGGGATTCCGTCGCCGGAAAATCATGCGCTTCCAGCACATATAACAACTCTGCATCGATTGATATCGACGGTCGATTCGATCGGGTAATTATTTAGACAGAACCATCCGGGCAAAACGTCGGCCCCACTCAGGATCGGCGGAAACATGCTGGTCCAACGGATTGGAGACAATCGCCCCGATCATTCGCAGGTACAGGAGAGTGTCTCTCACCATCCACGTCCAATCGTCGTCGCCGAGGAGTGTTCCGTCGGTTGTCGACCAACCCAATGCCGTGAGTCCTTCGATCATCACTTCACTACGTTCGGACTCCGACAAGCCGGCAGCCAACGTAAGGAACAGAATTCGGCCGGCTTCCTGCGCCAGCTCGCCCTTTCCCAACGGCATGGTCATCACGATGTGGCGCCACAGCTCGCCTTCATACGCTAGAACTGACGCGCCGAGTCGAGTCAGAATCAAAGTGCCTCGGAGTTTCCGGACCAATCTCAGGGTCTTGGCGATCTCAACAAGTACTGCTAATTGCGAGTCACTCCCTACCGCGGCATCGATCCACTCACTGTCCCAATCGAGTTCGTCTCGGGCAGACGCACCAAGGTCCGGAGGCAGTGACCCGGACGACGTCAACACAATCCCACCGCCTCGCGCGGAGTTCAGCAGCCACAGCAACTGGCGGGTTGCTCCCTCACGCATCGTCTCGAAGTAGTTGTCATACCCACCACTTAGCTCCGCTTTGGCAACTGCGGCAAACAGTTTCGGCGCGGAATGAACCGACATACGGCGTAAGAACGTCTCGAACAGCGAGCTGCCCACAGGCGGTGACTTATGCAGTGCCACTGCAGTGGTGACTGCCGCATTGGACTCTGTGAGAACAAAACGTTCGGGATCGAACAGCCCGGTACTCACCTGCGCGTTCAGGAACTCGAGATACCCGACCGGACCGCCAGAATCCTCCGGCGGGCACGCTCTCGCGCCATCAAGACAGGATGGCGCAGAAATCGGCTGGTCTTCGACAATCTGCTCGAGAACCAACGTGTGGCTCCACCTCGCGCGGACGTTGTACTCGTATCGGACGTAGTCCCCTACCCCGGTGACCGCCTCGTCGATCCGGACTTCGTCCTCACCAAACTCGTCTTCCTGATATCCATCGCGCTCGATCGCCTCTCGCGCGATATACCGATCTGGGCCATTGCTCGTTGAATGATGGACGCTCACCCACTGATGTGCGTGTTGATCACCCCATCCCATGACCGCCTGGATGATCGAATGCAATTGGTCGAGTTCGATATTCGACGGCACCGAGAACCTTCGCCAAATGGGTGGCGCGACGCAATCAAGTTCGATCCGCATGACAAAGTTCGCCACCTCCGGCCGTCGACGCTGATTCCGCATCTGCCTCGGCGTACGGACGGTTTGTGCCGCTTGAAATGCAGGCACCAAACGCAGATGTGAAGCTCGTCGAACTCGCTGACCCGTCATTTGTGGAGACTAGATCTACCTACCGACAAGCCGAGATACTCACTGCCACAACGCTGCCGGATTTGTCGGGACTCGAGTCACGTCGCTCTGCGCCGGCGAAGTTCTACTCAGCGCCCGCCGAAAGGGACACTATTGGGTGATCCACTACGCGGACAAGAGTGTGCGCCGACTACCGTAGACCTGACACCCACCGCACGAAAACAGTGCCAAGCGCCTGCTCGGACTGGCACGGAACATGAGGATCCATGAGCGACCACGACACGACCGCCGACCAGCCCCTCCACATCAACGGCGCCATTGCCCTGGTGACGGACGAGCGCGACGAATTGGTTCGCCTGTGCGTTCAGACCCTCGCCGAACTGCTGGGCAGCGAGCCCGACACCGACGATGACGGCGACATTGTCGTGCCGGTTCACGGGTTTGTCGTCTACGTGACGGTCGCGGATGACGGCCCCCAGATCAACGTCTGGTCCTCGGTCCTCACGGGTCTCGGTAATCCCGCCCATGCTGCAACCCAGCTGATCGAACTCGCACAGGAATGGCCGCGCCTGCGCTTCGCCTTCAGTGGCGACCACCTGCTGGTCTCGACGATGCTTGATGCGGACCCCTTCGCCCCGCAGCATCTCCTCAACCTGGTCGACGAGGTTCACGCCTTCACTCACGAGCTCGACGACGATTTTGCAGAGTCCTTCGGCGGCACCCTCGACTGCGACGAAGATGACGACAGTTACGCCGGCGAATGCAACACCGGTGGCTGCGGCGACGATTGTGACTGCGATTGCGGCGATGACGCCGACGGTGAGCCTGGCATCACGGCAGTCGCCTCGACGCCCGGCAAGTAGCTAGCGGCCCACGATTTATATTGCGCGCGTGCATCTCTCCAACTAAGCGATGCACGCGCGCGGGCGGTTTCGCCAGCGCCGGGCCCGAACCGACATAGGCCGCCCTATCCGCGACAGGTCCTGCGAGCACAGCGCGAGCAACGTCAGCCAGCGGACTGAAACTTCTTGTAGCTCAGTGCAAGCAACTCCGGGTCGGGGCGTTCAGATCTGAGCGCTGGAATCACCATCAACTTCTGACCGTGACGCTCCTTCAACCCGTGCTCCAACATCGGACCATCGATCTCTTCGAGAAGATCCTGCCTGATCTCGACGACGAGATCAGGACTGATCCCCAGAATATGAACATCGAATGCAGCGTGGTGGATCTTGCACATTGCCAAGCCATTTCGCACCGAAGCTACTCCAGCCTCATCGGAATCGGGCACAATATGCGCCGCATCAAGCAATGAGCTGTGACCTAAAGAGCAGACAGCGCAACGCGTTTCGTAGGCCCGCATCACTGTAGCTCGCAATGCCGGCTGGTGCAGCCGTCGCTTGGTTTCTGAGATCAGGTAGCGGCGAAGATGAGATTTGATCGGAGAAATGGGCACCATCGTGCAGGTTCACAATGGGTGTGGCCGGTGCCCCGCCACGCCCATTCGCTCTACTGCACGTCAGGTGTCGTGATTTGCAGGACCTTAACGAAATCGCTTTGCAATCCAACTTCTGATCCCCGAGGATTCAGCGACCGCAGCGCCTCGCATCTCCGCACTAGCTGCGGACATCGCCTCGTCAACTGCTCTGCTCAGCGATCTCGCGGAAAATATCTCGTGAGCAAGGTCCGGAACGTCGACAAGTGGGAACCTCGGTACGAGCATTGCCGGATCTGCAAGGAGATCCGGAAGATCCACCTCGGTTTCGCGACCGAGCAGTTCCTCCATCCACGATGAATCACCAGCACCGACAAAATGTTCGGCAAAGCTGTCAGCATCGATACCTGATGCGACTTTCCCCAGCGACTCGAAACTAGGAACGTTGACGAATCGGATCTGTGGCGGTTCGAAGATATGGATGACCTGACTTAGCATTTCTACTGTCCCGTGGTCATTCACGGCAACGAGCCGGAATCGACCACCAGTATCCAGACTGATCTGGACCGTGTTCGACGCACTGACGTTGATGTCCATCGCCGTTCCCCACGGTGTATGCAACGTGAGGTCTCGGTATCCAGTTACATCCCAGGATATCTCGACGCTCTCCCCCCTCATTCCAAATGGCGGAGACACCGTAAATCGATTGATCTCGGGAGGGGTAATCTGCGCGCAAATTTGAGCGTAAAAATAGCGATACCAGTCCATCGCAGAGGGTCGAGCAGCTTTGTCTGCGCTGAGTCCCGCAGCAAGCATTCCAAGCCCCGCGGCGTCGATCATGCCGGTCACATGAGAAAGGTTGCGCGATGGTTTGGTCTTTGACGCCAGCACAAAATAGATCAACAACGCCAACTTGTAGCGGTCAGTGTATTCGTCCTGCTCGCTTTGCCCATCCAGTCGCTTCTCCGGGCTTTCCATGTTCGGGCTATTGGCCTGAGGGATTGCCGGAGACCTCGATTCGATTCGAACTGGATCCATATCGATGAACATGATCGGCTCGTCCTCCGAAGTGCTCCACAAGATGTTGGTTACGCTCAAATCCCCATACACCATGTTTCGCGCATGCAGAAACTGCATAACATGTGCCATCCAGGCGCAGTAGCGCAGTCGCGCAAGAATATCCGTTTCTTCGACGACCGTTCCGCCATTGTTTCGTGCGTGACCCGGTTTCGCTAGCCAGCTCAGTGATCGCATCGTCGATGCGGTACCTGCAACCTGAGCAATTGAGGTCTCGATGAAGTGCGACGGAACCAAACGCATCAGAAAGCCCACCACGCTGCCATTGTCTACAACGGTGTCCAGCGGCCAGGTCGTGTAGTGGTCAAGTTCGTCACGGTCCGGTTCGGACATCCCATTCCGAAAGTCGACCAGGACTTGCAGGTTCGCGAGTTCGTCCGGCCCCGCCTGCAGATATTCCTTGAACGCACAGGTGGGCTCGCCAACCAGCTTCGCCGGGGTTTCGACTTCGTATACGATCCCGAAGCCACCTTTACCCAATTCGCGGCGCTTGTTCAGGATCGACGAATCAATCGGCACAGTCCCTGCTTCTTCCGGATTGTGTGTGCAGTAGTGGGCAACTGAGCACAAGAAGTGAATTCAATGACATGGCTATTCGACGATGGACCCTAGGCCGGTCAACAGCTGACTCAAAACAGTTGACTGAAGCCATTTCTGCGTGGTGGGACCACTATCATCAAGCACCACCGTGTCTAGAAAATGCGCACAAACTGTGCGTAGCAAATCCGGCGATCCCGCCTGATCGATGACAGTTCTTGTTGCACAAACCCGTTGGTGGGCCTCCGGCTGTGCGTCTGAGGCATGCTCACCGATCAGCCAGACCAATCGTTCAACAGAGTCCTTGTTTGAAGACAATTCTGCATCGTCGATGCTGCATCGCACGTCGAGAACAAACCCGTTGTACCCGGCGAGAACTCCGGACCCACCGCCGGAAGCCGCGCGCCGCTCGAGCAGACTGTAAGGATCCCGTAGTGCCACCAATCCATCGCGGGCGCTATCGAAAATACAATACGGCCCACGAGTGAGTGCCAACGCGAACAGATCCTCGAGTTGAGGATCTGCCATCAACCTGTCGGCGAGGTAGGTCACCGCCGCAGAGGCCACCTCCGAGGCCGATCCGGGTCCGAAATCAGTTGCAGGCAAAGCAATAACCAACCTGATTGGATCAGGTTCGTCGGTATCCAGCTCGAATACAGGAATCGACATAATTTCCCCTTGTCGGTTCAGTTGGCGCTAATCGGGGGTGGGGCCGGCATGCTGCCAGTCACAATCGTTTGAGTGATCTGAGGTCCAGAAGCGGCATTGGCTGGCCCGGAGCTGGCTCCGACATTACCCACTCCGGCACCCGCCGGCGCTCCCGGTCCACTGGAGAAACCGCCATTTGTCCCAGTCACGATCGGTGCAGTGCTACCGTTCGCGGCGAGGGATGCTGACCAATCATTCAATCGCAGTGCAGCAACATCTTTCGCATGCACTGTCCATAGTGCGAGTGCCTCATCGATCACAGCGGCCTGATGTTCCACTACAGCTGCGTTGATTTTCTTGACGACTTCGTGTTGCTTCTCAGCTCGGTCCTTCTCGGCATCCATCTCGGCAGTACGACGGATTTCGTCACGATCGCGCCGAAGCTTCAAGTCCGCCGTTGCCGCTTCCACCTCAAAGGCTTCTCGGTCCTCGACTACCTCGTCGTACTGGCTTCGCCGACCAAGATTGGATATTACCTTGAACAAAACCGGCAGAACTTCCATCGACATGAACAGCAATGTGACCGCAAGGTGTGCATTGCTCGCGGTCGAGTCGTTACCTGAAATCGCATTCAGTGCCTTAAGTCTCGCGATGATGCCGGTATTGGCATCTTCCAATGCATAGCCGGCGTTCTGTGTCTCGCCGAGTTGGCTCTTGAGCTTCTCGATGTTGGCAACAACTGCCGGGCGTTCAGCGATCGCCTCCTCAGACTCCGCTGCGACGACGCCTGCCTTTTCACTCTGCTTTTCGGCAATTTGGTCGCGGGTACTCTGCCACAGCGCCTGCGCTTCGGCGGAGGCTGCCTTCTTCGACTGGCATGAGTCCGCGCATCCTGCGACACCCGTGCCTCCGGTTCCGTCCTCCTCCGCCAGTGCCTCCGCCAACAGCCGTTCGTAGGTTGCCTTCTCTTGATCTGCCTTGGTTTGCAGCGCCACAATCTCCGTTTGCACTGCACCAACGCTGGGACTACTCGCCGGATCGCCGGCGTTGACGAGCCTGTCGATCTCCGAAAGCCGTTCCTGCGCCGCTCCGAGCTGCAATGCGATCGGGGATCCGTCTATCTGCGACTGCAGGTCGCCTTGGGCTTCGATGATGCTCCGATTCAGCTGCGCATCGATCTCGCTTTCGAATATCTTGAGCATCAGCGGTGTCGAAATGACGACGCCGATAATGAACGCAAGGATCACACGAGGCAAGGCCAAAGCGATGTTGCGCCCGATGCCTTTCTCTTGAGCGAGGCCAATGACGAGCATCCGGTCGAGGTTGAGGATCGCCAGACCCCACAGCAAACCGACCGGGGCACACAGCCATGGACTCGGGATCACTCGAGTGATGTTGAGCGCGTACGCCGCGGAGACCGCGGCAAACCCCGCAGTAGTCAACAGCACCGCGCCCATGGCCGCCTGCTTCGTCACCGCAGCGGGAAGCAGTTGCAGCACATCCTTACGAGCCCCTGCCAGACCAGCGAGGAAAAGAGATCCTCGTCCGGACTTCTGTTCCACTGATTGAGAGCTCTCTGCCATCACTTCACTACTTTGCGGTTTCGTGCAGCACGGAGCAGCACCAACGGGTAACCGGCGAACATCAAAGCGATGCACGACAGCATTGGGAATGCGGTCGGTATCCGCCACAAACGCAGATATCCAACCGCTGAATAACAAGGCCACGACATTGTCTGCCCTACGAGTCGTTGTGCGGTACGACACGGCACGAAAGACGGTTCCTCAGGCGAGGATCCGTAAATCGCTTCAGGAATTCCACCGACCAGTACATGCTCGCCCGTATCCGCTAGCGCAATCGTCGGTGCTGCAAATGTCCGAAGATCCCCCTCGAAGAAGATCTGCGTGACAGGAACAGACATCACGAGTGCTGCAAGCACCACGCCGACTCCGAGCGCCCAGTGCTGACCAACTGCCCTGTCACACTTCGGAGCAAACGCACCAAAAATATCGGAAGTTACGCGATGAACGCGCGGGAACAAATAGGCCCCCACAATAAGCCCGACAACGCCGAGTGGACGCCACACAATCATGCTCGCCGTAACAAGCGCGAGAACTGGCATACAGGCAACGACTGCGAGACAGACGATATAGGGATCGGCCCAAATCGCTCGCAGCGAATTTTGCATGCGGGAAACAGGAACGCGGAAATCAGCCGCCAGGTGACCAGAGAGCAATTCCCGTCCGATCATCGAGGAGGCTGCGGCGGCCAAAGGACACGTGCGCCGCAAAGTTCAACGGGGTGGGAGGACTCGACCACGCAGAGCCGAGTTCGATAGCAACCGGCCCGGCTCCACCGAGAAAGGCATCGCCGACTCCATCGGTACACAGCAACAACAGCGTTTCCCGGTCAAGCTCGAAGTGTTCCGACCTCACCGGGCTGTCGACCCGCAGCGGCAGTGCCGATGTCCTGTTCGAGGCCAACTCTCCGTCATTTATTTTGCCACCCAGAATTGGAGTCCAACCCTCGAAGGCTTCATCCGATGCTTGATGGCGCACCGTCCATAACGAACTGTCGCCGACGGCCGCATAGCAGACTTCCCACGGGCCCGGTTGAGAAACTGCTGAAACCACAACCGCCACAGCAGTAGTCGCCATCACTGCACGGACGTCGTCAATCTCGGCATCGGAACGTCCGAGCACCTGACGAGCTCGAACACAGACTGATGCCGACGCGTCGGCAAAGATCCCCGTCCACAAGTTTGGATCATCGCCGAGATCACAGTCGATCAATTCGTCGGCAAGAAACGTTGACGCCACATCCGCAGCGATATGGGACAATTCGCCGCTCCCCACGCCGTCACAGACGATGAGCACCAGTCGGTCAGTTTCCGCCGAATATCGCACTGCATACGCGTCCTGGCGGGCAGTGCCCGCATGTCTGTGACTCAGCCCTCGAACCGAGGCCGCCCGTAATGCCCATCCCTCGAAGTCGAACCCGTCGCACACCACATCCGAAGGCATAGCCGTCGAGAACGGTGCGCCACCGCCGATTTCGAGGTATGAGCGACCCGCATCACCGACGACAAAAGGTTCAGGCAGTTTCTCGCAAGGCAAGACGGGTTCGTTCTCCGGAGCTTGCAGACCGTCGAGGGGGACCGTCACATCACATCCATCTTGCGCATATTCACGAGTCCCTCAGTCCCCCGAGTGTCCATGACGACACCCGGAGTGCCCGCCACTGCGGACTGTGTGCAACTCACAACGGATTGGGTAACAATCCGGGTGATTGCCTGCATTGCCTGCTCCGCACTTGCGCCCGCATTAGCCATGAAGAAGTACCCGTCCTGCCGATAGGGAGGAAAGGTGATCGCGCGCAGTACCTCTTCGTCTGCGTCACCCAGACCGAACGGAACTAGGTTTGGGTAAGCCTTTACGGAAGTGAGTCGAGTGAACGCCGAGTTCCACACGTGAACCGCGTCCGTCGGCACACCATCGGTCACGAAAAACACTGTCGGGCGAAATACTTTGCCTTCTCCATGTCCCTTGAGATCGGCAATATCGGCGGCGATGCGCTCACCGATCAGGTCGAATATCGGAGCGAACGACGTGCCACCGCGGACCTGTAAGAAGTCCTCCCGCGTGATGCGGGTGTCATCTGCGAGGTCACACATTGGCACGTCAATACGTGCTTCGTCTGAAAATGACAGTACGCAGACCCTTGCGATATCTCCGAGAATCGGATCCTTGAGGATCTCGTTCTTGAGTGCTCTCATTGCATTGTTAACCTCGCCAATTACCGGCTCCATCGAGTAGGAAACATCGAATACCAGGTAGAACGGCAGCAAGGATGCTTCTTGCACCTCAATGCTCATCGATGTAGACACACAATCTCCTTTGGAAAACGCAACCGCAAAAGTCCGACATGAGCGTGATCGACTCAAACTGACCGTTAGCATGGCTCAGAAACAGCCCATATCAGTCATTTCGTACAATCTTCAAGAAAGTTACAGCAGGTTTGATGGATCCTAGGAATCGGATAGATCTGCGACGGACTAGTCGAACTAAGGTTCTATGAAATCTCAGCCGTTCAAGCGCCAGTCGACCCGACCCAATTCCTTCCAGCGCCTCCCCGAGCCCGTCGATGCGAAAGACCCCGCTTCCGCTAATGTACTGAGCGCGGCCCGACGGACTTCCGCTGTGATTCACAGCCACGGACATGCCCCCACCCGCACGACTCGATTCGTGCTGCCTGGGGGATCTCACTGTGACCTTGCTTCGTACTTCTGCCAACAGGATTGGCGCGATGGCGAATCCTGATTCCTTGATGGAACAGCTGTTGGAACAAATGCTGTTTCGTACCGGCCGGCGCGCAAGTGAATCGGAGCAGAAGTCGTGGAGCCGCAGCCTTCCCGTTCTAGCCAGTGATTTGATCGAAGCCGGTCTGGGCGGCGTCGAGATGTTGGTCGAGTACCACTTACCTCTCACGTCTCAGCGCGCTGATGTCGTACTGGCCGGACTACATCCGACTACCGGCCGACCGTCATATGTCGTGGTGGAACTCAAGCAATGGTCGGCCGCCCAACGATATGAAGGCAGCATTGACCTCGTCGATGTGCCGGGGATGCCCGGTGGCCCCAAACTGCACCCTGTCGCACAAGTCAAGGGCTATTGCGAGTACCTGTCAGATTTCGCGAAGGCTCTTGCAGATCAGCCCGATGCGGTTGCCGGCGTGGCCTACCTCCACAACGCTACGGATCCCGCAGCCGTCGCAGAACTACGGTCGTATCCCGCTTCCCTCGGCGGCCGGTTGTTTACCGGAGCCGACCGCGGAGATATGCAAACCTTCCTCAAATCTCGGCTCTCGACTGAGTCCTCCGGACACAGTGCCGGTGATACGTTGATCCGTTCCGCAGTGGCACCATCTCAACAATTGCTCAAGGTAGCTGCCGCCGAGGTTCGCGATCGACCGCAGTTCCATCTCCTTGGTGAGCAGCAACTAGCTGTCGACCTCGTACTCCACGCAGTGGATCAAGCTCACCAACTCGATCACAAGCGAATCATTATCGTCACCGGAGGGCCTGGCAGTGGAAAAAGTGTCGTCGCACTGTCCTTAGTCGGTGAACTCGCGCGGCGCGGTCGAACGGTATTGCACGCCACAGGTTCCCGATCCTTCACTCAGACACTTCGCAAGGTCGCCGGTGCTCGCGCTCCACGCGTGCAGAAGATGTTTAAGTATTTCAACCAATTCATGACCGCTGACCGCAACGGACTAGACGTACTAGTTCTCGACGAAGCTCACCGTATCCGTGAGACCTCAGTCGACCGCTACACCAAGGCAGAGCTTCGAACGGAGCGTCCTCAGCTCGACGAATTGATGGCAGCAGCACGCGTCCCCGTTTTCCTGCTCGACGAGTACCAGGTGGTGCGACCCGGCGAGATGGGATCACTGGAGCAGATCGAGCGCCACGCAAAGTCTATCGGATTGGAAACGCAGCACGTTCACCTCGGTGAGCAATTCCGTTGTGGTGGTAGCGAAGAGTACGTTCTCTGGGTCAAACAGCTTCTCGGACTGGCAGAAGGTGAGCCCGTAGCCTGGGCTGGCGATCCGCAGTTCTCAGTTCGTATCGCCGACACACCGCAGGAGATGGAACATCTGCTGTCACAACAGATCGAACGTGGATACTCGGCTCGCATGACGGCCGGGTATTGCTGGCCGTGGAGCAACGCCGAGAAAGATGGCACTCTCGTGCCGGACGTAGAGATCGACAACTGGTCCCGTCCCTGGAACAGCAAGAGTGACAGAAGAATCGGAGACGCACCTCCGGCCCCGCTTTGGGCTACGGAAGACGGAGGCTTCGGCCAAGTTGGATGCGTCTACACCGCGCAGGGGTTCGAATACGACTGGAACGGTGTCATTCTTGGACCTGACATTGTCTGGCGCAACGGCGCATTTACCACCGTTCGCACCGCCAACCGCGACCCGGATCTCAAAAACACGAAGAAGATCGGTGACGTCCGGTTCAACCGCTTGATCCGCAACATCTACAAAGTTCTGCTCACCCGAGGCATGGTTGGAACTGTCATCTACTCGACAGACGAAGAGACTCGAAAAGCTTTGCGTTCGTTGGTGAGCGAACACCTCTAACCCATCGCTCGAAATACACTTCAAACAGAAAACGAGCTCGGCCCGACAGGCTTCCGCCACAGGACATGCCTCCACCCGGTGCGATACCGGATAGGTGCATGCGCAATGGCAACTTGGATCTTTGTCATCTCCGCCAAGTATCCAGATCACTGGGATCGGGCGAAGACTGATGGCTTCTGGGACACCAAGCAAAGAACCAAGATTGCACCCGGCGACGACGTATATTTCTGGCAGGGTGGCGGTAGTTTTGTCGGATGGACCCGTGCGACCACAGCAACATTTGAACTGTCAGCCTCGGATCCTGCAGCGCATTGGGAAAATGTCTCTAACGGTGGTTACCACTTTCGATTCAAATTCCACACAATCAGTTCGGAGCCGATTCAGCAATTGACTTGGACTGAGATGTCCAATGCTACCGGGAACACTACAAAGGCCAACGCGGTTCGCATCGAGATCAAAAATGTCGAAGGCCATCTATACTTGCCCACCTTGTTCAACGTGGACTCGTCGATCGAAGTCAGCTACCCAGTCGGTAGCACCAAGTACGAGTACGGCGACGATATGCGCGACCGAGCCAGACGACTGATCAACATTCGCCGCGGTCAAAGCGCATTCCGAGATTCTCTGATCGATGCGTATGGCGGTACATGTGTAGTCACTGGATCTCCGGTCCTATCAGTCCTGGAGGCTGCGCATATCGACCGATACTTCGGCGACCATTCGAATCACGTGACCAACGGGCTTCTGCTGCGCGCCGATATTCACACACTGTTCGACCTCCTTCGCATCACTGTGGACGAGAATCTCCTCGTCCGTGTCGACCCGAAGCTGACGGGCACAGAGTACGAACCACTGGATGGCACGCCACTCCGGTTGCCCGCCAACCAAGCTCACCATCCTGACATGAAGGCTCTGCGCCGTCATTGTGAAAGCTGCAGCTGGATTCCTAAGACGCCGGCCACAGCGTAAGCCCTAAGGTTCCGACGCACACCTGACCAAACGCTTGTCCCGGCCTGCGCCATCCGGCCTGTCCGTCGCTCATAGCAGAATTGACGTATCCACGAAAGATTTAGGTCATGATGACGCCCGTTCGACGGCGCCTATGACATTGGCCCCTGGCCAATCCGCGTGCCATGCCACTGGTATTCCTGGGATCTGAATGCATATCAGCAGTCAGATCCCAGGAAACCGAACTTGGAGATCGTTCCGATCAAATCTGCCGCATACGAAAGTTGCGTGGCAATACAGAAGGACCCTCGATGCCCTTACAACACAACTCAAGTAGCGCCGAAATTTCGCCAACCTACTTATGAATCAGAATCCACAGGTGTTACCACCAGCTTGCCGTTCTTCCTCTTGGCAGCGAAACCGATTCGTCCTCCAGGTGCAGCAGCCTTCGGAAGCGCATACGAAAATAGAGTGGCAATATCCTTTGGATCAACGACTGGCTTCAGATCTGCTGGGCTGGCCCCCACATTAGAATCGTAAGTGCGCGGGTCAGCTGCGAAGGAAAGCAATAGTGCTCCACGAGTTGGAGAAAAGAGTTTCTCGGCCTCTCCACCACCATACTTTTCTCCACCTGCAATATGCTCGATTGCTTGACGCTGACGGAACGAACTTCCTGAGAATCCCGGACGGTCTTGGCGACGCGTCCTCTTAATTACCGGCATTGACTGATCCCAACCGACAATGGTTCGATACACCGCATCATCAAGCTGCGGTAGAAGTACCGCAAAATCGGTCAGGGTTCCTAACTTTATCGCACGCTTCAGAAACTCGGCGTGAGGTTCAAATTCCCAATTTGGGGCCCATTGAAACTCGTTCAGCGCTTCAAGCATCGCCTCTGCCGAGACAACACCCTGATACGCCTGAAACTTGCCTACGTGAATAACATCAGCTCGCGTTTCACGATATTCGAACTCTCGACTATCTTGCAACCCTTCCAATAACGGCCTGACTGCCGAAAAATTCAAGGCATTCTTTTCCCCTTTTCCGCGCACATCATGCATCGAAAAATCAACCAGCTTCGCACCTTCGCCTTTGAATTTGAGTTCGGCATTATACATTTTATTCGCGCCTGTTGGCTTCAACCACGGCAGCTGCTGATACACGAGGGGCGGAACATCAATTGGAGTAATGGAAGGGCTTCCGTCGTCCTCAAGATCAGAAAATACGCGCAACTCCTCTCGGAACTGCTCTTCATCCTGAATTATCGCTCCGAACGCTTCATACAAATCGTAAGTCTTATTTCCGGATCGAACGGCCCTACCAACATACAACCTGACCAAATCTCGATACCCAGGTCGGAATCCAAACCATCGGCCCATCTGCATCAGAGTGTCCGCCTGCAGAGTCCGTCGTGTGTAGTAGGAAACCGTCAAGCCCTCGACCGTGAATCCGCGGCTAAGCTTAGTTCCACCGACCAAAATCTTCCACACATTTGCAGCCTGGAAGTCAAGTTGCGGCTGATCAATATCCGTGTCACCATTGACCACTAGAACTGGAGTATTCGACTCTGAGATTCTGTCAACGGCAGCACCGATAAATATCTTGAGTTCTTCGAATTCAGCCGGCACATAATCATCTCGACTGGCACGCGCAGCACTAACAGGCTGAAAATCATCTATCCACAATTCACGAAGCCGTTCCAACCCTTTGGATGAACTATAGCCTGAGCGGTGCCAAAGCTGCTGAACCTCCACTCGAAGCGCCGCATGCTCCGCAGTCTTCACAGATTCATGAATCAACATCGTGTGGTGTCGAAATGGAACCGCACCGAGGCTCTCACGGAGCAGCTTAATCGCACCAGACAATACAAATGAATCGAGCGCACGTTGCAGAGATTTCAGTCGATCGACGCCGTCACTAGATTCAATATCCCGAATGAACGCCGACTCATTTGACGTCGCCGGAGTCTTCTCAGTGTCAGAGAAATCTTTTCCGAAATCATAGAAATCGGACCCGCCCATATATCCGTCAGGACGATCAAGACTCACGATAAAATCTCGCGGGAAGATATCCTCAGAATCATCGGGATCTACGAATACATTAGCAAACGGCGTTGCCGTGTAGCCCACATACTGACACCTGGGAAGCAGCGTCAACAGAGCTGATATTTTCTTGTTGATCGCGGTGCGTTCAATCTCTTCTGTCGTCTTCGGCTTTCCCTTACGATCCGGATTCACGGTGTTGACCGAAGCCTGATCCGCCTCATCATCAATAATAAGCGCAGGAATCTCTTCCAATTTGGTATGAATTTTCTTTAAGTCCGAGACCAATTTATCAAGGGTTCCACTGTTTTTTTTGATTACAGCAAAACGAACATTTGTTCGATATAGATTGGCAGGGTCGTACAGTTTCTTACTCTTTACCGCGACCTCATGTCCCTGACGAAAGTCGAGAGCGGCTAGTCCCAAGAGCAGCTTCTTGTAATCAAAATTCGGCGAGGTCAGTCGGTTTATCCCTGGAATATTGTCCTGCTCAGCAAAATTCACGCCGTGCTTGAGAAATTTCCCGTTGAACCAATCCTGATCGCCCTGGCCAGCGTAGTCGACAGTGGCCATCTGCTCAGCGTCCTCTGGATCGATCCCTCCCCGAATATTCTCCTCGCCAACAAGTTCCATATCGAGGCGGCGCTGAGTCTGACTCCGGAGGATCTCGACGGTTCCCGTCAAAACGATGATAAGCCGATATCCCGAGTCAATCGCCTTGGCAATAACGCCAGCGAAATTTGCGGTCTTACCGCTTTGCACATATCCGACGACCAAGCCCTTCGACTGATACGGAGCATCGCGTTCAGGATCTGCAAGACGCTTAATTACCTCATCAGTCGCCCTGTCCAACTTGCCGATCGAATCCGAGCCTTTCCATCGTTCTTCAAGCACGCCACGGTAAGCGCTCCAGTAGAAGTCATGGTCGGTCACTCGATTCCCCGTGTACCACGGTTCCCACGGCAACGGCACGCTGATGACAGACGACCCACTTGTATCGCGAGGGTACTCCGCGTCGAGCAGTCCGAAGCTTTCGTCCGTGAACCCCAATCGGCTGTATATGGTGTGCCGTCGCTCGAGCGATTTGGCTGTGGTTTCACTCCCCCAGTCCGACTGCTCGTCCGCATCCCATTTCATCAGCTGAATCCGCAGGTTTGTTTTGGCTGAACTGTTCGGATCTTCGGCAGTCAAGGCCAAAACAAGATCTGTCTCAGTTAGCCCGTCTGGTCGTGTCTTCCGCAAACGGAACTCGACCGCCTCGCGGAGATTATCTGGCGCAGACCCTGACAGTGCCTTCAGCTCCTGCACCGTTGCTGCCGCAATCTGATCGAAAAAGGCTTCCACTGTGCTCATTTATTCCCCTTAGTTCGCACCGACGAAGTCAGACAGTGGCGCTGGTGGTGTTCCGGCGTGCAGTGAGGTGACGTCGATACGGTAGGTGAGCCCACCGACAAGCTGCGGTTGCGGGACAACCATATCGATGCGCGGCTGGGTGATCGCGGGAAACTGCTCATCCACCAGGTATCCCGCAGGCAGCGACCTCAGCATGTAGGGGGTTCGATACATCTCGTCAGCATCGTCACGCCAGCCGACCGAGTTCAGATATTCAGTGAACGTATCTCGGTTGACTCCCAGTCGGTGTCGGATTTCGCCGACCAGACCAGATAAGCACATGCTCGCCATGGAAGCCCCCGCCCTCGTCAACTGAATCGAAATCAACCACAGCGGGCGCCCGGGTGACTGAGACAATTGTGTCGCTGAATTGATGATGTGGACGCGCTTCTCGGAAGTCGTAGTTTTGACTTCCGCATCGAAGTCTGCGACCACGAAGTCATGTTCCTCGGCATCTGGACCCAGCCAAGCGACGAGGGCCTCGTGTTGATCGAGTCGGTCCATGAGATGTGACAGCACCAAGAGCTCACCGATCAGGCCTTGCTCGCGTTCCGGAGTCAGACTTCGCCGCCTTGCAAGTAGATCGTTGAACGACCGCACCGAGCCCTGGACGGCCACCCCGAACGTTTGACCGTCGCGCATCGCATCCACAACTGCCGCAATGAAGCTGTAGCCCTCGTAGCGAGCATCCATGGTGTCTACTTCTAGTCTGTAGCAATCAAGACCATCCATCTCGTCGTTGTCCACACTCAGTCGCTCAAATGACAGGAGATCGGGCAAGTCACCATTGCCGGGCACGATTAGCGAGAGGACATCACGGTTCGGATCGATTCGCAGCAAACACAGTGGATCGGCGCTTAGTGACTGCACTGTCGGGGTCCCCGATTCGAAGTATCTGTTGAGCGTCTCAGGCGTCAGGTACTCACTACTATCGGCGGTCATCAGCGTCCTTCGTTTGAAGATGGTTTCGAATAATGCTCGTTCATAGGCGCGCGGCTTCCGCAGCTGCACGCCGAAGTTCAGCTACCCGACGTTGTTCCTCCACTGCAGCAAGCAAGATTTCCTGCCATGCATCCAGGTGCTGACGTTCGGATGGTCCTAACCATGTACTTTCAAATATCTTGGACATCAAAAGATAGAACATTGTCTTGAGGACCGGTGCATCGTCGGGATTGCGACTTTGATGTCCGACAAGGACTTCCCGCATCCGTGCGTTGATGTAGAGTCTGCGCGCTTCCAGATCGAGATCGAAAACTCTGTCCTGTGACATCGCACGCCATCTAATCTCGATAGGTTCAGCGTCTTCGCTGATCCGCACGGTTTCGTCGATAACCTCGACAACCGAGCCGGGAAGTCCGAAGGCCGGCTCAACAAGCGTCACGGGTTGACGTTGCCGTGTCCGTGATTGCTTACACCGTACTTCGAGGTCCGAAAGGTACTCGGCAAATCCTCCGTCGCCAATTGCGAAGCGCGCCTTCAGCAGCGCTTCTTCGAACTGCGGCATCAACACCAAGCCGGACTTTTCGGGATTGATTTTGACGAGGTGCTGCATGTCATCGCGAAGGTCAATCGCCACCCGACCAAGTTCGTGGTCGCGTTTGTCGTACGCGACTCCGTTCCACCCGCCGATCTGTAGAAGTCTGTCATTCCGGTAGAAGTAAAGTCCTTGATGCTCACGTCCGGGCCGCCCGTACAGCCGAAAGCTGGCGAGCTGGCTTCCAGCCGGCCAAATATGCGCAGAGGCCGCCACAGGCTCCTCAATGCCAGGCAACACAATATTCAGCGATTTCGGATATCCAGGTGTAGAGACTGACGGATATGCGAACGGGTCGATTGACTCAACAGTTCTCGGGATCCCGGCAACTCCGACATCGACGTCGTACTGCTGAATTGTGATCATGAGCTTGCCCGCTGCGAGAATCCTGTGCAGGACGATGCCCAAATGTGCGCGAATTTCGTTGATCGTCTGCTCAAGCCAGCTTGCTTGGTCGTCGGGGTCGTCCGACGAGAGGAAGGCATAGATGTCGCGCCACTCTACGATTGTTCCTGTGTCGGTGGCGAAGCCGGCTTCCATGTCGTTGAGCCGATGCGCCGCTTGATCACCGGACAGCACGGATACTGCATGGCTACGTCCGATCTCGGTGCGATCCAGCAACCGCCCGACTGCGCTCGACCCATATGCGCGAGACCATACGACAAGCGTGTCGGCTTGGCTGAGGGAAGCCGCCTTAAGACCCAAACCGAAGTGCCCGAGGTCTCCGTCGCCGTACTCGCGCTTCTTCGCATAGGTCATGGCACTATCGATCTTCGACTCGTCCATCCCTTCGCCGTCGTCGACCACCAGCAGCCCCACAGTTCGGATTCCGCGCTGCTGCAGACGGATAAGAACGTGCTTCGCCCTGGCGTCGATGCTGTTGTCCACCAGGTCAGCGATCGCAGTCGTTAACGAGTGATGAAGGCCAAGACTCCGGACGAGCGAGGGGTCCGGCGGCAGCGTCTTGGAGCCTACGATCTGTAGGCGGTCAACGGTCACAGCCCGTCCTCGAACCTTCCCGACGAGAAGCCGATCGTGAGGCAGTTCTCCGAGACCGTACGGACGACTCCGTCTTCGAATCCGTCAAAGCACTCGGCCTCGATGTTCAGTGTTACATCGAACCCGTTCGCACTCGGCTGCAGTCGTGCAAGCACCTCCCTTGCGACGGTAATCAGCTGCGCTTCGACGTCTCCATCCGCATCCACGTTGAAGCGAGCCACGAAGCGGGCATTGCGAATCACCGTAGGCTCTTGACGCTTCTCGGAGCTGCGTCCCGGTTCAACCTTGGCGTGGCTCCCAGCACCGGCTTCAAGATGCTCATCGAGCTTCTCTTTCGCCTTCTTCTCTGCGACGCTAGCCTCCCGCTCGTACTGCGCGGACGCAAGGTTCGACGTGACCAGCAACGTCTCGTCGTCCACGCTCGACATTCGCCCGGCCAGCGGCAACACAAGGCCGACGAAGTCGCCTGTCTCGGCATCGTAGCCGCGGGCCAGCGCGAATCCGCCCGTTTCCCAGCCGATATCCCCGAGCACGTCCAGGACGGCACGATCGATCACTGCCCTGTCCTTCATCCGGGGCAGGTACGGGTAGCGAGTGTAGAAGTCCCACAGCTCGCCCAACGGTATCCGGCCCTCGTTCCACCTGCTGCGCAGGTAGTTGTCCAGGTCCATCCGAATATTCCGTGGCGAGGTGGCGGTCCGGAGCACGTCGTCCGCGACCAGCCGTTTGCCGAGAGTGCGGGCGAGAGAGTCGACGCGCCCTTCGACCTTGCGGGACACGATGGTCAACGGCTTGGCGCCGTCGGGCTGTTCGGGGTACAACGCCCAGATGAACGTAGCCGGAATACGTTGTTCGACAGCCTTGTTCGTCTCATCCATGCGGCGTTTGGCTTGGGCGGCTTGCTGCTGCGTCAGATCCAATTCGGTAGTGCGGTCGACGATGCTCCGCCAGGCAAGGTGTGCTCGCACCGCCGATTCGAGTTCGGGCTGACGCTGGTGATCGGCCGCCAGCGCGATGACGGTGTTCCTGCGCTCGCGCTGAGCGCCACCGCGAGTGGTCACCAGTTTCTCGGTAAACTCGTACGCTCCGGAAGTGGTGCTTCGACTGGCGTGGACGTGACGGGGGTCGAGGATCACGAGCCGCACGGAGTCCGCGTCCGGCACGTCCGCCGAAGATTCCGGAGCCACCAGCACCTCGGCGAACTCACCGGGGTTCCGCACCTCATTGCGGTTGAGCCGGGTGATCACCTCGGCCCACACATCACCCGCTGCCAACTGCTCTGCCTGGTCGCGCACCTTGCGGCTCAATGACTGTTGGACGTCGTACCAGTAAGTGTCGGCTTCGACGTAGAAGTAGGTCGCTCGATCACTGAGCATCTGCAGTGAGGAACCGAAGTTACCAACCGTGTCCCCGGGCTGCGCAACGCCGAGGAACACCCGTTGACGTTCGATGCCCTTGTGCGCGGTGTGCAGTCGCGGTGCAGAGCCGAGGAAGACGCTGCGGGCGATGCGCCGGGTGAGGGAGCGCTTACCGAAGAGCGGTCGCTCGGTGTCGATCCGCTGAGGAACCGATCCGGCGCCGTCGATGTCCGCATCGATGATGGGCTTCCACTGGTCGTTGAGGTACTGGGTGACCTCGTCACGAACCCCAATCGCATCGAGGGGCAGCGAGCCGGGCATGATCAGCGGCGACTCATCCCCCGCTAGCCACAGCGAGCTGACAACCGAGCTCATCAACCGAAGCACACCGCGGGTGCGCTGGAATCGTTCGAGACTCGACCAGTCCTCGTAAAGCCTGTCGAACAGTTCGGGGTGGATCGGGTACGCGTCCCGGATCCGTTGTTCGTAGGCGCCTTCGCGGGTCTCGCTCGGGAACTCGCCGCTGTGTTCTCGATAGAATTCGACGAACCTTCGCGCGGTCGCACCGATCTGGGTGCGGGCATCTGGCGTCGGGTCCTGGAACAGCCGGCGCCGGACGATCTCGAAGGACTCGCGCGATGACGCGGGCCGCCACTGGTGGGCGAGCCTGCCGACCACGTTCTGTAGGCGGTCGAGGGCGGCCTTACCGTTGGCACCACCGATCTCGAGGTCGCTTGTGCTGGTCTCGTCACCCTCGGCGCCCAGCCGGACATCTGACGCGGGCACCGAGACCAACAGCAGTGTTCCGGGGACTCGTTTGACCGATTCGGTCAGCGTTTGTGCGAACGTGAATTGTGTTTCGAAGCTTCCACCGGTCAGGTCGTCGCGGCCGTGAAGTTGGCGTGCGTATGCCACCCACTCGTCAATGAGGATGACCGCGGGCCCGAACCGTGTGAACAGCTCGTCCAGGAGCGCGCCTGGGTTGGTCCCGGTGCGATCAGCCTCGGCGACGATCGAATATCCGTCGGCTCCCCCGAGCTGCCAAGCCAGCTCGCCCCACAAGGTCCGGACGACGGTCCCGTCGGCCTTGTCGATCGTCTGCCCCGGTGGGATCTCGTTGCCTACCAGTGCAACTCGCTTGATCCCCGACGGTAACCGTACTTCCCCCACCGCGTCTTGCACCTGCTGCGGATAGGAGGTGACGTCGGTCCCGGAGCACAGGTGCCAAACGGCCAGCATGGAGTGTGTCTTGCCGCCGCCGAAGTTGGTCTGCAGGTTGATCACCGGTGACGCGTTCGAATCACCGGCGACCCGATTCGCCGCACGACTCAACAGGTCCGCCAGTCCCTCCGTGATGTAGGTGCGGCGGAAGAACTCGACTGGATCCTGATACTCGGCTGTTCCGGTGCCCTGTGCAACGAGATAGAGATCGGCCGCGAACTCCGATGCCGCGTAGTTGCCGGCCTCGACGTCGGGGTGCGGGCGCAGCACCTCCCGCCAGGACGGCAGGCCTTCGCTCGACAGGGTCGGCAGCGCGGTCTGGGCCCGGGTTGCACGCTTGACACCGGTCTCGAACTGCTCCTGTTGCAGGCCGCGCCGCGTATTGCGGACCTCGTCGGCAGGCTTAGGTATACCTATCGCGCGCAACAGCCGCTCGGTCGTGTCGAGAGCCCGGTAGGCGTCGTCGTAATTGAACGGCTCGTTGTGGGCCCATTTGTTGCGCACGTCGCGAAGCTCACTAACCAGGCTCTGCTCTGCCTTCGACAGGTGCGCGTCGAACGGAAACCACTTAGGCAGCAGGCGTTCCGTCATGGCGCGCAGCTGGCACTGCAGATCGCGGCGACTGTAACCGCTCTTTGCGATGCCGTTGCCGGAGTCCTTCGCCGCGAGCAGAAGGGTCCAGTCCTTACCTGCCGGGATCTTCTCGCTTACCGCATTCGCGATGAACGGATCGAGGGCCTCGGCTAGCTGATCGAGGGCGGCGCCTACACGTTCCCTGTTGCTGGTTGCCACCAATTCTCCTAGTACAGTTCGTCGAGGCCGAGCTGTCCCTGCTCGGGTCGGTGTTCTTGATAGTCACGAGCCACCGCGGTGATGTCCGCCCACGTGGTCACCAGCGAGTTGAACAACTGTGCGGTCTGCGACCAGTTCTTGCGCTCGGCAATCGAATAGGCCAGGTACGCAAGACTCTTCGCGTCGTCGATGTCAACTCGGTCCACGGCTCTGGCCATGATTCGCGCCGCATCGTCGATCCCGACTGTGTCGAGTGATTTGACCATGTGGCACACGACTTCCCACAGTGTGATGTCGTTGTCACGCTGCGGGTCGTATTGCGCAGGAAGGTCATCCGGGTGAATCAATGTCACCTTCGACTGGCCAGATCGGATGGCACCAGACCGTGCAAGGCTGGCGACAGACGTGTTCATGGACACCGAAAGCTGTTCGGCATCACCGTAGGAGCCCTCTTCGAAGCCCCGAGTCTCGAACCACTTGAGGCACCAACGAGTCGAGGCATCGAAGTCGCCCTCCTGCTCGGAGAGCACCTCAGCCAGCACCTGGTTGATCAGACCGAGGGCCTTTCGGACGCTCATCGAGCTGCCGTCGGGTTCGATGACGTCGGAGTACCGAGAGAACACGCCCATGCCGGGTCCGATCGCGGCCTGCGCGAGATCGACCGGCGCGATCGACCCCTGCTGCAGTTCCCGCAGCTTCTCCGGCAGCTCGTCGCGGAGCTCATTGAGGAACGTTCGACGCTCGGTCGAGGGCGCAGTATCGGGACGGGGTCGCAGCGCGAGAACGATCGAGGAGGCAAGTGCGTTCGTCCCCTGGCTCAGCATCCGATTACCGAGCTCGCTCCGCATCGGCCACGTTCCCGTGATCGTCCAACCCGAGCGAATCATGCCCTCCAGCAGGGTTTCCCAGCCAGTCGATGTGTTCCCATCGACGTTGCCCTCTGTCTGCTTGAAGGCATAGTAGACGGTAATTGGGAAGTCATCCAGTGCGGTCTTTCGTGCGTTCGCGAAAACGTGCCGGAAGCCGTCCTCGAAGAACTGCTTCGCACCAGCCTTGCCGTCGTGGCGATATGGATTTGCGACCAACTCCTCGGCCTTGGGGACGAGCATAGTGCCGAGAACATTTGGGTGAATGGGCTGTAGTGAGCGACGCAACCAAACATAGAAGAAGTCCGACAGATCCGAGTACCCGATGTTGTCATAGTAGGGTGGATCCGTCGAAATCAGCTGGCCTTCGTACCCACGGCCTGCTGCATCGGCCTGAGCTGCACAAGCCCCAACAGAACCGGTCAGCCTATCCAGCACCCGGGTCACCCATTGAAGGTCTTCAGCAAAATCCCCCGACGAACCACCCCATGGATTCGCTTCGGCGAAATCCCAAGACATCGGCAATGCCTGCCGAGCGAAAACGCTGCGGACCGCTTCCATTTTCGTACTGCTGTCCCATGAGCAGATTGTCGAGTTCTTGTTCGTCAGCCGGCTGATGGCAAATCCGAGGTACGTCGACACTGCGTCCGCGTAGGCGGCCGCGCTGGTGCCGCCATCGACCAGCCGCTCCCCCACCGGCATACCAGCGGCTTGGGCATCGGCGAGCACCCTTTCGCGGGCCTCCGACACCAGGTCACTGAACGTCGTCAGCGCGGTCAACTGACGATTGGTGAACAGGTCAGACCATTTGGTCATCCCATAAGCCTGCACTCTGAAACTCGGGGCCTTCGGCGGTATCGAGGCTGCGGGTGTATTCGCCGGGACGCCAACGTTTGCTGCGCCGATCGCATCGTCCGTCGGCGGTAGATATACGCGCCGACGATTGCCCTCGGCCACTGTGGCCAATAGTGCAGTGCCCATCCGGCCCGCGCACGCTTCGGAGCGAAGGTATTTCAGATCAACCGCAGTCGCGCAGGCCGCACACTCCGCCCCGCTCCGACCGACGGTCCCATCCTCGTCCTTTGACGGCCCCTTCTTCGGGTCGTGCCCAATCCGAAACTCAACCTTCTTTTGGCCTGGCCCGTCGACGACCTCCGGGACGACGTACGCCTCCTTGCCCTTCTTCTTGCCCAACCACCACGACTTGACCAGCGGCATCTCGATTCCACACGCCGGGTTGGGACAAGTCACTGTCCGCGCCCATATCCACGCGATCACCGTCGCATCGGAGCCGTCGTCGAGCTTGGCCTTCGGGTACAGATGCCCGATCCGCTTCTCGGCCTCGTCACGCATCCACTGCCCGTAGCGCCGCACATCGTCCGCCAGGCCCGTCGCGTTGGGCCATTCGCCCAGCTTCGATCCGGCCGCCTCCGGGAACACCGGGGCTTGTCCAGCGAACTTCGGGGGGATCTCAATCAGTGCCTTGTTGATCAACACGGCGACCGGGTTCAGGTCCGACGCGTGCGTCTCGAGCCCGAGGCGCTGCGCTTCGAGGGGGATGGTGCCGCCGCCCGCAAACGGGTCGACGATAGGCGGCGGGTTGCCGTCGGTGGAGCGAAGGATCTCCTCGTGAGCCTCCTTCAGGAGCTCAGTGTTCGTAGTGTTCTCCCACTTGACCAGCTTCTCGATCATGCGGAACAGCCGCGCACGCTCCGCCCGGATCCAGTGGTCGCGTTCCTCGGGGTCCTCGATCGCTTCCGCCTCGGGGCGGGACGCTGGGTCGTCCACCAGCTGCGCGAACAGCACCGCACGAGCGGCAGCAAGCGGCCTGCGCGCCCACCACAGGTGCAGCGTCGACGGGTGGCCGTGCCTGATCGACTTCTCGCGCGCGGCCTCGCGATTAATGGCTTCCAGAGGCAGAGCCACCTCGATCAGTTTCCGCCGTATCACCTTCAGAACACCCCTTCATCAAATACGCGACATGCCTGGACCCAAGCGTTGTCTAAGGAGATAGTTTCATCTCCGCAGGAACATCAACTGTGCGACTGGCCGGAACGTCCAAAACAGGCATCGTGCAACGCTGTCGGGGGAGCCCACTATCCTTACGCTTATGCGCACGTTGTCTTCGGTTTTCCGGGTCCTGGACCTCTTCGCAGGCGCTGGCGGTCTCACCGAGGGACTACATCAATCAGACAAACGGTTCCGGACCGAACGCGCCGTAGAGATGGACCTCTCGGCCGCAGCAACTTACCGGACCACCTTTGGCGACCTCGTATACGCAGGGAAGATCGAGGACTGGCTTCGAGACGAGACCGTGCCAGAAGTCGACCTAGTCGTGGGAGGCCCACCTTGCCAGGGCTTCTCCACCCTGGGCAAACAGGACGGCGAGGATGCGCGCAATAGTATGTGGCGCCACTACGCCGAGACAGTCCAGCGAGCTAAGCCGAAGTTCTTCATTCTCGAGAACGTCCCCCAGTTCCTCAACTCAGCGGACTTCAAGCTCTTCCAACACGCGACCAGCGCGGACGGGCAGCTGTCGGATTACACCTTCGTTCCGTACGTGCTGAATGCCGCACACTACGGCGCAGCACAGGCACGCAAGCGGATTGTCGTGGTCGGACGTCACCGCGACCTGCCAGATCCAGGTCGACCTGTCACCACAACCGAAACGTCTCCCGTTACTGTCGGCGATGTCCTCGCTGAGGTGCCGACCGTCGTCACGGAAAGCGACCTCCCAGACCTGCGAATCGAGTTTGCTGGACGGTCCTTTCCGGGCGCATTCAAGACATCACAGCTACATTTGACACGAAATTACCAGGATCTCTCCCTTGCGCGATTCGCAGAAATTCCGAAGGGCGGAAATCGGTTCGATATTCCCGACGACCTCCTTGCGTCGTGTTGGCGCAAGCACAAGTCCGGATCAGCCGATGTGATGGGCCGACTGCATTGGGACCGCCCCTCCGTCACGATTCGCACCGAGTTCTTTAAGCCCGAAAAGGGCCGCTACCTGCACCCCACCGAGAATCGTGCGATCACTCACTACGAGGCGGCGCTGATTCAGGGTTTTCCGGAAGCTCACCAGTGGGTCGGTTCTAAGACCGCGATCGCCCGCCAGATAGGCAATGCAGTACCGATTCCGCTAGGAATTGCAATCGGGAAACTTCTGGCGAGCGCTTTGACAAACGCTTGATGGCGATCGAAGTGGTTGGACTACGCCTCCTCGGTGCCGACAGAGGAGGCGGATGACAGTGCCGAGATAGTCCTCTACATACGTCGACATTGGCATCACGGGTTCACACAGTCGCGTGGAAGGCAGAGAAGTACTCGCAACTTCATAAAGCTCTCCCATACAAATTCACGCTGCCAACTGCACCATTCAATACGCGCGCCGTTCTGGCGGCCCCTACTGCCTGTGAATCGTGTGGACATCGCGGACATATTCATGTGTCGAACAAGTCATGTCACGTCACAGGGGAAGTCCCAACTGCAGAAACGGTGCACAGGGCCGAAGGCCCCTACCTGAACACACTCCCCTTCGAGGTCAGCGCCTTCACGCGCTCGACGGTCCAGACCGCCAGCACATCGACCTTCCGTTTACGGCCTGTCTCCTTGTGGGTATCCATTTCCTGTTCCGCAATGATGTCCTTGATCCCGTCTGCGTCGAGGGCCGAGAGACGCTCCAACAGAGCCTCTTCCCCATCAAGCTTGAAGACCTCGAACGGGTCGAAAGCCCCCGGCTCCCGTTTCACCTTCGGTGCAGCAGCACGACGACGAGGTGCCGGCGCAGGCGCAGCTATCACCGCAACTGCTCCATCTGACGGAACCGTAAAAGCGTCTTCGATTGCCTTCGCGAACCGCGGGGTACGGGCGGCTTCCTCCGCCACGACCTGAACGAGCTTGGCCAACAACACCGATGCCAAGGCATTGGTTGCGCCCAGTTTCAGGAGGGCTGCACCGGTTTCCTGCACCTGCACCCGACGACGCGCTTCATCGATACCCGCACTCATAGCTTCGCCTGCGCTTCCGTGAGAATGTTCTGCGTAATTGCACGCATCTGATCGAACTGACCTGCGTTGCCGTACTTCACTTTCAGAGTGCCGTACGGGTGAAACTCTGCTGATGCGGCAATCTGATTCGACTCCGCGAGATACTCCGGCAGGACGTGTGGGACGTTCGGGTCGCGTCGGAGGTTCCTGACAGTGGTCCGGTGCACCGCGGAATTGGACTTGTACTTGGTGATCACCAACCCCAATTCGAAGAGCTCACGGCCGATTTCCTTGCCGAACCTGGCGATATGCGTCTGGATCTGCGGAATGCCATATGTAGAAAGCACATCCGGGATGGTGGGAATGACATAGCCGTCGGCCATTGCCAAACCGTTGAGCGTTATCGGGCCCAGATTGGGTGGGCAGTCGATCAGCACGTAGTCGTAGTAATCCATCACCGGAGCCACGGCATCGCGTAGCAACTCGACAGGCTTGGTGGAACTGCGGTCAGCCACTCGAAGAGCACTGATCTCCTCCTGCAACTCGATCAAGTCCAGCGACGAGGGCAGCAGATCTACACCTGTCACGTGTTTGACCGGCGAGACCGACTTCTGAATTGTCCCCTGCAGATCGAAGTTCGACGTACCCTCAACCGCGTCACGGAAGATGGTTGCGCTGGTGAGCCCTTTCTTGTTCAGCTCGAGCCAGTGATCCTCGCTGATCATCATGGTGGTGAGATTGATCTGCGCATCCAGGTCGATCAGCAACACACGCTGGCCGAATTCGAGCGACATGAACTCCGCCAACCCCGCCGTGATCGTCGTCTTACCGACGCCGCCCTTGAGGTTGATTGTCGCAATCGTCTTTGCCATCAGAATCCGTCCCTGTCCTTCACCACTACATACCTAATTTGCATCGACCATCGCACCTGTCCCTGATTGTTTCACCCGAAAACCGATCCGCCCCAACGGCTCTGCTGCTTGCGGGAGCGCGTAGGAGAACAGTGTCGCAAAGTCGCGCGAATCCACCGGACCAGCCTGTGCCCGCTTCAACTGACGTGGACCCGGATCATTGGCAAATACCAGAATCAAAGCCCCGCGAGTCTCACGGTGCAGTGCCCCGGCCAGGGGCCCACCGTTCTTCTTCGGTCCGTCACCCAGTTCGCGTGCCACGGCACGGAAGACTTCCTCGCTCACTGCGCTACCTGCTCTCGATGTGCCGCCATTGCAGAGATCAGGACTTCCTGCCACGCCTGCATCTTTTCCTTCTGCCGCGCGCTGATCCTGACACCCTCGAACATTTCACCGACCAGCAGATAGATGAGCGATTTCAGCACCGGTGCGTCCGTGTTGTCGAGACTTCGGCGCCCTAGCAGGTCGCGCCGAAAACGCGCATTGATCCACAAGGTGCGGGTTTTGAGATCTACTTCGAAGAACTGATCCCTCGCCAATGCTCGCCACCCGATGGCAACAGGGTCGGCGCCAACAGTGAATTCGAATGCGTCGCTGAAAGAATCGAGCACATCCTCGGGGAGACCGGAAGAAGGTTCTACGACGCTGATGGGCCGGGGCTGATGGCTGCGCGCTACGCGGACGGAGTTTTCGGCGTCATCGAGATAAGAACGGAAGTTCGCCGTTCCATCGGCGAATACTCCGCCGTCGATGGCAGCCGTTGCAGTGGCATCAAGAGTGACTCCCGACTTTTCGGGGTTGATCGTGATGTGCTGCAACACATTGTCGTCGAGGTCGATCGAGACACGGGCCAATCCGTAATCGGGACGACCGCGAACAATCCCGTTCCAGCCACCGATCTGCAAGAGTCGGTCATGTCGATAGAAGTACAACCCTTGCTGATCCCTGCCTGGTGCACCGTGCAGCCGAAACTCCGGCGCGTTGCTCCGCGCCGGCCAGATGTGGGCGTGAGCAACGGAAGCCGCTCCGTTGATCGACACAGTCAGTGGTTGAGGGTAATTCGGCGAACCAGTGCGCGGATAGGCAAACGGATCAACTGCGCCTACTGAGCGCAACGCCCCTGCCCGCCCAGCCTCGACATCGAAGACATCTACAGTCAACGCAACTCGGCCGGATTCGATCAATCGATGGAACACCACACCGAGGTGGCTGCGAACGTCATTGATGGTTTGTTCGAGCCAACTGGTCTGCTCGTCCGCGTTCGCTGACATCAGAAAGGTTGTGATGCCGCGCCATTCGACGATGGTGCCGCCCTCGAACGGAAAGCGAGGTATGACGGCATCGAAGAAAGCAGCAGCCTCCCCCTCGTCGATTACCGAAACCGCCTGGCGTCCCTGCCCAGAGTCGATCTCACGGCCCTGGGTGGAGTTACCCGAGCGCCTCGACCACACCCGCAGCACTCTCGCCTGACTCAACGATGCGGCCTTCATACCAACGCCGAAATGACCCAAATCTGCTGCGCCGTAATCGCGTCGACGCCCGTATGTCATCGCTGCATCGATGGTGACGGCATCCATTCCACAGCCGTCGTCGATCAGCAGCATCGAGACGATTCGAGTCCCGTCCTGCACAAAGCGAATCAACACGTGCGCAGCACCGGCGTCGAGGCTGTTGTCCACCAGGTCGGCGAGGGCCGTGGTGATGGTGTGGTGCAGTCCCACTGCACCGGCGAGAGATTCGTCAGCCGTCAGCGCCTGGGTGCCGACGATCGAGACCTCGGAGATGTCAGGCATCGCCGATCTCCGAGTCCGCCGATACGTCGGAGTGGACCCAGGCCGCTTCCAACAAATCGAGGATTGTGTCCTCACCTCGATCTTCGTAGGCGCGCAGCAGCTTTCGCGGCCGATCTTCCCCGGGAAGACTCACCGCCTCGGCAAGAATACGCACGACGTGCCGATCAGCGGTGCGCAACGGTTCACGGTTTCCGATTTCGGCAAGTGCCTGCCGCAACGGATCGACATCGGCATGCACAACAACCGGACGCACCACCCGGAACGTCCCGTCCTGCCACAATTCGAGCAAGATGTCCTCGCCCACAACAGCAGACAGCTCACGCAGGAACCGGCGGATCGTGCCGAAGGTCGGCTGAGCACCACTCCACCGAACAGCCTGCACACCAAGATGACTCTCGAGCTCCACGCTCTCGCCGCGCGCACAACCAGCTGCGACCGCCAGGCCGGCGGGCACCGCAAAGCTCGAACCTCGCAAGTGCTCGGCCGTGACCGCCGTACGGTATCGCCAGACATTGCCGGAGCGGTACAGGCGACGCGTCTGCTCCGGCGGTTTAGCGGTATCGCGTGTGCGCTTACGTCGCACAATGCCGTCGCCGTCGACGTTGAACTCGCTCTGCTCCGGAACAGGCTCTTCCACAATGGAATCCGCACTACCCCACGCCTGAAGGTGCCATAAACCGGCGTCGAGGACGGCGCGATCATCCGATTCGAGGGCCCGCTCGATCGACCGTTCGGTGCGATCCGTCTTCAGCAGCGCAGCCAACTCGGGAACGGTCTTCGGCGTCCCTAGTGCCTCCAGCACACCAACTGCCAGGTCGGAGATTCGACGCGCCCTCGTCAACGCGGACCCGGAAACAACGGTGATTCCGCACCAGGTGAGCCATTTCTCGAGTTCGCCGGCAGACATCGACACCGTATCGGCAACGTCGCCGAGAGCAACTACGCCGTTGGGTGATTCGAAGTCCTCGAGCAATGTCTGCGTACGCTTCTTTGCTGCCGCAACGCCGGGCGCGGCGGCCCAACCATCGGTGACCTCGAAGTAGTCGTCGATTCGATCGAGAACCAACCACAGTGGAACGCCATACCCGGGCACTTCGGCAGCAATGCTCGGATGCAGCTCCAGAAGGCGCTCGAGCAACGCGACCGGCTGAATCTCGACCCGCAAGCTGGCAAGCAGATTTCCGACGGCAGTTCCGAACCCGCAGGCGTCGTTGATCTTGGCTTTCACCTCAGCCTCGATCTGCCCTACCCGTCCCGAACCCACACCAAGCTTCGCGCCAACCGCTCCGCGTCGCTGCGGCACCGGCGCCACAATGCGCTCCCGCAACACTATCGACTCGCGTTCGTCGAGTTGCGAGAAAAGGTTGTCGATCTCGTCCATCGCGTCGGTACGATCCGTGGCAGGTAGATCGTTGGGTGTCAACGCAGAAATCCGGGCAGCCAGCTCCTGGATGGGTTCCGGCGACTCGTCATCGATCTCGACAGTGACGAGCGGGCGCGCATCCTGTCCGCGGACCCGTCGCCACATCGCCAGCTGCTCGAGATCGTCGAGCAAGGCCGTGATCGCGGGCGGGGCGGCTCCGTCGTCCGGCGTCTCGATGCGCGAGCGCGGATCTGTCATCACCGCACACACCAGCAAGCTCAGAACCACATCGTGAACTGTCTGCTCGCTGGTGCCGCGAACACCAAAAATCTCAGCGGTGGCGTGAGTCAGCAGGTCGCCGACGTTCCCTTGTGAGGCCAAACGGGCCAGCGACGTCACAGCCCGTGTATCGAGCGCGAGGGCACTGATCGGCACAGTCGGATCGAGGAGCGGGAAACTCTCCTTCAGAACCGCCGACGAGTGGTGGGAAATGTACAGCGACGCCAACTCGGACAGCAGTTTTTCGAGATCGACCTCGAGAACGGTGAACGACGGCGACTCACTGAACCACCAGTCCGGGGACGGTGCCAACGGTTCGAGCAAGGCGGCACGGTCAGACACGTAGTCGTCCAGCCACGGGAGAATATCGACCCAGAGCGTGTCCGACAGTTCTGTCGCGGGTAGCGAGTTCACACCCAACGTCAACGCACTACTCCCACTCACAGAACTTTCATTGCAGTGTAAAACCGACCACGATGTCGGTAATAAGCTACTGCAGGCTGTGACTCGTCGCAGCGTCGGACCTGACTACGCTCACCTGCTCAGTCGACTGCGGTGAAACCCTTCGCCCGATCCTCGTCGCCGACGCTCCACAGGTTGGTCGACACTTCCGCTTTCACGAGGGGAATCACTTCTTCGGCAAAACGGCGCAACGTGTCCTTCTGCTGCTCGAAGTCGAGGACGTGATTGACGGATACGGACTGGAAGTCGTGACCGTAACTCTCGTAGTAGTCCAGGATCTTCTCGGCGACGCGCTCCGAGGAGCCCACCAAAGCGGGGCCACGGTCGACGGCTTCCTCGATGGTCCGGAAGCTCGTGGACTTACCGACCGCTTTGGGGTCGTGCTTCCGCTTGTCTTGCTGCGCGACAGCGCCCTCGTAGAGGGGACGGAATTCCTCCACGGCTTGTTCGGTCGTGTCAGCGAGGAACAGCCCACCCGAGCCGGAGCCGACGTACGCACGGGAGGGATCGTGGCCGTGAGCGAGATACTGCTCGCGGTAGTGGTCGATGAGCACCTTGTAGTTCTCGCGGGGCTGGAGTGCATTGGCCGTGACGATGGGATCTCCCCACTTCGCTGCAAGCTCCACTGCCTCGAAGGAGGTCGCGGACCCGTGCCAGATGCGGAAGGGCCCGTCGTACGGACGCGGTAGCGTCGTTGCGTCCTCGAGGGAGGGCCGGTGGGTACCCACCCACTTGACGTTTTCCTCGCTGATCAGCAGTTTGAGGAGTTCGTAGTTCTCGGTCAGGTATTCGTACTGCTTGGAGATATCGAGTCCGAGCAGCGGGTACTGCAGCACCTCGTTTCCCTTGCCGATCACGATTTCGAGGCGCCCGCGGCTGAGCTGGTCGATGGTTCCGAAGTCCTCGGCCACCCGAATCGGGTCCAGCAAAGACAGGACGGTGACGCCTGTCGAGAGCAGAATTCGATCTGTGGCCTGCGCAATTGCACCCAAGATCACCGTCGGCGCAGAGGACAGCACCGGGCCGGCGTGACGCTCCCCCACCGAGAAGGAGTCGATGCCCAGCTCTTCGGCGAGAACGGCGAGTTCGACCACGCGATTGAGTCGGTCAGAGGGTGCTACTTCCTCTCCGGTCACTGGATGGGGTGGGTTGAAGATGATGTCCAGAACCTGAAAACGCATGACCCGTCTTTCTCGAGACCGCCGCACGGCGCCTGTCCCTCGACACGCTAGTTCGCTTGCCTCCAGCGAACCGCCGTGGCAGCGCAACCCTCAAGCCGGAAGAACAACGAAACATGCACTGCTTCAACAGTTCTCCACAAATACCGACAAGTAGGAAGGTTAAACTCTCGCCGATCCGAAATGCACTCCGACGGTCACACATTCCCGTCAGGTAGGACCTGCGTCACGGGCTAATCGAGCGCACGGTAAACATGAAGGACATAGAAACAGATTCCTTAATCGGTAAACGAGGTACTACAGATGAACGGTGCAGCTGCCATCGGCGATGGCATATTCCAGATTCCGGTGCCCATCACCGACAACCCACTCGGCGCAACGCTGGTGTACGCGATGGAGTCCCCGAACGGCCTGATCCTGGTTGATGCGGGTTGGGACGACGACAACGGCTGGCAGGGCCTCAATGCCGGGTTGGCGGAGATCGGTCATTCGGTCACCGATATCGAAGGCGTTGTTGTGACCCATTTCCATCCGGATCACACCGGGTTGTGTGGTCGCGTGCGTGAGGCGTCGGGTGCCTGGATCGCGATGCATGAGGACGATCACGACCTGTTCAACAAGATGGCCAGCAGCAAGGGCGAAGAGTGGATGGCCTACCAGCTGTCCAACATGGCCAAGGCCGGAGCCCCGGAAGCTGATCGCGAAGCATTCCGGCAGGCAGCCGACGGAAACCCGCCGACGAGCGCGGACTCCGCTCCCGACAGGATCCTCTCGGACAACGAGATCATCAGCCTCACCGGTCGAGGACTCCGCGTTGTCTACACACCAGGCCATACCCCCGGGCATGTCTGCTTCTATCTCGACGACGCAAACGTCATGTTCACCGGCGACCACGTCCTGCAGAAGACAACGCCGCACGTCGGCAACTTCACGTACCCCCTCGAGGAACGCGACGCCCTGGCCGATTTCTTCGCGTCTCTACGACGCGTCCAGACCATGGACATCACGCGTGGACTCGGCGCACACGGCATCCCCATCGACAGCGTGGGTGGTCGCGCAGGTGAGCTGATCGAGCACCACGAAGAACGCCTGGATCATCTGCTCGAGGCATTCGGCGATCAGAAGCTGACCGTGTGGGATGTTGCGGCACATATGAAGTGGTACAAGCCGTGGTCGGATATTTCTCCGCTGGGCAAGACCATGGCACTGTCCGAGGGTGCCGCACATTTGCGTCATCTGGTTGCGCGCGAGCAGGTTACGCAGGTTTCCGATACGGAACCGGCACTGTTCGCCCGTACGTACTGAAATGACCTGAACGCAACGAAGCGCGTTTGGTGACCGCACAATCGGCCACCAAACGCGCTTCGTTGTCAGACGCTCTACATCAGATCAGTTCGCGGCAAACCCGGGGAGCCGCTCGATGTCCGCGACGATCGAGAACTCGGACGCGTCGCCCTTGATGATGCGGCTGGATTCGCCGTGGACGTCCACCGGCACGTCCCCGGCCAACGTCACTCGGTGCACGCTGCGCGCCTGGGTTCCGTAATCGGAGACGCCGTAGTGCTGGGTGGCCTGGTTGTCCCAGATCGCCAGATCCCCCGCCTCCCAGGCCCAACGAACTGTGTTTTCCAACTTGATAACTCGTGCCTGCAGCAGCTGGAACAGCGCAACCGACTCAGACGGCTTGAGTCCGACGAACTCCTTCACGAAGTGGCCCAGAAGCAGGGTCTTCTCCCCCGTCGCCGGGTGGATACGAACCACCGGATGTTCCGTTTCGTAAATCTCGCGAGTGAACTCTCCGTAGTTGGTGACCCGCTGCGAACTACCTTGCTTCACTTTGTCGACTACCTCGGCGTAGTCGTACGCATTGGTGTGCACCGCACGCAGATTCTCGACCAGAACCTTCAGCGAATGCGGCAACTGGTTGTACGCGGCCGTCGTGGAAGCCCAGGTCGTTGCTCCGCCGTACTCGGGAATTGTGGTGGGGCGCAGGATCGATGCCTTCGGGATACGGTCGATGAATGTGACGTCGGTGTGCCAGCTGCTGGCCGCACCGTCGAGTACCAACAGCTTGTTGTCGGCAGACTTCAGCGTCGGGTGGGTGGTGGTCTGCGTGCCGAGCGTGCCGGCAAATTCGTACTGCGACGCGTCGTCCAGATGCTGCTGCCCGCGGAAGAAAACAACCTTATGGGCGGCGAGAGCGTAGTTGATTGCGTACGCGGTCTCCGCGGACAGATCACCCGAGAGATGAACGCCGTCGATACGTGCGCCGATCAGCTCACCCACCTTGTGGACGGTGATTCCGCCTGCGGCGTAGATCTCTTCAGGGGTGAGTGCGACGCGTTCGAGTTCGGTGATAGACATGAAATTCTCCTGTGAAGTGAGAGTGAAGGGTTGTGTGTCGTGCGAGCGGATCGGTCAGACAGCAACAGTCAGGCTTGGCTCCACTCGAGTAGTTCCCCGTCCTTCGCGCTGGCGCAGCGGGTCCGGAAGCGGCACCGCTGCAACCAATCTCCTGGTGTAGTCCTGGCGCGGTGAGCTGAATACCTCCGCAGCGGGGCCCTCTTCGACCAATTCCCCGCTGCGCAGCACCGCTACCCGGTCGGCCACCTGATGGACGACGGCCAAGTCGTGGCTGATGAACAGGCATGCGAACTTGTATTCCTCTCGTAGGTCGGCAAATAGTGAAAGAACGTCGGCTTGGACTGAAACGTCGAGCGCACTGGTCGGCTCGTCGGCAACCAACAGTCGTGGTCCGAGTGCGAGTGCTCGCGCCAGCGCCACCCGCTGGCGCTGACCACCGGACAGCTCTCCCGGTGCCCGGTGAGCAAATGACTTGGGGAGACGAACGGATTCGAGCAACTCCTCGACCTTGTTCCGAAGCAGGGCCCCGGTAGCAAAGCGGTGGACTTCGAGGGGTTCACCGATGCTCTGCCCGACGGTCCGCCGGGGATCGAGTGACGCCGCCGGATCCTGATGGACAAGTGCCATACCCTTACGCAGACCTCGAAGATTCGCTGCGGATATCGTGCCCAGGTCGGTTCCGTCGAAACTCACGGTGCCACTGCTGGCCCGAATGGCACCCAGCGCGCTGCGCCCGAGAGTTGTTTTCCCCGAGCCCGACTCACCGACCAGACCCACTACTTCACCAGGCCGCACACTCAGGCTCACCTGATCAACAGCCCGAAACGCCTTGTTACCCAGACGGGCCGGGTACACGATCGAGACGTCGTCGAACCGGAGAATGGGCTCGGTGAGCGCGCGCTCGACATCATCGACCAGCGCAACTGCTGGTTTGGCGTGCTCGGCTTCCGGCAGCCGAGGCACCGCTGCCAGTAGAGCCTGCGTGTAGCTCGCCCGCGGTGACGCAAACAGATCGAAAACCGACTGCTGTTCCACCACCTGACCGGATTTCATCACCAGCACGCGATCGGCGATATCCGCAACGACTCCCATGTTGTGTGTGATCAGCAGAATCGCCGTCCCCGACCGATCGCGCAGATCCCGCAGCAACTGCAGAATCTCGGCCTGCACCGTCACATCGAGTGCAGTCGTCGGCTCATCTGCGATCAGCAGATCCGGCGAGCCCGACAGAGCCAGCGCAATAACTACTCGCTGCTTCTGACCGCCCGACAGCTGATGTGGATACCAATCGACCCGACGCTCCGGTTCCGGAATCTCCACCATCCGCAGCAGTTCGACGGCACGGGCCCGAGCGTCGGCCCGGGATATCTTGCCGTGCGCCCGCAGAACCTGAGCAATCTGCCACCCCACCTTCTGGACGGGGTTGAGTGCGGTCTGGGGTTCCTGAAACACCATTGCGGCGCGGGTGCCGCGCACCTTGTTCAAGGTTGCCTCGTCAGCTCCGAGAACCTGCTGACCACCGAGTTCGATCGAGCCGCTTGCCTGAGCCCCTTCCGGCAGCAAGCCGAGGACTGCACGCGCTGTGAGCGACTTACCCGATCCGGATTCTCCGACCAGAGCCAGAATTTCACCCTGTGCCACTTCGAGATTCACCTGATCGACAACGGTGGTTGATTCACGTCGGCTATCCGCGGTACCGAACCGGATCACCAGATCCTCGATGGCGAGGACCGCCTGCTGCTTTACTGCGTTCATGCTTGTGTCCTTGAAGTGGTCGTTTAGGCGGCGTCAGATCCGACGGGCTTTGCCGAGCGCCTGGGCGATCAGGAGGAAACTCAAGACCAAGGCGGAGACGATGATCAGCGGCCCGACGGCATAAGCGGGATTGACGTCGAGATTGGGGATGGCGTCAGAGATGATGGACCCCAGTGACGGATCCGGCGGTCGCACACCGATACCCAGGAAGCTCATCGCACTTTCGGCAAATACGGCCACCGACATCGACAGGGCAATCTGCACGCTCAACGGTTCGACCACGTTGGGCAGCACATGTTTACGCAGTACCCACCAACGGCCGGCCCCGATCACTTCCGCCGATTCCACGAACGGTAGCTCACGAACTTTCAGCACGCTGGTACGTACGAGCCGCCCGAACATAGGGATCTCGGCGGCCACGATCACCGCGACCACCGGAAAAATACCGGGACCGGTAATCGCCACCAGCGTGATCGCGAGAATCAGCAGCGGAAAAGCAAGGATCACATCGAAGATTCGTTGCGCGATGACATCGGCAACCGGATTGATGCTAGAGATCAAGCCGGCAAGCGAGCCGATGATCGCACCCAACGGCACCGCGACAAGCACGATGACCAGGTTGATTCGGATGCCGTACAGCGAGCGAGTGAAGACGTCGCGGTTCACCTGATCAGTGCCGAACCAGTGTTGTGCGCTGGCGCCCAACAGGTTTGCGCCCTCGATCTGTTCGTTGGGTCCGTAGTTCGTCAACAGCGGTGCCGCGATGCCCGCCGCTGCGATGACCAGCACGATCAGGACACCCGCAAGTCCCTGGCCGTGAGTCAGCGCGTCACGAACCGGGTGCGAACGTCGAGTCTGCGTGTCCTGGCGTTGATCAACGACAGTCATTACTGTCCTCCAATGCGGATACGCGGATCGAGGTAGGCGTGCACGATGTCTGTCAGCAACTGAATCAGCACGAAGATCGTGACCGAGAGCAGCAGAAGCACCTGCACCACGGGGTAGTCGCGCCGACCAATTCCCTGCTGAATCAGTTGACCGATTCCCGGCCAGGCAAAGATGGCCTCGACCAGCACGGCTCCACCAAGGAGATGCCCGGTCTGAATTCCGAGGACAGTCAACATGGTCGGCAGCGCGTTGCGTAAAGCGCTGCGGGTCACCAGGTTCCAGCGCGTGACTCCCGCAGCCTGAGCGGTGATCACATACTGCTGCGCCATCTCGGTGCGCAGGGCCTCCGAGAGAAATCTGGTCAGAGCGGCTGTGACCGGCAAGGCCAAGCACAGTGCCGGAAGCACCAAATACTGCAGCGTGATGTCGGGGCGAGCCAGGTACCCGCCCGGAGGAACACCACCGGAAGGCAGCACCGGGATCAGCACCGCAAACACCAGGACCAGTAGAACACCCGTTACAAAATTGGGCAGCGCGACAGATAGCGTGTTGAGCACGTTCACCACACTGGTCAGCCACTTCTTCGGCCAGACCACCACGGCCACACTGAGAATCAGGCTCAACGTTACCGCTAACAGCAATGCGCTGCCGGCAAGCACCGCCGTATTGCCCAACCCGGCCAGCACTAGATCCGAGATCTGACCACCGAGGACAAACGACCGACCCAGATCCAACGTCAGAACGTCGCCGATCCACGACAGGTACTGAGCGGGGACCGACTTGTCGAGACCAAGCGAATGACGAATCGCCTCAATCGCTTCCGGCGTGGCGTCGGGACCGGCCAGCGCCAAGGCCGGATCACCGGGAACCAGTCGCATAACCGAGAAAATCAACAACGATGCAAGAAAGAGAACTACCACCGCCGACGGTAGTCGGCCGACAACATAGCGAAACATGTTCTCCCCTAGGCCAGGAAGGTGTTGGCGAACTGCGGCTGACGGCCCTTGGTCCACGCAAGATCATGCACGGTGGAAGCAGCCGATACCTGCGGAACCACCACACCGATCTCGATCAGGAACAGCTCTTCCAACAGTTGGGTGCCGAGGTCCGCGTACAGCTTCTTTGCAGCGTCGCTCGAGCCGTCGGGCACCTGCCACGCTGAATCGGCGGCCGCGGAGTATGCCGGCGAACTGAACTTCGACGCATTGTGCGCGGCATTGAAAGGGTAGGCGCTGACGGTCAGCGTCGACGGAACATACTGCGCAAAGGTGTGACTGGTCAGCCACAGCCCCTTGAACTCTGCGCCGATCAACTGCTTGAAGAAGATAGTCGCCTCGACTGGGTCCAACTCGACGCGAATTCCCGCTTCAGCAAGATTGGCCTGCACGATCTGGGCTGCCGCTTCGAAGTCCGGGCTGGCACCGGTGTACGTCAACGGAATGGTCGGCAGTGTTCCCACCTCACTCACCAGTGACCGAGCCTTGGCGACGTCACGCGTATACGTGGAGTTCTTGGCCGCGTCGTATGCGGGCGACGACTTCGGCCACGGCAGGTTCACGGCGTAGCCTGCGTCGCGGTACACCTCACTCATGATGCGATCCCGATCGATGGCATACGCCACGGCTTTCCGGGTTCGTACATCGGTCAATCCCTCAGCCGTGACGTTGGCGCCCAGATACGTCTGCAGTTCCGCCCCGTCGAGAGCTGAAGTTGCGAAACCGCTTGTCTTGCCAACTGTCTGAGAATCACGGAAGGTCAACGATCCCGGGGCGACGAGCGC
Source organism: Rhodococcus sp. MS16 (assembly GCF_013277795.1). Classification (NCBI taxonomy): domain Bacteria; kingdom Bacillati; phylum Actinomycetota; class Actinomycetes; order Mycobacteriales; family Nocardiaceae; genus Rhodococcus; species Rhodococcus sp. MS16. Next base: position 160,457 of record NZ_VBTM01000008.1, read on the forward strand.
AACCTGGCCTGATTTGAGAGACGTCAGACGGGCTTGTGAATCGGGGACGATACGAGCCTCGACGCGGTCGAGGAAGGGACGCTCAGCAACCCAGTAGTTCGGATTGCGATCGAAGGAGATCGAGCTGTTCGGGGTGCGCGAGGCGAAGACGAACGGTCCTGTCCCGATGAAGGATTCACCGCTGACCGCCTTGTCGAAGGTCTCCGAGTCGAAGATCGGCGCCAGATCCAGGAGGTCGAAGATGTTTCCGGTTCGGTGTGCGAGCGTCAGCACCAGTTTTTTCGGATCCGAGGAGTCGTAGCCGGTGATGGCGGCTGCTGTGCTGCGCAGCTGCGCGGAGAACTTGGGATCGGCGTACGTACGCAGCGAAAACTCCGCATCCGCAGAGGTGAACGGGCGGCCGGTGTGGAAGGTGACGTCGTCGCGCAGATTCAGTGTCAACGTCAGACCGTCGTCCGAGAGCTTCCAGTCCTTGGCGAGAAGAGGTTGCGGCACTACGGAATCGATCGGGTAGCGGGTCAATGTCTCGAAGACAAGCCCGGAGATGGTAGTGCCGGCAATTGTTGTGCTGGTCAAAAGAGCAGATGGGCTGACATCGTCCGGAATTGCCAGGGTGAGCGTGCCGCCGCGCACTGGTTCCACCGATTCCCCTGCATCGGAACGCTGTTCACCAACAGCCGAGGAGCACGCGGCCAGTGAGCCGGTACCAAGAATTGCGAATGCGGCAAGAGCGCTGCCACGGAAAAAGGCACGGCGATCAAGCCCGGCCGTCGGAAATGACGAGTTCACGGAGGTGTGGTCCTTCGTATGAGGGTGCGCAGCGACGCGCGCTGAGCGCGGCACGCAAAAGGGAAAGTGGTCGTCCTGGTGGCCTCGAAGAACCCGAACCGTGAAGTTCAGTGGGCAATGAGGGCTACACCAGCCGGTGTGGCGCTGAAGAAGTCAGCGCAGACATCGCAGAGGGACGGACACGGTAAACCTTCCGGTCAGATTCAAGGCACTTGCCTTCGTGAACACACTTAATCATTTCCCCTTATGTTGGGGAAATAGTTGGACTCACGGTGATTCGAACTCACGAATAATAGGCCCGCTCAACGAGACCGGGCCCACTATTCCCAGCTCATCGCGGTAGCGTCCGGAAGGTCCGCCCTAATACCAAGGAGACAGATGCAGCCCGAAAGCCCAGCCGAGCAGATCCGAACCACACTCGCGCGGATCGCCCACCTCGCCGATACGGGAGCAGTCGACGATTACGTCGAACAATTCACTCAACAGGCCGAGTGGACAATGCCGGCCAACCCCGACCGCGGGTTGCCGCTCCAGGTACGACGCGGCCGCGAGGAAATCGCTGCCGGTGTTCACGAACGCCGCGCTGCGGGAATCCAAGGACCGGGCACCTTCACACGCCACGTCACCACCGCAATCGCCGTCGAGATCACGTCGGACACTTCGGCCCGCGCCGAAGCGGTGTGGACGTTTTACGTCGACACTGCCACGACGCCTCGTCTCAGTGGCGTCGGAAGTTACGCAGACGAGTTCGAACTCGAAGACGGTCGCTGGCGATTGTCACGGCGCGTCATCGCTCGCGGCTGACGGTCAATCCTCTTCACCGGTGATCGACTCACACCAGTCTTCGACCTGGTCGATCCCCTCCTCCGTCCACTCCGGGCTCTGATCCTCCAAGGCATCGAAGACACTCTCGCAGGTCAGCGTGTTCGGCAGGCTATCCGAGCCCGGAGCAACCGAGCCCTCCGCGGACGCTTGGGCAGACGCTTGGGCAAGGGGACCGGCAACCAGTGCAACTGCCACTGCGCCGGCTCCGACCAGGCTTTTCACACGCATGGTCTTCCTCCTCCAGGACTGTCGACGTTAGGTGCCGACGTTTTCGGAGTACCCCGATCCCCACGCGCTATTCGCCCATGTCATCGCGGCGCCACAAGAGCACGATCAGCCGGAATTGCCAGACCAAGGTTGTCTCGTAGCGTCGTTCCTTCGTAGTCGGCGCGCAGAACGCCACGATCCTGCAGCAGCGGTACTACGTCGTCGACAAACTCGTCCAATCCTGTTGGTACAAGGTGCGAACCGAGGATGAATCCATCCGAACCGTCGTTCTGCACAAACGAATCGATCTTTTCGGCAATCTGTTGCGCAGTACCGACTATCGGCCCGCGCTCGAACTGATCGATCACGACCTCACGCAGATTCAGCTTCTTGTTCTCGGCCACAGCGCGCAACTTCGCGACGGTCTCGAATCGGTCCTGATGGATGAATGCCCGTCCTTGAATGATCGGGGATGCTTCGGGATCCGGTGCGATATCAGGTAGCGGTCCTTCCGGGTCGTAACCCGAAAGATCGAGATTCCAGATCTGCTCGAGCAGGATCAACGCAGTCTGGCCTGTTACTTGCTGATCGCGAATGTCACGGTACTTCTCGATAGCATCAGCCTCGGACGTGCCGAGCACAAAGCTCGCCGACGGCAGAATCTTGATGTCACCCGGATCACGCCCGGCTGCAACAGCACGGGTCTTGATGTCCCGATAGAAGTCCGACGCCTCAGGCAGTTGCCCGTACGGCGAGAAGATCGCGTCGGCATTGCCGGCCGCAAAATCCCGCCCCTGCGGCGAGACACCAGCTTGAAGAATGACCGGGCGACCCTGCGGACTGCGCGGAACAGTGAACCGACCGTTCACATCGAATTGTGATCCGTGGAAAGCGAATTCACCAGCCTCTACTCGCGCGAGGAAACGACCGGAATCCTTGTCTGCGACGATGTCGTCGCTGCGCCACGAATCCCAGATTTCACGGACGAGTGCGACGGTTTCCTCGGCGCGCTCGTACCGCTGCGCGCGATCGAGGTAACCGCCGCGACGGAAGTTCTGCCCGGTGAAGGCATCGAACGACGTCACGACGTTCCAGGCCGCACGGCCACCGGACAGTTGATCGAGTGTCGCGAACTGTCTGGCCAATTCGTACGGTTCGTTGAACGTCGAGTTGATGGTGCCGGCCAATCCGAGGTGTTCGGTTACTGCCGCCAATGAGGCGAGCACCGTGAAGGTATCCGGCCTGCCGATGATGTCCTGATCGAAGATCTGTCCCGCGCGTTCGCGAAGTGCCAGTCCTTCTGCCAGGAAGAAGAAGTCGAATTTTCCGCGCTCGGCGGTTCTAGCGGTGTGTTCGAAGGAGTCGAATTCGATCTGGCTGCCCGCCTGCGGATCCCACCACGCCGTGTGATGGTTGACGCCGCCCAGGTAGGCACCCAAGATGACCTGCTTACGCTGCTGAGAACTCATGAAAGTATTCCTCGTCTGTTCAGGCAGCCGGAGTGCCGGCGGCGTAGCGGTTGGGGACGTCGATCGGCAATCCGAGAAGTCCGCGAAGATTCGTATCTGGATACGCGGTACGGAATACGTTGCGCTTCTGCAGTTCTGGTACCAGCCCATTCACAAGCGTGTCCAGATCGTCCACGGCAACACCGGGTCGCAAACGGAAGCCGTCGATCCCCAACTGCTGCCAGCGGAGAAGGTGATCGGCCAATTCAGCCGGCGTGCCGGTGAAGATCAGTGCATCAGAGCGGTACTGGGTACCCGACGCATCGTCGAGGCGTTCGAGTCGTTCTCGACCCGATTCCCCTGCTGCATCGAAGAACACAACAATGTCGCCGTAAACCCGGAGCGGTTCACCCGAGCGCTCCACCCGTTCCTGCGCCGCACGCACTTCGGCGAGAATCAAGGGCACCTGACCATCGTCGAGAGGAGTCACAAACACCAGATCGGCTGTTCGAGCAGCCAGCTCGTACGGAACGCGCTGGTGCGCCAACGCTGCGATGATGGGCTGCCCCTGCGGCGGCCGCGGAGTGACCGACGGTCCACGGACGGATAGGTACTTGCCCTCGAAGTCGATGTAGTGCAACTTGTCTCGATCGATGAATCGTCGTCGCTCCACGTCACGAATTTCGGCGTCATCCTCCCAGCTGTCCCAGAGACGCCGAACCACGTCGACGGCCTCGGCTGACTCGTCGAACAGATCACGCACGAAATCGGGAAGGTTGCCTGATACCAGCAACGCCCGATCATCTTCGGTCAACGCGGGGATATCGCGCCGGCCGAAATGCGTGGCCTCCGCTTCGGACGCTGAGACTTTCACCTGCCACCCAGCGCGGCCTCGCGACGTGTAGTCGAGCGTTGCAACAGCTTTGGAGACATGGAACGGCTCGGTATGCGTCGTGGTGATCGTCGGAATCAATCCGATATTGCGCGTCACCGGTGCCAGCCTGGCCGCCACGAGATGCGCGTCCAGTCGAGCGCGCACACGATCGACCGCGTCACCGACGGGCTCGAATGGGTTGCCCGGCACGGAGAGGCTGTCCTCGATACTCACGAAGTCGAGCAGACCGCGTTCGGCTGTAGTCACGAGATCTGTCCAGTACGACGCGGTGAACAGCTCACTCGGACGCGAATGGGGTTCTCGCCAGGCCGCCGGGTGCCAGCCGGCGCCGTCAAGCGCTACGGCGAGGTGGATGGGAAGGGTGGAGGTCATCGGCTTCTACTCCTGTTCGAGGACTACTCGGGAGCGCACAGTGCCGGCCGCAGAACCGTCAGCCCTCTTTCACTGACGGGTAGTGCCGCAACTGCCGCTTGCGACACACACCACGCGTGTCGCCAGGTGTGATCCCGGGGCACCCCATCGGCATGAAGGGTTGCCGTCCAGCTAGCCGGTCCTTGTCGCTGGAACTCTGCACCTACCGTGACGGTATCGGTAACAGCGCTTGGTCCCTATGAACCCGAGATGCCAGAAGATGGCGGAAACCACGCGCCACCTGCCACAACCGACACCCAATCCTTTTCACTCTCGAGGATTCGAATTCGCGTGTCGGTACCGAGTATGCGCAAACTCCCCACCAACACGAATCGCTCTAATTCCCGACTAGACTGGCACCACGCCGCCACTGTGCGTCCTGTCATCGAAAGGCACGTCATCACACAATCTCCCGCTCCGCACGACATCTACTTCGTACCCCCGGAGCAGGACACCACTGACACAGTGAAACCCGTCTCGTCCTCCGTGCGCGCTCGATTGGAGGACCGTCCGGAGACTGTGCGGTTCAAGAATCGGTTTGCCCTCCCTATCGTCACCACAACCCCGCTCGAAGCGATGATCGAGGACCTGCTGTTCATCCGCGATATTCTCGACGCGGCCGGTGTCGAATACCTCCTCGTACGCGGAAACGACGAACGAGCAGTCATCGCGGTCAATTGGGCCAACCGTAAGAAATTGCGCCGCGCGCTGATCGACGGATGCCAGAACACACCCTTCTATTCGAAGACTCTCGACGCGAAGAAGAGTCCGGCGCTCTTGATCGCCGACGGCGCACTGTCCACCACACCAAAAGCCCGCATTTTTCGACTGTTTCGGCCGCGTGTTCATCTGGCGAGTGGCCTGAACTACGGCGCGAATATCGGACTTCAGATCGAATTGTGGTCGATGTCCGACACCGAGATCGTTTTGCCCATCGAAAATTCACTGACCAGGCGGACCGTGCGTCCGGAGGAAGCAGTTCGTGGAACGGTGGCGCGTTTCGGCCGTGTCTGGCCGACGATCGAGAATATGTTTGCCGCCCATGCGTCGGACATCAATTTCGACATCGACCTCGTCTTTTCCTGGGTCGACGGTTCTTCTGCGGAATTTCAGGCGCAACGCGCACTTCGGATGCAGAACTACATCGTCGGTGAAGGTGACGAATCCGCAGCACGATTCCGTCAAATCGACGAATTGAAGTACGCACTACGGTCCGTGCACATGTACGCGCCGTGGATCCGAAGAATCTTTGTCGCCACCGATTCCGATCGTCCGGCCTGGCTGGCCGACGATCCTCGGGTCACTTTCATGCCCAGCGAAAAGTTCTTTGCCGACCCGTCTGTACTGCCCACTCACAATTCTCAAGCAGTCGAATGCCAACTGCATCACATACCCGGACTCTCCGAACATTTCCTCTATTCGAACGACGACATGTTCTTCGGCAGATCCGTCGGCCCCGACATGTTCTTCTCGCCCGGTGGAATCAGCATGTTCATCGAGGCGGATACGCGAATAGGATTGGGACACAACGACGACGATCGCAGCGGATTCGAGAATGCGGCTCGGGTCAATCGACGTCTACTACAAGAGCGATTCGGATTGATGACAACTCGGCACCTCGAGCATGCCGCCACCCCGCTACGCAAAAGTGTCATGGCGGAAATGGAACGCGAATTCGCGGACGATTTTGCGGCCACCGCTGCGAGTACCTTCCGCGCAAGCACCAACATTTCGGTCACCAATTCGCTGTACCACTACTACGCGCTGATGAGCGGCCGCTCCGTCGTACAGAAGTCGGCTACCGTCAAATACGTCGACACCACTGTCAAAGCCGGTTTGCGACAGATGAATTCACTACTCAAAGACCGTTCGATGGATTTCTTCTGCCTCAACGACGGTAGTGAACCGGAAATCGATCTCGAACTACGTACCCGTAAGGTCACCGAATTCCTCGAGAACTACTATCCCGTCAAAGCGCCGTGGGAGGCCTGACGCATACTACTGCGCGACGGCAATATCGCTGTGCTCACCGATGCGAATGCCTGCGTCCGCCAGACGCGCCGCAGCGTCGCGGGCGCTGACGGCCTCACCCACCGTATCGTCGCGGACAACGTCGTCGCGCTCGAGCGGCACTACCGAATGAACAATCGTGTCGGCGTACACGTGGACGAGATTGCAGCCTTGTGCGCTGTCTCGGCCACGCTGTCCGCCGACCGCTACGTTGAGGTCCTGGGTGTAGCAGGCCGACGATGCCACAGATACGGGGATTCCCGCGAACGTCGCCGTCGTCGAGTAATGCAGGTGGCCCGCGAGAATTGCCCGCACGTCACTTCCCCGGAGCACTTCGGCCAACCGCGGCTGATCTCGTAGTTCGACCAGCACAGCCAGATCCTGGATACAGGGAATCGGCGGGTGATGAAGGGCGAGAATCGTTCCGTCGGGCGCTGAAGTCGCTAATTGTGTTCGCAGCCAATCCAACTGGGCGTCGCTGATCGATCCGTAGTGGTGGCCGGGAACAGTGGAGTCGAGCGTGATGATGCGGAGGCCGTCGATGTCGTAGACCCGATCGACCGACCGGGTCGACGGTGACTCGTTCAACAACCGCATCCGGAAGTGTTCCCGATCGTCGTGGTTACCCATCACCCAGACGACCTCGGCACCAAGTCTGCCTGCCACCGGTTCCACGATCGATTTCAGCGTCTCGTACGCGTCCGACTCCCCTTTGTCGGTGAGATCGCCGGTGAACACCAACGCCCGCGGACGCGCCCCTGACGCCTCGACGCCGGCAAGAATCTGCCGCAGTCGAGCTGTCGCGTCGACGGCGCCGTACAGGTCCCCACCCTCGACGAGGTGCGTGTCGCTTATATGCACCAGGAAGTGCTTCGGACGTGGATATTCGGCATGTCGAACGCTCATCGGTCTCTCGCTTCCGCTAGCCGACGCGCAGGTACCGGTGCACCTACCGAACCTCGACAGTAGTCATCGAGTCTCCGGCCCTCGTTCACGCACACCCATGGACCGCCCGGAATCATCGGTAGTTGAAGCTGCGAGTAGAGTCTTCGCAGTGTTGTTCCTGACCTCTCGACGCTACGTCGACCTTCGCCTGCAGGCGAGCGCAATGTGTCCGCGCTCGGCCTGATAGACGCGTACCAGGAAACATTTTCACGAAACCCCGCCTGAACTTCTTCACGGCGTGCCGCGTTTCGATCTCTTCAATTTTTTGAAAGGCATTGTCATGCCCAGCTCCACCTCTACCGGCGTGCCGGAATCAAAAACCCGGTTCCCCTCGTGGGCAACGTCATTCGGACCTCAGATTGTTGCCGGTCTGGTTATCGGTGTCATTCTCGGTCTCGTTGCCCGCGCGATGCCTGACGCCGCAGACGGCAATGTGAACTGGCTCGTCGGAACTGTCCAGACCATCGGCAGCAGCTACGTCAAACTGCTGACGGTCGCGGTCATTCCGCTGGTGTTCACCGCCATCGTCAGTTCCATCGCAAACCTGCGTCAGGTTGCCAATGCCGCTCGATTGGCTGTGCAGACTCTGTTGTGGTTCGCGATCACGGCATTCATCGCGGTCATCATCGGCATCGTCGTCGGCCTGATCACCGATCCAGGTTCACGTACCGACGTTGCCGTCGAATCTGCCAAGGAACCGAAGAGCTCCGGATCGTGGTGGGCGTTCATCACGGGCCTGGTGCCGAACAACTTCCTCGGTCTGGGTGCCAAGACGTCAGTCACCGAAGGTGTCGCGACAACCTCACTCAGCTTCAATGTTCTGCAACTGCTTGTCATCGCAGCGGCAATCGGAATCGCGGCGCTCAAGGTCGGCGCCAAGGCAGAGAAGTTCCTCGAGTTCAACGCTTCCCTCCTGGCAATCATCCAGAAGGTGCTGTGGTGGATCATTCGTCTCGCGCCGATCGGCACCGCCGGCCTGATCGCCACCGCCGTCGCAACCTACGGCTGGGACGCCATCGGATCGCTCGGTGTATTCACCGCCGCGGTCTACATCGGTCTGGCGATCGTGTTCTTTGTCGTCTACCCGGCTCTCATTGCTGCACACGGCCTCTCGGTTCGGAACTTCTTCTCCGGCGTCTGGCCTGCCACTCAACTCGGCTTCGTTTCCCGCTCGTCGATCGGCACACTCCCACTGACCGAACGCGTCACCGAGCGCAATCTCGGCGTGCCGCGCGAGTACGCGTCGTTTGCCGTGCCGCTGGGTGCCACCACGAAAATGGACGGTTGCGCCGCAATCTATCCCGCAATCGCCGCCATCTTTGTTGCCGGCTTCTACGACGTTCCGCTCAACTTCACCGACTACCTCTTGATCGTTGTCGTGTCGGTTATCGGTTCGGCCGCGACCGCTGGAACTACCGGCGCAACAGTCATGCTCACCCTGACGCTCTCGACACTCGGACTGCCGCTTGCCGGCGTGGGCCTGCTGCTTGCCGTCGAACCGATCGTCGACATGGGCCGTACGGCCGTCAACGTCACCGGGCAGGCACTCGTCCCGGTGATAGTGGCCAAGCGCGAAGGCATCCTCGACACGGCCCGCTTCAACGCGCCTCGCAACGGTAATCCGTTTGCCGAAGAACTCGTCGACGCATAATTCGGCCACACCAAAAGATGTCCCCGCACCGCGATCGGTGTGGGGACATTTTTTCTGGTCAGATACCGAGCGCCTTGGCCAAAGTTGGCCACGCTTTGGGGAAACGCTCACGCCAGTACGGCCACGAGTGCGTGCCGGTCGGTTCGTAGTCGATCGTGGCATCGATACCGAGTGCGGTGAGACGCTGGTCGAAAGCCTTGGTACACATGTGTGCAACCGCCTCGATACTGCCACCGACGACCAGACGATCGGCCAAATCAGGCGTCTGCAAATTTTCGTTCTCGCCCGCCACGCCCGTCGCGACGGACAAGTAGATTTCCGTTCCGCGGAGTTGCTCGGCATTGAGGAGCGAATCGTGCGCTTCCCATTCCGGCCCGCCTGGAATCCCCCACATGTTGTCGGTGTTTCCGCCGCGCGACGTGACCGTCGATTGGATGCTGGCGCGCCCCCAGGTGTCCGTGGTCGAGTAGCACCCACTGAAACCCGCCACACCTTTGTACAGGCCCGGATTTCGGTGGGCGAGCATCATCGCACCCTGCGCGCCCATCGAAATGCCCGCAATTGCATTGACGCCGTTGGTGTTCAATCTCGCGTTCAGGAGCGAGGGCAACTCTTTCGCAATGAACGTTTCCCACTTGTGCAGTCCAAGTGCCGGATCCTCGTTCTCCCAATCCGTGTACATGCCGGCCTTGCCGCCGTTGATCATCACGACGTTGACGTTCTTGTCGGCAAAGAAATCCGGCGCGACGCCGTACCGCACCCACCCACTGGACTTCTCCTGAGCGTCGGCACCATCCAGGAGATAAAGGGTAGGTCTCGGCGCAGAGTTGTCCGCGGGAAGGATAACTTCGACGCCGACGTCACGTCGCAAGGCGGGAGATGCCACCGTCAGCCGAACGGACTGCGGTCCAGTCACGTTCTCTCCGACAATTGCGGGGGCCGTAATGCCGTCCAACAGTTGTGCTGGTGCCCCTGGGTCGCCCTGCATGGACCCGGGCACAGTCGAACCGTATTCCAACGTCTCGAGACTGTCGGAGATCGGCGTCGCGCCTACCGAAGTGATACCGAGCACCTGCAGTCCGAACACACACGCAGTGGTTACAACGATTCCCGCCCGCCTCACGGGGGTGAGCGGGGTCAGGCACTTCGACATCAGGCTCCCAAACAATTAAATACAGTCATTTGAAAGATACCGTGTAATTCGGACACACTCACCCGCTGGCCCATCGCACCACGCCTGATCAGCGGCGAAACGACAGCTGCGCATGTATCGTCAAACACCCAGAGCCTTCGACAGCGTCGGCCACGCCTTCGGCAAGCGCTCACGCCAGTACGCCCACGCATGGGTGCCGTTGGGCTCGTAGTCCACGGTGGCGTCGATATCAAGTGAACGCAATCGCTGATCGAACAACTTGGTGCACACCTTTGCGGCAGCCTCGATCCCGCCGCCGACAACCAGCCGCTCGAGCAGTTCCGGCGTCTGCAGCGTTTCATCCGCCCCGGGGGCGCCGTTGGCAGTGGAGATGTAGATCTCCTTGCCGCGCAGGCTTTCTGCGTTCAACACGGAATCATGTGCTTCCCACTCGGGCCCACCGAGCTCTCCCCACATATTGGCCGGATCACCGCCGCGCGAGGTAATCGTCGCCTGCACGCTGGTTCGGCCCCAGGTATCCATCGTCGAATAGCAACCGCTGAACACCGCGACGCCGCGATACAGATCCGGATACCGATGAGCGAGCATCATCGCGCCCTGCGAACCCATCGACGTCCCGGCGATTGCATTGACGCCGTTGGTCCCGAAGTGAGCGTCGATCAACGGTGGCAACTCCTTCGCGATGAAGGTTTCCCACTTGTGCAATCCGAGCGCCGGATCCTCGTTCTCCCAATCCGAGAACAAGCTCGCTGATCCCCCGTTGATCATGACGACATGGGCATTCTTGTCAGCAAAAAACGCGGGGGCGCCGCCCATGGTCACCCAGCCGTTCGAGCCCTCACCACCGTCGACGCCCTGCAGCATGTAAAGCGTCGGGCGCGGAACCGAGTTGTCGGCCGGAAGTAGCACCTCGACACCCACCTCGCGCTTCAAGGCCGGCGACGCAACAGTCAGGCGCGACGCCTGCGCTCCGGTGTGCACTTCACCCACAATTGCCGGTGCCACTATGTCGTCGCGCAGAACTGGAAGCGGTCCGGGATCATCCCGAAATATCTCGGGAACACTCGATCCGAAATCGAAACTTCCGATACTGCCGGTGCTCTGCTGCGCGTTGGCCGTACCGGCACCGACCAGCGGCGCGGTCGCGACACACGCCGCGATCAGCGCGGCCCCGAGCTTCCCAATCCGCGCACGCGTGTTCACATGGACATTCATCCAGACTCCCAATTTCTAATCCGACAAAGTGAACATACCGTCCAGTTTAAAATCGGCGGTCATTACCGCTGTTTCACAGCGGTGTCGGACTCGCGGATTAGGGTGGAAAGATGCAGCCGGAATCAGTCCTCGACCTGGACCAAATCCGCGCTGTAGTCGGCACAACCACATTTCAACGCGGACTCGACTATTTCCGCCAAGGAGCCGTTCGCGAATTCGAGTGGGACGAGGCGACCCAGACTCTCGAAGGCGAGGTAATCGGCAACGAGGAGTACGTATCTACGGTCTTCCTCAGCCGGCGCACCCATAACAACACCACCAACGTCGCCACGATCCTCCGTGGCATTTGCACGTGCCCGGTGCGCATGAACTGTAAGCACGTCGCTGCCCTGGTCATAGCTGCCGCGGCGAGGTCCTCACAACCACCGGCGCCCAAGAACTGGGAAGACTCGATCCGGGCGTTACTTCGGCCGAATCCTGTCGAACGAGGCGCCAGTGATCTTGGCATTCAATTCACTCTGCGCACCAACGGCCCACGAAACCAACTACTGGTCAAACCCGTGCAACCAGGCGCGCGGGGATGGATTTCCGGGGGCCTCGCGTGGAACAAGCTGGGCAGCTTCCACCAACACCCGGCGCAACACATCCGGATACTCAATGACATCCACCTACTGATCAGTGCCAGGACGGCGTACCGCCACTACAACGCCACCGATTTTGATCTGTCGGACTTCCCCAGTCCCGGCCTGTGGGCGTTGCTCGCAGAGGCGCGCAAGGCCGGCATCCCACTCCTCCATGCCAAGCCGAGCCTCGGACCAGTATTGATCGATGACGGAGTGGACGTGTGCATCGACGTGACGCATGGTCCGGACAACGGACTTCAAGTCACACCGCGCCCATTTTTCACGAACGACGGCGAGAGAACATCAGAGCCAACCCCACCGATCTGGGGAACAATCGGTAGCACTGTCCACGGCATCTACGCAGTCGACCACGACGGCAGAATCCGGTTGGCACCGCTGAACACCTCCGTCTCCCCCGCCCTCAAGGACTTCATCAACGCAGGCGACGCCATCGAAGTGCCGGCAGAACACCGCGAAACCTTCACCTCCCGCTTCGCGGTCAGACTCAGCTCAATTGCCGACATCGTCTCCAGCGACAATTCGTACGCGTCACCCGAGATCAGCGGTCCGGTCCTTCACCTGCGAGCGAAGTACGGCGATGATCATCGTGTCGACCTGACGTGGGAGTGGCACTACACCATCGGGAACGATCGATTGACCGTAGGCGTGGGTGAACATCCCGGGTCACTCGACGGCCGCTCTCCAGCCAAGGAACAATCCATCCTCGACACCGTGAGCCCCCTGTTCGGCCCCTCCGACACCACTCGGCCACACACGCGAGAACTGGTCCACGGTTCATTGGCGGGCCTGGACACGATGCGATTCACACTCGATGTCCTTCCGTTGCTCCGTGACCATCCGGACGCTGACGTCACCATCGACGGGACACCAGCCAACTATCGCGCCACCGATGATTCGCTTGTCATCGGGCTCTCCACCAGCGCTTCGCCGGACAGCGCCGGATCGGACTGGTTCGACCTCGGGGTCACCGTCAACGCCGACGGCCAAGAAGTACCCTTTGCCGACATCTTTGCCGCCCTCAGCATCGGCGCCACCGAACTGCTGTTGCCCGACGGCGCATACTTCAGCCTCGACAAACCCGAACTCCGTGAACTGCAACGCCTCATCGCGGAAGCACGCTCACTCCTCGACCGCCCCAACGGACCGCTGCGAATCAGCAAGTTCCAAGCCGGCCTCTGGGACGATCTCGCGTCGCTCGGAATCGTCGAACATCAAGCAGCGCAGTGGAAAAAGCAGGTCGACGGGTTGCTCACCCATGCCTCCATCGACCACGTGGATGTCCCGTCGACATTGCTGGCCACACTGCGTCCCTATCAGGTCGACGGATTCCGGTGGCTCAATTTCCTTCTGGAACACGGACTCGGCGGAATACTGGCCGACGACATGGGGCTCGGCAAGACGCTTCAAACACTGGCGATGATTGCCCGTGCACGCCAATCCGATCCGGTGGCACCACCTTTTCTGATCGTTGCCCCGACCAGCGTTGTCTCCAACTGGAAATCCGAAATAGCCAGATTCACACCAGAACTCAGTACGGTCATCGTCACCGGGACACTCAAACGACAGAACCTCGATCTCACCGACATCGTTATCGGCGCCGACATCGTCATCACGTCGTACGCGTTGCTCCGCCTCGACTCCGACGCCTATTCTGCCAACAGTTGGTCCGGCCTCATCCTCGATGAAGCCCAGTTCGCAAAGAACCACAAATCCAAAGTCCACCAGTGCGCCCGAAAACTCGAGACGCCGTTCAAACTCGCCATCACCGGCACACCTATGGAGAACAACCTTTCCGAACTGTGGTCACTGCTTGCGATCACGGCTCCCGGACTCTTTCCGAATTCCGCCCACTTCACCGAGCTGTACCGTCGGCCGATCGAAAATGGCGGGGACACAGAGCGATTGGAACAACTGCGCCGACGTGTCAAACCGTTGATGATCAGACGCACCAAGGAGCAGGTGGTTCGCGACCTACCGGCAAAGCAAGAACAAGTACTCGAGATCGACCTCTACCCCAAGCATCGCGCGCTCTACGACACGCATCTCCAACACGAACGCCAGAAGATCCTCGGCTTGCTGTCCGACGTCGACAAGAACCGTTTCACCATCCTCGCGTCACTGACACTACTTCGCCAACTCAGCCTCGACGCCTCACTGATCGACGACAAGCACGCCACGATCCCGTCAGCCAAAGTCGACGCACTTCTCGAGCAATTGGACGACGTCATCGCCGGCGGACACCGCGCCTTGATCTTCAGTCAGTTCACCGGTTTCCTCAACGCCGTTCGCCGCCGCCTCGACGCCGATAACATCGAGCACTGCTATCTCGACGGCAGCACGCGCGACCGCGGCGACGTGTTGGAAAAGTTCAAAACCGGTGCTGCGCCAGTGTTTTTGATCAGTCTCAAAGCAGGTGGCTTCGGGCTCAACCTCACCGAGGCCGACTACTGTTTCATTCTCGATCCGTGGTGGAACCCCGCCACCGAAGCTCAAGCCGTGGACCGAGCACATCGCATCGGCCAAACCAAGAACGTGATGGTGTACCGCCTCATCGCAAAGGACACGATCGAAGACAAGGTGATGGCTCTCAAAGCCAAGAAATCCGCGCTGTTCGCCAGCGTGATGGACTCCGACGAGCTCCTCAGTTCCACTCTGGGCTCCGAAGACATCCGTTCGCTATTCGAGTAAACGCCAGGCTTGTCCCACCCCGTAATCTCGGGGAACGGTATGGTTATTTGTGAACGGACAACACAGAACTCACGAATGCGGATATCACCACATTCGAACGAGAGGAACCTGAATGGGCGTCACACTTGCCAAGGGCGGCAACGTATCTCTGTCGAAAGCAGCACCCAATCTGACCAAAATCGCTGTCGGACTTGGATGGGACGCACGAAGTACCAGTGGCGCTGACTTCGACCTTGATGCCAGTGCGTTGGTCACCGGCCCGGAACGCAAGGTACTTTCCGATCTTCACTTCGTGTTCTACAACAACCTACGGTCCCCTGACGGTGCCATCGAGCACACCGGCGACAACCTCACCGGCGAAGGCGACGGAGACGACGAGGTAATCAACATCGACCTCCCGGCGGTACCGCCCAACGTCACCAACATCTTCTTCCCGGTATCGATCCACGACGCCGACGCGCGCCTCCAATCCTTCGGCCAGGTCACCAATGCCTACATTCGCGTGGTCGACCTCTCCACCGGATCAGAGCTTGCTCGCTACGACCTGTCCGAAGATGCGTCCACAGAGACAGCCATGCTCTTCGGTGAGGTGTACCGGCACAACAACGAGTGGAAGTTCCGGGCAATCGGCCAGGGATACGCGTCAGGCCTAGCAGGCATCGCCCGTGACTACGGCGTCAACATCTGACATCGCGCCACGAACATGGGGTCCGAGCCTGAATCAGGCTCGGACCCCATGTTCGTTCCAGCGGTACTTTTAGCGCTGAAGGACTGCCCGCGCAAGATACTGCGCCCAGGGCATATCCGACGTCGAGATCATCCCTACCAGGTCGTATCCAATCGCGCCGACCAGATCGAGAACCTCGATCGTGGTGCCGGCAGACTTGCCCGGAATCGCGGGCTCTGCAACCAACGCCGGGGACGATCGGATCTGGCCAAGAGTTCCCGCAACAAGGTGATGTCGATCCGACGGCTCCAGCCCCGCGGCAACAGCGAGCAGGACAAGAAGTTCAATCGCCCGCGCAGGTCCCGCCGACGCAACGGGAACCCCGTGGACAATGCAATTCCACAACACGTCTGCATCTGCACTCGCTGAACGCCCACGGCGAGTCAGGACAATCCGGCCCTTCAGCTTCCTGGCCAAACCCCAGCTTCGGAGCAGCACAAACAAACGCTGAGCCTTGGGAAGATTAACCGGCTCGAGTTCCGGCTGGTCCAGCGCCGCGTCGACCGTCGACAGAAATGACTCGACATCGATTCCATCGTCACCGATCAACGTCAACAACATCTGAAGCCGCGAGCCCACAGCAACACGTATCTGCAACGAAGACTCGGACCGATCATCGAGTCGCGCCATCGCAAAGACGTCATGCAACTCAGGTGCGCTAGCCGGCGCGAGCAATTCGAAAAGATTCCAGATATCGAAGGTGCGTGGGAACGACGCGATAGCGGACTCGCGCGCCACCGTTCCGACACAACGAGCCAATCGCTCGTTGACCTCCTCCAACACAAACTTATTCGGCTCGAAATCGGTTTGTGCCCACTCCAGAGTCCACTCCCGAGAGCGCAATTCCTCGGAAAGCAGCACCCTCAATAGTTGCTCGAATTCTTCAGGTCCCGCACATTCTTCGGGCGGGCACGCACCAACGCCTTCGATGCACACCGCGGGTTTGTCCGCGGCCTCGTCGTCAACCGATTCGAGAGTCACAGAATGCCGCCACGCACCGGCTCGTCCGTACCGGTACTGGATCATGTCACCGGGAGATATCAGAACTTCGTGAACGTGGACCTCGTTCTCGGCGACTGCGCTCTGGCCGCGGCTACGACGATCAGCCACACGATTACGCGGAGCGTATTCCAGAAAATCACCAGGAAACCGTGTGCCGATCTTCCGCCACGAATGTCCATGCATATCGTGCCAACCCATTGCCCGTTGAACTACGGCATGGAAATCGTCGAGCGTGAAATCGGAATCGACAATCAACCGCCGCGATATCTGCGTGGACACCTCTTCAAGCCGAATCGAGATTCGTAGACCTGCCGGCAATGAACCGCGCTGTGCACGCGAGTTCATCGAGGGATGTTCGGGCACAGCGGGAGTCTGCTGTGAAGCAGCGGGTTCTTGCTGATCCAATCCTGTCGGCACAAGTCGCAGGTGCGAGCCACTGGAGTTGCGGAGGCCAACCATAGCTGTTCACTATGCCACGAACTACTGACATCCCATGAGCTTTGTCGTCGCTACGTACCCTGTTTGCGGAGTTTTAACCCGCCAGTGATGGTGCGAACGGTACGTTCGGTCGATCCGAGGCGACGGGTGTACCGTTCGCTCGATCGCGGGGGTGTTTCGGGGACACGAAAAAGCCCCCAACCGGTGAAGGTTGGGGGCTTTCTCAAGTTGTGTTCGGCGGTGTCCTACTCTCCCACACCCTGTCGAGTGCAGTACCATCGGCGCTGAAGGGCTTAGCTTCCGGGTTCGGAATGGGACCGGGCGTTTCCCCTTCGCTATGACCGCCGTAACTCTATGAAACTGTCACAGTAACCTCACTTTTTCGATCACCATGTGTTTCACCACCCGTCAACACCAATGTTTCTGGTGTTGGGGGATGGAGAAAACAAGGTTCTCTCAAAAGGTATCTGTGTGTTGTTTCA
>NZ_VBTM01000009.1:0-299266 GCF_013277795.1 Rhodococcus sp. MS16
TTCTCCTGAACCTCCGGGAACAAGGCATCATCGTGAAAATGCATAACAAAACTCCAATCAGATGAGAGCTGAGAAAGAAGGGGGACGATCAGAACGGTGCGTCGCCGACTATTCCGGCGCGTTCCATCTTTCGAACTGCAGGCCAATAGTCCTGCACTGCATAGTGTTGCGTTGAACGGTTGTCCCAGATTGCGACGCTGTTCTCGGTCCAGCGCCACCGAACCTGATACTCGGGAATCTGGGCCTGGCTTGCGAGGTAGTTGAGCAAGTTACTCGAGCCAGGAGCGAAGTCGATGCCGTATCGAATGTTCTCCGGTGTGTGGTAATTGACGAGGTGCGTCGCAAACGAATTGACAAAAAGAATCTTCTCGCCGGTCTCGGGATGCGTTCGCACAACGGGATGTTCGGCGTCCGGAAAGCGCTCCTTGAGCTGATGGCGCTGTTCGATCGGCATCCTGGCACCGAAGCTCGATTCGATACTGTGCCGGGCTTTGAGGTCCTTGATCTGGTCCTTGATGCCGGCAGGCAGATTGTCGTATGCCAGTGCCATGTTCACCCAGATGGTGTCACCTCCGACGGGTGGTGTTTCCACACAGCGGAGCACGCATCCCATCGGTGGGTTCACGCGCCACGTCGCGTCGCAGTGATAGGCATTCTCGAAATGCTCCGGCGGACTGTCGAGGTCTTTGTAGATGCGGACCAGCCCGGGATGGTCGGGATCGCTACCCAGCGCGGGATGATCCTCGAGGTCGCCGAAGCGTTGTGCCAGTTCTACGTGCTGCGCCCGGCTGAAGTCCTGGTCACGGAAGAACAGAACCTTGTGCTCGAGCAGGAGCGATTTGATTTCGGCGAACAAAGCGTCGTCGCGAGCGACAACGCCGAGGTCCACTCCGGACAGTTCGGCACCGATGGAGCAGGTCAGCTTCTCGACGGTGATCGACCTGGTGGCCGTATCAATCAGCGTTGCAGTGTTATTCATGACGATTCCCCTTTCGACGGATGGCGTCAGACGGTAAAGACGGAGGAACCGATACTGCGGCCGGATTCCAGATCGTGGTGCGCACGCACCGCATCTTCGAGTGCATACCGCTGATTGATTCCGATCTTGATCCGCCCCTCTTCGACGTGCGAGAAGAGCTCGGCGGCCAATTCGGCGCGCTCCGCCGGATCGGCGATGTAGTCGGCCAAGGCCGGTCGAGTGACAAAAAGAGATCCCTTGACCGCCAACTGCATTGCGTTGATCGGCGGCGTCGGCCCTGATGCGGTTCCGAAGCACACCATCAGCCCTCGGCGTGCCAAGGAGTCGAGTGAGACCTCGAACGTGGACTGCCCGATGCTGTCGTAGACAACCGGCACACCGACACCACCGGTGATCTCCCTGACCCGCGCAACAACATCCTCGCGGGTGTAGATGATGACCTCATCGCACCCGTGCGCCAGGGCAACAGCTGCCTTCTCGTCTGTGGAAACAGTCCCGATCACCTTGATGCCCAGCAGCTTTGCCCACTGAGTGAAGATCAAACCAACTCCACCTGCAGCAGCGTGCAGCAGAACGGTATCCCCTGCCTTCAGCGGGTAGATGCGGCGCAGAAGGTAAGCCGCTGTGAGGCCGCGCATGGTCATCGCTGCTGCCGTCTCGAAATCGATACCGTCGGGCAACGCGATCAGGTCGGCAGCCGGCATGATGCGCTCGGTGCTGTACGCCCCGAGCGGACTGCCGGTGTAGGTCACCCGATCCCCCACACTGAAATCGGCAACACCCGCACCGACCGCCTCGATAGTTCCGGCACCCTCGACGCCCATACCGGCAGGCAATTGCGCAGGGTAGAGGCCACTTCTGAAGTACGTGTCGGCGAAGTTGAGTCCGACGGCGCCGTGGCGAATCCGGACCTCACCAGCCCCGGGCTGACCTACCTCGACCTCTTCCCAACGCATGACAGACGGGGTACCGATCTCATGGAATCGAATGGCGTGTGCCACGATGCTCTCCAATTCTGTGGGCATAGTCGACAAATTCGGTCGAGCTATGTTCGTACGCAACAACTTCCAGAAGTTACTTTCGACTCCGGGGTCGCGATCTGATGTGAACAACACTAGGTGAGATCCGGCTCACATGCTTAACTGTACGAGACACGCAGCACAACATTTCGGGACATTAAGTCAAGAACTAAGGAACCTCGTGAAGCCACTCGCCCGCTATGCGTCGCTCAACCGCTACGTCGACCTGTGTCGCTCGGTCCACATCGATGCCGTCGACCTGATGAGGAGCGTCGGCCTCGCTCCGACAAGCCTGGCCAACCCCGATCAGTGGGTGCCAGCAGCCTCGATTGCCGCGCTCCTCGAACTGTCCGCAACGGAATCCGGGCGCGAAGATTTCGGCCTCCTCCTTGCCGAACTCCGCAGGCTGTCCAATCTCGGGCCGCTCAGCCTGGTCATCAGGGAAGAACCCGACGTCAGGAGCGCACTGGACGTCCTGATCCGGTACGAGCACACCTACAACGAGGCACTGCGCATCCGTCTCACCGAAGTCAGCGGATTGGCCACCCTGCGCATCGGCCTGGAAGTCGGCGATCCTGCGAATTCGAGGCCAACCGCAGACTCGGTCGACACCAGGCAGACCGTCGAACTCGCCGTCGGCGCCACAGTGCAGATCCTGCGGAGCTTTCTCGGGCCTGCCTGGCAACCGGTGAGCGTCGGATTCACACACAGTGCTCCGCAAGACACCAGTACACATCGACGAATTCTCGGCAACGCGGTGGACTTCGATCACGAGTTCACCGGAATCGTGTTCTATGCGAGCGATCTAGATGCCCGCAACGAACTGGCCGATGAGCTACTTCGCCCATATGCACGAGCATTCCTCGACTCGCTTCCCGCCGCGGATTCCTCCGATACCCTCAGCCGCACAAGGGAATTGATCGAAGTGCTGCTCCCCACCGGACGATGCTCCGTCGAACATGTGGCTCGGAGCCTCGGCTTCGATCGGCGAACCCTGCACCGCCATCTAGCAGAATCGGGTGATACCTTCACGGCTGTTCTCAATTCGGTACGCAGTAGCCTCGCGCAACGCTTGGTGTCGAACCCACGCTATTCGTTGACCGACGTTGCCGTGCACCTCGGATTTTCTACTCAAGGCAGTTTCTCGCGGTGGTTTCGCACGCAGTTTTCGATGAGCCCCAGCGAATGGAAAGCCCAGCGCCAAGGGTGAGAACGATCAGCTGACCAGCACAACACCGACCAAGGCGATCAGGGCCACCCAGACCGTCGACAATGCAGCCAACACGAATGGGCGCACTCCGACTCCGCGGATCACACTCAGTCGCACACCGAGCCCGAGGGCAAACATCGCAGCCGCCAACAATGCGGTTTGCACCGTCTTCGCGACGCCGAGAACCTCTTCCGGGAGAATCCCCGTTGAACGCAGCCCCATGAATGCGATGAAGGCCAACGTGAACAGGGGCACCAGCGGCGGCCGCTTCACCTGGAGATTCGAATTGTCGGACATGGCACGTTGACGGATACTCAAGAACGCCATGACCGGCGCCAGCATCAGCACACGCGCAAGTTTCACAATGGTGGCAACACCCAATGCGGTGGCACCGAGAGCACTGCCGGCGGCAACAACCTGCGCAACCTCGTGAATCGACCCACCGGCCCACATGCCCGCGCTGACGTCATCGAGTCCGAAACTCCTCGCCAACAACGGAATTGCCGGAATCATCAACGTTCCGAAGATCACCACCAGCGCTACCGCAGTAAGTAACTCTTCTTCTTTTGCATTCACCACGCCATCCGCGGCGGCCACAGCCGCGGCGCCGCAGATCGAGAAGCCGCACGCAATCAGAATTCGCTGTGTCCACGACAGACCCAAAAGCTTTCCGGCATACATTGTTCCGGCGATGCCAAGAACAACGATCGCCACGACGACGGCGATCACACCCCAGCCGAGCCCGACGATGTCGCTGAACATCAACTGCAGACCGAGCAATGCGATTCCGATTCGCAGCAGTCGTTTAGACGAAAAAGTCAGTCCCGGCTGGAATTTCGCAGGCAGGGTGACAGTATTCGCCACGATCGCGCCGGCGACGATGGCAATCAGCAGCGGACTGACAGCGGAAAAGAGCCGCCCGACCCCCAGCGCGATTGCCGCACCGACGGCGCACAGGGCCACTCCGGGCACGAGCGCAGTGATACTCGCCCACCGCCGCACAGGCGCCGGCGAGGCAACGGCCGGTTTGTCGACCACGGACTTCACATCGCTGTTCACTCGTCCAGAGTCCGTCAGAAATCATTGGTGCGGTAGCTCGATTTCTGCTATCACGGCATATCAATACGATATGTCCGGGTAATTGGGTATAGCCTGAATGCATGACCCGACGCTGGCCGGACCTCACCACACTCGAGCTACTGGTCGGCGTCGATGATCACGGAAGCCTCAGCGCTGCAAGCCGTCTCGCGCATATCGCGCAACCCAACGCCAGCCGTGCGATCAAAGCGCTGGAACGCCAACTCGGTATGCCCCTGATCCACCGAAAATCAACCGGGGCGACGCTAACTCCGCAAGGCACCGTCATCGTCCATTGGGCCCGGCGCGTCCTGGCCAATTCGACACAGCTACTCGACGTGGCCGAAGGAATGCGGACCGAGCGATCGGCGGAGTTGACGGTCTGCGCCAGCATGACTGTTGCCGAACATCTGATTCCGGCGTGGCTGGGCACTTTTCGTGGGTTACACCCCGACGTCACAGTGCATCTGCAGGTCTACAACTCGACGCGTGTCATCGAAGCGATCGACGTGGGAATGTGCGATCTCGGATTTGTCGAATCCCCGACTGTGCCCAGGCACCTACACAGCATCACCGTCGCCCGCGATTCACTCGTAGTCGTTGTCGATCCCGATCACGCATGGGCGCGTCGGCGTAAACCTCTCACCATCGGCGAACTGGCCATGACGCCGTTGCTGGTCCGCGAGCCAGGATCCGGCACTCGGACCACTCTCGATGTTGCGCTTTCGGAATACGAGCGCGCGACGCCCCTGCTCGAGCTCGGTAGCTCGGCCGCCATCCGCACCAGCGTCCTCGGCGGTGTCGGACCGGCAGTGCTGAGCACTCTTGCAGTCAGTGAGCAGGTGAAATCGGGTGACCTTCGGGTTGTCCAGGTGGACGGCCTCGACCTCGCCCGCACCTTGCGAGCCGTATGGCGGCCGCCGCGGCAACTCGAAGGGCCGGCAGGCGACTTGGTGAAGCTGGTGCGGGCGAGTAGTACGCAATTCGGCTGACTATTTTGCCTTTGCTGCAGCCTTGGCGGCTTTCTTGAACTCGCGGACCTCGAGGAGCGTCTGCTCGTCGACCACGTCGGCTATGGACCGCCGTGACCCGTCGAGTCCGTAATCCCCAGCTGCTTCGCGCCAACCGTCAGGCTGGACCCCGATTTGTTTGCCCAGCAGCGCCAAGAAGATTCGGGCCTTCTGATCGCCGTAACCGGGCAGCGCCTTGAGTCGTTTGAGCACTTCCTTGCCGTTCGGATCACCCGACGTCCAGATCGCAGCGGTGTCACCGTCGTACTTTTCGACGATGAACTGGCACACGGATTGGATGCGTTCGCCCATCGACTTCGGGAAACGATGGACTGCCGGCGTCTGCGCGCAAATCTCGATGAACGCGTCCGTGTCCATCTCCGCGATGCGACGGACGTCGAGACCGTCCATGCGATCCGCGAGCTTCTTCGGCCCCAGAAATGCCGTCTCCATCGGAACCTGCTGGTCGAGCAACATTCCGAGCAACAAGGCCAACGGGTCCTCGGAGAGGAGAGCATCCGCTTCGGGGTCGCCGACGAGATTCAGATGAAGTGCCATACATCCGATCCTGCCATGTCAGGCCGGTGTGTCTGCAGCTTCCAGATTCGGCACTGTCCATTTCTTCCAACCGAACACGATCAGCGTCATGGCAGCGGCCACGACAAACACCCACAGATAGACAGCCACCATGGCGATTCGCAGGTAGTCGGGCGAGGGCAACATAAACATTCCCATGCCGATAAAGCGGTCGGTACCCTGCATATCCGCCGCGGGTATCGGCCACGTGTGCGACCAGTTCAGGACGGGTAGGAGGAACACGATCGGCACGACCCAAGCCCAGATCTTCTTCGACGCCATCGCGTAGTGAGAAGCCAGGATCACCAGCGGAACAAACCACACCCAGTGGTGACCCCACGAGAAGGGGGACACGGTTGTGGCGGTGAGCCCGGTCATGGTCAGCCCGAGCAACTTCTGCCCCCTGCGGTGAGCCATCCAGGCAGCTCCCAGTCCGAGACACACGGCCACCACGCTGCACCCGAGAACGAGCACCTTCGACGGCGTCGGCGTATGCGTCAACTGAGCGATCAAACCCGACACCGACTGATTACTCGGTGAGTCGGTACGTCCCACCCGATCGCTGTCGAAGAGCGTGCCGGTCCAGTAGGTCAACGCGTCGTTGTACATCACGATGAAACCCAAAGCCACCGTCGCGGCGAACGTGATCACCGCAGTCACCAAGGCGCGCCACTGCTTCGTGATGAACAGGTACGCCCAGAAGAACGCCGGAGTCAGTTTGACCCCCGCCGCGATCCCGGCGCCGATACCCCGAAGGCGACTTTTTTCGTCCCGGCCCAAATCCCACACGATCAACAGCAGCAGGAAAATGTTGATCTGCCCGAGCCACAGCGTCGTGCGTACCGGTTCCATGAACAGGAAAATGACCGTGGCCAACGCGCTCACTGCATACGTCTTGACGCCGAGGCGGTACCCGAGATATTTCCAGCACAGCACGACCACCGCAAAAAGCGCGACAACATTGAGAACCGTCCACACGACGATCGCCTGTTGAAACGTGAGCACCGCCCACACCGTGAACAGGATCCCCGCGAACGGGGTGTACGTGAACATCATTCCCTGCAGAACCGGACCGTCGTACAACGGCAGTCCCTGCACCACAAAACTGCCGCCGTGGCGGTAGACGTCAAGATCGAGGAAATTGTGGAAAATGCCCCAATAGATCACATCCATCGGAACACCGAACAGAACCATCAGGACTGAAGCAACAGCAAGCACCACGAGAACGACAAAGCCGATCACACCGACTCGCATTATTCGCTGCGGAGTCGCCTGTCGTAATTCAGATGCCCCTGAACTCATCTCCACCACAGCACTTTCCGAAGCATTGACTGCACCCGCCACGTACAACCTCCGGATATGCGCCAATGTCAGGAACTGGTGCACCGAACGCTACAAGAGATGACCGACGCTCACGACTTGGGCGCGCCGTCACAGGCGACTCAGCTTTCGGTGAGACGCGATTCTGTTGCCGCCAACAGGACACACGTCGCGACACCGTCCATGGCTACCTCGAGATCGCCGAGTGAAGGGAAACTCGGGGCCAGACGAATGTTCCGATCATCCGGATCCGTGCTGTACGGGAAGGCAGAACCGGCTGCAGTGAGCGCAATACCGGCATTCTTCGCGAGTTCGATGACGCGCTTTGCCGTGCCGTCGACAACGTCGAGGCTGATGAAGTAGCCGCCCTTCGGCTCGGTCCACGACGCGACCTTCGACGCACCCAACCGATCCTCGAGGATCTTCAGAACCAACTCGAACTTGGGCGCGAGCAATTCGCGATGCTTCTCCATATGTGCGCGAACGCCATCCGCATCACCGAAGAATCGCAAGTGGCGGAGCTGGTTGATCTTGTCCGGGCCGATACTCTTCTTACCGAGGTACTTCTGGTACCACGCAAGGTTCTCGGCAGAGGCACCGAAGAAACTGACGCCGGCACCGGCAAAGGTGATCTTGGACGTCGACGCGAACACCAGCGGACGGTTGGGATGTCCGGCTTCTGCAGCCATCGTCAGAACGTCGTACGACGGTGCGATCTCACCGAACAGTGGGTGAACCGCGTACGCGTTGTCCCAGTACAAACGGAAATCAGGCGCCGCGGCCGGCATCGACGCCAGCTCGGAGACGATTTCTTTCGAATACACCGCACCGGTCGGGTTGGCGTACACCGGAACAACCCACATCCCCTTGATCTGCGGATCCGCGGCAACCAGTTCCGCGATCTTCGCGACGTCAGGACCGTCGTGGTTCATCGGGATCGCGATCATCTCGATGCCCAACGACTCGGTGATCGCAAAGTGGCGGTCGTAACCCGGAGCCGGGCAGAGGAACTTGATCTTCTCTTCGCGCGCCCACGGCTGCGCCGAGTCAGGAGTGCCGTGAAGAAGTGAGAACACCACGTTGTCGTGCATGATCTCGAGGCTCGCGTTGTTGCCGGCAAGAAGGTTGGCAACAGGAATGCCCAGCAGTTCACCGAAAATCGCACGCAGTTCCGGCAGCCCCGTCAAGCCACCGTAGTTGCGGCAGTCGGTGCCACTGCCGTCACGGAAATCACCGTCGCCCGGCAGCGCAAGCAACGCTGCGGAAAGGTCGAGTTGCTCAGGCGAAGGCTTACCGCGAGTCAGATCGAGGACGAGCTTCTGGGCCTGCAGCTGCGAGTACTTCGCGCTCTGACTCTCATGCTCGGAGGTGAGTTCTTCATGGCTCATCAACCCGATCTGGGTTTGGATAGGCATCCGGAGCGGCCTTTCACCGACGAGGCGGGGTCGGGATATGTGAAAAAAATAGAGGACCCCGCGCACCCGGCAGAGCCCGTTGACCCTTGCTGCCTTCCGGCCCTGGGGGAGTTCACAGGATGCGCGCCGCGCGGGATCCAATGAACAGTGTAGACGGCCTTCCGGAACCTTGGGACACCACCCGCCGCGTTTCGGCCGGCAGCCGAATTGCCGCCACATAGCCGCAGGTCAGATACCCGTTTAACGCTTCAGTCGTTCTCTTGGGTATGCTTCTCCACGGAGGATTCGCCTAGTGGCCTATGGCGCTCGCCTGGAACGCGGGTTGGGTTAACGCCCTCAGGGGTTCAAATCCCCTATCCTCCGCCAAAGGAACCCCCTGTGAACTGCTGAGAAGCGGTTCACAGGGGGTTCTTTTTTGCGAGCGTTTTTTGCCGGGTTTCAGGCACGTCGCATGAACGAACCGCCGCCGAAGGGCGGGTCGTCGTCGACCGGTGCCCGGCCAGCTCGTCGCAGCAGATGAGTCTCGGGTACGGCCGGCACCTGATTGAACGCCTCCATTGCCCTGGCGACGCGAGAGTCGCGAAGGAGAGGCGCGCGTAGTTCCTGCGCGGCCGCCGCTGCTGCCGCGCAGGCGGTTCGGTGGGACGCTGTGATCGCGGCGGAGAGTGCAGCGGCGCCGGCCCCGAGGCAACTTTCGGTCAGTTGCAGGTCGGTAATCGCACCGAACGCGTCGACCTCGACGCTGACGGCACCACCTCCGGCATCTGCGCGGGCGCGAACTTTCCCGACCTCGATGTCGACTTGGCGGGCAAGGACAGTCAACTCCGGAAACGAGGATGCGGGCCCGGTCATGGCTGATCGATCTGCACGGGCGCGTTCGGATGATCCGACGCTTCGGGTCGAGGGAAACACGGCGACGACCCGCTCAGGCCCGCTCCTCGTGGATGCTCGTCGAAGACCATCCGATATCCATCCGGCAAAATGGTTTCGGTGCTCGTCGTGTCCCCGGCGGAGTCGTACGTTCGAAACTTCCAGCCCCGCTCAGTCCACAGATTGCGGATCGTATCGCCGAAACCTGGAATGCTCGCAGCGTCAGAAGACTCGAGGAAATACGTCACGCCGTAGTCCACGGATGTGTCCTTCGACAGATTGCTGTCGTTGCACGGGACGGTGCCACCCGGGCTGAGGGTGACTTTTTTGTTCAGCTCGGAATACCGCGTCAGGTAGGCACCCGGCGGCAGTGCCGCGATCGTTTCGGTCAGGTACTCGATCACCTTGGCCTGGGCCTGCGGGCGGGTCAGATTCATGTCGGCTTCCGTCACTTTTCCGTTCTCCGTCGTCGTACACGCCGACAGCAGCACTGCCACCGCGATACTGCTCGAGCCGAATGCTTTACGGCGTCGAGTTGCGTTGGTCATGGCGCTCCTAGTCCGGCGATCACATGGCCCATACCGGCAAGAGCCGGATTGTTGTTTTCCCAGTACTCACTGTGCGCGGCCGGGCTGGGGAGCTCACCCAGCAGACCGGCGTCGATCCCGGTCCCGGGTGCGGATTCGACAACGGTGGCACCGAATCCGATCAATGGAAGATCGTTCGCGGGATTCGCGCCATGCGAGAGACTGCCGAACACGTCCCCAATCATCGGAACCGGATCATTGGCCGCGGCGGTGGCGTATACGTGGCCGCCGACATGTCCGGGATCGATGCCCTCGAGGGAGAGTCCCTCGACCCGGTCCATCCCCACTCCGGGGCTACCCACGAAAAACAGATCGTTCGCGTCGATCGATCGTCCGCCCGAGGCCGCAGCGCCGATCACGGTCGATCCGTAACTGTGTCCGATAACCGTGTTGTGCGAAGGCGTGCCGTCGTGGGATGCACGGAGGCCGTCTTGGAACCGGTCCAGCGATCCGGCCCCACCATCGGCATACCCGTCGAGCCCTGCTTGCGGGATCGTTTGCGGCGCATCGTATCCGTACCAGGTCACCACGGAGGTCGATCCCTCGAGCCCCGCGAACCGTCGCTGGTATTCCGTCGAGTCCAACATCATTTGGGAGCGGTCGATGTCGCCGCCGATGGTTCCCAGGTGGCTGCCGGTGCCAGGTACGAACGTTGCGACGTTCGTCGCGGTGTCGGGATTATTCAGTGCCACGATGGCCCGACCTTCGTCGTCGACACCGAGCAGATACTTCTCCGAATCACCCTCCTCGGCGAGAGTGGGGTCGATCTGGTCGGCGAGGACGCCGTAACCGTCGAGACGCTGCTGCAGGTCCGCGCGTTGCTGCTGCCACCGCTCGTAGTCGCGGCGCGCCTGCTGGTCCGCCTCGTCCACGCTGCCCGCATCCGACGGAATGTTGCGACCCTTGGCCCAATCGGGGTGCCTGCCGTCGAGGTCGGCGAGTTCGGTCGACGTCGACGACTGCAGGTTGCCGAGGTTGATCCGGTTGAAATGATCGCGATCTACGGCTGGCATCCCGTCTCTGTTCCCGATTCCCGGATCGAACGCCGCGAGAGCATCTTTGTCGTTGGGGGACAGCGATTCCCAGAATTCGTTGAACTCCCTCGCACCGACCGGGGGGAACGCGTTGCCGTCGAGGATCGCGGCCACCACCGCGCTCATCGTCTGCTGGGCGCTTGGGGACTGTGCGAGATCAGCGAGGTCTCCTGCTGCCTTCGACAAGGCCGCGGCAGCACCCTCGTCGAGGCTTCCCGCCATGTGCAAGGCCGGAACCAGTCTCGCCTCGAAGCTGTGCGCCTTCTCGTCGAACGCAGCCTGCCCCAAGATGTCGAGTGCAGTGTTACCGCTTCCGTACCGAGGTGCGCTCACTCGACCGTCATCGGCGACAGCCATGCCCTCGGCGATCGCACTGTCCGCAATGTCGATCACCGCCGCCCGCGCCGGCCCCAACGCGGCAGCAGCTTCACTCAACGCGTCGGCTTCGGCGAATACTCCTGTGGTCAGATGTGTCGCGGCAATACTGTCAGCCAAGGCTCGCGCCGACGCTGCAGCCGAGGCTTCGCCTTTCCACTGATCGAGCGCGAAGTCGACCGCGCGATGCGCTGATTCCACAGCGTGCATGAAGTCCCGGTTCTTCTGCTCCAATGCCGTTGCAGCGGCGGCTAAACCAGTCGGATCCCAGGCGCGAACCTGCGAGATCGTCGCCACCTACACGGCCGCCTGGTAGGCGGCCAGCCGGTTCCGGAATGCGACCTCGACAGCGTCGTAGCTGCTCGCACTGGATTGGGCAGCGTCAGCCATCGACGTCAACATCTCCGAGGTAGCGCGGTATCCGGTGGTAATCGGGTCACCGGCCCTCGCGGCGGCCGGGCCGCTCGCCGAATCGGGCATCGCCGCTGCCGCGTCAGCGAGAATTCCCGACACGTCGATGCCGGCAATCACGGCTCCTTGGTTTCTCACCGCGTCGGCCAACGCCCGTAGCGACTCGGCGTCTGCTTGCAGTACTTCGTTCCCCATCTGAGCCCCCCGGCTACGTATCGACGTGCGAAAAGCAGCGTAGCAGCGCATTGCCTGAACCCTGGTCGTTCTTGTCTGCCAGTTCCCGCTCCTCGTGCCCGAAGTGGCCGGGCCGATAGTGATCTGCGACACTGGCCGAAGTCGGTATTGACGGGTTACCGAGACGAGCAGCAACAGGGCGGCACTACATGAGCGTGATTCTCGCGGCGACGGATCAGCCTGCGCTAGCGGAGACCTTCGGCGTCGAACTCGAGCGCGTCGGCCACACCGTTCATCTGTTCGCGTCCGGACGAAACAGCCTCGACGCACTCGGCACCGACAGCTTCGACGTTGCCGTTCTCGATCTTTCACTCCCGGACATCGACGGCTTCGAGGTCGCCCGCCAAATCCGTCTCCGCAGCGAGATTCCGATCATCATGATCGTCGAGTCCCCCGAAGACATCGACGACGCACCACCACAAGTCGCGTCGGATTTCGCCATCAACCCACTCGACGCTCGCAGCCTCGATTCTCGGATAACGAGCCTCCTCCGCAGTACGCCCACCCCACAGACGGACAAGCGAGAGCGCCACGGCGAGTTGACAATCGACCGCCGATCCATGACCGCCACCATCCGCCGTCGACGCCTCGACCTCACGCGAACCGAATTGCGCCTGCTCCTCGAAATGTCGATGCACCCCGGCCACGTCTACTCCCGAACTCAGCTCCTCGCAAAGGTGTGGGGTGAAACGAATTCAACCAAGACTCGCGCCGTCGACGCCAATATTCAGAGCTTGCGGTCGAAAATCGAATCCGACCCGGCCAATCCCAAGTACATCAAGACCGTGCGCGGATTCGGATACAGGTTCGGTCCGATCGACTGACAAGAATCATCGGAAAACCACGGTGTCGGTAGCTCTGGCTAGGTTCGCGAAATGAGCTGGTATCTGCGAGAACTACTGCGTAGTGAAGCTCCCGACTGGCACGGCCCCGGGGACAGTGGTCACGTTCTCGGAAGATGTCCGAATAATCAATCGCCGCCCCGACCCCATCCTGAAGAATCAGTGGCATGACTACAGCCGATATCTCCCCCGCAGATCGCTACCGTGACCTCGCCGCCGGCTTCACCCAGCGGATCGACGCAGTACCTGAGGACCGGTGGGACAACAACTCTCCGTGCGAAGGGTGGACGGCTCGCGATGTGGTCCGGCACGTGATCGACAGCGAACGCGACATGGTCAAGGTCGTCGGCCTCGAATTGGCGCCGGGACCGTCCGTCGACGACAACCCGTCCGCCGCCTGGGCAGCAGTGCGCGATTCGATGCAGGCGATTCTCGACGATCCGGAAAAATCGACCCTCGAATACGACGGACATTTCGGCCGCACCAACCTGGGAGCCACCGTCGACGGTTTTCTGTGCTTCGATCTGGTCATTCACGGCTGGGACCTTGCAGCCGCTACGGGCACCGACACCTCGATTCCGGAAAAGGACGTCGATTGGGTGTCACAGATTGCTGCCGGCCTCGGTGATTCAATTCGTATGGCAGGGGTGTGCGGCCCCGAGATCCCGGTTGCCGATGATGCCGACAAGGCAACCAAACTCCTCGCATATCTCGGCAGGGCCGTCTGAAAAACCACCCCTGACGTGCGGATTGCTTCGATACGCGGGTAATGTCCGTCGCATGCCTGAACGTCGGAAATCAGCCACCAACCCGGACTTGCTGGCCACGGCGCTTTTCGATGTTGCCGCCGAATCAGGACTCGAGAATGCGAGTGTGCGCGAGGTGGCAAAGCGCGCCGACGTCTCGATCGGCGCCGTGCAGCACCACTTCTCGACCAAGGACGAGATGCTCACATTTGCTCTGCGCACTCTGGCAGAGCGAATGCTGAGCCGTCTCACCCAATCCCCAGCCGGAACCGACCCGCACGTTGTGCTGTTCCAGGCTTTGTCACAACTGCTTCCCCTCGACGAGCAGCGCACGCGCGAAGCACACGTCCTCGCCGCATTTGCCATCCGGGCTGTCACCAGCGAATCGTTGGCGGAAATTCGGCGGACGATGCTGTTCACTATTCGCACCGGCATCTGCGCAGTTCTGATCGGAATCAGATTGCCTGAAGCTGAAACCCGCGCAGCGCTGCTCCTCGCAACCGTCGACGGACTCGCACTCGACGCGATAGGCAATCCCGGCATGTATCCGCCGCACTATCTCGAATACGCCCTGGAGAGTCAGATAAAGCTCACCCTCCACGACATGGAAATTCCCGACGCTCTTGTATCCAGGGGCTGACGTGCCGGGATCAGGACGATTTGCACCGAGCCCATCCGGCGATTTGCATCTGGGAAACCTTCGCACTGCCCTCCTTGCATGGCTGTTTGCCCGGACCACCGGTCGCGACTTTCTCATTCGCGTCGAAGATCTGGATCGTGTGCGGCCAGGCGCCATGGAACGTCAACTGAGTGACCTGCGAGCGCTGGGCCTCGACTGGGACGGCGACGTCGTCAAACAGTCCGACCGACTGCCGCGGTACGCGGACGCGATCACGTCACTGACCGATCGCGGGCTGACGTACCCGTGCTTCTGCACGCGCAAGGAAATTCAGCAGGCACCCTCCGCGCCACACGCCCCGGACGGCGCCTACCCCGGAACGTGCCGGAATCTCACTCCTTCCGAGCAAGCCGACAAGCTGGCCTCCGGCCGTAAACCCGCACTGCGCCTGCGTGCCGAGACGACGTCATTCACCGTGCGAGATATGTTGCACGGCAACATATCCGGAATCGTCGACGATGTGGTGCTACTCCGCGGAGACGGGGTTCCCGCATACAATTTGGCAGTTGTGGTCGACGACGGCGCCCAGAACGTCGATCAGGTTGTCCGCGGCGACGACCTCCTGACATCAGCACCGCGCCAGGCCTACCTGGCAACACTCCTGGCCATTACACCGCCGATCTACGCCCACGTCCCCCTCGCACTCAATTCCGAAGGCAAGCGTCTGGCCAAACGGGACGGGGCGGTCACGCTCTCCGATCAACGCGACCTCGGCCGCACCCCAGCCGAAGTTCTGACTCTGATTGCGTCGAGCATCGGATTGGCCGAACCTGGTGAAGTAGTTTCGCCGACGGAATTGGCTGATCGCTTCGATCCACAGAAGGTTCCGGGCGACCCCTGGATCTTCACATCCGTCGATCCCCTGGAGCCCGTCAAGGGATCTTAGACAATAGTTAATCATTGGCAATTGCCGCTGAGTGAAGTACCGTTTCGGCATAGGTGAAGGGAACCAGGACGAGGAGCCCTGGGCAGGTTACAAGCGGGGCTTGCCCTCGACATGACCAAAGCACCCGCTGGAGGGCAACCGCGCGGCAGTGCATTAGTGCGGGAACAGAACGAAAAGGAATCCGCATGGTTCGCGAGCTTCGCGAGGCACTCGACGACCATCAATTCGAAGTGCTGTACCAACCCCAGGTACACCTGGAAACCTCGACTGTTACCGGCTACGAAGCACTCCTACGCTGGCGCCATCCCCTTCGCGGAGTCATCGAACCACAAGATTTCATGCGATCTGCTGAATTGTCCGGCTTGATCATTCCCATCGGATTGCAAACCCTCGACTTGATCTGCGCACACATCTCCCACTGGGATGATCAGTTGAATATCGCGGTGAATTTCTCGCCACGCCAGCTGTCGACCGACAATGCTGCCCGAGAAATAATCGACACCCTTGACCGCTCCGGCACCCCGCACAACAAAGTCATCGTAGAAGTCACCGAACTCGGCGTCGTCGGCCAGAACGCCGCCGCTACGCTGGCGACGCTGCACAAAGAAGGCATCCGGATAGCGCTCGACGATTTCGGAGCCGGCTTTGCGTCCTTTGCGGCTCTGTCGGAACTGCCACTCGATATCCTGAAGATCGACCAGAGCCTCACCTGGGCTCTCAGCGACGCGCAGCACTCGTCCGAGCGAGCATTCATCGTGATGGAGTCCATCGCCGCGATCGCCGACAAACTGGGAATGGAGTCCATCGCCGAAGGCGTCGAGACTGCCGAACAAGCAGCAGCCGTCACTCGCGCAGGATGCACCACAGGCCAGGGTTACTATTTCGGCAAACCCCTCCCCGCCGATGCTCACACCACGGCAATTCAGGAACCGCCGCTCGCAGTCGCATCACCTGCGCAGCATCGACGCTGGCGTTAGACGGAACCCACCGCCACTATGAAAATCACGAATATCACCCACATGGCGATAACCGAGGCACCGACGGCAATACCCGCAATCGCGAGCCCACGCCCCTGCTGGCCTGTTTGTTTAATCTGATTGAGCGCGACGACGCCCAGAATTATCGCGACAATCGCGCCGAGTCCGTAAAAGCAACCGCCGACTATCGCCGTCACCAATGACGCGATCGCAAGGCCGTTCGTTCCCACCGGTTGTACGTACCCACCGAACTGGCTGGGAGGTCCGTACTGCGATGGCTGCTGGTACTGCGGCGGCTGTTGGTACTGCTGGTACTGCGGTGGTTGTTGGTATTGCGGTTGTTGATACTGCGCTTGTGGCTCTGGGGTCGGGGTGTACGACGGCGGTGGATAACCCGGGTACTGCTCGATCGGCGATGGTGTCGCCGGAATCTCCCAATACGACTCCAGTTGTCCCGCAGATTCTCCGTAACCTTCCTGCGGGAGGCTGGGAACCTCGCCATATCCGGGTTCAGGCACGTATTTATCGGGAGATATCTCGCCGTTCTCCCCGGAACTCGTCATGAAACGCAGCCTAAACCACAGGTGACATCAACACACGAGGGCGTAAGTGACACCAACATCTATCGCTTATGGCGGTTAAGGTCGTAATCACTGTCACACTCGAATGCTGTGTCCGGCTTGAACGCTTCGACGCGCATTCACGACTGAGGGGAAACAATGACAACCGGCGGTTACGACCCCAACAAGAATCCGAACGACGGAAACCAATCACCACAAGATCCGTACAGCCAGCCGCAATCACCGCCGCCCGGTAGCTACCCACCTCCCGTCACACCTCCCGGTGGCGGCTACCAGCCGACGGGAGGCTCTCCTGCCGGGCCGCCCCCGGGGAATTACCCGCCTCCCGGTGGATACCCGCCCCCGCAGGGCAACTACCCCCCACCGCAGGGGAACTACCCGCCGCCCGGTGGATACCCGCCGCCGCCTCAGGGCGGGAACTTTCCCCCGCCGCCGCAGTTCAATGATCAGGGCGCTTACGGCGGATCGACGCGACTGCCTTCCGGCGCTCAGCCGGGTGACCTGTGGTTGCGCCTCGCTGCGCGAATCATCGACGGCATCATCGTCGGCATCGTCGCGGCAATTCTCGCAGTCCTGGTCAGTGACGCGGACAGCTTGATTCTGATCTCCGGACTGTTCTCGGGAATCCTGACCTTCGCGTACTTCGTGGGGATGGAAGTAACCCAGGGTTGGACGCTGGGCAAGAAGATGCTCGGCCTTTCGGTGCATGGACCTGCCGGCGCTCCCAAGCCCACACCGCAGCAGTCCGCGATCCGAAATGCGTTCACACTGCTGTCGATCATTCCGATCATCGGCGGTCTCCTCGCGTTTATCGCGTATATCGTCATCGCAGTGACCATCAACAACAGCCCCACCAAACAGGGCAAGCACGACCAACTGGCCGGTGGCACCCAGGTAGTCAAGGGATAACTCAGAGCCCTCGCGAAAGCCCGGCAGTTCCTCGAGGAATTGCCGGGTTTTCTGCTGTGTTCTGGGCAACTGGACGGTCGCCAACTCGCTTGGAGACACCCTGAGGTGCTTGGATTGCGGACGTGACAGCTCAGGATCAGCAAGACTCATCGACTCAAGAGACCAAATTTGCGCACGTCAGCCTCGGTTATTATCCGACGATCGTCGCGCTGTTCACCGCAACGCTGCTGATCTCGAATGTGGCGGCGACCAAGGGGGTCGCCTTCTTCGCGGATTCCGAGTTATCCCTCGGGCCCTTGCAGATCCTGCCCGTCATCACCGACGGTGGCTTCTTCCTCTTCCCACTCGCGTACGTCCTCGGTGACGTTCTCAGTGAGGTCTACGGCTTCAAAGCCACCCGGCGCGCGATCTACCTCGGATTCGGCGCACTGATTCTTGCTGCCGCATGTTTCTGGATCGCTGTGCAACTGCCGTCGGCGGCCTTCTACGAGAACCAGGCCGCCCTCGAAACCGTTGTCGGTGTCATTCCCCGACTCCTGGTCGCCGGCCTGGCCGCCTACCTCGTCGGACAGCTCCTGAACTCCCTGGTCCTGGTCATGATGAAGAAGCGCATGCAGGAGAAGCACCTGTGGGCACGTCTCATCGGCTCGACCGTCGTCGGTGAATTCGCCGACACCCTCATCTTCTGCTCCATCGCGGCCGGCGTCATCGGCATCAGCACATGGGAAGACTTCATCAACTACGTGTTGGTCGGATTCCTGTGGAAAACCCTTGTCGAGATTCTGGTCATGCCGATCACCTACCGCGTCATCGCCTACGTGAAGAAGCGCGAACCGACTTACGCCTGAGTCTGCGGGGCCTTCGGGCCGTAGAACTTTCCGAGCATGTCCGCCTTGAAGTCGTGGAAGTACCCGCCTTCGATGCTGGCTCGGATGTCGTCGACCAGCTTCACGGTGAATCGCTCGTTGTGGATGGTGCAGAGCGTCGACGCGAGCATTTCTTTCGCTTTGAAGAGGTGATGGATGTACGCGCGGGTGTAGTTGGCGCAGGTATAGCAGTCACACTCGTCGTCGATAGGTGTGAAATCACGGCGGAATCGGCTGGTGTTGATGTTGAACCGGCCGGAGCGCACGTAGATCGCGGCATTGCGCGCAACACGGGACGGATTGACGCAGTCGAAGGTGTCTGCGCCGTTCTCGATTGCGACGAAAAAATCGTCCGGTTCGCTGATTCCGAGCATGTGCCGCGGCTTGTGCTCAGGCAGTTCCTCGTTGCACCAACGCACAATTGTGCCGAGGTTCTGCTTCTCGAGGGCGCCGCCGATGCCGTAGCCGTCGAACCCGTACCCGTTCTCGCCTTCGATCGACTCGAGGCCACGGCACGCTTGCCGACGCAGATCCTCGTACTGCGCGCCTTGGATCACGCCGAAGAGAGCCTGATAGGGCTTGTCGGCGCGTTCGGCGGTGAGCTTCTCGTGCTCGTTGATGCAGCGAATCGCCCACGCCTGCGTGCGCTCGACCGATCGCTCCTGGTAACCGCGCGTATTGAGCAGCGTGGTGAGTTCGTCGAACGCGAACATGATGTCGGCGCCGAGTTGATGCTGTATCTGCATCGACACCTCGGGGGTGAACCGATGCTTGCTGCCGTCGAGGTGCGATTTGAACGTGACGCCCTCGTCATCGACCGTCGCAAGACGCTCTTTGCCCTTCGCGATCACGTCGTCGGACTGCACGCCGACGGCTTCCATCGCGAGTACTTTCTTGAACCCGACGCCAAGTGACATCACCTGGAAGCCGCCGCTGTCCGTGAAGGTGGGTCCGTCCCAGTTCATGAATTTGCCCAGGCCACCGGCCTCGTCGACGATGTCGGCACCCGGCTGCAAATACAGGTGGTACGCATTTGCGAGAACCGATTGCGTGCCCAATTCCTTGATCGACTCGGGGAGCACAGCCTTGACCGTCGCCTTGGTCCCGACCACCACGAACGACGGCGTCGCGATATCGCCGTGCGGTGTGTGGATGGTGCCGGTTCGTCCGAGCCGGTCCTCGATTCGCGTCCCCATCGTAAAAATCGACTCGGGACGCTTGTCGACAGCGGGCTCGGGCTGGGTCGGAACTACAGAAGTCACGGACTCAATCCTGTCACAGGACTAAAAATCGCCGTGATCACGGCAGAACGCGCAGCAACAGCATCGATCTTCGATCCGGCCCTGGTCTACTGACCGAACCCGAGCTGTATCGCCGCGCGAGAGTCCCACTCCATACTTCCTCCAGGCATCCTCCGGCTCGACCGGTGTACACCTCCAACCCGCTGACAGGAGCTCAATTGACGAGACAGACCTACAACTTCGTCACCGTCGACGTCACAGAGTCGATCGCCACCGTGACCATCGACAAACCTCCCGCCAACGCGTTCAATCCCAGCCTGATCGCCGAACTTCTGGAGCTACTGCCGGTACTAGCGTCGGACCAGAGCATCCGCGCCATCGTCATGACGGGCACTGGCCGGTTCTTCGTCGCCGGCGCCGACATCACCGTGATGCGCGAGCTGACCGAAGAGACTCAGCGGGCGATGCGCCCGTGGGTCGAGGTACAGCGGATCCTGGAGACGGCTCCCAAACCCGTTATCGCGAAGATCAACGGGCACGCACTCGGTGGCGGCGCCGAACTGACGTTGGCCTGCGACTTCCGCGTTATGGCACAGTCGGCGACCATCGGTTTT
The DNA here is from genome assembly GCF_013277795.1 of Rhodococcus sp. MS16. Taxonomy (NCBI): domain Bacteria; kingdom Bacillati; phylum Actinomycetota; class Actinomycetes; order Mycobacteriales; family Nocardiaceae; genus Rhodococcus; species Rhodococcus sp. MS16. Next base: position 20,459 of record NZ_VBTM01000009.1, read on the forward strand.
CCCGAGATAGGCCTCGGACTGTTTCCGGGTGCGGGTGGCAGCCAACGGCTTCCGCGCCTCATCGGCGCACACCGAGCCAAAGTGCTCATGATCGAAGGCAATCGACTGAGCGCCGAGCGCGCACACGACATCGGCCTGGTCGATGCTGTCGTTGCAGACGACGACCTAGATGCACACTGCGCTGACCTTGCGCGTGAGCTCGCATCGAAACCCACTGCCACCATCGGGATGATCAAACGCATTGTTGACGAGGGAATGTCGTTGCCGCTCGATCAAGCGCTGGACCTCGAATTCGACGCAGTGCTCGAACTGATCAAGACGAACGACGCTGCCGAGGGACTTCAGTCATTCCTCGACAAGCGCTCCCCCATCTTCACCGGACGCTGAAAGCTCCCCCTTTACCGAGAGGCCATCATGCTCAACAGATTTCAAAAGAAATGGGTGGGCGCGATCGCTACTCTCGCCGCCCTGTCGATCGCCGTCAGCGGATGCACCCGTCCCGCTACCGACAACTCCGCGGAAAGTGGTGGCCTGGTACGCATCGCTGTTGGTGTGGACCCGTCGTACGCTCCGATCTTCTTAGCTGACCACGAGGGCATGTTCGAGGCCGCTGGTCTCGACGTCCAGGTCATCCAGACGGAAGGCGGAGCAGCGGGTGCTCAGAACGTTGTAGCCGGAACTTCGGAGCTATCCGGCAATGCCGACTCGACAGCGCTGTCCGTCATGGCTGCCAACCCGAGCCTGCGGGCTCTTGGTGTCTTCCAGGAATCCGACCGGTACTTCCAGGTTGTGCTGCGCAATGGCCTCGAACCGAAGTCGATCAAGACCATGGGCGTCTTCCCCGGTATCGGTCTCTACTTCACGAACCAGTACCTCGCCAGCCTCGGCATCGACCCCGCGACCGTCACACTCGTGAGCACCAGTCCGCCCGAGCAGCCCGCGTTACTGGCGCGTGGCGATATCGACGGCTTCCTGTCCTTCGACCCGTGGGTGACACAGAGTTTGAATACCGGTGGACGCGTAGTTGCCACGACCGGTGATTTCGGCGCCAAGTACGCGCAGTGGATCATCGCGTCGGATAACTGGTTGTCCGCGAACGAAGAAACCGCAGGCAAGGTGTTCAAGGTGATCTCGGAAGCGTCGGCAATCGTGAACTCGGATCCAGATCGGGCGGCAACCGCAATTGCCTCGGCTATCCAGATGGACCCGGCCGAGGCTGCCGACCGGGTGGCCCAAATCGATTTCGGCGGGCGCGGATTCACCGATGACGATGTGGAGCGGGCAAACGAACTGGTTGCGTTCTTCCGCGAGCAGGGCAAGATCTCCGCAGACATCGATCCGTCGGCTGTACTTCTCTCGGGATGGGTCGAGCAGAACGCAGCCTGAGCGGCGTGTGAGAACGGGTCCGGTGGGCAGACCGGAATCATGTCGCCCACCGGACCCGAGAACTACGTTCGACACCAGTCGGTTCGGCGATATCTTTCGATTGAAACGGAGTAGTTGTGGTGCATCCCCCGGTACGGGTCGTAGAGATTTCCAGTCCGTTTGCGCGATTCGCCGGGCGCATCCTGGTCGGGCTGGGTTTCGAGGTCATTCTGGTAGAACCACCCACCGGTGACCCGAGTCGCGCCGAGTCCCAGGGTGATTCGTACCTGCATTGGCATGCGGGAAAGAAGTCGGTGGTTCTCGATCTGGGCGACAGCAACGACCGCGCCGAATTCGACACACTACTTCGCAGCGCGGATGTCCTGCTCGACGGCAGCGCGACCGGCGTTCCGCTAGAGCGCCGAGGCTCCCTCGTGCATGTCCGGGTGACGCCATTCGGCACATCGGGTCCCCGAAGTGAGTGGCAGGCAACCAACCTGACCGTAGCAGCGCTCGGCGGAATGATGGCTCAGGTCGGTGATCCCGAACACCCTCCACTCCTGCTCCCCGAACTCCAGGCTGAGCAGCTCGCCGGAATCAACGCCGCAATCGGCGTGCTGCTCGGACTGCGTTCGCGGTCCACGGGCCAGAACCCGTTGCTGGAGATCAGTGCTCAGGAATGTGTTGCCGCCGCGCTGGAAGCGGGCACTCTTGCCTACATTCACGAGGACCGTGTCCCGCCGCGTCCTGGCCGCGTACATCCACTCGTTCCGCACGGACTGTTCCAGGCCGCCGACGGTTATGTCGGTGGCGGCCTCGGCGGTAGCCCCCGTATGTGGGACGGCATGCTGGCCTGGCTGATCGACAACGACGCCCAGGACGATCTCGACCAACCCGAGTGGTCCGACGCGGTCTACCGAAAGACACACCAGGAACACATCTTCGACGTTCTGTCAGCCTTCATCTCAAAGTGGCCGAAGGAAGAATTTGCAGTCAGCGCCCAGTCTCGCAAGTTGCCGTGGGCAGCGGTCGACCGGCCCGAAGAACTCCTGCGCAACCCACAACTCAACGACCGTGACTTCTTCACTGACGTGACCGGGGATCACGGCACCTACCGCGATCTCGGGTTCGGCTTCGCTTTCCCCGAAGGCCACCGCATCGGAACGCTCGAGGCCGCCCGGTTGGGTCAGCATCAGGAACTCTTGTCCACCAACACGACTGTGGCAGTGCATGAAACTCAGGAGTTCAGTGACACGGGCGCGCTCAGCCTCGACGGTGTCCGCGTGCTGGATCTCACCTGGGTGCTGGCCGGCCCGTACGGCACCCGAATCCTCGCCGACCATGGAGCCGAAGTCATCAAGGTCGAATCGATCGGACGCCCGGACCCAACTCGCTTCGCACCGTTCATGCATCTGTCGCGCGGGCCTCATGACAATCCGAACACCAGCGGGTACTTCAACGACGTCAACCGAAACAAGCGCAGCATCACGCTCGATACCCGATCCGCCGAGGGTCTTTCGGTCCTACGCGACCTGATCAGGAAATCCGACGTCGTGGTCGAGAATTTCAGCTCGTCGGTCATGGACAAGATGGGGCTCGGCTACGAACAACTGCGGGAACTCAACCCGGACATCATCTACGTGTCTATGTCCGGGATGGGTCACACCGGCCCTCGCAAGGACTGGGTATCGTACGCCGACATCGTATCTGCAAGTACCGGATTGACCTCGCTGACCGGTTGGAACGCCGACGATGTTGTCGGAGTCATCTACGGCCACGGTGACATAGTTGCCGGACTGCAAGCAGCAGTCGCGGCGCTGGCAGCTCTCGACTACCGCGACCGGACAGGGCGAGGCCAGCACGTAGACCTGTCACAACTCGAAGCCATGGCAGCGCACATGGGCACCAGTGTTCTCCGAGCGGCTCGCTCACAGTCCCCCGATCCGATCGGCAACAGCCACTGCGAACTGGCGCCGCACGGCGTGTACCCGTGCCACGGCGCAGACCGGTGGTGCTCGATTGCCATCCGCGGCATGACGGAATGGAATACGTTGTGCCGCATCATCGGAGCGGAGCACTGGATCGACAATCCCGATTTCAGGAGCGTGGAGGGTCGCCGAGCCAACCTCGAACGAATCGACGACGCGATCGCCGACTGGACCCGGACTCTGCCACCCGAAACCGTCATGGAGCGCCTGCAATCGGCGGGAATCGCGGCAGGCGCCATCCAGGACGGACGTGACCTGGTCGACGGTGATCCGCATCTGCGGGCACGCAATTTCTATTCCGTACAGGAACACCCCCTCGCGGGAACATTCCTCCACGAGGGCATCCCTGTTCGCCGCAACTCCGAACCCGGTTCGATTCGGCGCGCTGCACCGGTGCTGGGCGCGGACACCGACGACGTCCTGAAGTCGGTCCTCGGCTACAGCGACAAACGGATCACCGGACTTCGCGACCAGTCGATCCTGTCCTGACCGCACTCATATTCGTACAACCATTCACAGATCGCTACAAGGAGACACAATGCGCGCGGCCCGACTCCATCAGTTCGGCACCTCACCGGTAATCGACGACATCGACATTCCCACGCGTGAATCCGGCCAGAGCCTGGTGCGGATCGACGCTGCTGCGCTCGGCCATCTCGACATCACCGTCGCGAGCGGAAACTTCGGAGTCAAGCCGAATCTCCCGCACATCGGTGGAACCGACGGAGCCGCGACGGTAGTCGAATCCGACACGTACGAGCCGGGCACTCGCCTTCTGGTCCGAGGCGGTGGCGTCGGCCTGTTCAAGAACGGTTGCTGGGCCGAGTATCTGGTGGCAGCAGACAAGGCCTTCACACCGTTTGATCCCGCACTGTCGCCGGCCGTTGCGGCAACGTTCTTTCTGCCAAGCACAACTGGCTACGTGGCCGTGAATGACGTTGCGGCCGTTGCAGCCGGCGAACGTGTGGTCGTCGCCGGAGCGTCGGGTGCTGTCGGATCGATGGCAGCGCAGTTCGCTTTGCTCGCAGGAGCGTCCGAGGTGATCGGTGTTGTACCGCGCGAAGATCAAGCTGCCCTGATCCCGGAAGGTGTGCGTCCCGTCGTCGGGCAAGGTGACGAACTGGCCGGTGTGCTGGGATCCGAGCCTACCGTCGACGCATTGATCGACACGCTGGGCGGTGACGGCTTGCCCCATCTGCTGGCAAGTGTTGTCCCCGGCGGCCGGGCGGCCCTGATCGGATACACGTTGGGTAAGAGTCTCACGCTGGACTTGCCGAACTGGTTGCTCAGCGACGTCCGGATCCTGCCCGTCAACATGATTCGCAAGACTGCCCGCCAAGCTGAACTGGCACCCGAGATGATCCGACTGCTCATCGAAGGCAAGATTTCCGTTGCAGTGCAGGAATTTCCGTTGGATGACATCGCAAGTGCACTGCAGTTGATGGGTGAGGGCAAGGTTGCCGGTCGGGCGGTCGTCGTACCCTGAGAGGGATACAATTACGCACCCTACGAGCCATCGGCAAGGAGTCGTTCATGCCCTGCGACACACATGCCATTCCGCGCTCGCTTCCGGATTTGATCCGGAGGCGAGCATTGGAGCGTCCGGAGCACCCGGCCCTTGTCGTCGGCGGGATCACGGTCACCTACCGCAAACTGCTCGAACGCGCTGCGTCGATGGGGTCTGCTCTCCGCAGCGCGGGTGTCGGCCGCGGGGAACGTGTGGCGGCACTGTCCGGCAACAGGATCGAACTGGCAGACCTTGTTCTCGGATGCGCGTGGATCGGCGCGGTGGCCGTTCCGCTCAATACTGCTCTTCGCGCCGACAGTATTGTCAGCGCACTCGAACAAGCTGAAGTGCAACGCATCCTGGTTTCACCCGAATGCGCAAACGTTGTATCCGGATTCGATGGCACCGTGTGGGTCATGGGCGAACCACACGTCCCCACGGCCGGTTTGAATCCGGGTTGTGAACCCGAAGCAGTGGATCCCCTCGACATGGCCGCGATACTCTTCACTTCCGGCACCACTGGTATACCCCGGGGTGTGCGATGCCCGCATGCGCAGTTCCTGCAGTGGGGCAAAAGCGTTGGCGCCTCGTTGGGACTCACTCGCGATGATGTGCTGTACAACTGTCTGCCCCTGTTTCACACCAATGCTCTCAATGCCTTTGTTCAGTCCGTCTGGGCCGGGTCTACTTTTGTCTTGGGACAACGGTTTTCGGTCCGTAATCATTGGAGTGAGGTTCGTGAGATCGGGGCGACTGTCGACTATCTGCTAGGTGCGATGGTTGCGATGCTGATCAACGCGGACCCCGCACTACAGGACCGGCAGCACAACATCCGGATTGCCTTGGCGCCCGCAACCCCTGCGCATCTGATCGAACCGTTTGCCAAGAGATTCGGTGTGGAACTCGTGGACGGATTCGGAAGTACCGAAACCAATCTTGTGATCGGCACGCTTCCCGGAAATCGACGGGCCGGATACATGGGCACCGTGATGAGCGGCTACGACGCTGCGGTGATCAACGACGGTAGCGCCGTACCCGACGGAGTGCCTGGCGAACTGGTTGTCCGCACCACGGTTGCCGGCTCGTGCTCACAGGGCTATCTGGGCGACCCGATTCCGGAGCCAGGCAGTTGGATCCACACCGGCGACAGGGTGATTCGTGATGCAGACGGCTGGTTCCGATTTGTCGATCGCATCAAAGACGTGATTCGAAGGCGAGGTGAGAATATTTCCGGAGCCGAGGTGGAAACAGTTCTCGCGCTGCATCCGTCGATCAGTCAGGTTGCCGTCTTCCCGGTGCCGTCGGAGCTGGCCGAGGACGACGTCATGGCGACTGTAATACTCCGTCCCGGTGCCGATTTCGATCCCATCTCGATTCTGGATTTTGCCCAGCAACAGTTGCCGTACTTTGCCCTCCCGCGGTACATCGACATCGTGGATTCGTTGCCACTCACCGAAACCGGGAAGGTGCAGAAAGCACCGCTGCGCGAGCGGGGCGTTGGCCAACACACCTGGGACAGCGAGAAGAGCAAGTTCAGCGCACGGCGGTAGAGCCTACTTGCCACAGCCGTTGAACGAACACATCACCGGACTGCAAATCGTACGCAGTGCGAGCGGGTCACTCGGTGAATGCGTGCACTTCATGGCATGAAGTTTGCGGGTGATCCCGACGCCTGCTGTGCGCAGGGCCCCGGTGATGCGACTGACGTTGAGCCGAGCCGTCGGCGCTGTCACGGACAACGCACCGGCAAGAGTGCGCGGGCCGCTGAACACCGGTACCGCGACGCTCATGTAACCGAGCCGCGTCTCCTCGACCTCCACCGCGAGCTGTTCCTTACGCATCCGCTCGAGTTGCTGTCGCAGCACACCGACTGACATCGTCGTCCGACTGGTCAAGGCGGTGAAACCCTGCTCGACCACCTCGTCGAAGACCGATTGCGGCGAGAAGGCAAGGATGATCTTGCCGGTGGCGGTGCAGTACAGCGGGAGCCGGCCGGCCACCCGCGACTGCTGATTGAGGCCGCGGTGTCCGATGATCTTCTCGATGTACAGGACGTCGATGCCGTCCCGAACCGCAAAGTGAACCGTCTCCTGTGTCGCCAGCAGCAAGTCCTCCATGTAAGGCAAAGCGGCGTCCCGCAGAATCCGCTGACGTGGCACCAACTGACCAAGCTCGAACAATCGCAGGCCGAGCCGATACTTTGTGCCCGCGCGCTCGAGCAGTCCCCACTCGACCAACTCGCCGGCCAACCTGTGAACCGTGGCTTTCGCGACCCCACTGCGCCGAGTGAGTTCCGTCAGAGACAAGTCACTGTGATCGGTGTCGAAAGCGTCCAAGATCATTCGAGCCTTGCCCAGGACCGAGGACAGCTCACCTGCGGGCTGCAACGGCGCAGCAGCACTTGGCGCGATGGGCAGTACTGATCCGAACCCGACGGATTGTTGTGGAGCGGCCATGAGTGTCCTCCTGAACGATCTGTGACAGCCTGCCGAGCCCGATTGCCACGGGACCGAATCAGTCGGGGTGCTCGTTGGGTGCAGGTGCTTTCGGAACCGACACTATGGTGACCATACGATGAGACGCACGCCACACGGTCCGCTCAGTGAACCCGTCCCGCAGAGTTTACACGGGGCGCCTACCTGCGTAATTCTCCAGAAACATGCGGACGGCGGATGAAATCTGCGGGGCGTGCTCTTCGATGAGAGCTACGGTCCCGGATTCGACGATCTCTGTTTCCACCACTGCCGCTCTCGTCAGATGTGCACGCAGCGGGGCGACATTAGGCATCGAAAAGGGATCTCTCTGCGCGCCGATCAGCAAAACCGGCGCGGTCACCGAACCGATTCTTTCCTCCATGACGTAGCGAGCACAGGCTTTGTGGCCCTCCGCCGGATCAACCCGGTAGGCAAGCGCGTCCCGGATGAACCTGTCGAGCAGCGCGGTGCCGGGTTCCGGGTAGTACGGCCGTCGCATCTCCCACAGACTGGTGAGATGGCTGCCGTCTGCGGCTCGGTCGACGCAGTCGATCCCACCGGGTCCCGAGTGCCCCTCGCGGTAGTTGCGGTCGGCCCACGGGCACGACGAGAGCACGGCGGCGGCTACCCGATCGGGGCGCGATGCCGCCATCTCGAGCGCCACCGCCGCTCCGGTGTGGTGGCCGAGAACCGTGACTCGTTCGACGCCAAGCCCGTCGAGCAATTCCCACGCACCTCGCGCATAGGTCTCGATGGTCTGCGGCCCGGGCACCGGAGCACTGTTGCCGTACCCCGGCATGTCCATCGCGACCACGTGGAAGTCGGCGGCAAGAAGTGGGATGAGCTCGCGGAACTCGTCCGACGAACGGGGTGCCTGATGAAGCAGGAGAATCGTCTCACCCGAACCTTGCTGCGCGTAATGCAATTGCCCGAAGGACGAATCCACGTATCCGAATCGCGTGCAGCTTCCCATCAGAACGCCGCAACCATCGGAGTGTCGACGCCGACAATATCGATCTTTGCCGAACCACCCGGATTTCCGACGGGTTCACCGCGGGTGGGCAAGATGTCGAGGAAGAAGCGCTTGTTGTCTTCCTTGAAGTCCGGGTCTGCCTTGCGGTCGACGGTGATCGCCTCTACCGGGCACGCCAATTCACAAGCGCCACAGTCGATGCATTCATTCGGGTTGATGTAGAGCTTGCGGTCACCTTCGTAGATGCAATCCACGGGGCATTCTTCCATGCATGATCGGTCCGTGTAGTCGATGCATGCTTCACCGATGACAAATGCCATTGCCTAACCCTCCTGTTCCGTAGAGTGTCCGGGAAAGATCTCCGCTTCCGGATCCAGCACGGCCGCAGCGTTGTTCACAGCAGTCGCGGCTTCGCCGAAGCCGACGGCAATCAATCGGACCTTCCCGGGATAATCCGTGATGTCCCCGGCTGCGTACACGCGCGGAACATTGGTTTCCATCCGCGTGTTGACGGCGATATGGCGATTGTCGATCTCCATCCCCCAGTCCATCATCGGGCCCAGGTCAGCGGTGAATCCCAGTGCTGCGATGACAGATTGAGCCGGCAACGTGGACGTGCTCTTGTCCAGTTTGTGGGTGATGTCGACCTCGCCGATCCACCCGTTTCCACGTACCTCCGAGACATCCGCGTTCACAAGAACCTGGACACTGCTGTCCTGAACTTTGGCAACTGTGGATTTGTGCGCGCGGAATCGATCTCGTCGGTGAACCAGAGTGACGGACTTGGCAATCGGTTCGAGGTGGACAGCCCAGTCGAATGCGCTGTCGCCGCCGCCGACGATGACAACGTCTTTCCCCGTGTGCGCCGACAGATCCGGGACGAAGTAGCTCAATCCCCGATTCATGAACTCCGAACCCTTTGTCAACGGACGGGGCGTGAAGGTTCCGATGCCGCCGGTGATGACAACCGCGCCGGCGACCACCACCTGGCCTGTACTGGTGGTGATTCGCACCCGGCCGGCGTCGTCATGCGACAACTCACGAGCCTGCATACCCAGCAAGTACACCGGATCGAATGGGGCAGCCTGGGCAATCAAGCCCTCGATGAGATTGCGTCCCTTGACCGAAGGGAATCCCGCAATGTCGAGGATTGCCTTCTCCGGGTACATCGCACTGACCTGTCCCCCCGGTTCCGCAAGGGCATCGATCACGGCAACGGAGAGGCCGCGGAAGCCTGCGTAGTACGCGCCGTACAGCCCGGCGGGGCCGGCACCAATGATCAGAATATCGACGCCGATCTCGTTGTCGGCCGCCGTGGAAGACGTTGTGTTCACACCCGATACGGTATTGCGCCGACGGACCCTCGCAAATGAAACCGGTCCGCTCAACAGACCTCGGTAACGTTTGCGGGACAACATGAAAAGAGCCCGCCGACCTTTCGGTCGACGGGCCCGTACTCACGAAATTCAGCGCGCGAACACCTCGGGTTCGTCTGCCGCAATCTTCTGGATGATGGTCGAGTAGGCAAACCACCCCACCTTCTCGGTGCCGACAGCCTCGTAGGTCTGCGCAGCGATCTTCTCGTGCAGGACGACCGGATCACCGGCGGCTCGCGCCGCCAATTCTGCCTGCATCGAACGCTCCATCGACACGTACCACCACACTGCGCTCTCGACAGAGGTTCCGACAGTCAAATGGCCGTGATTGGTCAGGATCACCGCTTTGTTCGATCCAAGGGCCGTCGCAATGCGAATACCCTCCTCTTCGTCGAGTGCCACCCCGTGATATTCCTCGTAGATCGAGTGGTCCTCGTGAAAGGCACACGCGTCCTGAGTGATCGGAGCGAGGCGGCAGTGCAGCGAAGAGAAGGCCTTGCCGTTCAGACCATGTGCATGAACAGCTCCGATCACATCGGGACGAGCCTCGTGGACTTTGCTGTGGATGACAAACGCTGCCCGGTTCAGCGGTCCGTCGCCGGAAATCACCGTGCCGTCCGATGCCACATGCAGTAGTTCTTCGGGCTGGACCTGGGAGAAGTGCCGACCGAACGGCGCCGTCCAGAACGTTTCAGGTTCTTCGGGATCTCGGGCCGTGATGTGTCCCGAGATTCCTTCGTCCAAACCGAATTTCGACAGTATCCGATATCCGCCGATGACGGCGGTCTTACGTCGACGTCGTTCGCTCTCGACGTCGACGACCTCGGGCGGGCCGGGAATTCCGGCCTGCTCTGCAATGCTCAGCGGTTTACTCATGCTGCGCTCCTGACTATTTGACGCCGTAGCGGGCGAGGTACCGCGAGGACAGAATTCGGAGAATCCGGTCGAAGATGAAGCCCATGATGCCGAGGACGATGATGCCGACAAACGTCCAGTCGATTCGACCGTAGTTTCGGGCCTGCCAGATCATCGAGCCGATACCCTGGTCGGCGGCGACGATCTCCGCCGACACGATGGTGAGAAAGCTGTTACCCATGGCCAGGCGAGCACCGGTGACGATACCCGGGATCGACGACGGCAAGACCACCGTTTTCATGATCTGCAGCTTGCCCGCACCAAGATTGGCTGCGGCCTGCAATTTGTTCTCGCTGATCGCAACAGTCGCGGCGATCGTGCTGACCGTGACGATGAACACCGAGGTGTAGAAGATCAGAACAACCTTCGACGTCTCACCGATGCCGAACCAGACGACGGCAAGAGTGACAAATGCGATCGGCGGAATGAACCGGAAGAACTCGATGTACGGATCGAGGAGCTGTCGTACGATGGCGATGCGGCCCATCAGAATTCCGACGGGAGCGCCGATCACGACGCCCAGAAACCAACCGATCAGAATTCGCTGACCTGACGCAGTGATCGACGACCACAGAACGCCGCTTTCCCACAGTTCCTGTGCCGCAGACCAGACCTCGGCCGGTGATGCAATCGTGGTCGGTCCGTACCACCATGCCAGGAACGACCAGATACCCAGACCGATTGCCGCTGAAGCGGCATACATCAGTGTCGCCTTGACAATCTTGGATCGCCGCGCCGACGAACGCTTTTGCGTCTGTGTCACCTTTACTGTTCTCACACCGGCTGAACCACCGGTCGCTACAGCCGTCACAGCTCGTCCTCCTCAATGCCTTGGTTCCGCAGCGACGCAACCACTTCTGCCCGAATATCGTCGCGCAGCTTCTCGTAGAGCTCGATCACCTCGGGATCGTTACGGTCCCTGGGACGAGCCGCATTGACCTCGTAGACGCTCTTGATCCGAGCCCGCGGGCCGGCCGACATCACAACCACACGGTCAGCCAATGTCAGCGCCTCGTCGATATCGTGAGTCACGAACACCACGGTGCATCGAGTGTGCCGCCAGATACGGTCGAGTTCGGTCTGCAGAACCTGACGAGTCTGAGCGTCCAACGCACCGAACGGCTCGTCCATGAGAACCAGCGACGGTTGGTTGGCCAGAACTCGTGCGATCTGAACACGTTGCCGCATACCGCCGGAGAGCTGCGAGGGGAACTTTGCCCCGGCGTGGGGCAAGCCGACCATCGCAAGGTACTCGGCGGCGATACTGGCCTGCTCGCTGCGGTTCGCTCCGCGCATCCGGGGTCCGTACGCCACGTTCTGGCTTACGGTCATCCATTCGAATAGCGCTTCGGAACTCTGAAACACCATGCCTGCGTGGCGGTTACTGCCGTCGACGACGTCTCCGTCGCACACAATCTCCCCGGCACTGGGTTCCACGAAACCGGCCATGGACGACAGCAGCGTCGACTTGCCGCAGCCACTCGGCCCGAGCAGACATACGAATTCACCGGGCTGCACGTGCATATCGATTCCGGCGACGATCTCCGCCGCGCCGAAACTGATCCCGAGGTCGACCACGTCAATGGCCACACCCGTGTTCTTTTTACCGGGGCCGGTCGTGCCCGTACTACTTGTTGCGATACTCACTGTGCACCATCCTTGTACCAATCCAGAAGCATTGCCGATTCGAGATCCGGCTGTTCACTGAGAACACCGATCGACTTGTAGAAGTCGACGATCGACTGTGCCGACTCGATATCCGCAGCTTCGAGATTCACGACGGAGAAGTCGATCTCGTCGACCGCGGCAATAGTCTGATCCTCACTGACGTTCACAGCGGTCTTGGTCGCGGACGCTGCAGCTGCAGGATCCGACTCGACCTTGTGCGTTGCTTCGTCGAGCACCTTCGCAACGGTCCGCGCGGTCTCTTCGTTGGCCGACAGCCAGGGAGCCGTCGTGATCGCCCAGTGATGGTAGAACCAGCCGTAGTCTCCGGTGACTGCCACTACGTGGCCGGTGCCCTGATCCAGGGCTGTTGCCGGCCACGGCTCCCACAGAACAAACCCGTCGATGTCGCCGCGGCTGAGCAGCGCGGGCATGTCCGTCGGGGTTGCCGAGATCATCTCCACCGAGCCGGGGGCAATCGAATTGGCCGCGAGATACTTGTCCGTCGAAATCTGGCTCAGACCCGGGACGATGCCCATCTTCTTGATCGCAGCCGGTGAGTCGACGCCGTTCCGCAGCACAACCTTGATGTAGTCGCCCGACGCCTCGTACGAATACATCGCGCGCAACGACGGATTCTGACGCAACTGGGCGATGGTTGTCGTATCGGAGCTACCGGCGATCTGGACCTGCCCGGTCGAGAGTGCGTCGACGGCCTCGCCACCACGACCGAATTGGACAAGTTCGACGTCCAGACCTGCGGCGTCGAACATACCTTCCTGATCCGCCACGAAGAACGGAGCATAGGAAGCGTCGATTCCGACTGCGATACGCAGTGGTCCACTTCCGGCGGAATCAGCTGTGCTTTGCGTCGCCGGGCGGCTGCATGCGCCGGTTGCAACGGTCAGCAGCAGCGCAGCCGAAACAAGAGCAGTCCTTCCAAACTTTGACAGCGAGGCCATCTACTCACACCTTTGTTTGTGATCTGTGCCGCAGTTGCGGGTTGTGGAGAGCAAACCTAGCCGTGCCTACCTGTGACCGAGAACCAACCGGGTCCACCGTGCGGACCGGGGACAGGAACTTACCTGGGCGAAACACCGCACCTGGAGGAACGTGCGAACCGAAATACTGCGGTAACACGGCCTTCGGTCACAATGTCCACCGAATTGTCTGCTTGCGCAGCGCGCCTGCGACATTCTGCGCCGTCATCGAGTAGATCGACGCACGCGCTCCGGCGCTACCCCCTGCAACATGAGGACTCAGAAGCGTCGAATCGAATCCGCGAAGGGGGCTCGAAATCGGCAGTGGTTCAACGTCGAACACATCGAGGGCCGCGCCGCCGATATGCTTCGAACGCAGAGCTCGTGCCAATGCAGCGTCGTCGACAACAGCGCCGCGCGCCACATTGACGACGATCGCGCCGTTGGGCAACTGCGAAATTCGGCCGGAATTGATCAGTCCCCGAGTTGATTCCGTGAGCGGGACGGCGAGCACCAGGACGTCGGAGAGAGGCAACAGTTCCTCGAGCGATACAAAGGTCGCATTCATAGGCTCGCGCGGTCTCGAACGCGCGGTGACGTAGACATCACAACCAAAGGCCCCGAACAACTCTGCACACCGACGGCCGATCGAACCGACCCCTACTACGCCGACCCGGCGCTGCGCCAAGTCGCGACAATCTCGCGTCAAGATGGATTCCTGTGGCCAGGACCCGCCGGTGACCTCGTTGTGCGCCCAGAACATGGAGCGGCACAACGCACCTGCCGCCAGCACTGCCCATTCCGCAACCGATTCCGCGTTGGCGCCGGGTGTATTCGCGACCGGAACCCCGAAGGCGCGCCACGCATCCACGTCGATGAAATTGGTTCCGGCACCTGGCTGTTGGACAAGGAGTAGTTGCCGTCCGAGTTCGGCTTCCTGCTTGCCGAGCGGCAGATCACCACTCCAGTCACCCACCACGACATCACACATCGGCAACAGTGCATGTAGTGCTTCCGTAGTGCGCTCGGGCAAGCGAACTACCTCGGCCTCACTTCCCACGGCGTCACGGATCGCGCTGCCAAGTCCGTTGTCGGCGTCTGCCGTCAGTAGAAGTACTTTCTTCACGAGAACTCCTCAGGGTGAGACGATGACTGTACCTTCGGAAAACGCCAGAGCCGGCCTCCTGATCGAGAGGCCGGCTCTGTTACGCAGCAGTCTGTTTGGTTCTCAGATGGCTGCCTTCGCGCTTGCTGACGCCTTGGCCAGAAACTCGAGGCTCAGCGGGTTGTACTTCGCTGCCTGCTCGTGCTGCGGCCAGTGACCGCACTCCGCGTAGAGCTCGAGCTGAGCACCCGGGATATCCTCGGCCATCTTCTTCGCCTCAGGAACGTCGCCGAACGGATTTTCCTGTCCCCAGACCACCAGGGTAGGCGCCTTGATGAGTGCCATCCGATCCGGGCGCAACAGATTCCGCTGGCGAACCTCCATCTCCTGCAAGGAAAGAAGGTTGTGGATGTTGGCCACGAAGTCGGGCTGGTGGTAGATCCGGTGACGCGCCTGAACCAATTCCTCCGTTGCATTGGCCGGATCGTGCATGAGCAACTGCATGCGGGCGCGGGTCAATTCGATGTCGTCGCTCTGAACGGCCTTCGCTGTCGAGGTCTTGATACGCTCCATCACCGTCGGATTCGCGACGGTACCGCCAGCCGCGAGCAACTGCAACGAGAGGACACGTTCGGGCTGCTCGCTGGCCAGGTAGGCGGCGACCCAACCACCGAGGCTCTCGCCCACCAGGTGCACACGATCCAGCCCGACCGCGTCGAGGTAATTCACCAAATGCTCTACGTAACGCGGAATCTCGTACGGGTAATCAGGCTTACCGGTGTAGCCGTGACCCAGCATGTCGATCGCATGAACCCGGTAGGACTCGGCGTGCGGCGCGATATTGCGTGCAAATGCCTCGAGGTGTCCACTGGTGCCGTGCAGGAAGATCACGGCCTCGTCGCCGGATCCGGCCTGCAGAGAGCGCGTGGGGACACCGCCCGCGTAGACGGTCGTCAACTCGAAATCGAGTCCGGCAAGTTCGTTCCAGATTGTCATGAGAGAAACTTCCTTTGCTGAAGGTGGCAGATTATGTTGTTACGCTGGCTGTTCCAGCTGGATCGAGAACCGCGACGCCCATACCGGTGAGCCACTCGGGAATCGCTTCGTAGGCAAGGCGTTCTCCCGGAATGTAGTCGAGCATGGCCGCCATCATGAGCCATGTCCGTAGCTCCTGCGCACCATTGCCCGCCTCGTCCTCGATCTGCTCCGTCGTGAACTCGGCAAGCTCACTTGCCTTGCCACTGGCAAACAGATCAAGAATTCGGTCATCGAACTCCGGGGTGATCGCGGCATCGGCGGCACGGATGATCTGACGCCGTCGGACGTCGTAGTCGGACCAATTCTCCCGACCGTCCAGCCAGGCTTGAACCATGAAATCCTCGTCCTCACCGTGCGGGTCACGCCAGTCAGGCCAGGGCAGCCGATGGGATAAACCGCCGGAGGCGATCACCACCACGCGGGTATCCGCAGGGTACGACGCAATGGCGTCCCGCAGAGCCTTCGCCACTTCCTCGCATCGCTTGAAAGTCGGCAGCGGCGGCGCGAATACGTTGACCACCAACGGAACTATCGGAACATCGATTCCGTCGAGAAGATACTGAATCGCGTGGGACTGACCGTGATCGATCTGCAATCGAGCCGAGTAGGCAAGATCGAACCGGCCACCTTCGATCAGCTCGTTTGCAAGGTGCCTCGCGAAGTCCACGTCCACCTGCTGCGGGCCCTTGGGTGTACCGGACTCGCCACTGGAAATACACTCGCCGACGCCGAGCGTGAAAGCCGGAATCAGATCCAGCCAGAAACCACGAAAGTGGTTGGAGCCGAGTATCAATACAACATCGGGATTCGCTTCCGCGATTTTCTCCCGGGTCAGATGCAGCGCGTCCCGGAAGCGTTCGGCCTCCGCCTTGTGCGTCGTCTCTTCCCAATGGGTGTTCATCAATGTGCTGTGGGAAGCACCGACACCCAGAACTATCTTCGCCATCAGTCGATTCCTACTTCCTCGAGCGAGCGGGTGACGGTATCGAGGGCCACTCGGATCAGATACTTCGTAAATCTCTCTGCTGCAGCCAGATCGACTGTGTTCATCCCCATCGCGAAGTCCACCTCGAACGGAGCGTCGACCACCTTCGGCATACCCACCCGGATCGTCGGGATGCCGCGGCTGCGCAAGATGTTTGCGTCGGTTGCACCACTGGCGTCGAAGAAGTCCTGATGAGGCTTCCCCTCAGCGGCTTCCCACGCGTCGACGGCCGAGTGCCGCAACCACATCCGCGGATCCGAACCCTCCCCCGGTATTGCCAGCACCTGTTCGACCTCGATCTGTAGATCCAGCGATTGTGCGATGTCCGCAACCACGGCAGTGAGTTCACGTTTGGCGGCGGTGGGCGTCGTCCGTGGACTCAGCCGTAGATCAACGGTCAGGCGCACCTGCTCAGGGGTGAACGACGCTGTTCTCTCCCACCCGCCACGAATATTGGCCACAATTCCTTGCGGCGCAACCAATCCGTCCTGATGCGCCGCTGAGTACTTCGGGAACCATTCCTCCAGTTTCGCGACAACCTCACCGGCCGCGGTAATCGCGTTGCGATACGGCAGCCGGTGGCGAGAACCGACGTAGGTGTGCAGCCCGTGCACCGTGATCTCGAACCAAGCCAGCCCCACTTCTTCCCAGGAGACCGTCCAGCCCGGCTTGGCGATCAGCGCACAGTCCGCCCACACTCCCTGTTCCAGGAGGAACGAGCAGCCGGCGCCCTGACCGGTATTGCGCCGGGGGTTTCCGACACCGGGGCGGGCATTGGTCGGCATACCACCGGCACCGAATCCGAGCACCAGGTCACCGCGGAGTGGAATACCGGCTGCGGCAATTGCTTCGGCCGCTGCGATGATGCAGGCGGCATGGCCTTTCGGATTCGACGCACCTAACCCGATGACGTAGTTCTCGTCGACCTGGGCGTGCGGCGTCAGGTCGGCTCGCAACTCGTTTCCCACCCACGGGAGATCTTCTGCCGGATCACCTGTCGTGACGGTGTCGATCGGCGCATACAGCAACAGATCCGGCCCGGACCCGTCACCGCGCAATCGTCCCCACGAGTTCGCCTGCCGGTCATCGAGATCCATCGTATGGGCCTCGATGCCCGACGCCGTCAAGACCGCCGTGATGTGGCGGGCCAGCGGTGCTTCGTCGCCGGTGGGGCTGGGGATGTCCACAACCCCGGTGGTGAGATCTCGCAATCTCGCGCGATCGACGTTGGCCCAGGCCTGCTCGACCCATTCCCGGCGCGTGTCGTCGAGGCCTGCGAGAGCGTCGGCCCTCGCAGTGGTCATGGATTGACCTGATGTACCTGGGTATTGCTGCGTTCGCCCGCCAACTGCCATAGTTTGGGAACTGCCACGGCAACAGCGGCACCGATAGCGACTGCTGTCAGAATCTTGAACATGCGTTTCTCCTATTCGCTGGTGCCGGTGGGGATCTGGGCGTCGGTGACCGGAGCCGGGCGCGGGGCAGCCGTCCGACGCTCGCGGGTGGGCCGAACCGGCGCCTTGGGGGTGTGTTCGGCCGCGGCGGCGATCTTCTCGGCGTACTCTTCCTCTGCCAGATTTCGCCACGTTGTCAGCGATACGTCGGGTCGGTACAGCTTCTCCGGCGGCGCGTCGGTGACCTCGACCATCCACGCATCCTGCCCGGAAAACTGACCGTGGAACAGCCAGCGGATCGCGCCGAGGTACTTGGCGTAGAACCCCAATTTTGCTGCACCGGAGACGAAGTTGACCATGAGGCCGACATATTTGTGGTTGTCCTCGTCCACCGGCACGTAGAACTCGTAGTGAATGAACTTGGGGTACGTGATGCGCAGGACGCCGGGCATCGACAGCGAAGCAAAACCGGGAAAGTTCTGTGCTGCGATCACAGGATTGACATCCAGACCGGCACCGACGTTTCCGATCTGCGAAATCTGGGTCTCGTCGGGCTTCTTCTTCCACCACCGCTTATTGGTCCAGGTTCCCACGCCCGGGAAGTCGGCCTCCCAGTACACCTCTTCCTGTACCCGGTAAATCCAGCGACCCTCCGGGATGATGCTCGTGATGTTCCACGTAGGCATCGGCTTGAACAAGCGCCACAATGCGGTGCGGTGCAGGTACTTCGCATGTCCCTCGTCGAAACCGTTCTCACATGCGAAGCGCCAGTTACCTTCTCGCGGCTGAATGCGACCGCCGACGATGCCCTTGTTCTCCACGAGTTCACGCGGCAACTGGTCGTCGATGGACGGCGCCGGCTCGTTGGCGATCGGTATGTACACCCACACCAGACCGAGTCGCTCCTCGACCGCATAGGTCTGGACGTTCAGCTTGCCGCAGATCTTGGAATCCGGACCGTCGGTGATGACCGCAGCCAGTTTTCCGTCGGTGAGACGGTACGTCCAGCCGTGGTACGGGCAACTGACGGTGCCCGGGAACTGCTGATCACCCTCGGACAGTGGAACGCCGCGGTGCGGGCACCGATCATGCAGGGCGTACGCCTTACCGGCGTCGCGGATGATCGCCAGCTTTTCACCACAAATCGTGTAGCTCTTGGGATTTTTGGTGATGTGGTTCGACCACGTGACCGGGTACCAGTAACCGCGGTATCCGCTGCCGGCTGCGTTGTAACCCGGCCATGCCGTCCAATCCTGCCGACCGGCCGCTCGCGGCCGCTCGGGCAGCGCGAACGTGGCTTCCGACGCCTCGACACCAGTCATGTGAAGTCCTCTCGACACTGAACGTTTGAATGAAACAGATCTTGGGCGACATCGCGTTCTACGCCAACGGATTCGGTTCGCTCAGCAGACCCGGACCACCACAGCGGTTCCGACAGCACACAGGACACCGTCATCGGAGTGCTCTAGTAGAGTCAAAGTTTTTTTCTCACCATGTATCTCAGTGACTTCACCCGAGACTTCCAGTGTGGTTCCGACAGGAGCAGGCGCACGGTTCTGCCACGACACGGAGACAACGCCTTCATATCCACCGGCAAACTGTGCGGCAGCACGGTGGAAGAGCGTGCCCTGCAACTGAGCCATGACAACCGGCGCGGACAGCTTTTCCGTCGCAGCATAGGAGGCGTCGTAGTGAATACGGTGCGAATTGTGCGTCGACGCCCCGAATCGAAGGACTCGGACCGGATCGCATACCAAAGCGACCGACTCGATCGGTGTGCCGACGACTACGGGTTCGGTCATCGGACGATGAACTTCTCGACGACCTCGGCAAATGCGCCGGACTGCGCACCCCGATAGGTCTTGGTGACCGAAAGCAGCAGAAACTCGTCAGGAGCCCGACCTTTGATCGCCACGGTATCGAGTACCCGCGCTACGGTGACCGGCTCGCCGAACGGGGCTGGTTGCAGGAACGTCACACTCTGCCCGCCTGCCATCAAGCGAACATCGATGCCGTCTGTGCCCGGGACTTCGTCACGAAACATGCCGTCTGATCGGTACTCTCGATCGGATCCGCCCTGCGGACCACGCAAAAGCGAAGGCAGATACATCGGGTGGAGCGCAAATGCCGGGTGCTCCGGGTCCAGAAACCGGGGGTCGGTCTCGGCGGCGGCAACCGCAAAGGCAATCGACTCCGCCGGGCGCACCGTTCCCAGCTCTCGTGTTTCCCGCGTTCCGATCATCGCCTCTGCGCGATCACGCGCGTGCTCGAGTTCTGTTCTCATGCCAGCACGCTAGGCATTCGGAAGTGTCGCAGCCACGAACCGGGTTCGCCTGCCGGACCGCAATACTTCCCATTGCTGTCACCTCGAGGTCAGGTATAGCCATGGCTGATCAACCGAAGAGCTTGTACGCCAAAGCTGATGGCGTCACATTCCACTACTACGACCTCGGCGAGGGCGACCCCACGATTTTCCTGCACGGAGGTGGACCTGGCTGCACCGCGTGGTCCGACTTCGGGCCGGTGGCCCCTCTCTTCGCCTCGGATCGACGGGCGATTCTCGTTGATCTCCTGCAATACGGTCGGTCCGACAAGTGCACCATCACCGGCCCCATGTGGGACTTCCACGCCGCCAAGATGGTTGCTCTGCTCGACGAACTCGGCATCGAACGCGCCGACTTCGTCTGCAACTCGTGGGGCGGCACCATAGCGCTCAATCTCGCGGCAAAGTTCCCGGAACGCGTTCGCTCCCTGGTGATCACGGGCAGTATGCCCGTCTTCTACGGCCCGCTCGCGCCCCTCCCCGAAGATGGCCGTCGCGGCCGCAACGCCCGCGACGTCTACTACGGCGGCACCGGCCCCACCCTCGAAAAACTCCGCACCTTGATCACCAGCCTAGAATGGTTCGACGGATCGAAGTTGCCCGCCGAAACCCTCCAGATGCGATACGAGCAAAGCCTCGACCCCGAGGAAATGGCCTTGGCTGCCTCGGCAGACTCCCCTCGTGGCGATTGGCAGGACCTCACAGCCGAACTCGGCCAGATCCAGGCACCGACGCTCTTCGCCTGGGGAATGCACGACGCGTTCCTCACCCCGGACTACCCGCTCATGCTGGCGCGGATGATCCCGCATGGCCACCTCTACATCATGGACCAGGCGTCGCATCATCTTCAGGAAGAGCGGCCATACGACTACTACAGTGTTGTTTCGGGTTTCCTTGACCAACAGCACAACTGAACGAACGGTAATCGCCCCGACGGGCGGTGCACGGATCCGATTGGTACTGCTTCTCGGAATCCTCACCGCCCTCGGGCCGTTCACCGTCGACATGTATCTTCCTGCGCTGCCGCAGATCACGCAGGAATTCGGCACGTCGGAGACAATGGTTCAGCTGACCCTGACCGGGACGCTTCTCGGTCTTGCGTTCGGTCAGTTGATCATCGGCCCACTTTCCGACATCTACGGGCGTCGACGCCCCTTGCTCGTGGGCACAGTGATTCACGTCGGCGCATCGTTGGCGTGCTTCTTTGCGCCGTCCATCGAAGTCCTCACGACGCTGCGAACCCTTCAAGGTTTTGGCGCCGCGGCCACCGGTGTGATCGCGATGGCGATCGTTCGTGATCTCTTCACCGGACACGATGCGGCGGTGGTACTTTCGCGACTGATGTTGGTCATGGGCGTAGCGCCCATCCTGGCTCCGTCCATCGGCGGGGCACTGATGTCCGTAACACAATGGCGCGGAGTCTTTCTCGCTCTCTTCCTCCTGGGTATCGCCATGATTGCACTCGCCGCAGCGTCACTCCCGGAAACACTTCCACCCGAGAATCGGTCAGGCAAGGGCATCGGCGCGATAGCGCGAAGCTACATTGCACTCGGTCGTGATGCTCACTTCATGGTGTTGGTTCTCGTGTGCGGTCTCGGCCGTGGTGTGCTGTGGTCGTACATCGCGGCGTCGTCCTACGTAATGCAGGAACAGTTCGGTCTGAGCGCCACAGCGTACGGGTTTGCCTTCGCCGGCGGGGCCGTAGTGCTGATCGGCTCGTCTCAACTCAACGTCGTGCTGCTCGGACGGTGGTCGCCGAATTCCATCACGATCTGGGCAATGTGGGGCAGTAGCGTCGTCGGCGCTGCATTTGTTGCCGTTGCTGCCACCGACTCGTTGGGCTTCGTCGGGTTTGCCGTCCCCATCCTGCTGATGCTGTGCGCAACGGGTTTTGTCATGCCCAACGCACCGGCGGTTGCCCTGTCGCGTCACGGAGAAGCCGCGGGCTCAGCGGCCGCGCTGATCGGATTTGCGCAGTTCGGCGCTGCCGCAGTGGTCGCACCGATCGTCGGCCTGCTGGGTAATACCAGTCTTGCAGTGGCCATCTCCATGACCGGGGCTTCGGTTCTCGGAGTGATAGCACTGCTGTGGGTGCGTCGATAGGAACGCTTACGCAGAGCGTTCGAGAACCGACACCTTCCGGCTGATTCCGGCAGCTGCCGCGCGCAACGGCTCGGCAAAGCGCTCGGTATCCATTCGATACCGCGGACTCGAGACGCCGATCGCGGCAACCGCTTCCCCGTGTCCTCCGAAGATCGGTGCGGCGATACTCGACGTCCCCAGCCGAACCTCTTCGCTCTCCACCGCCAATTGCTCCGAGCGAACGGCATCGAGTTGCCTACGTAACCCGTCCTCCGAGTTCACCGTCCGGTCGGTGAACTCGACAAATCCGTTGGTTACCACCGCTCGAAATACGGAATCCGGCGAGTACGCGAGTATCGCCTTGCCGGTGGCCGTCGCATACATCGGCAGCCGGCCGGCCACCCGCGACGGCAGGTCCACACCGTGATGACCGGAGATCTTGTCGATGTACAGAACCTCGAGACCGTCACGAATCACGAGGTGAACCGTCTCCCTGGTTGCCGCATGAAGATCCTGCACATACGTAAGCGACGCCTCACGCAGAATCCGTTGACGAGGCACCAACTGGCCAAGTTCGAAAAGCCGTAACCCCAATCCGTACTTGGTCCCGACTCGTTCCAGCAGGCCCAGTGACACCAGTTCACCGGCTATTCGATGCACCGTCGCCTTCGCAACGCCGCTTCGGTTCGCAAGCTCGGTCAGCGAAAGCGCGCCCGAATCCGCGTCGAAGGAATCGAGTATCAGGCGCGCCTTCCCCAGCAACGAATGCACCGCCGAGCGCCTCCAGTACACAGATTGTGGTCCACCCAGCGGACCAAGTCTGCTTCAGTGTACTTAGGCCTTAGATCTCCGCGCCCACGAACTGACTGTTGTAGAGCCGGTAGTACGCACCCCGCGAGAGCAGCAGCTCCTCGTGGCTTCCCTGTTCCACGATGCGGCCGGCCTCCATCACCACAATCAAGTTCGCATCACGAATCGTCGAAAGCCGGTGAGCGATGACAAAGCTTGTACGGTCGCTGCGCAGAACCGCGGTGGCACTCTGAACCAGCAGCTCAGTGCGCGTGTCGACAGAACTGGTGGCCTCGTCGAGAATCAGAATGGACGGCTGCGCGATGAACGCTCGAGCAATGGTGATCAGCTGTTTTTCACCGGCACTGATGTTGTTGCCCTCTTCGTCGATGACGGTGTCGTATCCCTCGGGCAGGGAGTGCACGAACTTGTCGACGTAGCTCATCTTGGCGGCCCGCTGAATCTCCTCTTCGGTGGCGCCCGGCTTGCCGTACGCGATGTTCTCCCGGATCGTCCCGCCGAACAGCCAGGCATCCTGCAGAACCATGCCGATGCGCGACCGCAGATCGTCACGCGTCATCTTCGCGATATCGATACCGTCGAGAGTGATGCGACCCGAATTGAGCTCGTAGAACCGCAGAATCAGGTTGACCAGGGTGGTCTTGCCGGCACCGGTGGGGCCGACGATGGCAACCATCTGACCGGGCTCGGCCACCAACGACAGATCCTCGATGAGGGGCTGCTCCGGCTTGTAACTGAACGCGACGTCCTCGAATGCCACCCGGCCCTTGGACACGGCCGGGGACTGCGCGTCGGCGGGATCGACGGACTGCTCTTCCTGGTCGAGGAGCGCAAACACCCGCTCAGCGGAGGCAACACCGGACTGCAGCAGATTGGTCATCGACGCGATCTGCGTGAGCGGTTGCGTGAACTGGCGTGAGTACTGGATGAACGCCTGCACATCACCGAGCGTCATCGTGCCGGAGGCCACCCGCATACCGCCGACAACTGCGATGGCGACGTAATTCAGATTGCCGAGGAACATGACAGCAGGCATAACCAGACCGGAAATGAACTGCGCTTTGAAGCTCGACTGGTAGAGCTTCTCGTTCTGCGTGCGGAAACGCTCCTCGACCTCGTTCTGCCGGCCGAACACCTTGACCAACTCGTGTCCGGTGAATGCTTCTTCAACCTGCGCGTTGATGCCGCCGGTGCTCTTCCACTGTGCGACAAAGTGTTTCTGCGAGCGCTTGGCGATGACAGCCGTGACGATGATCGACAGCGGAACCGTCGCGATGGCGATCAAAGCCAGAATCGGCGAGATGACCAGCATCATCACGAGGATCGCGATCACCGTCATCACCGACGTCACCAGCTGACTCAGCGTCTGCTGCAGGCTCTGCGCAACATTGTCGATGTCATTGGTCACGCGCGAGAGAACATCGCCTCGCGCATGAGTGTCGAAGTACCGCAGCGGAAGTCGATGAATCTTCTGCTCGACGTCCTCGCGTAGGCGTCGAACCGTGCGCTGCACGACAATATTGAGCAGGTACGCCTGTAACCAACTGAACAGCGACGCGCAGACGAACAGCAGCAGCACGATCATCAGCACTCGGCCGACCTCGGCAAAATCGATCCCGGTACCGGGGACCACGTTCATGCCGGACACCATGTCCGCGAACTGGTTCTGGCCCTGCTCGCGCAGACCCGCCACTGCTTGGTCCTTGGTAATTCCGGCGGGAAGCTGTTTACCGACAATGCCGTCGAAGATGAGGTTGGTTGCATTACCCAGGATCTTCGGGGCGATCGAAGACAGCACCACACTGACCGTGACCAGAACAAAAATCAGGATGACAGCGGGCTTGTCGGGGCTGAGCCGAGAAAGAAGACGCTTCAGCGAAGGCCCGAAATTCATGGCCTTCTTGGTGGGATCACCACCGCCGGGAGGTCCGATCGGAGGTGAGGAACTCGGCCGATTGCTCATGATGCGTCCTGTACGGCTAGCTGAGAGGCGACAATTTCGCCGTAAGTGGGACAACTGACTTGCAGTTCGTCGTGGGTACCGACACCGACGATGGCACCGTCATCGAGCACGATGATCTGATCGGCTTCGACGATGGTGGAAATACGTTGCGCGACAACGATGATGCAGGCGTCCCGGGTAACGGGCTGCAGCGCCGCTCTCAGTCTCGCGTCTGTCGTGAGGTCCAGGGCCGAGAACGAATCGTCGAACAAATAGATCTGCGGCTTGCGCACCAGTGCCCGCGCAATGGCCAGACGCTGACGCTGACCACCGGAAACCGTCGTACCGCCTTGCGACACCGGGGTGTCCAGGCCTTCCGGCATCGCGCGGACGAAGTCTGCGGCCTGAGCGACCTCGAGGCATTCCCACAGCCACTCGTCGGTGGCGTCGGGGTTGCCGTAGCGAAGGTTGGTTGCGACGGTTCCCGAGAACAGGTACGGCTTCTGCGGAACAAGTCCGATAACGGAACACAGCAGGTCGGTGTCGATGTCGCGGACGTCGACACCACCGACGGATACCGACCCGGATGTGGCGTCGATGAGTCGCGGAATCAGGTTGAGCAGCGTTGTCTTACCGGATCCGGTGCCGCCGATGATCGCGGTGGTTTTGCCTGGTTCGGCCCGGAAAGTGATGTCGCGCAACACCGGTTCCTCGGCGCCGGGGAACTGGAACTGAGCGCCGCGAAGTTCGACGACGCCCGGGTTCTTCAGTTCTCGAATCGGGTTCTCGGGCGGAATGACCGACGACGCTGTATCGAGCACCTCGGAGATACGTTCTGCGCAGACCGATGCACGCGGCAGCATGACGGCCATGAAAGTAGCCATCATGACGGCCATCAGGATCTGCATGATGTAGCTGAGCATCGCGGTGAGCGAGCCGATCTCCATGGCTCCACTGTCGATCTGATGCCCACCGAACCAGATGACCGCGACACTGGTGACGTTGCTGATCAGCATCACCAGCGGGAACATCACCGCCATCAGTTTTCCGACACCGAGCGCCGTTTCGGTCAGTTCGTCATTGGCTACACCAAAGCGCTTCACCTCGGAAGGCTCGCGAACAAACGCGCGGACAACCCGGATACCGGTGATCTGTTCGCGTAGAACACGGTTGACCGCGTCGAGACGACCCTGCATGAGCCGGAAGCCGGGAACCATCCGCGCGATCAAAAAACCCATCGAAATCGCCAGCAACGGCACGCTGATACCCAGAATCCAGGACAGATTCAGATCCTGACGCAGCGCCATGATGATGCCGCCGACGCACATGATCGGAGCCATCACGAGGATGGTGCAACTCATCACGACCATCATCTGCACTTGCTGGACGTCGTTGGTATTTCTGGTGATCAGGGACGGCGCACCGAAATAGCCGACCTCGCGGGCCGAGAAAGTACCGACCTGATGCAACACCGACGCCCGTAGATCGCGTCCGATGCCCATGGCAACACGAGCACCGAAGTACACCGCACCCACGGAGCACAGGATCTGCGTCAACGTCACAAGGAGCATCACCCCACCCGTTGACAGGATGTAGCCCGTATCCCCCTTTGTCACACCGTTGTCGATGATGTCGGCATTGAGACTGGGAAGGTAAAGGGCAGCCATAGTCGAAATAAACTGCAGGACGACAACGCCCGTCAGTTCGCCACGATAGGGCTCTAGGTAAGTGCGCAGCAGCCTGATCAGCATAGTGAGCGAAGGTTACCAATCTCTGCCGACAAGTGCCGCAAGGTTTTTTCGGCCACCGGGAACTCCGACAAAAACACACGTGCCGCAACCGACTTGGAGTCGATTGCGGTACGTGTGTGGGACCCTGCTGTGCAGTTAGGCAGATGTTGCAGCCAATTCCGCTTCCCTGTCGGCGCGGAGTTGCTGGCTCAGCTTCTCACCCTCGATGTCGACGTTGGGCAGAATCTTGTCGAGCCACTTGGGCAGCCACCACGCCTTGTCGCCGAGCAACGCCATGACCGACGGAATGATCACCATACGAACGATGAAGGCGTCGAAGAAGACTGCGGCAGCGAGCGCAAACCCGATCGACTTGATGAACGAGTTCGGCTCCGCGATGAAGGCACCGAACACGGAGATCATGATGATCGCGGCAGCGCTGACAACCCGGGCACCGTGATTGAAGCCGATGGTGACAGCCTGCTTGGCGTTAGCTCCGTGGACGTACTCCTCACGCATGCGCGTCACGAGGAACACCTGGTAGTCCATCGCGAGTCCGAACACCACACCGATCAGGAAGATCGGCATGAAACTCACCAAAGGTTGCGGGTTCGAGATAATTCCCAACCAGCCGTGCTGGAAGATCGCAACCGTGGCGCCGAATGTCGCGAGCACACTGAGCAGGAAGCCCAACGTCGCGGTCAGCGGAACCAGGATCGAGCGGAACACCAAGAGCAACAGGATGAATGCCAGGCCGACCACTACCGCAAGGTAGGGAACCAACGCGTCCTGCAAGGTATCCGAGATATCACCCTCGAGTGCAGTCTGACCTGTGATTCCGTAGCTCACACCGATCGAATCAGCCAGTCCTGCTTCGGCACTGCGGAGACTGCTCACCAACTCCATGGTTGCCGGATCGGTGGGACCGGTTGTCGGAGTGATCAACATCTGCGCGGTATCGCCAGCCTGGTTGACTTTGACGATCTGTGCATTCTGGACGCCGTTCAGCCCCGAGATCGTCGAGACGACCTTCTCGAATGCCTCGCCGGCCGGAACGTCTGCACCCTGTGCGTCGATGACACCGAGCAGCGGACCGTTCTTACCGCCACCGAAGCCCTCGTCGATCAAGTCGTACGCCTGACGCGAACTTGTTGCCGGATCACCCGTTGCCTCCGACGGCAATGACAGGCTCAATCCCGTTGCCGGCAAAGCCAAAGCGCCCAGAAGTACAACGCCGCCGATCAAAGGAACGAGCGGGCGTCGCACGATGGCGCTGATGTAGCGCAGAGCCAGCGTTGGCTTACCCGAATCCTCGGACTCCTGAGCCTTCTTGCCGAGGAACGGAATCTTGCCGGCAAAAGCCTTCCGGCCGAAGATACCCAGGATCGCGGGCAACAACGTCAAGGCGATGAGCACTGCGATGAGCACTGTAAATGCCGCTGCCGCACCCATATCCGAGAGGAACGGGATGCCGACGACACGCAATGCCACGAGGGCGATGATGACCGTCAGACCAGCGAATACGACTGCGGAACCGGCAGTTCCGACTGCGCGTCCGGCGGCTTCCGATCGGTCGTCGGTCAAGGTCAGCTCATGCCGGAACCTGGACATGATGAAGAGCGAGTAGTCGATCGCCACTGCCAGACCGATCATGATCGCCAACGTCGGCGTCATCGATCCGAGGTCCATGAAGCCCGTCGCGACGGTAATACCGAGGCTGCCGATTGCGATGCCGATGATCGCGGTGATCAGCGGAAGTCCAGCGGCCACAAGCGAACCGAACGTGATTGCCAGAACGACGGCAGCGACGGCAATACCGATCAACTCGGTGAGCCCACCGGGCATCTCCGCTTCCTGTGCCGCAGTACCACTGACCTGGACGTTGAGTCCTTCGGCCCGTGCCACATCGGCAGCAGCATTGATCGACTCACGCATTGCCTCATCGGCATCGGTGACAGCGCCGACAAAGGGAACCTCGATGTATCCGACCGTGCCGTCCGCGCTGAGCGGCGACAATGCCGCAGCGTCTGAGCTTGCTTTTGCCTCGGAAGTTCCGGCAGCAGCGGCCTGCTCCTGGAACATCGCCGTCATCGAATCATTGGCGGCAACCGGGTTGACCAACGCCTTCGCGGCCTGTTCCGGCGTCGCCGTAGCCGGATCGACCTTGGCAGCGTCCTCGACCGTGTCGATCGCGCGGATCTGCGCGAGCATGTCGTCCATGGCCTTGACGTTTGCCGGATCAGCCAACGTCGTACCTGCAGGCGCTTGGAGAACATATCGGGCACTCAACGAATCCATAGCGTTGGGAGCGTCCGGGAAACGCTCCGCCATCAGGTCTTGGGCCTGCTGCGCGGGAGTACCCGGAATGTTGAAGGAGTCCTTGGTGGGACCGGACAGGGTCGCAGCCCCGACGCCCATCAGAACCAGGATTATCAACCAAACGCTGAGGACCGCGCCTTTTCGCCGGTAGGCGAACTTGCCGATCCGATAGAGATAGGTGGCCACGACGGGCTCCTTGCTGTTTCGGTGCGTGTACGTGGACAGGTATTAGGTGTGCGTGCTGAAGACGCGGTGTCTCAGAGACGTGGTGTCTCAGAGACGCGGTGGCGGCGCAGGCAACCCTGCACGAATTTGCCGAAAAGCGTCATGGACCAGTTCTTCCGGTCCGGAAGCATCCGACTTTCCGCCGGACCAGATGTCGATCACCGATTTAGCGGCTCCGGCCACCGCTCCGAGGAGAAGTGTCGGGTACAGGTCACGCTCGACATCCGTGCCGGTACGTTCGGCCAATGCCTGAATGACTGCACGGTTGATCCGCTGATGCATGTCCGCAGCATCCCGATAGAGAGCGGGACTCGCGTCCGACAGCATCCAGATACTTGTTGTCTTACTCGCTGTCGGACCGGAGCCAGTCACGATTTCGACCACAAGATCCTCGAGGACGTCGAGAATCGGTTCGTCCGCGGGCCGAGATGCAAGCGCCTCGATCCAGAGAGTTACCGATTCCTCGAAGCTGGCGAGTACCGCCTCCTCCTTGCTGGAGAAGTAGTTGTGGAATGTCCTCGTCGACACTCCAGCCTCGGACGCAATCGCGTCGGCGGTGACGCACTCGATTCCGAGAGCCCGAGCGAGCCGTTCTGCCGCACTGCTGAGTGCAGCGCGGGTTGCCGCCTTCTTGCGGTCTCGGAGACCTGGCTCGGTTATCACTCTCTCCACGTTACGGAACTTGCAGACATCTGCAAGTTTGCAGAGTCATGCAAAATTGTGGATTCCGGCACAGCTTCGCGGCAATTGTCGGGTAGGTCACACTCGCCAGGCTCGCGGATCGGCACCGCCTCGACAAAAGCCACGCCTACACCAGACAATGGTCAAAACGGTTGCCATTGATTAACCAACCGCATGGATTAACCGCTGCGGATCAACCACCCGATCTTGAACAACTGAGGAATTTCATGGACCCACTCCTACAAAGCTGGCCGGTGCCGCCTTCGGTCATGCTGTGGGGATCGAAGAACGGCCCCGGCTCAATGCTGCGGCTCGTCAACTTCACCATCGGGTTCTGCTCGCTCAACTTTTCCCTGGTTGCCTATCTGTTCCTGATCAGCGGCGAAGGCCCCGACCGACAGTTCGCGCGCACCTGGCTCATCGCATTCGCGACCGTAAACCTCATCCCCACTGCCCTTTGGTTCCTCGGAAAAGTTCGCGGGTCGCGCGCTCTGAAACTGTTCGGGATCTGGGCAGATCTGGGAACAGCCTCCGTCATCATCACGTTTACCAGCCACGATGCAGCACTCTTCGGCGCGGTGCTCTTCGTAGCCTCCGGCGCCTACTTCACGTACTTTCTCAACTTTCGATGGCTCGCCTTCCACCTTGCCTTCTCCTGTACGTTCATCATTTCCCTGGCGATCCTCGCCATCACCCGCGGGACGCTGCCCACTGCCGGCGTCATCGCGCGCACCGACGTAATCCTGTGCGCCGTCATCTTCATCCCGGCCACCATCCAACTCGCCTGGCGGCAACTACTCGCACGCGCCAACGGATCGAAAGTCGACGCACTGACCGGCCTCCTCAACAGGCGCGGACTCTGGGACATGGCCGAACGGGTCTGGTCGACCTCACACGCCAACCGCGTCGACGTTGCGGTCGCCGTCGTCGACATCGACAAATTCAAAGCCGTCAACGACGCCTACGGGCACGAAGTCGGCGACACCGTCATCATCAGAACCGGCAACCGACTTCAACAACACGTCAACGGATTCGGATACGCAGCGCGCACCGGCGGCGAAGAATTCACGCTCGTCATGATCGGAACGCCATACGGACTACGCAAACGCATAGCGACTCTGCCCCGCGCAGTTGTCGAAGCCACGGACGCCCCCCCTGGCGACAGTCAGTATCGGCGCCTCCACGATGCCGTTCACCCCAGACGTGGAGCAATTCGACTACACCGCGTTCTCCCGCGCGATAGTCCATGCCGATCATCTGATGTACGAAGCGAAATCATCCGGCGGGAACTCCGCGAATACCGCGCCACTCGACATGACGCGCTTCGACCGATCCGGGAACTGACGTCAGCGCCGCTACAGCCCCCACCGTCAGCGCCGCTACAGCCCCCAACGTCAGCGCCGCTACAGCCCCCAACGTCAGCGCCGCTTCCAGGCCCCCGGATCCGCCGTCAACTGATTCACAAAGTCAGGTAGGTGGCCGTCGGCCACATCCGCCATCGTGACGTTCTCGAGCACCGCGCGAAGATTGACGCGGACCGCTATCCACACATCCTTGAGCTGCGTCGCCGGACCCGTGTAATCGACATCCTCGGGGCGCTCCCCACGGATCGACGCCAACGGACCTTCCACTGCACGGATGACGTCGGCAATCGTGATTTCCGACGCGGGACGGGCAAGCCAGTAACCACCCTCGGGTCCGCGCTTACTCGTCACAAGGCCGCCGCGTCGTAGATCCGACAGAACTGCCTCGAGAAACTTATGGGGGATCACCTGCGACGTTGCGAGAAACTCGGCTTTGGCCGGGCCTGGACCAGCTGCTGCGAGTTCCGCCAACGTTCGCACGGCGTAGTCCACCTTTGCGGTGATGTGCACCGGCAATTCCTACCATTCCCCTATGGAAAGGCGCAAGGGAATGCATCTTCCATGTCGTTACACATTAATGCATAATGTAACGATAAACCCGTGAACGGACAGGACAACTAGCGTGTGGGACACCCTCCTCGAATCTTGGAAGTCTCTCCTGGAACCACTCCATGACCCGGTAGCGCTGGCCATCCCCGCGTTTGCCCTCTTCCTGGTGATCGAATGGGCAGCAGCACGCAAACTCGAGGATCATCCCGACCGCGCCGACGGCCGAGCACACCCCGCGACGGGCGGTTACCGTGGCGTCGACGCCCGCACGAGCGTCCTACTCGGAGTGGTCTCCATCGCGACCAGCGCCTTCTGGAAAGTCCTTGCCCTGATCGGATATTCCGCCATCTGGGTATATCTCGCACCGTGGCATCTCTCACCGAGCGCGTGGTACACCTGGGTGATCCTGCTACTCGGAATCGATGTCCTCTACTACGCGTATCACCGCATCGCACACCGCGTTCGAGTTATCTGGGCAACACATCAAGCGCACCACTCGAGCGAATACTTCAACTTCAGCACCGCCCTGCGGCAGAAGTGGAACAACAGCGGCGAAATAATCATGTGGCTACCGTTGCCGTTCCTCGGAATTCCGCCGTGGATGATCTTCGTCGGGTTCTCCGTCAGTCTGGTCTACCAGTTCTTCGTACACACCGAGCGGGTCGGAAAGCTCTGGCGTCCCATCGAATTCATCTTCAATACGCCATCACACCACCGCGTTCACCACGGGTCGGACGCCGAATATCTGGACCGCAACTACGGCGGAATCCTCATCGTCTGGGATCGGATCTTCGGTAGCTTTGCCGCTGAAACACACCGGCCGACATACGGACTCACGACGCCAGTCGGAACGTACAACATCTGGACACTGCAAACGCGCGAATACGCTGCCATTGCCCGCGATTGGAAAGCGTCGACGTCATGGCGCAATCGCGGCGGCTATGTGTTCGGGCCTCCCGGATGGTCACCGAAAGCCGAACTCACGTCACCAGAATCCACAACCCACTAGCCGCGAGAACCAGCAGGCTCACCGCCAGTACAGCACCCATACCCAAAGCGGGCGTTGCCTTTTCCCCGGCAAAGAGCTCGAGCCGCGCAGACCTCGACCGACGCTCGTAGATCGTGACGGCGACAATCAGGACAGCCGCGATTGCGGGACCGATCATCGCCACCGAACCGAACGGCGGCAACCAGCGCAGGCACGCCACGGCCAAACCGAGGATGGACAGACTTGTACGCACGAATGAGAGCGACGTGCGTTCGGACTGTAATCCCTTGTCAGGAGGGCTGATCGCGCTCCTGCCCGAAGGACTGATTGCGTCGGACGGCTCTACGGTAGTCAAGCTAGTTCACAACCTCGACCACGAGGACGGTCGCACAGATCACCAGAACGATCCCTACTACCGGCGCCATGAGAGGCACCGGCAGTGAGCGTTCAGCTCGCAATGCCCGCTCCGCACTGATCCAGTGGACAAAAGATGTGATGGCAATCAGCGCTCCGCCAACAAGGAGGAGCGCCGCCAGACCGGAGCGAACGCTCTCGTTCAGGATGTCGCCGCCAAAAGCCTCCAGGCCGACGCCCGACGCGATGAACGCAGTCGCGGTGCGCACCCAGGCCAAATATGTCCGCTCGTTTGCGAGAGTGAACCGCGGATCCGGGTCTTCGCCTGAGCGGAACGGCTTCCACAATCGCATTAGTGGGACCGTCCGCCGAGACAACACTCGTACCTGAGGACGCGCCGCGAATTCAAGTTCATGTCCTTAATCTTCCCTGGCGGCGGAAACGCACCGCCATCCGGGCTTGATCAGGACTGGTCGAGCGATACCAGAAAGTCCACGCTGCCACTGCCGTCGACAGTTACGAACCCGAGGGACGGAGGCTGCACACCGAAGTCGGTCCACGTCACCGGAATGGAGCCGGACGCGATCAGCGTGTCACCGGAGTGCAGAACCGTCATGTCCACGGACACCGGCTTGGACTGGCCCTTGAGCGTCAACGTGCCAGGCACCGTCACCGTCGCAGTTGTCCCATCCGTCGGCACCGACGACAGATCCACCGGCGAGTCCATCGTGAACGTCGCCGTCGGATAGGTGCTGGTGTCCATCACGTTGCCCGTGAACTGGCTGTCACGCCGGTCGGAGTCGGTCTTGATACTCGCCACCTGCACGGTCACTTCGCCGGCCGTGAGCTTTTCACCGTCGACCGTCGCATTGCCACTCACCTCTCCTGTGGTGCCTACGACAGTCACACTCGATCCGTTGAGAATCTCGTGCACGGTGTACCCGGCTGCCGTCTGGTTGTCCCCTTGTCCCGCGACGACGGTCCACGCACCGTCAATCGACCCGGACGCCGCCTCGGCACCTTCCGTAGACACCACGGCTGCGGGAGCGTCATCTTCTGCGATGAACTTCCCGTACGCCCACGGCCCCACGAGTAGGGCGAGCACGACCACGACTACTGCTCCGCCGATCCACCACATCTTTTTCATGCGTTCGACGATAGTTGCAGCTTCAACGGATGTCAGGGGTTGCCAACTGTGGGAACTCTGTGAATGTGCTCCGTGACGACTGGGCACGAGAGGTCATCTGCGGCACTTGGTAATGATTTGGTAAAGTAGCACCACGCTTCGAAGGAGGTGTTCACAATGTCGGACCTGGCCCTCCTGAGCGACGACGAGTTGGACGAGCGTCGAATCGCCCTCAGTCAATCACTCACTGCCGCAGCCTATTTGATACCTACCCCGGCGCCGTCGTTCTTCGAGAAATTGAAGCAGGATATCGACGACGCCGCGGCAGAGTGGAATGCGCGACGCTCCTGAGGACGGTCAGCCGCGGGCGCGGACAAACTCCGCGTCCGGATTGCCGGTGCCCGAACCGGAGACCTCGAGGTGGTTGCCACCACCGCGACCGGGCTTGCGCCGAACGATCGCGACGACGAGAAGGAGCACCCCCACCAGCGCAGACACGAGCGGAACCCAGAATTCCGCTATCTTCAGCTGCCGTTCTCCCCGTGCAACCTTGTCGGCAACCTTCTGGATCGACGCGTCGGAGGTCTGGGCCCGGACCTGGGAGAGATCGAGAAGTGGCACCAACGCGCCTCCCGACGCGATATTGAGCACTGCGGTTTGGTTCTGGGCGATGCGGATGGGCGTACCGAAATGAGTGTCGACAGCGGCGTCGAGCATGTTCACCGAGGTGTACGTGAGGGGCACCGGGTCGGGCGCAGCCGCTAGTGCTTGTTCCACTGCAGCCGCCCGGTCAGGCGACAATGCGGAAATCAAGGTCCGCACTATCTCACGCGGCAGTGTGGAGCCATCCCCGCCCGGGACGAGAGCTGCGATTCCAGCCATGACCGGACCCAGAACCGCGGGGTCCACGATGGGAGCGGTTGCCGTGCCGGTGAATTCGTACACCTCGCGCCCCGCAAGCGTCGTTGTTCCGGTGTAGGTGACAGGTTGAGCAGTGCGTGTCACCTGGTCGTAGACGAGCGCGTCGTCGGTGGTGGGGTTCATCGGGAAGGACAGCGTGATTCCGCCGCGTTGGTCCTCGACCGACACTCCGTCCGGCGGGGCGGCTTGGGTGAAATCCTCGCGATTAACCGCAAAAGAGCGGACATCGGTGACGTCACCGCTCGGAAGATGGGTGACCACTGTGCACGTGACGAGCGCGGTATCTCCTACTACCCGATCAACTTTCAACGAGCGGTCAATGGTGATCGGCGTGCCCGCGTCAAGCCCGAAGGTCGTGGGGTCGATCTGGCGGAGTGTGCCCTCGAACAGTGCGCCCTCTTTGGTATCTGCGGGCAGCTTGGACATATTCGGCACAACAACGTACCTGATCACCGCCGCAGCAGTGATCAGCATCAAGCCGACGATAAAGAGCGCAATAGACGAACGGCGCAGGGCCATATGGTTTCTCCTCGGAAAGCGAGCGAATTGCTCAGCCGTGAGCGGTCGGTTGTCCGGTCACTCGACGACGGTTGGTGAACAGCTCATCGCAGGCACTGAATCCACCCGCGGATCGGACGCTGTCAATTGAAAACCGACTCAGCATCGAAATATGTTCTTGTGGAGGGTATTCCACACACGAGCGTGACACAAGACACATTTGAAGAATTGTTTCCGGGTTTGAAGTTCACTCGCAGAGACGATCCAGGCCTCGCGGAAGGCACAGGCATGGCAAGATTGCGGCCCCGACTTCGGAAAGTCGGGGCCGCAATCGCGCCTTATTCAGTTGTACAGACTGGTTTGTTCCGGTCAGCCGTTGTCTGCTGAATTATCTTTCGGGTCAGCGGAATCCGCGGCAAGCAAGCGCTTCGCCGCCAAGCGCAGGCGCCGTTTCACCTCGTGGGCTGACGTTTCCCCGTTCAGCCAACTGCCGACACTGGCGACCCACAGGGTTTCCACCATGCACAGCGCGCGTAACTGCATTGGGCTGCAGCGATGGTCGGGGCCCCACGCTTGAACTGCGGCAATAGAGGTGAAGGGGGTGGACCAGGGTGTTATGTCGGTGACTTCTGCAGAATGTCGGACTCGATCGGGGTCGAACTCGAGCACTGTATTGCCCGCGGCCAGCACGGAGTGTGCGAACCCCGGATCCTTGACCATCGCCACGAAGGCCCGGACAAACACTTCTCCGGCACGACCCTCCGCCGTCCGCTGTCTGGGCGGACGGCGGAGCACGTCCTCGGCCAGAGAGTCCAGTTCTGAACTGACGGCGGCCGTGATCAGCTCGTCTTTGGACGCATAGTACTTGTACAGCGTCGAAAGGGCGGTTTGGGCACGACGAGCGACCTCCCGCATCTGCACGGCTTCGTAGCCACCGGCGGATGCCAACTCACGGGCCGCTTTCACGACTCGCTCGACACGGAATGCCTTCGCCTCAGGTGTGCGGCCATTAACCTTCACTGCGGCCATCCGTGCTGTCCCCAATCGTGTACCGAAATCTGACACTGTCGCATCAGCCACCACGATATCGTCCCGGCCCCAACCCCAGTTCACACGCTCAGCGTCCGGTACTCGTTCTCGCCGAGTATGCGTTGGTCAGCTAGGAACCTGGCTCATGAACAAGGACGGGTGCAGGCCGTCTGCCAACGGTCGGAACTCCCCTTCGACCTTGGCGGCCAAGTCGTCGAGGTCCCATGGCCCGTCTGACGACACCGAGGCAATGACGTCGGGGTTGTTCCACAACTTCACCTCGAGGCCGGAGGCGCCGAGGGTGCGGCCCGACAGCCAATCGGAACCCGTACCGGCGAGGTACGTGACGATGGGCGCAATATTGTCCGGCGAGTCGTTGCCGGGGACTGCATCGAATCCCAGTTGCTTCTCGTCGGGGATGGTTTGTGTCAGTCGGGTGGCGGCACCCGGAGCGATAGCGTTGGCCGTCACGCCGTATCGCGCAAGGGCATTCGCAGTGGAGGCAGTCAAGCCGACAATGCCCATCTTGGCTGCCGCATAGTTCGGCTGACCCGGCGAACCCTGCAGTGCGGAATCGGAAGTGAAGTTGATGATGCGGAAGTGGCCGTCGGGATTCCGCAGCGAACGCCAGTAAGCTGCCGCCGGCTTGATGGTGCTGAAGTGGCCACGCAGATGCACGCGGATGACCGCATCCCAGTCTTCTTCCGGGAGGTTGAAGATCATCTTGTCACGCAGGATTCCCGCAACGTTGACAAGAATGTCCAGCTTGCCGTAGTTCTCCAGTGCGAGATCGACCAGCCGCTGACCGGTCGCGACGTCGGCGATGTCTCCGCCGTCTGCGACAGCGGCACCGCCACCGGCAACAATTTCAGCAGCGACGTCACGCGCCGGTCCCTGGTCCCCGCCCTGGCCGTCCGGTGACGAGCCGAGGTCGTTGATGACAAGCTTTGCGCCCTGTGCGGCGAACAACTTGCTGATCGACGCGCCGATGCCTCGTCCGCCGCCGGTAATGATCGCTACGCGACCTTCGAGTGAACCCATGAATCTTTCCTTTGTTAGTGCCTCGACGAACATCGCGGCGAATCGTTATGGAGTGGAGAGTCAGCGGATTGTGGCGGTGCCCATGTCGATGACGACGTCACCGAGATCGTCGACCGTCCGGAACCGAACGCCTTTACCGTCGTTCCAGATCGAGGTGGTAATCGACTGTCCGGGCAACACGGATTTGGTGAACCGCCCGGACATCCCGGTGAAGCGTTTCGGGTCCGAATCGGCCACAACATGCAGGAGGGCCCGGCCGGCGTAGCCATAGGTGCACATTCCGTGCAAGATGGGAATATTGAACCCGCCGCGGGCACTGAATGCCGGGTCCGAATGCAAGGGATTCCGGTCACCACTGAGTCGGTAGAGCAGCGCCTGGTCCGGTCGAGTCGTGTATGTGACAACGTGATCCGGTTTGCCCGTTGGCAATTCCCATGCGGTCGACGGCCCTCGCTCACCGCCGAACCCCCCGTAGCCTCGTAAGAACAACCCGGACTCGAGAGTTCCCACGATCTGGCCGACAGAGTCGCGGGCAACGGTCTCCGTCATGATCAAGGCACCGGAACCCTTGTCGTAGACGCCGGTGATCGTGCCAGTGGTTTCAACGCGGCCGTCGGTCGGAAGCGGGCCCGTCAGGCTGAGCGCTTGCGATGCATGCAACACCTTGGTGAAGTCCACATCGTCGGGTAGCAAGGAGTCGTCGCCCGACAAAGCCACATTGGCAAAGGTCGGGAGCACCATCTGCTTGATGCCCTCACTGTTCTCTGTGGTGAACTCCAGCTCGTCCAGCGGGTCAGGCTGACCGGCGCCGACACCCAGGGCATACAGCAGTGCGTCTTTCGACGTCCAACTCTTCCAGACAGGTTTGCCGGTGCGTCCGACGAGTGAGCTGTCGATCGGCATGTAGAACCTCGATTTCATCCAAGTGATATTCCGCAGGAGCGGACCGGGGTTACCGGACGGTAAGTGTGATTCGGATCGACGAGAACGCCGAAAACGTTGCCTTACAACGCTCTCCAACTAAAGAGAACACGTTACGTATGTGATTGGCAAGTCTCTCATCCAAGGAGGACAGTTCGATTTTTCGGATTTTCGACCAGGCCTTGACATAAGGGATGAACTGGATCACTCTGGTCGTGACAGAACGCGTTCCGTTTAGGCAAAACTAGCGGAACGTGTTCCTTTAAATGAAACGTAACGGTACGTATTTCTTTACGCGAACAGTAACGGCACATGTTCTTTTTGCAACGCTAACGGACTGAATTCCGTTGAATACCTTCATGAGTTGATCCCAGACCCATACGACGAAAGGACTGTCGATGACAGGGCCTGTACCGGTTCCGACCCCGGCCACCGCTCCCTATTGGGAGGGTGCGCAGCGGGAGGAACTCACGATTCAACGCTGCCAGTCATGCACACAGCACTACTTTTATCCACGACCTTTCTGCCCGCATTGCAACTCCGACGACGTGGTGTGGACCCCTGTCAGCGGCCGAGGCCGACTGGTGTCCTACGTAATCAACTACCGACCGATTCCCCCGTTCGATTCCGAGACCCCCATCGTCGTCGCACTGGTCGAACTCGACGAGGGACCACAATTGATGAGCAACGTGATCGGGGTGGATGCCGACCCCGGGAACCTCCCGCTCGACCTCGCGCTCGAAGTCACGTTCGTCGAACGTGGAGACACGAAGCTCCCCATGTTCACGCCGCTGCAGGAGTCCGCCAGATGACAACAAGCCATGTGACATCTATGCACAACGGAAACATCGTGATCGTCGGTGCGTCGGAGACGACGGAAATCGGTGTATTGCCAGGCATGTCCATCCTCGATCTCCATGCCAATGCCGCCCGCAACGCAATGGCCGACGCAGGCCTCACGCCGGCGGACATCGACGGCGTCGCTACCACCGGCCTGCTTCCGATGGAAGTCAGTCACCACCTGGGTATCACGCCTCATTGGCTGGACGGAACAGGCGTTGGTGGATGCAGTTTTATGCTTCATGTGCGTCACGCCGCGGCCGCCATTGCTTCCGGTGCCGCTGACGTCGTGCTCGTGACGCATGGCGAGTCCGGGCGGTCCCGCGTTGGCGCTCCACCATACTTGACGCCTTTGGATTCCATGACCGGTCAGTTCGAGGCCGTCTACGGCGCAAATATGCCGTACTCGACCTTTACAGTCCCGGCGCTGCGCTTTCTGCATGACCGCGGAATGACGCTTGAGCACCTGGCTGAGGTTGTTGTTGCACAGCGCAACTGGGCCCTCGACAATCCGCGAGCTTTCCGTCGCAAGCCGACGTCTGTGGATGAAGTGCTGTCCGGTCCACCGGTGGCCTACCCGTTTACCCGTGACATGTGCTGTGTGCTCACCGACGGTGGCGGCGCCGTGATCCTGACCAGTGCCGAACGGGCGGCAGACATGCCGGGATCCGATCGGCATGTGTACCTGCTCGGTTCCGGCGAATCTGCCGAAGGCCCACTGGTTTCGCAGATGCACGAGCCCGGATCGTTCCGTGCATTCCGTGATGCCGGCGCCGATGCCTTCGCCACCGCGGGAATCACCCGCGACGATGTCGACCACCTGATGGCATACGACGCCTTCGCCCACGTTCCGCTCTACATGCTCGAGGATCTCGGGTTTGTCGGTCACGGTGAATCGGGAGACTTTGTCGCCGAAGGACATACGTCCA
Organism: Rhodococcus sp. MS16; assembly: GCF_013277795.1. Lineage (NCBI taxonomy): Bacteria > Bacillati > Actinomycetota > Actinomycetes > Mycobacteriales > Nocardiaceae > Rhodococcus > Rhodococcus sp. MS16. The sequence continues at coordinate 60,896 of NZ_VBTM01000009.1, forward strand.
AGGGAGGCCGACTTCCGATGAACACCAACGGCGGTGGAATGTCGTACACACACAGCGGGATGTACGGAATGTTCGCCATCCAGGAGGCGGTCCGTCAGCTACGCGGGGAGGCCTGCGAGCAGGTTCCCGAAGTCGAAATCAGCTTCGTCCAGGGAGTTGGATACTTCTTCGGCGCCGCCGGCAGTTTGGTTCTCTCGAATCGGCGTCCGTGAGGGAAATCTTCTGTCCCAGAACGCAACACCTGCGACGATCAGGAACCTCGTCGACCGAACAAATCACCGCCAGGAGCCACGGAAAGGTACCTGCATGACCACCTCACTTCCATTCACCGATCACCCGGTGACTGCCCCGAACATCGATGTCACAAGTGTCGAGTTCTGGGGTCGGACATTTGCCGAGCGGGACAAGACATTCGCCTGGCTGCGCGAGAATGCTCCGGTGAGCTGGCACAAGCCGATGGAACGCCCGCATTTCAAACCCGACGACAGCGAGAAAGGGTTCTGGGCACTCGTCAAAAGTGCCGATATCGCCTTCGTGAGCCAGAATCACGAAATCTTCAGCTCCGATCAGGACTCGGCGCGGGGTGTAATGTTCCCGCCAATTGACCGCGAAACAGTCGGTGCCCCAACCTTCCTCGTGATGGATCCGCCCTACCACACCCGATACCGCCAGGTAATCAGCTCGGCGTTCACTCCGAAGGCCGTCAAGCGTCTACGCGAGAAGATCGAAGAACGCGCCGAGCAGATCGTCGGCCGAGTCGTCGGTGCGGGCGAGTTCGACTTTGTCGAAGAAGTCGCGTCGAAGTTGCCGATGCTCACTGTCGCCGATCTTGTCGGCGTCCCCGAGAGTCTGGTCGAAGAGTTCGCCAAAGCGGGCGACAACTTCGTCAACGCAGGTGACCCGGACGAATGCCCAGCGGATCTGACACCGGCCGAGTACGCCATGCAGCAGATGGAAAGACTGTCGGAGATCGGCAATGACTTGGTCAATTTCCGTCGTGAGAATCCGGCCGACGACATCGCAACTGCGCTGGCAAACGCCGAGTTCGACGGCAAACCTCTCTCCGAGCTCGAAATCGCCTCAACGATGGTCCTGCTCAGCGTCGCCGGCAATGACACCACCAAACAGACCACCAGCCACACCGCCTTGTCACTGCACAAGAATCCGGACCAGAAGCGATGGCTGACGGAAGACTTCGACGGCCGCATCGCGCAGTCGATCGAGGAGTTCATTCGCCACGCTTCACCCGTCCAGAACTTCGCGCGCACGGCCACTCAGGACTTCGAACTGGGTGGAACTCAGCTCAAAAGGGGCGACAAGGTCGTCATGTTCTACGGCTCGGGAAACCGGGATGAGGACGTCTTCGAGGATCCCCATCGATTCGATTTGCAGCGCAGTTTCACTAACAACCATGTTTCCTTCGGCGGCGGCGGGGTCCACTACTGCCTCGGCCACATGGTCGCCAAAGCCCAACTGCGGGCACTGTACTCACAAATCCTCACCAAACTTCCTGCTATGGAGGTCGGCGAGCCGGTGTACCTCTTCAGCGACTTCATCAACGGGATCAAGCACCTCCCGGTACGCGTATAACAAACTCCAGCAAAGAACAGGAACGACGCTATGAAAATCAATGTTGATCGCGGGCGGTGCACAGGAATCGGAATCTGCGAATCGGTAGCCGAGGACTACTTCGAGGTGGCGGACGACGGTTCACTGATTCTCCACAAGGAGTTGGTCGATGCCGGTGACGAGAACCTCGCCCGGGAGGCTGTTCGTGCATGTCCGGCCAAAGCCCTGACACTCGACGAGACATGATCGTGAACGCAACAGATATCGAACATGGAGCCGGACTGGTTGTCGTCGGGGCGTCACTGGCCGGTCTGCGGGCTGCGGAGTCCGCCCGTCAAGCGGGGTTCGCGGGACCGATCACGCTGGTCGGCGACGAGTTCCATCTTCCCTACGACCGGCCTCCCCTGAGCAAGCAGTTCCTGAAAGACGGCGCCGCGCCCGACTATCACACTTCGGCCGAGGAGCTCGCCGCCCTCGATGTGAAGCTTCGCCTCGGGGCGCCGGCGACGGGACTGGACCCCGCATCGCACCGCGTGCGTGTTGGTGACAACGACTGGCTTCCGTACCAGAAGTTGATCATTGCGACAGGTGCGTCACCACGCTCTCTTCCTGACATGCCGGATCTGGAGGGCGTTGTCGGGCTTCGCACTCTCGATGACGCACTCGCCCTTCGTGAAAGACTCCGCCCTGGAATCAAACTCGTGATAGTTGGCGCCGGATTCATCGGATCCGAGCTCGCCTCGTCCGCCCGAGATCGCGGCGCAGACGTGACGATCGTCGAGGCCGCCCCCATTCCACTCGTCCGTGCAGTCGGCGAGACCGTTGGCCAGGCGCTCGCAAAGCTTCACGAACGCAACGGAATTCCACTCCTGTGCAATGTTCAGGTCGAGGGGCTGATCGGCACCACTCACGTCGAGGCGGTCCGGCTGAGTACCGGCACTTCATTGCCGGCTGAGCTTGTTGTCGTCGGTGTGGGAGCGTCTCCCGCGACGGGGTGGCTGGCAGATTCGGGTATCGAACTGCACCCGGTGGATGGTGGAGTGATGGCAAACGAGTTCCTTCAGACCTCGCTTGAAGACGTCTATGCGGCGGGCGATGTCGTCCACTGGCCCAACCCTGCATTCGACGGACTGTCGGTGCGGCTCGAGAACTGGACCAATGCTGCCGATCAGGCGCACCAGGCTGCCATCAATGCCGTTGCGCCGGAAGATGCCAAGCCGTACGAGACCGTCCCCTATTTCTGGAGCGACTGGTATCAGAGCCGCATCCAGTTCGTCGGCACGGCAGTCGCCGATGAAGTGGTCTTTGCCTCCGGTGATCCTGACACTGACAAATTTGTGGCGCTGTACCGCTCGGGCGATCGACTGGTCGGCGCTGCCACCTTGAACGAACAACGCAAGATCATGAAGCTGCGTCGCATTATCGCAGGTAAAGGCGTCTGGGCAGATGCGCTCGAGCTCGTTAATCCCACGGAGAAGAAATCATGACCACTACCGCAATAGCCGCCGTTCTGCGTGACAGCGAGGGCAAGTTCGAACTCGAGGAAGTGGAGCTCGGGCCGCTGGAGTCGGACGAACTTCTCGTCAAGGTGGTCGGCGCCGGGTTGTGCCACACCGACCTTCTGCTACGGGATCCCAATTTCCTGGCGCAGACCGGGCCGATCATTCTCGGCCACGAAGGTTCCGGCATCGTCGAAGCGGTCGGCAGCGCGGTCAGAGGCGTCGAAGTCGGCGACCACGTGCTGATGAGTTTCGAATCCTGCGGTCGCTGCCGCAACTGCCTTGCCGGAAGCCCTTCCTACTGCGACGAATTCATGTCTCGAAACCTCACGGGGCGCCGCGCGGATCTCAGTACCGGTGCGCTCGATCGGAATGGCAACCCGGTGGCGAACCGGTGGTTCGGGCAGTCGTCCTTTGCCACGCACGCCATTGCAACCGAACGCAATGTGGTCGTGGTCGACAAAGCGCTGCCGCTCGAGCTTCTCGGTCCTCTCGGCTGCGGCTTGCAGACGGGCGCTGGTTCGGTTCTCAACGAAATGAAACTGGCTGCTGGACAAAGTATTGCAGTGTTCGGAGCCGGTGGTGTCGGACTTGCGGCAGTGATGGCAGCCAAGGCTGCAGGTGCCCGTGACATCGTCGTGGTCGACCTGGTCGACTCTCGGCTCGAAACGGCTGTAGAAGTTGGTGCTACCCGAACGGTGCGCGGCGATGCACCGGATCTCGTCGAGGCAATCAAGAACGGCGGGCGTGGACTTGACTTCTCCTTCGAAACGACCGCAGTGACCTCTGTCATCACAACGGCTGTCAGCATCCTCGACACCCCGGGTAAGGCGGTGTTGGTGGGCGGCGGTTCCGGAAAGCTCGACATCGACCCAGTTCTGTTGGCAGGCAAGTCAGTGACGTATGTGCTGGAAGGGAGTTCGGTCCCGCAGGTCTTTCTCCCGCAGCTGGTGGATCTGTGGCAACGCGGTTGGTTCCCCTTCGACAAGCTCGTCCAGACCTACACGCTCGATCAGATCAACCAGGCCGTGGAGGATTCGCTCTCCGGCAAGGCAATCAAGCCGGTGCTGACGCCGGCGCACCACTGACCACGAAATGGATCGAGAATGACCTCAACGGATTCGCTATTCTTTTCTGCCGCAGCAACATCGAACGGACGCGATCTCCCTACCACGGGTAGCTTCGGGGTGATCAATCCCGCGACGGGTGAGGTATTCGCACAGGCACCGTCCGTCACGCCGGATCAGCTCGACGGTGTGTTCGCCGCGGCTCTGACCGCGTACGAATCTTGGCGGTTCGACGACGAATTTCGGCGTGACTCATTGCGCCGAGCCGCAGACGTCATCGAGAGCCGGATCGGCGAACTGGCCCCGATCCTGACGATGGAGCAGGGCAAGCCGCTCACCGATGCCGCAATGGAATTCGGCGTCGCGGCGATGTGGCTGCGCTACTACGCCGATCTCGACATCCCTCGGGAAATCATCCGAGACGATGCCGAGGGCTTCGAGGAGGTCACCCGTCGACCGATGGGGGTCGTCAGTGCCATAACCCCGTGGAACTTTCCGATCGCGCTTGCGATGTGGAAGATCGCGCCGGCACTGCGCGCGGGCAACACTATCGTCGTCAAGCCCTCTCCGTACACACCGCTGGCAACGCTTGCGCTCGCCAACGTCCTTCGTGGCACCTTCCCTGACGGTGTACTCAACGTGGTCACCGGGCCGGATCCGCTTGGCGCAACTATGGTTTCGCACCCAGTTCCGCGCAAAGTCAGCTTCACCGGTTCGACCTCGGTCGGGCGAAAGGTCGCTCTCGGGGCTGCAGACGGCCTCAAGCGCATCACTCTGGAACTCGGCGGAAACGATCCCGCCGTCATTCTCGGAGACGTGGACGTCGAGAAGATCGCACCCAGCCTGTTCCAAAGTGCATTCAACAACAACGGGCAGATCTGTCTGGCCGTCAAGCGCGTGTACGCACACGAAAGTATTCAGCCTCAACTGGTCGAGGCCCTCAGTGAAATTGCCAAATCCGTCAAGGTCGACGAGGGCACTGTCGACGGAACGGTGCTCGGGCCCATCAACAACAAGCCGCAATTCGATCTGGTCAAGAGCTTGGTTGCGGATGCGTTGAACAACGGTGCGAGGGCCGCCGCCGGCGGTGGACCAATCGACCGCAAGGGTTACTTTCATCAGCCGACCATCCTCGACCAGGTCGACGACGGTATGCGCATCGTCGACGAAGAGCAGTTCGGTCCGGCGCTTCCCATCGTCTCGTTCCGAGACGAGGCCGACGTCATCGTCCGCGCCAACCGCGGAGAGTACGGACTTACCGCGTCCGTGTGGTCGGGCGACGCCGAACATGCCGCAAGGCTCGCTCCGCAGATCGACGCCGGTCAGGTCTCGATCAACGGGCATGGCAGCGGTGTTCTACCGCATCTCCCGTTCGGCGGTCACAAGTCCAGTGGCATCGGAGTCGAAAATGGCCCTTGGGGTCTACACAGTTTCACCGAACTGCAGGTGATCACGGGGCCGTCGCGCCACTAGCCGCTATGCGGTCGACCTTTGGCAACCAATGTCCACAGAGTGCTGGACATTGGTTGCCATCGGATTTCCAGTGGTACTTGGAATGCGTGGGCGAACGCACACGTCCGAAAAAATTACGAACACTTCGCAATAGTCACCGATATCCCTCCAGGAAAGAGGACATTCATGTCTACCGTGGTCAACAGCGAGCGCGAGGATCGCCAACAGCCGACGGGCATAGCAATGCCCGGCGCCTGGCTTCTGGGCCAACGTGATCCCAGTCGGCCCGCGATCGTTATGGAAGGCAAGACAACAACTTTCGGTGAGCTTGTCAGTAAGGCCAACCAGCTCAGCAACAAGTTCGCCGATCTGGGGTTGACCAGAGGCGATGTCGTCGCGGGTCTACTGTTGAACGGTACCGAGTTCTACGAAATTACTCTGGCATGCACGCAAAGTGGTTTGTATTTCGTTCCGATCAATACTCATCTGGCGGGACCTGAAGTCGAGTACATCGTGCGCGATTGCGACGCGTCCGTCCTTATTGTTCACGCAGAGCTCGCCGACAAGGTTGTCGGCCGGATAGAGGACGCAGTTCCGCACCGCGTGGTTATCGGTGGCGCGCCGGCCGACTGGTCCAGCTACGAAGCCTTTACCCTCTTCGCCGACGAAACTCCCGCCACCCGCTCGCTGGGCTCGGCGATGATGTACACCTCCGGCACAACTGGCCGACCGAAGGGCGTCCGCCGCCCGATGATCGATGCAACGCCCGAGAGCCCGCTCCAGGCGACCGGTCCGTTCTTCGAGCACGTGGGAATACCCCATGGGCCTGGACGGCATTTGGTGTGCTCGCCCGTGTATCACGCTGCGCCGGGCGGTGTTTCACTTTCTCTGTTGCATGCTGGGCACACGCTGTACGTCTTGCCTGGCTTCGATGCAGAAACGGTGCTTCGAACGATCAGCGACAAAGCCATTACTTCCTCCCATATGGTTCCCACGCATTTTCAGCGGCTTCTCGATTTACCGGCAGGCGTTCGTAACAGCTGTGATATCTCGAGTGTCGATGTTCTTTTTCATGCCGGGGCTCCGTGTCCTCCGGCAACCAAGCGCGCCATGATCGATTGGTTCGGTCCGGTTCTGGTTGAATATCTCGGCTCCACCGAGGGGCTCGTGTGCGTGTGCTCCACCGCCGAGTGGCTCGAACATCCGGGCACCGTCGGGCGACCGGACCCGAGCGCCGTAGTGCTCCGAGGGCTGGACGGAGAGCAGGCTCCCCCCGGTGAAGAGGGCACTATCTATTTCAAGACCAGCCCATTCGAATACTTGGGAGATCCGGAGAAGACCGCTGCTGCGCAGTGGGGCGAATTCACTACGTCGGGAGATGTCGGACGCTTCGACGACGACGGCTACCTGTACATATTGGATCGGCGCGCAGACCTGATTCTCTCCGGCGGCGTGAACGTGTATCCAGCGGAAGTCGAGGGCGCACTGCTCGAACATCCAGACGTTGCCGACGTCGGAGTCATCGGCGTCTCCGACCCGGAGTGGGGCCAACGAGTGGTGGCGATCGTCCAATTGGCGTCCGGATTCAACGACGACGAAGACCTCCGCGCAAAGCTGGACCAACACGTACGTGAGCAGATCGCCGGCTTCAAGCGACCGCGCGAGTACATCTTTGTCGTGGACTTTCCGCGATCGGCCGCGGGCAAGGTGTCGCGCCAAAAACTGCGGGAACTTGCCAACGGTCAGTAGTGACACCCCATGCGTCGGGGCGACCCATCCGCCCGACATAGCTAATAGTCCCCTCACGTTGGCACGTCGACGCAATCTGCGCCGCCTCGTGGACCTTGCAGAATCCACGGAAGATCCTGCTTCCTGCCACGGCTCCCAGGATCGCCTGTGGTGATCGCATTCGCGGGCTCCTGGTTGGTCAGTGACCTCGGTAATCACTGACCAACCAGGAGCCCATGAGTCGTTCTACGCCGCAGCACCGTAATCCGCCTCTCCCGAAGCGAGAATCACGGGCGCTGGCTGCTCAGGCGCCTCAGGGGAGCTTTTGGCGGTGGCGGAGGGATTTGAACCCGAGTTGACCACCAGGGGCAGCCGTTAGCATCACGCCATGGAACTTGGGGTACATTTCGCGCTTTCAGACCACGTGGCAACGGAACTTCTCGACGCACGTGGCGACGACGACAGACTCGATGCGTTGGTCGAGGACATCGAGGAGACAGGGCGCTCCGAGTTCTCATGCGACACGGACAAGGCGTGGGACCCGATCCTGTGCTCCCTCTCCGATGGCGGGTACCAGCGCGCGCCCGAAAACTGGCCGGCATGTGGCGTGATCTTGGGGGACGAGGACCTCAACACGAACACCGACGACCAACTGATTACCTATATGACGCCCAATCGGGTCGCCGAAGTCGCCTCGTACCTGGCGGAAATCACCGAATTCGAGTTCGGCGCAGGCTATGACGCGATGCCGCTCGACGACCGCAACCCGGAGTACGGCGTGGACGAGCGCACGTACGCCTGGGGTTGGCTGCAGGAAGTGGTGGACTTTTTCCAGCGCGCGGCCCGCGACGATCGGCACGTGGTGTTCACCGTGCGGTTCTGACTGCCCACCACTGTCAGCAGGCGGGTCTCGATCGTCCTACTCGTTGTGTCGAGCGACTCTCAACGCAGCTGCAGCACCGGCAAGAAACACAAAAAAGCTCCCCACCTGCGTGAACAGGTGGGGAGCTTTTGGCGGTGGCGGAGGGATTTGAACCCTCGGACGGGGGTTACCCGTCACACGCTTTCGAGGCGTGCTCCTTAGGCCGCTCGGACACGCCACCGTTGGTGACTTTACCGGATGGTGTGCCCGAGACCGAAATCGCCTGGTGGCGGATCGTTAGGTCAGCTTGTCCTTGACGCTGGAAGCAGCATCCTTGACCTTCTCACCAGCGTCTTTGACCGCCGATTTCACCTGGTCGCCTTTGCCTTCGTTTTCGAGGTCTTTGTTGCCGGTGACACTGCCAGTAGCTTCCTTGGCCTTGCCGCCGAGATCTTCTGCCTTGTTCTGAGCTTTGTCTGCGATTCCCACGAGTACTCCCTTGAGTGAACGCGAAACAAATCACCTTCCGGCAATTCGCAGATACCGTGACGGCATCTGTCCTCCACCATGCCTGCGTCTGCCGGTTACTGCCACCCCGATGTGGAATCCGTCTCGCTCGGGAATAGCGGAATCAGCCCCGCTGCTCGCGGAAGAAATCCTCCAAAAGCCCAGCACATTCGTCTTCGAGCACCCCACCGCGCACCTGCGGACGGTAGGTCAATCTTCTGTCCCGAACGACATCCCACAGCGATCCGACGGCACCGGTCTTGGGCTCCCAGGCCCCGAAAACGACCCTCGAGACGCGGGCGAGAACCAACGCTCCGGCGCACATCGTGCACGGCTCGAGAGTGACGGCGAGCGTCGCACCTTCCAGACGCCAACCGTCGCCGTAGATTTTCGCCGCTGCACGCAACGCAAGAATCTCGGCGTGAGCCGTGGGATCGGACGACGCTTCCCGCGCATTGGCCGCACGGGCAACCTCGACGCCGTCCGCGTCGAAGACAACCGCACCAACGGGAACGTCGGAGACCGATGCACTGCGCGCGGCACTGATGGCCGCACGGATCATGCGCTGATCGTCAGCGAGTGACATCTACCGCGGGAGCTTGTCGAGCACGGCAGAGAATTCGGATTCGAATCCGAGTCGCTGCGCGATCATCGCCAACTGCTCGTCGGGGTACAGATCGGTGTCGGCAGTGATCACCGAGAGAACGGGTTCCGGTAGCCCCAGATCAGCCAGGACCGACAGATCTCCCTCTTCCCAGGGCTCGACATTGTCGAGGTCATCTGGATCGATGTCGGGGATTTCAACGTTCAGCGCGTCGAGGACGTCCGCTGCGATGTCGTAGTCGATCGCGGCGGTCGCGTCGGAAATCAGCAGATGCGTTCCCGTCGGCGCAGGCCGCAAGATGATGAAGAACTCTTCGTCGACGTCGATTAGGCCGAAAACGGCACCCGAGCTACGAAGCTCGCGGAGTTCGGTTTCGGCGCTCGACAACGACGTCAAAGCCGCAGAGGTCAAAGCCTTGACCGTCCACTTGCCTTCGTCACGTACCACTGCCACGCCGAAGCCTTCGAACTCCTCCGACTGGTTCGAGGAGGCGCTCTTGTTACTCGCGCGCTGTGCACCCATGGCGCAACGGTAGCCCGGCTAGTGCCCGTGAGTGAAGTCCGCGCCCGGATATGCCAACCTGAACGGGTGTCTGCGACCGATTCTGCCCCTCCCGTCTGCGTCCTCGGCCTCGGTTTGATCGGCGGTTCGCTGTTGCGCGCCGCTGCCCGCGCCGGTCGCGAGGTGTGGGGTTACAACCGTTCGAGCGAGTCGGCCGACGCAGCGCGCGCCGACGGTTTCGAAGCCAACACCGATCTTGCTGCCACTCTTCGGAAAGCTCAGGAGACCGGCGCAATCATCGTGATCGCCGTGCCCATGCCGGCCGTCGACGCCACTCTCGAAGCCATTGCCGCACATGCCCCGAACAATCCGGTCACCGACGTCGTGAGCGTGAAGGGCGAGGTGAAGGCAGCCGTCGAGCGTCGTGGCCTGAGTGCCCGCTTTGTCGGTGGCCATCCCATGACCGGAACCTCCGCGTCTGGCTGGGCCGTTGGCGATGCAGACCTGTTCATCGACGCCGTGTGGGTCGTGGCCACCGACGACGGCGTCGACGCAGATGTGTGGACGCAGGTCGCGGACCTCGCTCTGGACTGCGGTTCCGTCGTCGTTCCGGCCGAATCTCTCGAACATGACCGGGCTGTGGCCCGGATTTCGCATCTGCCGCACCTGCTCGCCGAATCGTTGGCGATCACCGGCGCCGCCGGTGGTGAACTCGCGCTCGGGTTGGCCGCCGGATCGTTCCGCGACGGCACCCGCGTGGCCGGCAGTGCGCCGGGACTGGTGCGGGCAATGTGCGAGGGCAACCGCGATGCACTGCTGGTCGCATTGGACGAGGCTCTCGCTCTACTGCAGAGGGCGCGAAGCGAACTGCACGCGCACGGTTCGACAGCGGAACTCGTCGATGCCGGGTTCGCCGCGCGAGGAGCCTACGAATCGCATGAGCGTTGGGACATCACCGATGTGCGCGTCGGAGAATCCGACTGGATCAACCGGATGCGCGACGCCGGCCGCCGCGGCGGCGTGATCCAGCGACGCAGGTAGGTTCCCGCTGTTGGATCCCGACTGTCAGATCCGGCCGGCCAGTCCTGGGTAATCGAGGATGAATCCTTCGTGGTCGACGGTCACCGTTGCACTCGATACGGGTGACATCACGCTGATGCCGTCGGTACCGCTGCTGTACGTGATGGTTGCGGCTTCGACCCGCAGATCCAGCAGGTTGACGTACACAACCGGAACCTCGACATCTTGGGTGTCGTTCTGCAGCCCGAAACGCCTGATGGGAAGGGTGTTGAAGAACGGGCTGAGGATCACGTCGACGTCGAGCGCGCCGGAGAAGGACGAGCGCTGGTGGTTGGCGCCGTTCTCCACCATCCAGGTTCCCTCTTCGTCTCGGCTGATCGACATCTGACGCTCACCCGCAGCGAGGGCGGTACGCACCGACAACCTGCGCGTGATACCGGCCTCGTCTGTGACCAGGTCATATGAGGCGCTGAATGCGGGATGTTCGCTACACGCGCCACCGATGATCCGGCCTGACGCCTTGATGCGATTTCCGCTCAACTGCACGCGTACCGACTCCATGCGAGGAGCGTTGTGCGCCTGCCAGGTCAATACCGCAGGCCAGGATGCGCTATCGGAAGGTTGGATGCTCACCCGACCACGGTAATGGACGATGCCCTCGAGAGCACTGCTGGCTGGTGATTATTACTGCGATCAAGGACCTTTTCCGCGGCGTCGGTGACCTGCGACTGTGTGTGTAAGGCGATTCACAGCCCGATACGGCCGCCGATACGTGCGGAATGCCGGTGCGCGAAAAGTTGTGGCAAAAGCTGTCGGACTTCTCGAGTAACGTGCTTACAAGTCGGTTCGTGAGGAAGGGTGCTGTGACGTCGTCGCAAAGCATGGTGGGGTTGTTTGCCGGTATCGGTGGGCTTGAGTTGGGTCTGTCGGAGCACGGGTGGAACACCGAACTGCTGTGTGAAATCGACCCGGGCGCCCAGGCAGTTCTCCGTTCCCGGTTCTCGGACGTCCCTTTGCACGGCGACGTCACGAAACTGCGCGCGCTCCCGGCCGATATCGACTTGGTTGCTGCCGGTTTCCCCTGCCAGGACCTCTCGCAGGCCGGTAAGACTGCGGGCATTACCGGCGCCCGCTCGGGCCTCGTCGACGAAGTATTTCGACTGGTCAAGCGCAAAAAGGGTCCACGGTGGCTGGTCATCGAAAACGTGCCATTCATGCTGCAGCTAGGCAAGGGCGCAGCCATGCGGCACATCACCGACGCTCTCGAAGACCTCGGTTACACGTGGGCGTACCGCGTTGTCGACGCCCGGGCATTCGGCCTCCCTCAGCGCCGCCAGCGCGTCATCATGCTGGCATCGCGCACCGAAGATCCCCGCGAAATCCTCTTCGGACAAGACGCCGGTGAGCGACTCGGCGGCGACCCTGCCGATTTCCCGTGCGGCTTCTACTGGACCGAGGGCACCCGCGGACTCGGTTGGGCCGTCAACGCCGTACCGACGCTCAAGGGCGGTTCTTCCGTCGGAATCCCCAGCCAGCCGGCCGTCCGCTTACCTTCGGGTGAGATCGTCACGCCAGGCCTGGTCGACGCCGAACGTCTACAGGGTTTTGATCCCGACTGGACACTGCCGGCCGTCGACGTTCCCGGCCTACGCCACAGCCATCGCTGGAAGCTCGTCGGAAATGCCGTGAGCGTGCGAATGGCGTCGTGGGTGGGTAGCCGTCTGGTCGATCCCATCGAATACGACGCGGAGTACGAGACACCCCTCGAACCTGGCGACGCCTGGCCGAGTGCCGCGTGGGGCCGTAACCGCCAAGCGTTCCGCGTCCACACCTCGACGTGGCCCGTTCAACACGACTACGAGGATCTGAGCGGATTCCTCGAAGACACTCGGTTGCTGTCCGCTCGGGCTACTGCGGGCTTCCTCAAACGCGCACGGATGGGCAACCTTCGCTTCATTCCCGGATTCATCGAGGACGTAGAAAGCCATCTCGAGCGGATGGGCGGATATCCCGAGGCAGTGGCATGAACGGGGCAGTGGCATGAGCGGGGCAGTGACATGAGCGAGGGTTCACTGTTTCCCGAGCCGGAGACCCTGTTTCCGGAAACGCTGTTTCCGGAACCCCAGCACGAACCACTGTGGGACGCATTGCGACTCGCGGGCGACAAACCTGCGGCAGACGCCGACCGCGGCGAGAAGAAGAACTACGCGCAGCGGCTTTCCAATCAACTCGCCCAGACGGTTGCCGACGCCTTGCGCCCGCTGTACCCCAACATCACCCCCACTGCGACGGGCGAAGGCCAGGAAGCGACGGTAGATGTCGCGAAGGGCCGAAAGCGCTTGGATGTCAAGGCACTCGACCCCACACTCGGCTTGATCCTGTGCGTGTCGATCAAGACGTACAACTTCCAGGACTACAGCCCCCGCAGCGGAAAGCTCGGCCGCTGGACCAAGAACATCGTCCGCAATGATCACGAATTGCGTGGCGAGGCAATGGTTCTGCATCAGCGACAGCCCTACAGCGTTCTGGTAGCCGTCATGTTCGAGCCGTACGCCACGTGCGACGACGGCGACCCCACCAAGACCAGCGACACCGGCAAATCCTCGTTCGCCCACCACGTCACGACGCTGTCGAAGCGTTCCGGCCGCGGCAAACGTGCGGTTGTCGGCGTTCCGGGTAAGGCGTGGGTTGATCTGGGCGCCGAGGACACGCGCTACGACCTCTTCGAAAAAGTGTTCATCGGATTGTACGAAACCGATGGCGGCGTACGCTTTTTCGACGTCGACGAGCCGCCTCCCCGCAACGGCCGTCCCACCGAGAGTCAAACACTCTCGTTTGACGATTTTGTCACCATCGTGCACGGTGAAGTGGAGCGTCGCAACAGGTTTGCCCCCACCTGGTCAGACCCGGACGACGGCGACGACTCCGACAGCTGAACCCCACGAAAGTGAAGACAGTGCCCGCGACGGATCCGACAACCAGCGCTCGAATGAGCGCACAGCGTCGACGCGACACCAAACCCGAGATCGCGATCCGGCGCGAACTTCATCGGAGTGGACTGCGGTACTTCGTCGATCGGGCTCCCGTCAAAGGTGTTCGTAGACGGGCCGATTTGGTGTTTCCGCGGCGGAAGGTGGCGGTGTTCGTCGACGGCTGTTTCTGGCACTGTTGCCCGCTCCACGCGACATACCCCAAGAACAATGCGCAGTGGTGGGCGGACAAGTTGGCCGCCAACGTGCTGCGAGACCGGGACACCGATGCACGCCTCGCCGAACAGGGCTGGACCGTCATCCGCATCTGGGAGCACGAAGATCCGTCGACGGCAGCCGAACGCGTCCGGAACACTCTTCTCGCTCCGTAAGCTTCGTGAGGTGAGCGGACTTGGTGGAGCGCGAGTAGTTCTGGCGGGTGCGTTGATTCTCGGTGGAATCGTGTACTCGTCGTGGGTTCTGGAGTTCTTCCTCGACACCGGACTTGATCCGGTGACGTCGTTCCTCAGTGAACTCGACGCGGCAAATCAGAAGTACCGCGACGTGTTCGGTAACGCCGACGTTATCTCCGCCGTTTTGATGTTGGTGTCAGCGACGCTCGGGCTACTGGTTACGGAGCGACGCAAATTCTATGTGGCGGGCTGGATTGCACTGGCTGTGTTCGGCGTTGCCACGATTGCGGACGCGTCGTTTCCGCTGGACTGCTCCGGCCCGGATTGCGCGGCGAGCGAGCCCGGCGGACTACTGCCGCAACTACATCACGTTCATGCTTTGACCAGCAGCGTAGCGGTCTTTGCGATCTTCACCGCGATGATCACGTTCACCGTCGGGGCCTTCCGTTATCGCGAGCATCCGCTGTTGCGCACCGTCGGATTGGGCCTTTTGATCGTGACTTCCCTTGCGACGGTGTGGATGTTGACAACTAACGGCATAGAACTGGCCGGCGGCGGTAATCTGGGCTTGGGAATCGCCCAACGTGCACAGGTTTTGGGAATGTCTTTGTGGCTGTGCACCCTGGGTTGTGCGGTATTGCGGCGACAGGAAAGGTTTTTGAACAGCGATTTCGGGCGATCCTGACATACACGGACCTACCGAAGGGTGTGCCCATGTCACTCGCGTCGACGTTCTTCTCCCACCCACATCAGGCGTTCACCACGGGGTTTTATCGCAACGAGTCGTTCGACTACGAACTGCGAGTCCTCCTCGGACAGGCAACGTACGGCGCCTCCGATACCGGCGAAGTTCTTGCTGCCGTCGCCGAAGTCGGCGACAAAGACCACGAGGGTTGGTACGTCGCGTGGTTCGACCTCGGATCACGGATATTCGAAGAAGCCGAGGAATCCGCGCAGGCCGGACATCCGCGCAGCGCGTCGAGCGCGTATCTGCGGGCAGCGTCGTACTTCGCTGTGGCCGTCAATGCCGTCGACGGACTGACCGACGATTCGGTTCTGGTTCCCACGTTCCGGCATCACCGCGCCGCGTGGGACGGTTTTGTCGACACCACCTCGCACTCCGTGGAGCGCGTGCGGATTCCGTACGAGGACACCACGATGCCGGGGTACTTCTTCCGCCCACCCGGAGACGTGCGACGGCCGACGCTCATCATGGTGAACGGCAGCGACGGCCCCATCAGTTCGATGTGGGTCAACGGCGGCGCCGGAGCGCTCGAACGCGGCTACAACGTGCTGATGTTCGACGGACCGGGTCAGCAGTCCATGCTGTTCGAGAACAATATTCCGTTCCGCCATGACTGGGAAGCTGTCATCACCCCTGTCGTCGACTTCCTGATCGACCGACCCGACGTCGACGCGTCGAAGTTGGCGATGTGCGGCATCAGTCAGGGCGGCTATTGGGTGCCGCAGTCATTGGCGTTCGAGCATCGGATCGCCGCGGCAATCGCCGATCCCGGCGTGGTCGACGTATCCGCGTCGTGGCTCGTTCACATCCCGCGCGGCATGCAGAACTTGCTGGAAGAAGGCAAGTCGGAGGCCTTCGACCGGGACATGGCGATGGGGTTGCGAGCGTCGAAGGAAACGGCCCGCATCTGGCGGTTCCGAGCGCGGCCATACTTAACTGACGGCTACTACAACACTCTGGCCGAGGTACGGAAATACCGCCTCGAACATGTTGCGGGCTCGATCACCACTCCCCTGCTGATCACCGATCCCGAACACGAACAGTTCTGGCCGGGGCAATCGCAACGCCTCGCTTCGCTGTCCGGCGGGCCCACCACTCTGGTTCCGTTCACGGCCGCCGAAGGCGCGAGTTTCCACTGCCAACCGATGGCAAGACGCCTCACCGACCAACGCATGTTCGACTGGCTCGACGAGCAGTTGGGGCTCTAGACGACTGAACCGACCTTCTCCGTACGGTTCAGCAGCGTTGCACACATCGGGAGCAGCAGAACGGTAATTGCGCCGGCCGCCACCAGAATCGACGCATTGGACGACGACATCTGACCGGCACTGACAGCAGCACCGGTGACGGCAACGATCATCGGCAACCCGGTAGCCCCGTACAGCGCGACCTGTGCACTCTCCCGGGTACTGAAAGGCGGTTCGACCCTCTCGAACTTGGTCGTGAAAAACACCGGCACACCGCGAACCACGATGATGAGAACAAGGAACGCCAGCAGGACGGTGGGATTCTCCGCGACCGCCGACACGTCGATTGCCATTCCGGAAGTGATGAAGAAGATCGGAATGAGGAATCCGAAAGCAATACCGTCGAGCTTGATCTCCAACCGCTCGTTGCCGTCGGGCATCAGGCGTCGCAGGATGAAACCGGCCGCAAAGGCGCCGAGAACAACGTCCAGCGAGAATACGGCCGAGAGTGCACCCAGCCCGACCAGCAACAAGATCGTCAGGCGAACCGTGGTCTGTGCTGTGGTGTCCGCGCCGGAACGGACAAGTGTGTGCGTCCACGATCCGTGCGAGATCAGCTTGGTCGGCAGCACCGCAAGAATCACCGCGATCAGCGCGAATGCCGCGAGGACCACCAGCGACATGACAGCGCCACGCGCACCGAGCAATACGGCCATCGCAACAACGGGGCCGAGTTCGCCGACAGCGCCGTGATTGAGGACCGTCCGGCCAAGCCGGGTGTCGAGGATCTTGTTGTCCTTGAGGATCGGCAGCAAGGTACCCAACGCGGTCGACGTCATCGCAATCGCGACCGCCGCTTCAGCGGAGATCACACCCTGCGCCCCCAAGAGCGCGACAATCGCAAATGCCAAAGCGAGGCAGAACAGCCACGTGTACAGCGCTCGCCGGCCACCAGCGCCGCTCAGTTCCTTGCGGTCGATCTCGTAGCCGGCGAGCAGAAACAGCATGCCGAGGCCCAGTTCCCGAAGGATCCCGATGGCCTCACTCTCTGCCGCCAAGTTGAGCGCAAAGGGCCCGACAACCGCGCCGGCGACCAACAGCAGCACAACTTCCGGTACCAGGCGCCGCGGGAACAGGCCCGCGACAAAGGGCGCGAGCGCAGCGATCAGCGCAATCCAGAACAGCGACGAGGCAATTGAGGGCACGGATCATTATCGGGCATTTACGACAGATGTGCCTGCGATTACATCAGCGGCGCGTTACCGCTCTGAGTTATTTTCGCCAGAACAGGTGGTGGGTCATCCCACTCGGGCTTGGCACGATCTCGAGATTGAAACGGTCACGCAGCTCGTCCGGCGACTCCCAGAGACGGAGCCCGGAACCGAGCTCGACCGGAGAAACCGCGACGTGCATGGTGTCGACGAGATCCGCGTCGAGAAACTCCCTGATTGTGGTCACCCCACCGCCGAGCCGGACGTCCTTACCCTGTGCGGCCTCACGGGCCTGCTCGAGCGCGGTCGTCGGGTCTGCGTCGACAAAATGAAAAGTCGTGTCGGAAAGGGTGAACGACGGTCTTGGGTGGTGGGTCATGACAAACACGGGCGTGTGGAATGGCGGCTCGTCGCCCCACCATCCCTGCCACTCGAGGTCTTTCCAGGGTCCACGCTGGAATCCGAATTTGTTGCGGCCCATGATTTCGGCACCGATATTCTGGGCGAAGTCGCGAGAGAAGTAATCGTCGAGCCCTCGACTTCCACCGGGGTCGGTTCGATTCGGCCAGCTGGCCGTGGCTCCGGCCCACGCAAACATATCGCGATGGTCGAACCCGAACGGGCTCTCGAAACTCTGGTTCTCACCCGCGGCGACTCCGTCACTGGAGATGGTGAAGTTCTGGACCCGTAGTAGCTGATTCACTGTGCGCTCCCACACTCTCGATGATGGTCATACGGGAGTTAAGACTCGGAGGAGAGGTGAAACTCATCGGCGGCGGGACTATGCATTAAGCCTGATCGTCCATGAGACCGAGCGTGTCCCAAGCCTGCTCGATACGTCCGGCCGAAAAACGAGCATCGGAGCTTTCGAGCTCGGCGAGGATGGCCTGGACGACAGCGACCATGGCTGTCAGCGACGGAGTCACGTAGATACCCTCGATCGGGGTGATCACGACGTGATCGGCGTATGTGTTCAGGGGTGACGAGTGCAGGTCGGTGAGAACGGCGATAGTCGCGCCCCTTTCGCGTGCAAGACGGGTTAATCCACGCAATGTACTGGTGAGGCGCCAAACATTGATGACGATGACACAGTCGCGTTCGTCCAGGTGTGACACGTGTATCGCCTGCGACGTTGCGGAGCCGGCCGAGAGGCGGATGTCGTATCCGTAGACGGACGCCAGGTAACTGAGTATCTGTGCGGGCCCTGCCCCGGATCCACTGGTGATCAACACGATTCGACGGGCCGCTTTCATCGCGTCGGCAATGCTCTTGATGGCAGTGACGTTGGCCGCGGACGAAACGGCGGCGAGGTTTGCCACATCCTGCCTCAGCATTTGCGCCGCCGCCTCCGTTGATTCGGGGCGCTCGGGATTTGTTGTCACGAGTGAGTCGAGATATTCGGCTCTGAGCGCTTGACGAAGATCGCTCCACCCCTCGAACTGGAGTTGCTGGGCGGTCCGCACAACAGTGGAGACATTCACTCCAGCGCGCTCGGCGACTTCGCGGCCAGATGCATACGAGGCGAACTGCGGCATCTGTGCAAGAACTTGTATTACCCGATCGGCCTGAGCTCCGAGGTTCGCGCGCTCTGCTCGTTGCGCGAGCATCGTCCCAACCGTCACCTCGGAGCGCCTCTTTTCACTGGATCTAATACATGGCATCAAGCGTCGCTGACGACCTGAAACACGTCACTGGTCGCAGTCACGCTATCACCGCAATCTCAGGCCTCCTTGGGGAAACTTCGCATGAACAAAGTGTTGCATGAATCGCGACTATGCATCTAATGTTGCGCGCATCCCAGCCTCGACGCGAGCATTCACGCAGCCCACGGACAACAATCAATCGCTTTCAAGGAGAGACCATGCACACTCGGGTAATAAACGCCCACACGCTCGAACCCTCGACCGGCGAGCGGCAGAAGAATGCCTGGATCGACATCGCCGACGGGCGGATCGTCGACAGCGGGGTGGGGCGGCCCCCCGCTTCGGCCGGTGACATTCGAATCATCGATGCAGGTGGGGGAACCGTCATGCCCGGCTTGGTCGACGCCCACGTCCATATCCTGGTGACGACGACAAATACCGCCGAAATTGCTGGATGGACGCCCGGCTACGCGACTGTCAGAGCGCTGCGCTCGGCGGGCGACATGCTCCGACGTGGTTTCACCACCGTGCGTGATGTCGGTGGCGCCGACCATGGAATGGCCCGTGCTTTGCAAGAGGGCTTGGTCCCAGGGCCTCGACTGATCTTCGGCGGTAAAGCACTATCGCAGACCGGTGGCCACGGAGACTTCCGCTCTCTCAATGACACCTCTGTGCCCTGTTGTCAGCTGAAACCCGACTTCGGACGGATCGCGGACGGCGTTGATGCCGTTCGCCACGCGGCCCGCGACGAGTTCCGCAAGGGCGCGCATCACCTGAAGCTTGTCGTCTCCGGTGGGGTCGCATCCCCGACTGACGAGATCTCAGCGGTCCAGTACACACAGGAAGAGATACGTGCGGCTGTCATCGAGGCTGAGAACCACAATCGGTACGTCACGGTGCATGCCTACCACCCGCGCTCGGTGAATCAGGCGCTGAGAGCCGGCGTGCGATGCGTCGAGCACGGCAACCTCATCGACGACGAGTCGATCCGCCTGCTCGTCGAGAACGACGCCTTCTTGGTCCCGACAATCATCACGTACGAGGCGATGTACGAGGCCGGTGCTGCATCCGGCCTGTCCGCAGGATCACTGAAGAAGCTCGACGAGGTTCGGACAGCGGCCGTCGGCGCGCTTGAACAGGCCCACCGGGCAGGAGTGAATCTGGTCTACGGCACCGACTTGCTCGGGCATCTGCAAACGCGTCAACTCGAAGAGTTCACGATCCGTGCGCGCGTTCAGCCGATCCTCGACGTGATACGCAGCGCCACCAGCACTGCTGCGCGCTTGCTCGGCATGGAAGGAGAGATCGGCACCCTCGCGCCGGGCGCTCACGCGGACCTCCTCGTGTTGGACGGGGACCCGGAGCAGGACCTCACTGTCCTCACCACGCCGGAGCGGTACTTGCGTCACGTGATCCACGGCGGTGACGTCACCGACATCGCTAAGTGATGGACATAACAGCGGAATGTGGAGGCCTACGTCGCCGATAGACATCAGGCCAATCGGATGCATCCGTGTGCATGTGCAGAAATACAAGAAAGCCCCTCACCGGCATCTCTGCTGGTGAGGGGCTTTCTGTTGTGCGCCCGAAGGGATTCGAACCCCTAACCTCTTGATCCGTAGTCAAGTGCTCTATCCGTTGAGCTACGGGCGCATGTTCTGTTGTGTTGCTGGTCTTGCGTGTCTTGCCGTCGTACTTTCTATCATTTCTTACCCGCCGGTCAAAATCACCGGCGTGGCGGAGGCGAGAGGATTTGAACCTCCGGTCCCTCGTAAAAGGGACAACTCATTAGCAGTGAGTCCCATTCGGCCGCTCTGGCACGCCTCCCTGGGGGTTCCGATCCTTTCGGACCGCCGGGACGAAAGATTACACACTTCTCACCACCAAAGGCAAAACGAGTGGTCAGAGCCCTGATTCATGGCGTTATCGCAGGTTGCCGTCGAACCAGTCGAAGATCCGGGTGCGGGCGTCGATGATCGCGGCTGCACAGGGGTCGTCGTCGTCCCGGCCTTCGGGGACTTGTGGTGGTTCGTCCGCTCGATGCTGCAATCCTGCGTAGCTCACCACCAGGGTCGCCACGTCGGCTTTTGCCGTCGCCTCCCTCAGTCTGTTGACGTGCTCGGGTGGAGTGTCGGGATCGTCCTCCCCGTAGAGGGCGAGCCACGGGGCTTGCAGGGACACCGCGGCGTCGAGCAATGCCTGCGCGTCGACGGACAGCGCTTCGACGATCCCACGGGCGGCGACACTCACAGCCGCACCGACGGGACGACTGGTTGCGACGAGCATCGCCGCGGTGCCTGCCGCGTCGAAACCGAGGACGCCGATGGTGTCGGCCGGGACGTCGCGGCCCGTGAGCCAATCGAGGGTCGCGTCGACGTCGGCAAAGAGGTTGTCACCAAAAACATCGCCCTGGACTACCTCGGGTTCACGGTGAAAAAGATGCGGGGCGACGGTCAGCCAGCCGTCGACGGCAAGGGCAGCCATCAACTCGAGGAGTGCTTTGCTGAATTGCCTCGCCTCGTGCAATACGACGATCGCGCCACGGGTCGGGCCGTCGGGTTCCACCACGGTCAGTGGCACAGTGGCGACGCCGCCGTCGGCCACCCGCAGATTCGCGGCATCTCGGAACATTCCCGACATGCTTCCTACTCTGACACGTGGACGGCTCGAGCGCACCGAATCAGAGCGCGCATAATCGGACTGTGACCCCACACATTCGCCCCGACCTCGCTTCGATCCCCGCCTACGTTCCCGGACGCAATTTTCCGGGTGCGATCAAACTCGCGAGCAACGAAACGACACTTGGCCCGCTGCCCAGCGTCCGTGATGCCGTGGCCGAAGCTGTCGGACACGCGAATCGTTACCCCGACAACGGCGCGGTGGCATTGATCGAGACGCTTGCGTCATTCTTGAATGTCGAACCGGCAAACGTCGCTGCTGGTTGCGGCTCTGTGACGCTGTGCCAAGAGTTGGTACAGGTCACATGCGATCCGGGCGACGAGGTCATCTACGCGTGGCGCTCCTTCGAGGCCTACCCGGTGGTGACTCAGGTTGGCCACGCGGTGTCGGTGAAGGTCCCGCTGGCCGAGGATTTCGGGCACGACCTCGGCGCGATGCTCGCCGCGATCACGGACCGCACGCGCCTGATCTTCATCTGCAACCCCAACAACCCGACCGGCAATGCACTGTCGAAAGCGGAACTCGAAAGCTTCCTGAACGCCGTCCCGCCCCGCGTCGTCGTCGCTCTCGACGAGGCGTACTACGAGTACTCCCGATCCGATGCGGACGGCATCGAACTGTTCCGCAATCGCCCGAATGTGGTTGTACTGCGCACGTTCTCGAAGGCGTACGGCTTGGCCGGTATCCGGGTGGGTTACGCGGTGGCCCATCCCGAGATCATCGTCGCGCTCGGCAAGGTCCACACACCGTTCTCGGTGAGCGCGCTCGCGCAGACCGCCGCCATCGCATCGCTGGCCGCAGCCGACGAACTCCTCGCCCGCACCGACGCCGTCATCGCGGAGCGGACTCGCGTTCGCACCGCACTGATCGAGGCCGGCTACACCGTCCCCGAATCGTCGGCGAATTTTGTCTACCTGCCGCTCCGCGAACTCTCTCCCGGCTACGCCGATGCAAGTACCGAATCCGGCATCCTGATCCGCCAGTACGGCACCGAGGGCGTCCGCATGACCATCGGCGATCCGGACGAGAACGATGCCTTCCTCGCATTTGCCTTGACCGACGAAGCCAAGCGTTTGGCGGGAATCGGCGTCAGCGCGTGACACTTGATACATAACTGTTACGCCCAGCCCTAGAATTCGTTCTCGCGGCCAGGCACACTCAGGAAGGTTCGAAACCGGCCCGGAGGAAGGAGCACGAAGTATGACGCGAGGCATCACACGCGCTTGTGCTGTGCTCGCGACTTCTCTCCTCGCAACCTCCCTGAGTGTGACTGGCGTGGCTAGCGCCCAGAGCCCCGATACCGTCTCGGTCCGGTTGCTCGCGTTCAACGATCTCCACGGCAGTCTGCTGCCACCAGAAGGCGAACGCAGCCAAATCATGCAGGCCGACGGTTCGTACACCCCCGCGGGCGGCGCCGCATACCTCGCCGCGTACGTGTCCCAGCTGCGAAACCAAGCGTCGAATTCGTTGCTCTACTCCGTGGGTGACAACTGGGGATCGTCCGCACTGGAATCGTCGATGTTCAACGACGAACCAACAGTCGAACTCCTCAACCGCATGCAGATCAATGCGTCGGCGATCGGCAATCACGAACTCGACGACGGCCTCGCGGAATTCCGTCGGATGGAATCGGGTGGGTGCTCCGCGGAGAACGCCTGCACCTTCAGTCCCACGTTCGGCGGAGCCAATTTTCCGCTGATGGCGGCCAACATGACGTACACCGACGGCACACCGGCAACGCTGCCCTTCACGGTCGACATCGTGGACGGCGTTCCCCTCGGCGTGATCGCGATTGCGGCAAGTAACACAGCTCAGATCGTGGCACCGGACGGCGTTTCGACCCTGAAATTCGGCGACGAGGTCGAAGCAATCGATCGCACCGCGGACGTTCTCGACTTCTTCGGCGTCAAAGCCATCACCGTGCTGTTGCACCGCGGCGACGAACCGGACATTGCGGGTGGGCCAAACGACTGCAACGTCACGTCCGGTCCCGCTCGCGACATCGCGTTGCGCGCATCGCCGAAAGTCGACGTCATCTTTACCGCGGACAGTCATCAGCAGTACAACTGCGAATACCCCGATCCCGCCGGAAATCCCCGCGTGGTGATGCAGGGCGCGTCGCACGGTCGCATCGTCTCCGTCGCGGATGTCGTGATCGACCGCACCACTCGGGACGTCCTGCGCGATCAGACATCGTCGTTCAATCAGATAGTGACACACGATATTTCGCCGGACCCCGACACGGCAGCGCTTGCCGATCAAGCATGGAATGCGGCTGCCGAAGTGGCACAACGTCCCGTCGGCACAATCACCGCCGACCTGACTCGCGACCAGACCTCCAGCGGAGAATCCGCCATTGGCAACCTGATCGCCGACGCTCAATTGGCGGCTGGCACCGCGCGGGGAGCCCAAATCGCTCTGACCAATCCGGGCGGAATCCGCGAAGACCTCGACAACGGAACAGTGACCTACCGCCAGGCCCATGCGGTGCAACCGTTCGGCAACAGCCTCGAGGTGCTGTCCATCACAGGGGCGGCATTGAAAGATGCGCTGGAACAGCAGTTCCAATTTTCGCCGGAATACTTGCCGTTCGAACGAATCCTCGCCCCGTCTGCTGGTTTCACCTACACACTCGACCGCAAGGCCCCCGCCGGGTTACGCGTCTCGGAAATGCGCCTGAACGGCGAAAACATCAACCCGGACACGGTTTATCGTGTTGCGGTCAACAAGTTCCTCGCCGAAGGCGGCGACGGGTTCACAGCCCTGCGCAGCGCCATCGAAACAACCGGGGCGGGCAACGACCTCGACGCCCTGGTTGCCCTGTTCACCTCCGGCTCACCAGTTGCTCCGCCGGCCACCGATCGCATCCGCACGGTCGGCTGAATAGGCATCAGCGAGCCGATTGCCTAGTCTCGACTGGTGATCATCGCGACCCATAACGGCAAGTTCCACGCAGACGACGTCTTCGGCGTATCGCTCCTGAAGCAGCTGTACCCCGACGCCACCGTCGTCCGCACCCGTGACGAGGACGTCCTGAACAGCGCAGACATCGTGCTCGACGTCGGCGGACGCTACGAGCCGGCAGCCGGCCGTTTCGACCACCACCAGCGCGGTGCGGGCGAACGCAACAACGGCATCCTGTACTCGGCCTTCGGGTTGTTGTGGCAGGAATACGGCCTGAAGTTCTGCAACGGCGACGAGTCCGTGTGCCGTCGCATCGACGGCCGCCTGGTCGAGGGCATCGACGCCGTCGACAACGGTCAGGAGATCTACACCCTCAACGAGTTCGGCACCAAGCCATTCGACCTGTCCGCAGTTCTGGATCTGTTCAATCCCATCTCGTCCACCGACGAGGAGTTCGACACACAATTCGAACTCGCGGTTGCGCTCGCAACACAGATCCTGATTCGCTTGCGCGCCAAGTACGCCGGCGACGCGGCGGCTGAGAAGGAGTTCGCGGACACGTACGCCAAAGCGTCGGATCCGCGATTTGTCGTCCTGGAACGCTTCATTCCGCACGGCCGGGCGGCGTCGGCTCAGCCCGAGCTGTTGTTCACGATCTTCCCGAACACCAACGGCGGCTGGTCGATTCAGACCGTCAAGCCGGCTGATTCGAAGTTCGGTTCACGAAAGCTGTTGCCGGAGCAGTGGCGCGGCCTCAACGGTTCGGATCTGGCGGCCGAAACCGGTGTCGACTCGTCTGTGTTCTGCCACAAGGCCGGATTCATCGCTGCCGCGCACACTCGCGACGATGCGATGAAACTGCTGGAATTGGCTCTCGCCGCGTAGACCCTCAGCGGCCGAGCGCGGTTTGTAGCGTCGGCCAGGAATCGTGCAGTGCGTCTTGGTAGTACGGCCACGAATGGGTTCCGCTGTCCCGGTAGGCAAACACTCCCGCGATGCCCAGGCCTTCGAGCCTGCTCTCGAAGGCCTGGGTGCACGAATGGACGAGCGCTTCGAGCGGCCCACCCCGGACAATCGCCGTCGCTCCTTCCATGGTGAGGACTGTGTTGTGCGCTCCTGGCAATCCGGTGCTCGCAGAGCTGTAGATCGTTTTGCCGCGCAACGCCTCCGCATTGCCCGACGGATTGTGATTGCGCCAATCCGGATCCCCGGCCGGCCCCCACATATTCGTGGCGTCGCCGTTCTTGCTGGCAACCGTGGCGCGCACGAAGTCCTGTGAGTACGGCGCCGTGGTGTCGAGACACCCACTGTACGAAGCCAATCCCGTGTACAAGTCCGGATTCCGAGTGATCAGGTTGCCCGCAGCCAGCGCGCCCATGGATACGCCGCCGACAACATTGGTGCCGTTCCCGGCGAATGCCTCATCGATGAGGGGCGGTAACTCTCGCGTCAGAAACGACTCCCATTTGTTCACACCGAGGTTCGGGTCGTCGCTGCGCCAGTCGGTATAAAAACTGCCGGTACCTCCCACCGGTAGAACCACATTGACGTCCTTGTCGGCAAAGAACGCCTCGATGTCGGTGTTCTGCGTCCACGTACTTTCGGTGTATCCCGACTCCGACCCGGCACTGACCCCGTCGAGGAGATAAAACGTCGGGCGAGGGCCCGGCGCCCTCTCGGGGTGCAGAACCTGAACCTGAACTTCGCGGCGCATCGACGCGGACTCGACAAACACTGCACTGCGAGTGGGCGTCAACTGCTCGATCCGTGCGATATGAGCGATCTCTGTCTCGATGTGAGCTATCCCTGTCTCGGCGTGAGCGACAGCTGTATCGGAGTGCGCGACACCGACGAGGCCGAATGCACTTACCGAGAGAATCACTCCGAGTACCACTGACGTCCGCATAAGTGGCCACCTTCTCACATAACGCCGTGTCAGACTGTTCGGTCGTGGCTGCCGATTCGACCGAAGGATTGAGTCGATCAAAAGCCGGGTATGCGTCACTCTTGGCAAGTTCTCCACCGATGCACACACAGGTGTGGATAACTTCATTCACATCCAGCCCACGACTGTGCATAACCTGTGCACAACT
Organism: Rhodococcus sp. MS16; assembly: GCF_013277795.1. NCBI lineage: Bacteria > Bacillati > Actinomycetota > Actinomycetes > Mycobacteriales > Nocardiaceae > Rhodococcus > Rhodococcus sp. MS16. The sequence continues at coordinate 87,549 of NZ_VBTM01000009.1, forward strand.
ACATGAATTACATCAAGGTTATTCCACCTACCTCGACTAACAGGGTTCTACACAGTGTGGATAACTTTGTCCTCAGATTCGCCGAACCGTTGCCGTTTCGGGCGTGTCCATGCAGTTCCGACCCAACGCGACATGATTTGTTCACAAGGAGGCAACTCCCCATACTGAGTCCATGATCTCCGCCCTGTTGGCCGCTGCCGCCGTTCTGGCACTCCTCACACTCGTGCCCGGACCGGACATGGCCGTCGTGACGCAGGCAGCGCTCACCGGCGGTCGATCGTCCGGATTCCGGGTAGCGGTAGGCATCATCAGCGGACTGCTCGTATGGGGCTTGCTCACCGTGCTCGGCTTGTCGGCGTTGCTGGCCGCTTCCGCGGAGGCATACACCGCCGTGAAACTCGCCGGCGCTGCCTATCTGATCTATTTGGGGGCGCGAGCGCTGTGGGGCAGCCGTTCATCCCAACTGCGCAGCGTCGACGCACCGCGTTCGCAGAAGGCCGGGACCTGGAAAACCGGTTTCACCACCAACCTTCTCAACCCCAAAATCGCGGTCTTCTACACCAGCCTGCTGCCGCAACTGGTTCCAGCGGGATGGCCGACGGGTCCGTCACTCGCACTCCTGGTGATCATCCACGCAGCGATCTCCATCGCGTGGCTCAGCGCCTACGTCGTGCTTCTCTCCCGCGCCCGTAGCACCTTCGAGAAGCCGAAAGTGCGGCAGGCACTTGAACGTGTGACCGGCACGGTTCTTCTAGGATTCGGAGCGAAGATCGCGCTGGAAGCGCGCTGAGTCGACACATCAGAGAAGAGCACAACAGTGGGCGCGTGGGGATCGGGACCGTTCGAGAACGACGGTGCGGGGGATTTGATTGCATCCATCGGGCACGGTGATTTCACCTTCGAGTCCGTGGAATGGGCGTTCGAGGACGACTACCTCGAGGTGGACGGCGGCCAGATCGCCGTTGCCTTACTCGAATTGGTGCTCATTGTGCGCGCCGATCGCAAACGGGATCCTGCCGTCGAGGAACTTGATCTCGACGCCTTTGCCGACGCCTTGACCAGCGAGCGGCTCACGTGGCTGATCGAGATGGTGGAGCGCACCATCGCGTCGACCGACTCGGAACTGTTCGAGCTCTGGGACGAGCAGGGACCGGAAGAACTTGCGGCCTGGCGGATCCCGGTTGTCGACGGTCTCGAGGATCTGCGTGTGCTGTCGGTCTGATCTAGGTCAGTAGCCCGCCGACGGATCGATCACGGCAGCGAGGTCCTCACCCGCAGCAAATCGAGCAACGTTGGCGGCCACGTGATCTGCCAGGACGCGCGTGAGCGTCGTAGCCGGGTTGGCGACGTGCGGAGTGATGATCGCGTTGGGCAGCTTCCACAACCGGTGTCCGTCCGGCAGCGGCTCGGGATCTGTGACGTCCAGTGCCGCACCGCCGATCGATCCGGCTTCGAGGGCGTCGACCAGCGCATCCGTGTCGACGAGATTTCCGCGGGCGATGTTCACGATCCAGCTCGACTCCGACATCTGGTCCAGTTCCGCCTTGCCGATCAGATGCCGGGTCGCCGACGTCGACGGTGCAGCGATCACGAAGTGGTCTGCCTTGGACCAGATTTCACCGGTGCGATCGGCCGAGAGCGTTTCGACGGCTCCTTCGACGGGGGTCCCCGAGCGGGTGATCGCGATAACCTCGACCTTGGATGCGGCGAGGTACGGGATCAACGCGCGACCGATTCCACCGCAGCCGACGATCGCCACCGTCGAGCCCTGCAGGGTACCCACTCGCGGATCGAATTCTTCTTTACGCCACGACTGTGCCGCCAATTGTTCGGGGAGAGAACGCACTCCAGCAAGGAGGAGCATCATCGTGTGCTCGGCCACGTTGCCCGCATACGCGCCGGCAGCGGACGTCCAGACCCGCTTGTCGTCGATGACGCCGGCGTCGAACCAGGGCTCGATCCCGGCAAACGGCAACTGCACCCAGCGAACCGAGTCGGGCAGCGACGACGGGAACGTGTCCGGCCCATCCGCCCAGACGACGCCCTCGGCCTCGGCGAGTGGAACGAGCACTCCACCGGCTCGGCGAATCCCGTCCGCAAGGTGAGAATCCTCGACGGGACCGAGATGGATGCGAGGGGTGCTGGTGCCTGTCATGAGAGACGCTTTCTATTCAAGGGAAGTGGCGGTGGGGCGATCAGACGACGGCAGTCATGTCCCCATCACCGTAGAGTATCTCCCGTTCTCTAGCCGTTTGCTTTCGCGATCGAGTCCTTGCCCTCTGCGGCGCCGCCCTTGATGGTGTCGTGCTGGACGGGAACGAACTTCTTCTTCGGTAGCAGGAACAGCCACGTCGCAAACACGAACGGACCGGTACCCGCCGGCAGGCTGATCGGCGCGAAGGCCGAGACCAGGGTGCCGTGAATGACTACCGTCACCAGCACCCCGAAGACCGTGTAGACAAACACACGCCACGACGGGTTGTAGAACACCGACCCCAAGGCGATAGCCGTCAACACCGAGCTGAGCCCGTAGAGGCCGTTACCGATGTCGACGGTGTTTGCGCCGAGCGCAAGTACCGAACCGATCGCTACGGCGGAACCGATGAGGGCGAACACCGCCGCCCACCGGGACGCAACGAGCAAGGCGACCACGAAGATGATTCCGGTGATGGTGTTGTTGATCAGAAATATCTGGGAGACGTTGCGAAACAGTGTGTCCCAGAGGAAGCCGAACGTGATGTCGGCGTGAACCGATGAATCCCCGATGTGCTGCGGGAACTGTGCGGCACTGAGGTCCGACGTTTCGATCCGCAGGAACTGGAAGGCGGCCAGAAGGAAGAACCAGTTGACGAGGTTGAACGGAAAGGTCAGCGCCGGCACACCCCAGGTCTTGAAGACGTTGGCAACCGCAAGAAATGCGATAGTGGACGCCGCAGCACCGACAACCAGGTAAATCCACAGCATCACGCCGCCGGCAAGGAACGTGGGAAAGGCTGCGCCGACCAGGATTCCGTTGTATCCGTACAAACCGATGCGCATCGAATCGTCATCCGAATGCAGCAGCATCCCGGTAACCGTGGACACCACCAAACCCACTACCGCGCCGATCGCCACGGTGATCGTGTCGGCGGCTATCGCACCCCAGAAAATACCGATGAGAAACAGCAGTCCGGTCAGGGCATTGCCCTGAAACATCACCTGCCCGGAGCCCTTGAGGTTGGTGTCGATGAATCGCAGCACGACGTTCTTGTCCGCGATATCGTCCCAGGGTTTGGTGATGGTGGTCATCGCACATCCCTCACACTTCTTCTCCCGGCGAACCGCGTCATCCCCAGAGCGGGACGGGCGGAATAGTGGTATCCAGAACCGACTTTCGAACGAGCGCCCAGAAATCACGGACCTTGGCTTTGACCGGTTCGCTCTCGGGACCCAGGACCTTGAAGATCAACCCGGCATCGTTCGGTAGTCGGCTCGCACCCGAGAAGACCTTCCCGTCGGGTCCCGGAACAACCTGTTCCAGTATCTCGTCGGCATTCTCTTTCGGAGTGAGCAGAATGACGTTGCCGAAGACGTCGTACTCCCCCGTGATTCCCTTGTATCGCACCGGGAAACGCTGCGGTTCGATCACCAGTTTCTCGGTGAAGAGATCCGCTCCGTCCGGGCGCCGCGCCTTGATCAGGGTGGAGTACAGGTCGTAGACAAACAGCTCCGTATCGGACTGGGCGCTCCTGTGGTACTTACGGCCGGGCATCACAATTTCCGAAAATAGCAGCGTTGCAGACGGATCCACCGTGACATCGGTGCGTGCGAAGTACCTCGCATTGCGGTGCGGGATAGTCACACCCGGCATCAGTTCGAGATACGAATTCTCAGCCAAGGTCACCTTCTGCAACTGCGACGCATGATTCGCATCCATTTGATGCACCTTGGTTGCCGACTGTGTCGTGACGTGCGCCAAGGATCCGGGTTCCATGTCGATGGTCAGGAACAGCCGATCACCCTGCAGCACACTGCCGGACGTCGAGATCATGTAGACGCACGGCATTGCCGGCAACGCTTCGTCCCAGTACAGCGCTTGTTGAACAAGTAAAGGCGTCTTCCGATACATGTCCCGGAGAATCGTCTTGTCGCCGCGATCGACAAAACGCATCTCGAGCACCCCGGTCTTGCCCACCTTGCCGGCCGGGGCTTGCTTCGGCTGATCCTGGTACTGGTCGAGTTCCGGAACGGTCGGGATCGGCCCCGGGAGCGACCGCGCGGCCCCCGAGGCAGCTGGAGCGCTCACTTGGCGCTCGCTCCCACTTCCTCTTCGTCGAAGAGGACACCGTGCACGATGAGGTCCACCACTTCCTTGATTCCCTCGCCGGTCATGCAATTGGTGAAGACAAACGGCTTGTCACCGCGCATTCCCTTCGAGTCTCGATCCATGACACCCAGATCGGCCTTCACGTACGGTGCCAGATCCGTCTTGTTGATGACCAGGATGTCCGACTGCGAGATCCCGGGTCCGTTCTTACGCGGAATCTTATCTCCCGCAGCTACATCGATGACGTAGATGAAATAGTCGACGAGAGCGGGACTGAACGTCAGAGTGAGGTTGTCACCACCACTTTCGATGAACACGATATCCGTGTCCGGGAACGTGCGTTCCATGTCCTCGACCGCCGCGAGGTTCATACTGGGGTCCTCGCGAACGGCGGTATGGGGACACGCACCAGTCTCCACTCCCACGATACGTTCTTCCACGAGAACACCTTTGAGTGCCTTGCGCACATGCTTGGCATCCTCCGTGGTAACCACGTCGTTGGTGATGATCAGTACACTGGTTCCCCGCTTCACGAATTCCGGCGTAATCGCCTCGATGAGGGCAGTCTTGCCCGAACCCACAGGACCGCCGATTCCGATGCGCGTTGTCTTCTTCATGATTCTCCTTCTAGTTCATGAACATTCGGACATGTGCCTTGACGTGAACCGCTGCCAGAATGTCGATCATCGGGGAAAAGTTGGACATGTCATCAAGCCCGTACTCGCGAACGGCCGCATACTCGCCGTCGGCGGATTGATTCACCTCGAACAGAATCTCCTGCGTGGCAAGGTGATCTACCCGAACGATACGGAGCGCCGCACCGAGCAACGTCATCGCCACACCGTACTGATGAACGGTAAAGGCATCATGCTCCGGAGAACCCATCTCCGCGAAGGCAATTCCGAGACCCGCCGGATACGTGCCGGGGGTTTCTCCAGCCTCGATCGCCGATAGCCACTTGCCGAACAACGTCTCACCGGCGAGTCGGCCGCCGAGCTCCGCCAGTTTCTTACCCATCCGGGTAGTCATCGTTCGGGACTCTTCGTTGAGTTTGCGTTCGATCACGGCATGATCCGCCGCCAGAATCGCCGAGAAATTACCGCCCGACGCCCCCCGGTGGGCGGCCAGCACGGCGATACCATCGCATGTCGCACCCTGATGCGCGGCCGAGAGAACAAATTCCCGCAACGACGGAGCATCGGTGACAATTCCTTGCGCCACGGCCGATTCCAACCCGTTCGAGAACGAGAAGGAACCGACCGGGAACATCGAATCGGAAAACTGCATCATCCGCATCGCACGGTTGATGCTCAGCTGCGACCCTTCACACGAGGGGGTCATGGGTATGCCCCTCACCCTCGCGCGCTGCCGCACCGAACAGTCGGCGTGCCTCGTGCGGAGCAATGTAGGGAATGACCTCGGAGCCAGGAATGAAGGTGTACTCGATGCCCTCGAACGCATGGGTGCGCATCACCGAACCCATGACCGCCTTGTCTACCGTCAGCGGAACATAGACCTTCATTCCCTTCACCACTGCCGGCCAATGCTGGTTACCCACAGCGTGACCCAACTCGAGACACGTCTGGATCATCTTCTCCGGTGTCACGTCGAGCAATGCACTGAGGTCGATCTCGAGAACGTCCTTGAGGTTGATCCGCGCGACAACGACGGTGTTCTCCGGCTCGTCCCACAGCAGAATGTCGCCGTCCTGCAACTGAACACCGCGGTCGAGTGACACCGCCAACTCACGTCCGCCCACAGTCGTGCGTCGCAACCGGCTCTTCTGCGCTTCCCACTGATCGAGTGAAAGTACGTCGATTACTGCCTTCTCGAGTCGACCGGCCCACTCTTCGTCAGTCTCCTTCCCGAGCAGCGCGTCGACTCGAGCAGGCTTGCCTGTCGGCGCCGTCATCTCGCCGTGAGTGTGTGCGATTGTTTCAGACACAGGAGTCCCCTAACTGAAGAAGTAAAGTTGGTTCAGGCGAATGGATTCGGCCGGTTCGACGTAGGCGTGAACGCCGTCCGCCGTCACCGCGAAGGTCTCCGGATCGACCTTGATCTCCGGAGTGGCAGAGTTTCGCACGAGGTCGCGTTTGGTCACGGTGCGAGTGCCCTCGACGGCAAGAACTTGACGCTCGAGTCCTAGTCGATCCTTGATGCCGTCATCCAACGCGGCCTGGGACACAAACGACACCGAACTCTCGGGCAGGGCCTTACCGAACCCACCGAACATCGGCCGGTAGATCACCGGCTGCGGGGTCGGTAACGATGCGTTCGGATCTCCCATGGCGTGCCAACTGATCATTCCGTTCTTGATGATCATTTTAGGCTTCGCACCGAAGAAAGCGGGTTCCCAGAGAACAAGATCCGCCATTTTTCCCGGCGCGATGGAACCAATGACATGGGACAACCCGAATGTCAGGGCCGGGTTGATCGTCGTCTTCGCGACGTACCGTAGGACCCGGAAGTTGTCGTGCGTCTTGGAGTCCTCCGGCAGCTTTCCCCGGGCACGTTTCATGCAGTCGGCTGTCTGGATCGCCCGGAGCCAGTTCTCCCCGACACGGCCCATTGCCTGCGAGTCGCTCGAGAACATCGAGATGACCCCCATATCCTGCAGCACGTTCTCCGCACCGATCGTCTCCGCGCGAACGCGTGACTCGGCAAACGAAACATCGGACGGCACTTTGGGATTGAGGTTGTGACAAACCATGATCATGTCGAACAACTCGGCTTGCGTGTTGATGCCGTACGGCAACGTCGGGTTGGTCGACGCTGGAAGAACGTTGTCCTCACCGGTCACCCTCAGGATATCCGGTGCATGGCCGCCGCCGGCGCCCTCACTGTGATAGGTGTGAATGGTGCGGCCCTCGAATGCTGCAATGGTGTCTTCGACATAGCCGGCCTCGTTCAACGTATCCGTGTGTATGGCAACCTGAACGTCCATCTCGTCGGCCGCACGCAGCGATGCCCGGATCGCGGCTGGTGTTGCGCCCCAGTCCTCGTGGACCTTCAATCCCGCGGCACCTGCCTTGATCTGCTCGATCAAAGACGGATAGCCGGACGAGTTGCCCTTACCCAACATGGCGATGTTGACGGGAAGACCCTCATTGGCCTTGAGCATCATCTCCATGTTCCAGATACCCGAGGTGATGGTGGTGCCGTTGGTACCGTCCGACGGCCCGATACCGCCGCCGATCAGCGTCGTCACACCACCACTGAGCGCGTGGTACGCCTGCTGAGGAGAAACGAGGTGGACGTGCGGATCAATACCAGCGGCAGTCAGAATCAGCTGCTCACCGGAGATGGCATCCGTTGCCGGTCCCGTCGTGAGTCCCGGCGTCACCCCGTCCATCGTGCTCGAGTTGCCGGCCTTGCCCCACCCGACGATTTTGCCGTCCTTGATACCGACATCGGCTTTGACGACGCCGATCGTGGCGTCGAGGATCACGACGTTGGTGATCACCAGATCGAGTGCGCCATCGCGACTACACGACGCCGGATCCTGGCCCATACCGTCGCGCAGAGTCTTGCCGCCGCCGTAGATCGACTCATCACCGATGGTTCGAAGATCTTCCTCGACCTCGATGTACAGGTCCGTGTTGCCGAGCCTGATCTGGTCACCTTTCGTGACACCGAACAGGCCCGAATACTCTTGCCGTGAAATGCTTGTCATGAGTATTGCTCTCCTTCGGCCACCGTGAACGAGGCTCAGTCGGATTGTGGTTCGGACAAGAAGCCGAGCTCATCTGCAAGAGCGACGGCACGGGGCAAGCGCGGGCGATACGCGGCGTGCGTGGGAGCCCAACCGTCCACCAAACTGTTGAATCCGTGGGCGCGCTGCTTGCCGCCGAACGGCACCAACGTCACTTCCTTCTCGTCTCCCGGTTCGAAGCGCACGGCGGTACCGGCCGGGATGTCCAGACGCCAGCCGAACGCCTTCTCGCGATCGAAGGACAATGCTCGATTGACCTCCATGAAGTGATAGTGCGACCCCACCTGAATGGGCCGGTCACCCGTATTTCGCACACGCAGCTTCAGACGCGGCCGACCTTCGTTGATCTCGATCGGTTCATCCCGCAGGACGTATCCCCCGACCGGAACCTTCTTCTCGTCGCCGGAATTCTTCTTCGATGATTTTGTTGCCATCTTCGGGTGCTCCTGAGTTGGTCTTTCAGCCTGAGTTCGTTACGGCTACTGGATGGGCGAATGCACGGTGACGAGGCGGCTGCCGTCGAGGAAGACCGCCTCGACCTGCACGCGCGGAATCATGTCCGCGACACCGTCCATGACGTCGTCGACGGTCAATGCGTGCGACGCGTCCGCCATGACTTCCTCGAGAGTTTTCCCCTCGCGAGCACCCTCCAATGCAGCCGCCGTGATGACAGCTACCGACTCCGGGTGATTAAGCTTGAGCCCCTTTGCTTTTCGTCGCAGAGCCACGTCAGCCAACATGAGGATGGTCAGCTTGTCGAGTTCTCTCGGTGTCAGATGCATTCCGACAACTCCTTCTCGCTCATACTCTTCACTTCCGTGTGGTCAGCTGGAAAGCTGGTCAGGTCCCGGTACCGGGTGCGCTCGACCCCGACAACGGTTCCGCGGCTTGCTGCACAAATCCGCTCCTCCTTCCGAGGGAGTGCCGGTTGATTGCGTCGAGCACGGCTTGGGCGCGGTCGGACGGTACAAGAACTTCGACCCGCAATCGGTCGGTGAAGACGACGTCGTTGCGTTGGCCGCGGAACTTGAGAGAATCCGAATCACTCGCGGACACATGGGCTTCCGAAACCACGATCGACTCCGCTCCCGCAGCCAGCAATGCCTCACGCAACTTCTCCGACTCGATGGTCTGGAGGACCGCAGTGATCAGTTCATGCTTCGGCGCATCGGGATGTGGAGCAAGCTTTTCTCCGTCGGCTACGACTCCCCCGTCGAACCCGGTCGATTGCGGTGCTCCACCTGCTTCGACAAACGCCGGGTTGTAGCGGTATGCGTCCATGCCTTGCTGACGACGGTCGATATTCACCTGGTCTTTCGGAGCCAGCTTGAGCCCGATCGTCTTCTCGATTCCCATGGCGATCAACCAGGTCACGACAAACGAGAAGGCGATGACGGTGATCAGAGCCAAAGCCTGCTCACCGAGTAGACCGAGTCCGCCACCGAACAGAAGTCCGTCGCGGCCGATCGGGTTGATCGCCTTCTCTGCAAACAAACCGAGAAGCAGCGATCCGAGGATGCCGCCGACAAAGTGGACGGCGATGACGTCGAGTGCGTCGTCGAACTTGAAAATGGACTTGAGCGCCAATCCGAAGTGGCAGATCAATCCGGCAAGCACACCAATTGCCAAGGCGGAGAACGTACTCACGAAGCCCGCGCAGGGTGTGATGGTCGCCAAACCTCCGACCGCGCCGGTGATTCCACCGATCGCCGTGGCTTTACCCTCGGTGTATCGCTCGATGACCAGCCAGACGACCATGCCGCCGGCAGCGGCAATGTGAGTGTTGATCAAGGCTTGCGCCGCAACACCATCCGCAGCCAGACCGTCGCCGGCGTTGAAACCGAACCAGCCGAACCACAAGATGCCAGCGCCGACCAGAGCCAACGGAACGGAGTGAGGAACGGCTTCCGCGTTCGGCCAGCCCGGGCGTTTACCGACAACCAACAAGATCGCGAGTGCTGCGGCGCCCGCCGACGCGTGGACGACGATTCCGCCGGCCCAGTCCTGCGCCCCACGGAGCGCCAACCAGCCTTCAGGATTGAAGAGCCAGTGGGCGATCGGGGGATAGACGACGATCGACCACAGAACAAGGAGAACAGCCCACCCCAACGGCTTGAGACGGTTTGCCGTGGCACCGGTGATCAAAGCAGGCGTGATGATCGCGAACATCATCTGATAGGCGACAAACGCCAAGGTCGGGACTGCAACAGCCCCCTCGATCAAGTGGAATCCCGGCGCGGCGGCGGTGTGAATGTCCTGCAAGCCGAAGAGTTTCAAGTCGCCGAGAAAGCCGGATCCCCAGTCGCCGCTGAACGCAAAGCTGTAGCCGAAGACAACCCAGGTGATGGACACCAAGCCGAGCGGAACCAGGTTCTGCTGCAACATCACCAGCGCGTTACTGCCGCGCACCAATCCAGCGTAGAAGAACGCGAGACCTGGAACCATAAAGAGGACAAGCCCTGCGGAAATGAGCACCCAGGCCGTGTCACCACTATTTATAACGGGTTCGGCGAGCATCGGTAAAACCACCTCCGAGTAATAAGACCGTAATAGGTCTCGATTTTTCTCGTTACGCGTACGAACGACGGTGCGCGGTTAACACCGACAGCGAATGTCCAACCGAAGGCGCCGGTGCCATGGTTGCACATTTCGTACCGAATGGTGGGGTTGCTCTCCTCTGCCAACTTAGGGAGAGTTCCTGAATTCGGAGTCGAAACAGTAACGGACAGAACTTATTTCATTCTTTCGGTCACCGAACAATAACAATAGTCAGTCAGCACAGTTACGGCGCGACACCGCATCGCGGCGCTTCTCTAATATGCTTTCGATTGCAAAACATCGAAGTGGAAATAAAAGTTGCCCAAGACCACGTCAATACCTATCCGAATGGTCAGGTAATTACGCGAATTAGTGGCCTAACTGTTCAGTTGAGCATCCACAAAATCCGCGATTCATTCTTGAATACCCCCGCAAGGTTGCGTACTGCAACAAATAGATTGAACCGTGTCTCTGCAGCTGGCGACAAAAAAGTCCCCCACCTGCGCAAGCAGGTGAGGGACTGTTGGCGGAAGCGGAGGGATTTGAACCCCCGGTGGGTTTAACGCCACGCTCGCTTTCAAGGCGAGTGCATTCGGCCGCTCTGCCACGCTTCCGTGGGCGATACTATCCGGTGCACTCGCGAACTGTGAAAACGGCTCCCCGTTACTCAGCGATCGCCGATGGCCGCGTCAACCTTCGAGAAGACGTCTGCCAGCACTTCCAGTTCATTGGGCGTCAACAAATCCACGAGATTTTTGCGCACGCCGGCGACGTGGGTGGGTGCGGCAGCAGCGAGGCGTCGTCGGCCCTCGTCGGTGATCTGCGCGAGCACGCCACGCCCGTCCTCGGCGCAGGTAGTGCGCTCGACTATGCCCTGAGACTCCATGCGACGGATCTGGTGCGTGAGGCGGCTACGAGAGGACAGGACACCGTCTGCCAAGTCACTCATCCGAGTTGAACCGTCCGGGGCTTCCGACAACATCACGAGGATGCGGTAATCCGCCAACGAGAGATCATGCGAATCCTGCAGCTCCCGGTTCAAGACCTCCATGAGCCGCTGATTGCCGTCCATGTAGCCGCGCCAGGCACGCATCTCGGCAGGCGTCAGCCACGGAGTCTCTTGCTGCGCGGGCAGCATTTCCTGCTGCGAAGGCAGCATTTCCTGCTGCGAAGGCGACGTTTCCGCCGGTACGCTGGACGGCTCCCGGAGTACGGGTGCCTCGTCGGTTGTAGTGTCAGTTGTCACGGCTCCCCAGTTTAGACCTGCATACGCCACATTCAGTCTTCTTCACAGGCCTGAAGTCCTGAAGCGGCCAAGGGCGCTAATGTCCGGAAGTGGCCACCAATAGGGACCTGTCGATTTCCCCCACCGACGACACCCCAGCCAGTCCCATCGTGAGATCGAAATCGGCGAGCAGGCTCCGCAAAGCATGGCGGACGCCGTCCGCTCCGGCCAATCCCAAGGCGTATACCCACGGCCGCCCGTACAAAACCGCCTTTGCTCCGAGCGCCAGCGCGATGATCACGTCCGCACCACAACGAATACCCGAATCCATCAGGATGTCAGCTTCGTGTCCGACGGCCGACGCTATGGGCCCCAACGCGTCCAACGCGGATATCGCCCCGTCCACCTGACGACCACCGTGGTTGCTCACGATGATTCCGTCGGCACCGGCCGCAACCGCGGCGCGAGCGTCGTCGGGATGGACAATTCCCTTGACCGCGATCGGAAGTGACGTCCACTGGCGAAGTTTCGCAATATCTGCCATCCGAACGGCGTGATTGCCGAACAGCGACACCCACGTCAGAACCGCAATCTGCAGTGCCTCCGCACTTTCCTCGGGCGGTGTCGCCAACTTTGCACGGAAGACCGGATCGGACAGATAGTTCGCGATGCCTTTCGCCCGCAGGAACGGCAAGTGCCCCAGTTCCAGATCCCTTGGACGCCAACCCATGCCGGGCGTATCGGCCGTCACCACGATGGCCTTCGCTCCCGCGATGTCAGCACGGCGGACAAGCGATTCGGCAAGCTCGTCGTCCGCCGGCCAGTACAACTGGTACCACCAGTTATCTCCCGACACCGCGCCGACATCTTCGATGGTCGACGAGGCCGCAGTCGACAAAACCGAGCCGATACCCAATTCCGACGTGACCGAACCGACCGCAACCTCTGCGTCGTCGTGTACCAAGCCGAGCACTCCGACCGGCGCGGTCAAAATCGGCGCAGCCAAACGCGTACCGAGCACCTCGACGCTCAGATCACGGGCATCGGGCGCAGCGGTACCTCGAAACATGCGTGGCACTATCGCGTGCTTCTCGAACGCCCGGAGGTTCGATGCTGCGGTGCGTTCGGTCGAAGCGCTGCCCGCGATATATCCGAAGGCTTCGGGTGAGAGTTGCTCACGCGCGGCAGCTTCCAGCCCAGCCGCTGTCATGGGCAGCGACGGGACGGTGCCGCCCAGGCCGCTCAGGTAGATCTCGTTCTGCATGTTCCCGAAGTAAGTCACGACAGCGACGGTAGCGCCAAACCCTCCTATTGCGGGGCGATTCGCTAGCGTCGTATCCATGTACGCCATCACTATCGACCAGCCAGGCGGCCCCGAGGTCATGACCTGGGCGCAGCAGCCCGATCCGGAAGTGCCTCGCGGGCATGTCCTGGTTGACGTCGCCGCGACCGCCGTCAACCGAGCCGACCTCCTGCAACGCCAAGGTTTCTACCCGCCGCCACCCGGCACGAGTGACGTCCTCGGACTCGAATGCTCCGGCGTCGTCAGCCAGCTCGGCGAAGGTGTCACCGGATGGGCCGTCGGCGACGAAGTGTGCGCACTGCTTGCCGGTGGCGGATATGCCGAGAAGGTCGCAGTACCTGCGACACAACTCCTTCCGGTACCCGAGGGAGTGGATCTGCGAGTCGCTGCTTCCTTGCCGGAAGTCGCCTGCACGGTCTGGTCCAACGTGGTCATGCGCGCCGGACTGCGCCGCGGACACACTCTGCTGATCCACGGGGGCGGCGGCGGAATCGGAACTCACGCCATCCAGGTCGGCAAAGCTCTCGGTGCGCGAGTTGCCGTGACCGCCGGCTCGGAGGAAAAACTGGCGCGCTGCCGTGAGCTGGGCGCGGACATCACGATCAACTACCGCGAACAGGACTTTGTCGCCGCTCTCGCCGAAGCCACCGACGGACACGGCGCGGACATCATCCTCGACAACATGGGAGCGTCGTACCTGGGCCGGAACGTGGACGCCCTCGCGGCGGACGGGCACATCGTCGTCATCGGGATGCAGGGCGGACGCAAGGGCGAAGTCGACATCGGCAAGTTGTTGGGGAAACGCGGAAGCATCACCGCGACGGGCCTACGTGGGCGTCCGATAACGGGGCCAGGCGGAAAAGCCGAAATCGTGGCCGACGTTCGAGCCAAACTGTGGCCGTTGATCGCCGACGGTTCCATCCAACCGGTCGTTTCCATTGAGCTTCCGATCGCCGAAGCACCGTTAGCTCACCAATTGCTGGATTCGCCCGAAACGGTAGGCAAGGTCATCCTCACCGTGAAGTGACGTAACAGGTACGAGATCAGCCGAGCGTGCCGAGTTCGGCAACAAGTTGGTTGATCTCGTATCGCGTCGTATACGGCGCCAACCCGATCGTGACTGCGCCACCCTCGTCGTTGACACCCAACGCGTCGAGGAGGCGTGAATTGCCGTGAGTGCCGCTCATGACCGCAATCCGCTTGTCTGCGAGATGCGCTGCCACCTTGTCGGCAGCCGTACCGTCGAGCGTGAAGCTGACCGTCGGAACCCGCGTCGGGGCATGCCCGATGACCATGACATTCGACAGCGCGGACAGGGACCGCAGCAGGTGCTCGAAAAGGCCGTCTTGATAGTTCTGCAGTGAACTGATCGACGTTTCGAGGCGCTCGCGGCGACTGCCAGTGGCCGATTCATCGAGGCCTGCGAGGAAATCGATCGACGCGGTGAGCCCGGACAGCAGCGCGAACTGATGCCCACCCACTTCGAGACGTTCGGCACCACGCGCGTACGGGTTGAGCGAGACGGCGGGGATACGGTCGAGCAGGCCGGGATCGCGGAACACCAGGGCACCAACCTGCGGACCACCCCAGGACGGCGCACTGACCGCGATGATGTCGGCGCCGAGTTCGGCCATATCCAAATGCGCGTAGGGAGCAGCACCAACAGCGTCGACGACCATGAGGCCGCCGAATTCGTGCAGCCGATCCGCCGCAGCACGCACATTGGGCGCCGAACCCACGATCGGCGAAGCCGCAGTCAAAGCTACAAGTCGCGTCGTGGAGGTAATAAGCTCGTTGAACTGCCAACTAGGTAGTTCGCACGTCTCGATTTCAACTTCCGCCCAACGCACCTGTGCGCCGTACCGACCGGCGACGCGCAGCCAGGGCGCCACATTTGCTTCTTCGTCGAGCCGGGAGAGCACCAGGCCGGTACCGAGGCCCAGTCGCGAACTCAGAGACTCCGCCAGCCAGGCCAGCAGGACCGCCCGGTCCGAGCCCAGGACAACACCCGCCGGATCACCTCCGACGAGATCTGCAACGGCGGAACGAGCACTGTCCAGGATTGCCGCGCTACGACGGTTCGAGACGTGCCGACCGGACGACGACGACGCGGCTGCCCGGAATGCGGTGGACACTGTCCGAGAGACTGCGTCGGGAATCTGCATACCCGCCTGCGGGTCGAGGTGGATCCAGCCGTCACCGAGTGAGGGAATCAATCCCCGAACGCGGGCAACGTCGTAAGCCATGCTCGACACTCTAGGGGCATGCGGCTCTGTAGTCGAAGGCAGACACCGAAATACCCGTCAGTACAGTTACTTTTCGGTTACCTTTTCGGGGTTAAGTGCAGTTTGCCGCCCTGACACGACAAGATGGAGCTATGAACAAGCCAGAGGAAGAACGGATACTGGTCATCGGCCCCGACGGCGCGGAGACAAACGGCGCGGAGACGAACACCGATCGGCAAGACGCCAGGGAGCCCGAAGGCGAATCGATCGCCGACATGGTCGAGCAGCCGGCCAAGGTCATGCGAATCGGCACGATGATCAAACAGCTCCTCGAGGAAGTGCGCGCCGCACCGCTCGACGACGCCAGCCGAGTACGGCTCAAGGAAATCCACCGATCCTCGATCCGCGAACTCGAGCAGGGCCTCGCACCGGAACTCCGCGAAGAACTCGAACGGTTGACACTGCCCTTCACCGACGACTCCGTTCCGACCGACGCAGAACTGCGGATCGCACAGGCACAGCTGGTCGGATGGCTGGAAGGCCTCTTCCACGGCATTCAGACAGCACTGTTCGCCCAGCAGATGGCGGCACGTGCCCAGCTCGAACAAATGCGTCAAGGTGCACTACCTCCGGGCATGAGCATCGGCGTCCCGCACACACCGGGGAACCCCGGGCACCCCGACCAACAGTCCCCCGGCACCGGCCAATATCTGTAACTCCGGCCACCACAACACCCGAGGAAAAGTTCGCACTGCACCGGGGCCGGTAGGCTCGACCTCCGTGTCAGCATCCGCAACCGAATCCGAGACGTCGGAGCAACCTGTGCCCGTGTCCGACTCCCAGACCTTCCATCGCGCTTTCAAAGACCTGCGCGATGGACTACGGCAGCGCGAGTTGTGGCTGAGCCTCGGTTGGCAGGACATCAAGCAGCGGTACCGCCGGTCAGTGATCGGCCCCTTCTGGATCACCATCGCCACCGGTGTCCAGGCCGCGGCGATGGGCCTCCTGTACTCCGCTCTGCTGAACATCCCGCTCAAGGAGTTCCTGCCGTACGTCACGGTCGGGTTGATCGTCTGGAACCTGATCAGCGCCAGCATCCTCGAGGGCTCCGAAGTCTTCATTTCCAACGAGGGCCTGATCAAGCAGCTGCCGTCGGCGCTGAGCGTGCACGTGTATCGCCTGGTGTGGCGTCAAGTGCTGTTCTTTGCGCACAACTTCGCGATCTACATAGTCCTCCTGTTCGCGTTCAGCATCTGGCAGAACATGAGCTGGACGGCGCTCGCGGCAATACCCGCATTCGTGCTGATCGTGGCGAACACACTGTGGGTATCGATCGTGTTCGGCATCTTCTCCACGCGGTACCGCGACATCGCACCCATCCTCGGCAGCCTCACCCTGCTGCTGTTCGTGCTGACCCCCATCATGTGGACGACGCAGGCTCTCAAAGATCAGGGCGGGCAAGCCGCAGACCGAGTGAAGCTTGCCGAACTCAACCCGCTGTACCACTACCTCGAGATCATCCGAGCACCACTTATCGGAGCCGATCAGCAGGCATACCACTGGTACATCGTCATCGCCCTCACCGTTGTCGGCTGGGCCGTCGCGCTCCTGGCACTCCGCAAGTACCGGGCACGCGTGCCCTACTGGGTCTAGAGGAAAAACACATGAGTCAGCCAGTCAGCATCCACACGCAGAACGCGTGCGTCGACTTCCCGATCTTCGACGCCAAATCCCGCTCGCTCAAGAAGGCTTTCCTCGGTAAGGCCGGCGGATCCATCGGCCGCAACGACTCCGATGTTGTTGTCGTCGAAGCTCTCCGCGACATCACGATGACCCTCAAAGAAGGCGACCGCATCGGACTGGTCGGCCATAACGGCGCCGGCAAGTCCACCTTGTTGCGACTCCTCTCCGGGATCTACGAACCGACCCGCGGAACGGCAACCATCCGTGGTCGCGTCGCCCCGGTCTTCGATCTCGGTGTCGGTATGGATCCCGAGATTTCCGGCTACGAGAACATCATCATCCGGGGCCTGTTCCTCGGTCAGACTCGCAAGCAGATGCTCGCGAAAATGGATGAGATCGCCGAATTCACCGAACTCGGCGAGTACCTCTCGATGCCACTGCGCACCTACTCCACCGGCATGCGCGTGCGCGTCGCCATGGGTGTTGTCACCAGCATCGACCCGGAAATTCTGCTCCTCGACGAAGGCATCGGCGCCGTCGACGCGGAATTCATGAAAAAGGCCCGCGTACGCCTGCAGAAACTGGTCGAACGCTCCGGCATCCTGGTTTTTGCAAGCCACTCCAACGAGTTCCTCGCCCAACTGTGCAACAGCGCGATGTGGATCGACCACGGTCAGATCCGCATGCACGGTGACATCGAAGACGTCGTCCGTGCTTACGAGGGCGACGACGCCGCCGAACATGTCCGCCACGTGATCAGAGACATGGAACGGGAGACGCCCGCGTGAGCACACCCGAGAAGATCATCGGGGTCGTCGTCACACACAAGCGTCGTGAACTGCTCGCCGAATCGCTGAAGGTGCTCAGCACACAGACCCGGCCGCTCGATCACCTCGTTGTCGTCGACAATGCCGACGAAGACGCGGTGCGTGAACTGGTCGAAGGCGCTTCCCTGCCCACCAGCTACATCGGTTCGAAGCACAATCTCGGCGGTGCCGGAGGATTTGCCCTGGGCATTCTGTATGCATTGTCACTCGGCGCAGACCGGGTTTGGCTCGCCGACGACGACGGTCGCCCCGAGGGACCCGAAGTCCTCGAAACCCTGCTTGCCTGCGCGCTGCGACATGACCTTGCCGAGGTCTCCCCCGTCGTCTGCGACATCGACGATCCCGACCGCCTGGCGTTCCCCCTGCGCCGCGGCACCTCGTGGCGTCGGTTGCGTAGCGAACTCGACACCTCCGAACTCGGCGACGAGGACCTTCTGCCGGGGATCGCATCCCTCTTCAACGGCGCATTGTTCACCGCCGACGCCATCGACGCTGTCGGTGTTCCGGATCTTCGGTTGTTCGTCCGCGGCGATGAAGTGGAAGTGCACCGTCGACTCGTACGATCCGGCCTGAAATTCGGCACGTGCCTGAAGACCGCCTACGTACATCCCAACGGCGCCGAGGAATTCAAGCCGATTCTCGGCGGGCGGATGCACACGCAATACCCGGACAACGATACGAAGCGCTTCTTCACCTACCGCAACCGTGGGTACATCCTTGCACAGCCCGGAATGCGCAAACTGCTTCCGCAGGAATGGATTCGGTTCGGCTGGTACTTCCTGATCACGCGGCGCGATCCCGCAGGTCTGCGCGAGTGGATGCGACTGCGCAAACTCGGCCGGGAAGAGAAGTTCGAGCGCCCGAGTTAATTTAATTCGGTTGCACCGCTCTGCCACCGTCTGAGACGATTCTGCACCGACGCATGGTGCGTCCTGAGATTTTCGAGGAGTGAGTATTGATGACTGTCGTGTTCTGCACCTATCGCACCGTCAATACTCACGATTCTTCGTACTCGAGGACACCTTCACCATGCCAGAAAACAGCACATTACTGACCGAATACGGTTGGAACGCAACACTTTCGGAAACATTCGACGCACTGCTTGTCAATTCACCTGACACGGAACCTGGGCGCGTCATACGCGTGGACCGCGGCCAGTGTGACGTTGCCGTCGCGACCGGTACCGTCCGCGCACTCAGTGGCAGCAATTCGCTGTGTACCGGCGACTGGGTTGCAGTCTCCAAAGTCACGCGCGCCAACACAACGCCCGCCAACACCACGCCCGTCAACACCACGAGTGAGACCGAAACACCCACGGTTACTTCGATACTCCCACGATCGAGCAGCATCGTTCGGTCCTCCGCATCCGGAAAGTCCGAAGGTCAGATACTGGCCGCGAACGTCGACACCGTCGTCATCACCACGGCGTCGGACGGCGACGTCGACCTCGGGCGCATCGAGAGACTACTCGCACTCGCATGGGAAAGCGGCGCAACACCGGTCGTCGCGCTCACCAAAACCGATGCAGCTCCTGACATTTCCGCCGTTCTTATCGAAGTTTCCGCCGTCGCACCCGGCGCAACAGTGCTCGCCGTCAGCGCCGAAACCAGCGAGGGAATGGACATACTCGACGCAGTTCTGGACGGCACCGTGGCGATACTCGGTCCTTCCGGCGCCGGCAAATCAACTCTTGCCAATGCGCTCCTCGGTGATACCGCCGCGAGCTGCGTACTCGAAACAGGCCGGGTGCGGGCCGGCGACGGCAAAGGACGCCACACCACCGTGACAAGAGAACTGATTCCGTTTTCCGGCGGCCGGACGCTCATCGACACTCCGGGGCTGCGGGGCGTCGGCATGTGGAACGCCGGCGAGGGTATCGACAAGACGTTCCCCGAGATCGAGGAACTGATCTCGGCCTGCCGGTTCTCCGATTGCGCACACAACTCCGAGCCTGGGTGCGCGGTCGTGGGCGCACTCGAACGCGGTGATATCGACGAGCGGAGACTCAGAAGTTATCGGAAACTACAGCGGGAGAACGCGTGGAACGCCGCACGCAGCGACGCCCGTCTGCAGGCGGAACGCACGCGAGAGATCAAGGTGCTCTCCCGCCGCATCAAGGATCATTACCGGGGCCGAAGGCAGTAGCGGCCGAACCCTGGCAGCATGGGAGTGATCCCGACGAGAGGTTGCCATGTTCGAGCAGTTCCGTTCCAGCGCCAGGACCAAGCTTCAGCGTGCGGTATCCGAGGTGATCGAGAACGCCGACCGCCATAATGCCGAGCGCACACGGCAGATTCTCGACGAACTAACGCGCTCGCACGACGAACTGGCCGGGGCCCGCGAAGATATCGCGGGCCTTCGGAGCAGAATCGACGAACTGGAATTCCGCCAACGCCGCGACCTTGCCTACGCAGTCGATTTGGAAGCAACCGCGTCGAGCGCGTCGTTCATCCTGGAACACATGCGGGTGGCGCAGACGTTCGGTCATCCTCACGACACACTGCGACACGCACTGAACTTGGTCGAGATTCCAGGAATGGCACTCGAATTCGGCGTCGCATCCGGAACGACTCTGAAGATCATCGCCGACGAATTTCACGAACGTGATGGCATCGTTGCCGGCTTCGACGTGTTCTCCGGGCTACCGGAAACATGGCGAACCGGATTTCCGGCCGGTGAGTTCGCCCAGGAATCTCTCCCCGAAGTACCTGGGGCACAACTCGTTCCAGGACTCTTCGAGGAAACGTTACCGACATTCCTCGATCAGGAACGTGAAACCGTGGCGTTCCTGCACGTCGACGCCGACCTCTACTCGTCGACCAAAACAGTGCTCGATCTCCTGGGAGACCGCCTAGTCCCGGGATCGATCATCGTGTTCGACGAATTCTTCAACTACCCCGGGTGGCAGAACCACGAATACCGGGCGTGGACGGAATACGTCACACGCACCGGCATCTCCTTCGAGTACGTCGGTTACACCTTCGACAACGAACAGGTGATAGCCAAGATAGTCAGGTGAGAGTCACTTCTCGTACAGGCGAGCCCAGTTCTCGCGGCTGGTGAGCTGCGGGAACTCCCGGGCGAATGCCTCAGCGACACTTGGTGCTTCGGCCAGGAATCGCTTGATCACGCCGGCAAGGCGACCACTCATCTCGGCAGCCGTCTCACTGTCGAAGCGGCGTTCACGCACGCCACCCTGCGAAGCGTCGGTCACGAAGACATGATCGAAGCGTCCGACGTGCCACCACTGCGCATCCTCGTAGGAGATCGCCACCGGACCCCGCTCGAGCTGGTTGCGAGCCTGCATCACAGCGCGTTTCGCAAGAACGAGATCGGTCCACAGGCCGGTCTTGGGACTGGGCGCAACGCGGCGAATCGGCAGCCTTCCCGGCAACTCAGACGCCGGACGAGTCACCGTCTCCGGGAACCGCTTTCGCTCCTGGTTGATCGTCGCCAACGCCTTCTGCCCACCGTCGGCCAGGCCCGCCGGGCCTTCGAGGAATCCCTCGATCGCCCGGATTTGTGTGTGCGCGAGGCCGTACTGCAAACCGACGATCGAATGCGAAATATCCCGGGCCAGTTGCTTGGCCAGTGTCTTCGGCGCAAAACCCGGATCGAGTGACGCGGTGATCAGACCGTTGCGAGTACTGAAGTAGTGGGCAAAACCGTCGACGTCCTTCCAGTAGAAGTCCGCATGCCAGACGGCAGCCGACGGCAACGTGATGGTCGGAATTCCGGCCCGCCCGGCGCGCAGGCTGTACTCGACGTCGTCCCACTGGAAGAACACCGGCAGGGGCAATCCGATGCGCTCGATGGCTTCAGCCGGGATCAGGCACGTCCACCAGCCGTTGTATTCGGCGTCCACTCGGCGTTCCGGCAGCTTCTCGAGCACGCTCCGGTTACGGACTCCGTGCTCGTCGGTCGGCACACCGCGCTGAAGGGTGCCCAGATCGACGCGTTCACCCGAAGCCAACAAGTAGTCGGGATTGAACAGGAAAAGCATCTGAGCGCCGATCAAGGCCGGTTCCGTTGTCATGTTCGCAAACGCACTCAGCCGAAGGACCGATTCCGGTTCACACAGAATGTCGTCGTCCATCAGAATCACGTCGGAGTGCGGTCCGGCCTCCGAAGCCTCGTACAGTCCTCGCGTGAAACCGCCGGCACCGCCCAAATTCGCCTGCCGCAGGTACTGCAGACGCGATCCGAACTTCTTCGACACTTCCTGGAAAAGCTCACGGCTTTCCACCGGATCGGTGCCCTGATCGACGACGTACAACGCGTCGAGCAACCCCAACACGCGTTCGTCGGACGCAAGAGCCTCGACGGTGCGCGCACAGTCGTCGGCGCGGTTGAACGTGCAGATCGCTACCGCTACCGGCCGGATCAGCTTCGGTGAAACGACGGACCATTCGACGTCGTCGACAACTGCGCCGCCGCCCTGCGCTTCGAACTGCAACCACAGCGCGCCGCCGTCGACAAAAGTGTCGAGAGGCGCCGTCATGGAAATCTGCTCGGTTCCGGTAACAACGACATTGGTCACGATACGACGGTGACCACCGATGTCGGACGCCTGAATTTGAACGCGGCAGGCCGTCTCGGCTACGACGCGCGCGGTGACGGTGACCTCGGTGACAGCCGTCCACCGCTGCCAGTAGCTGGCCGGAAATCGACCGAAGAAAGTATTGGTGTGCGCAACAGCTCCGGGCTGAAGTCGCAATTCGAACCGAGATCGTGTCGACATGCCGACCTTGGTTACGGCGTACAACTCGTCACTGGCGACGGGAGAGGTTCCGGTGAACAACGTGCGCTGCGCTACCAGGCGATCCGAGCTCGCACGATGTTCGATCAACTCGACCCCGCTGTCGGACTGCCCGGTGTCGGACTGGCCATCGGTCACTTTCACGGTATCCACACCTCGCAGGGTATCGCGAACCCGCTCACCCCTGCCGCAAGCACCAGGCCACGCTGGTTCTACCCGCGGTACCCCTGGCCGGCCACAGCGGCCAGCTCCTTCTTTCGCCGGCGAAGCGACAACAATCCGTTTGCCATTTGAATGACGTCCTTGGGCGAAATCCGGCTTGCATGCGCGAGGTGATCGTCACTGAGACGAATCGGAACCTCCACAGGGCGCACGCCCGCCAATTCCAGCGCGTAGTCCAGTTCCGTCGTAAACAGAAAACCTCGCTCGGCCAAAGCCGGCGCGATCTGGCGCACCAAGGTGCCGTCGACGATGAACGTTCCCTGCGGATCACCCGTCCGGGTACCCAATATGGCTCGTCGAAGGGTGGCAAATCCACCGGTCATGATCGCTCTCAACAGGCCACGCTGCACCTCGGATTCCGCGTGGGCCTTCGAACCGATGACCACGGGAGGAACAGACCCCAAATCAGCCATCACACGGTTCGCGCCTTCGATGTCGCCGAAACCGAACGGCAGATCGTCCGCGGTGAGCAACACACGCTCTCCCCGTGACGCGATGATTCCCGCGCGCAGTGCCGCACCCATGCCTTTGTCACTGGTCATGGGACGGAAAGTCACGGCCGGCCAGGACCAGGCAGCCGACAACGCGGCACACACGTCCGCAGTGTTATCCGTGGAACCGTTCTCCACGACGATGATCTCGACGGGGTTGGTGCTCTTGGCAGGGTTGGCGCTGAAGTACTCGGCGAACTGTCGCACCGTCGACTCCAGTACCTCACCTGAGTTGTATGCGGGGATGACCACCGAAAGCTCCGGCGTAGCTGATTCCCCACGAACGGGTTCCGTCCGCGATGTCGCCACGTGCCGATCTCCTTCTTCCCCGACTGCAGTTCGAACTCGTCGGAATACTACGCTCCAAGGAAATGGGCTCCGAGAAACAGGGCTCCGAGAAACAGGGCTCTGAGGGACAGGGCACGCCCCGGGCTCCGGAGTACAGCCATCGACTCGACGACGAAAGCACATCGTGAAATCTGACTTGCCGCTTGCTCAACGCGTAGTGCCGCCGATTCTGCTCGCCGCTCTGGTTTCGATCGTCGCGGCAATCCCACTGATTTCCAATCGCTGGTTCTACTACTGGGACGACAGTGCAGCAGCTTTCACGCCGGGATGGCACACGATCGGCGAACGAATTCTGTCCGGTTCGTGGCCGACGCTCATTCCCGAATTGTGGGCCGGTGGAAACGTCACCGCCGAAGCCCTTTACGGGACATACAATCCCGTGATCCTTCTGGATTCGGTTGCCATCGCGCTCATTCCGAACCTCGGCATCGGGATCACGCTCGTCAAAATGCAATTCATGGCGATACTTGCCGTCGGTGTCTACCTCGTGGCTCGGCAGTACGGCGCAAACCGGTCGATGGCATTCATCGCCGGATTTGCCATGCCATTCGCCGGTTACACGCTCTACTTCGACGCTTCCAGTTGGGCATCCGGACTGATCGCCTTCGCGTGGATCCCTCACGTGTGGTGGTCGACGCGGGCCAGTGCACTCGGGCGCGTGAATCCGCTGGTACCGATCGCATTCGGCTATCTCGCGATGACCACCGGCAACCCGTACGGAGCGGTTGGGGTCGCTGTCGTCTATATCGCCGTCATCGCGGAATGCATCGCGATCAAACGGGCAGGCAGTATCCGGTCACTTCTCATCAGTGCCACGGCGATCATCATGATGTCGCTGATCGTGTACCTGCCACTTCTGTTCACCACCGGCGTATCCGTGCGCACGCAGTCCGGCATCGCGAACGACGGCTCGCTACGCCCCGATCTCGGTGATCTGATCAACGTTTCAGGACCTTCCAACCAGCCGTACGTCACGGCATTTGCATCACCTGCCATGACGATTCCCCTGGTCTACCTGGCTTGGTTCCTGATCCCGCTTGCTCCCTGGATTCGATGGAGTTCGCTCAAGACGCTGGGGCGTCACAGTGTTTCGCTCTTCGTCTTCGGCGGAATCTACGTGGTGCTGCTTCTCGGCCCGTCGAATCTGTGGCTGTTCCGTTGGCCGGCAAGACTTCTCGAATACGGCCAACTGCCCGCCATCGTTGTCACGGCGGTTGCTCTGTCCGCAGGCTTGCAGCGTGATCGAATCCGCGCGCGATCGATCATCACCGCAGGATTGTTGGCGCTCCAGTTCTATCTCGCCTGGTCGAATGTCCCCGAAGACATCGGCATTCACTTCGCATCGCTGCTCATCACCGTGGTTCTGACGGCCGTCGCTCTGATCGTGGCCTACCGGAAACCCCGCTACCTGGCAGGTGCACTCGCGGCCGGCATCGTCGTAGTGCTCAGTGCCCAGACAAACTTCTGGTTCACCGGAAACTACAACGTCACACCGTGGAAGTTCCCGCGGCAGATCGCGTTCCTGGAGTCGAAATTCGAAGACCGATACCAAGGAACAACTTTCGCCATCGCCGATCCCGTCAACATTCCGCTCGACAACCAAACCGGACAGTGGGGAGATTTGCTGTTCGGAAATGCCTGGCAGCCTGCGGGCGTCGACGCCGTAAACAGCTACGCGGGAATCAGCTACAACGACTTCGTTCAAGCCCTGTGCCTGAACTACTACGGCGGCGTCCAGTGCCCCGACGCAGTCGATCGACTACTCGCCGAGTCACCGGGCACCGGCGTGTCCTGGCTCGACGCGATGCGCATCGATACCGTCGTCGTTCAGAATTCCGGACCGTACGGTGGAAAAAACGCACTCGACGCCCTTCCCGAGAGCCACTGGACCGTCTCGCCCGATCGCGTCGTCACGGTCGGCCGCCGCACCACCGATCACCAGTGGCCGGACGGTCGTGTCTCCGCAACCACACCGGGACTCGATGTTCAGGGCGACGCCGCCGCAACGGACACCCGGGAAACCGTCGAGTACACCGGATCAGGCACGGTCACCTTCGCCCTGCTCGCCTGGCCCGGCTGGACCGCAACCGTAGACGGGCAGTCGGTGGAAACGAAGGCCAGCCCCGGCGGCTTGTTGCAAGTCGATCTACCGCCGAGCGCCGACGCCGGATCGGCACTCACCATCGAATTCGCCCCGCCTGGAAGCACATTCGGATGGGGCATCGCCGGCGTCGGGCTACTGGTCGCCTTGTCTCAAGGCGCCTGGGCGTTCCGAACGCGGCGCAATCAGGAAGAAAGCGTCGCAGCGAGCGCAGATTCCGTGACTTCGTGAACCGCACGGTGAGCGGGCAGAATTGACGCCCGCTCACCGTCCGCATCACCCGTTCCCTGCACCAACCCGAGGAAATGCGTCAACTGCGCTGCCAGCGGCTCCTCGCTGTAACGGATCGTCGGAATCTCGATGACCGTCTGCTGCTGGTAGCCGTCCCGATCGGTGGGCATGTTGTCGTCGATGTGACGGTAGATCGTGATGTCGCGACGAAGCAGATCGATCTCGATGAGTCGATCAGCCTCGAGCAATGACAGTTGGCGGATCTTGCGCTGGCTGATTCGGCTGGCCGAAATAGTCGCCACCGCACCCGAATCGAAACGCAGCACAGCGTCGGCGCAATCTTCCGACCGGTTCTGCACGGAAGTCGGATGGAAGTATCCGAACTCGCCTTTAGCCAAACTCGGCTCCGAACCGGCAAATCCGATAGCCAAGTCGATGTCGTGAATCAACAAGTCTGTCGCGACGCCCGTCGGAATGCGAGAAACGAACGGAGAGTGACGAATACCGTTAACCTGCCACACATCGCCGGAGAACTCGCGTGCAGTGCGAACAGCTGGATTGAAGCGTTCGAGGAGACCGCACATCAGCGGAACACCGGACGCGCGTGAACGATCGACCAAGTCGACGCTCTGCTCGTATGTCGCGGCCAACGGCTTCTCCACCAGAACGGGCTTACCCAGATCGAGAACCCGTCCGGCCAACTCGTAGTGGGCCGGTGTGGCTGCGGCGATCACCACAGCGTCGATACCGTCGAGTGTGTCGAAATCCGCAGCCCAGCGCGTATCGAACCGCTCCGCAACAGCTTTGCCCTGTTCCTCGCGCGGCTCGATCAACAACTCCAACTCGCACAAAGCCGACTGCGCGATGACACGCGCATGCAGCGAACCCATCTGACCGGAGCCGACAAGGGCAATACGGGGCTTGCTCGTGGTCATTTTCAGGCCTCCATAGCGCCGCGTACTGCGGCAACGATCTGATCGACGTCTCCGGCGGACAATGCCGCGTGGACCGGAATACTCAAGCACCGCGACGCCACCGACGTCGCAACCGGCGTGTCCTCGATCACCACACGGGGATGTTCGCGGTAGCACTCGTAGTCGTACACAGCCTTGGGGTAGTAGATCCCGCTGCCGATGTCCTTCGCTGCGAGACGCTCGCTCAATTCGTCGCGAGAAATCGGTGCGTCCTCGGCCAACAACAAGGTGAACTGGTGCCAGACATGTCCGCGGCCGGACAGCTCAGCCGGCAGGATCAGCCCGTCGACATCTTTCAAACCGACTCGTAAGGTTTCCGCATTGCGTCGACGCGCCTCGACCTGCTGCATGTACGTCGCCATCTGCGGCAGCGCCAAGCTTGCCTGTAGATCGGTCATCCGGTAGTTCTGGCCGACCATCTCGTACTGGTAGCGAGCCCGCATACCCTGGTTACGCAGGACACGAAGTCGGTCGGCTGTCGCGTCGTCGTCAGTGGTGATCATTCCGCCTTCGGCGGTCGTGAGGTTCTTCGTCGCGTAAAACGAGAAGCAGCCCAACCCGAAACTGCCGGCGCCGCGTCCCTCGAATGTCGCACCGTGAGCTTGAGCGGCATCCTCGACGACGGTCAGGCCATGCGTCGTGGCCAACGGCATCAACGCCCCCATGTCAGCCGACTGGCCGTACAGGTGGACTGGCATCAGCACCTTCGTACGATCGCCGATTCTGGCTGCAGCGGCAGCGGGGTCCAGATTGAAATCGGACTCGGAAATGTCGGCGAACCTGGCCGTCGCACCGGCCTCGAGAATCGCATTCAACGTGGCAACAAATGTGAACGGCGTGGTCAGAACCTCGTCACCGGGCTGCAGATCCTGAACCTGAAGTGCCGCGATCAGCGCCGTGGTGCCGTTGTTCACCGCCACCGCATGACGAGTACCGACCAAAGCCGCGAACTCGTCCTCGAGCCGCTTGACCTTGGGGCCCTGCGCGACGATCCCCGATCGCAGAGTGTCCAGCACCTCGCGCTCGACTTCTTCCCCGAACGAGATACTGGATATCGCGATCACTGAGTTACCTCCGATAGATTCATTCGACTGTCGTCGGAACGAAATACTCCGACAACCAACGAAGCGTATCGAAACGCAATTCGATACTTCGAGAGGATTCCGGAACACGCATGTCTTCACGTCCTGACTGCCATATCCATCCCACCGCCCTGGTCGGCGCCGAAGTACTGATCGGAACCGGTGTGACGATCGGACCGAATGCAGTCCTGACCGGTCCACTCGACATCGGCGACGACTGCTGGATCGGGGCGGGAGCCGTGCTGGGAGCACCACCGGAGATCCTCGGCGCACACCATCCCACCTCGTGGTCCGACAGCGCCGGCCTCGGAATCCGCATCGGCGCCCGAACCACAATCCGTGAACTGACCACCGTCCACCAGGGCAGCGAACGACGCACCGAAATCGGTGACGATTGCTTCGTGATGAACCGTGTCGGCATCGAACACGACGTTCTGGTCGGTGACCGGTGTGTCGTGTCGTCCGGGACTACGCTCGCCGGGCATGTCAGCGTCGGAGACGGCGTCAATCTGGGGATGCATACCGTCGCTCATCAACGACGCGTCATCGGATCCGGATCCATGATCGGAATGGGAACCGTGGTGGTCAAAGATGTTCCTCCGTTTGCCAAGGCCTTCGGCAATCCGGTGTCACTGCACGGCGTCAACCGGATCGGTATGAGCCGTTCGGGCATCTCCGAAGAAGCTATCGAGGCAGTTGCGGCGATCTACGCCGCCGGAAGCTTCGACGGTTTAGCCGCCTTCCCGGATTCTCTGCGCGACGCCTTCACCTGGTGGCGCGAACGGGCCGACAAACCACTCGTTGTGTAGCTGGGAGAACCCTGGTTGGTATCGTCAGGCAAATGACGAACGGGTGGGAAGTTTCAGGCGCGTGAGTACACCCCCCGAATCCGAACATCCCAAACCCGAAATGCCGGTCGACGATGTCGAGCCAGCCGCGAAGCCGAACACTCTGCGCGGACTGCTCGTCAACGGATTCAAAGTTCTGGTCACCGTCGCGATCGTCATTGCAATCATTTTTGCGGTGAAGTCCCAATGGGCCGCCGTCAAAAGCACGATCACCGAACTGAACTGGTGGACGCTCGCTGCGTCGTCGCTGTTCATCTTCCTCGGCATGGGCGCCGCAGTGCGATCCTGGCAACACGCACTCGGTGCCCTGGAACAACCGATCCCGGCGTTCGACGCTGCCCGCGCTTATCTGGTCGGCCAACTCGGCAAGTACCTTCCCGGCAGTGTGTGGGCATTTGTGCTGCAAACGGAACTCGTGAGGCGCGCCGGCGTTTCCCGGGCCGCAGGCTTTGTCGCAGTGCTGGTCACGGTCGGGTTGAGTACAACTTCGGCGTTGGTCGTGGGACTCTTCGGTCTACCTGCTCTGTTCGAGGTCAGCACGGTAGCAGCGGTCGGCGTGATCATCCTGGTACCGATCGCATTGGTCTGCGCGTACCCACCCGTCCTCACCCGTTTGGTGAACCTCGCGCTGAAATTGCTCCGCCGCGCACCCCTGCACAAACCGCTCACAATGCACAAAATAGCCCTCGCGCTGGGTTGGTGCGCAGCTAGTTGGGTGCTCTACGGCATCCAACTGTGGCTGCTCGCGTCCAGCTCGGCGGGATTCGAAATTCGTGGGCTCGTCCAATGCATCGGGGCTCTCGCCCTCGGTATGTGCGCGGGCGTCCTGGTATTTGTCGTCCCGTCCGGAATCGGTGTCCGCGAAGCCGTCATCGTCGCGGCGCTTTCGCCGTTCATGGATGCGGGCGTCGCGCTCGGCCTCGCGCTGGCGTCGAGGCTGCTCTTCACCCTCTGCGAAGTCTTTGCCGGCGTCGTGGCTGCGCTCTCGGGATCGCGGGTCCTGCGCAACGCTCTCGTGCACGAGCGTTCCCGGGTACCCGCTCCCAGCAAAGCCTGAGCTGACAAGTCCAGTAAGCCGCTCAGTCCACGACAGCTTCCGAAGCTGAATAGCCTGCCTCGGTGACAGCCTTCTGTGGACGCCACCACTGTTCATTGTCGCGATACCACTCCACGGTGGCTTCCAATCCACTGCGGAAATTGCGATATAACGGCTGCCATCCCAGTTCCCGTTGAATTCGCGACGGATCGATCGCGTACCGCATGTCGTGCCCTGGACGGTCAGTGACAAAGTCGAATTCGTCTGGTTTGCGCCCGAAAATCTCGAGCAGGGCTGCAATCACCGTCCGGTTATCCGTTTCACCATCCGCGCCAATCAGGTACGTTTCGCCCGACTTGCCTCGTTCCAGGATGTCCCAGACCGCACGATTGTGATCGTCGACGTGAATCCAATCGCGAACGTTGCGACCTTCCCCGTACAACCGGGGACGCACACCGTCGATCAGATTTGTGATCTGGCGCGGGATGAACTTCTCGACATGCTGAAACGGGCCGTAATTGTTGGAGCAATTGGAAATCGTTGCCTCGATCCCGAACGAACGCACCCATGCCCGCACAATCAGATCGCTCGACGCCTTTGACGCCGAATACGGACTCGAAGGGTTGTACGGCGTCGACTCGGTGAATCGCGTCGGGTCATCCAGTTCAAGATCGCCGTACACCTCGTCCGTCGAGATGTGGTGATACCGAACCTCATGCGCCCGAACAGCCTGCAGCAGCGAGAACGTGCCCATCACGTTGGTTCGGATAAACGGTTCCGGATCACTCAACGAATTGTCGTTGTGGCTCTCCGCCGCAAAATGCACCACCGCATCGGATCGCGATACCAACTCGTCCACCAAGCCCTGATCGGCGACGTCACCGTGAATGAAGTGGATACGATCCTCCACCTCGGCAAGTGAGCTCCGATTACCGGCATAGGTGAGAGCATCGAGAACCGTAACCTCGACGCCCGGACGCGAAGTCACCGTCTGGTGAACAAAATTGGCGCCGATAAACCCGGCACCCCCGGTGACCAGCAGTCGCACGTTCATCTCCTCAAGCTTGCCGAACCCTTCGAACCTTACCGCCCGTCGGCGCCTGACCGGTTTGCTCGTCGGATCTGACCGCTTTGCCCATTAGTGCCCGATCCGTTTGCCCATCGGTTCCCGATGCGTTTGCTTCGATATGCGCACGTGAAGGACACTGCACGTATGCGTGGAATCATTCTGGCCGGCGGCACAGGCTCTCGCCTGCACCCGATCACTCTCGGAGTGAGCAAGCAGATGCTGCCGATCTACGACAAGCCGATGATCTACTACCCGCTTTCCACCCTGATGTTGGCGAACATTCGCGACATTCTCATCATCACCACGCCGCACGACTCCGAACAATTCAGGCGCCTACTCGGTGACGGTTCCCAATTCGGGGTCAATCTGACCTACGCGATCCAGCACGAACCGAACGGACTCGCAACAGCATTCGTCCTTGGCGCCGAACACATCGGGAGCGAATCTGTTGCACTTGTCTTGGGCGACAACATCTTCTACGGTCCGGGTCTGGGCACCCAGTTGAAGCGATTCTCCGACATCGACGGAGGGGCGATCTTCGCCTACTGGGTCTCCGATCCCACTGCCTACGGGGTCATCGAGTTCGACGACGCCGGACGCGCGATCTCCATCGAGGAAAAGCCGGAATCCCCGAAATCGAACTACGCCATACCCGGACTGTATTTCTACGACAGCGACGTTGTGGACATCGCGCGAGACCTGAAGCCCTCCGACCGAGGCGAATTCGAGATATCCGACGTCAATCGCCACTACCTCGATGCGGGTCGTCTACAAGTCGATATCCTCCCCCGTGGAACTGCCTGGCTCGACACCGGCACCTCGAACTCCCTTCTCGAAGCCGCCAACTACGTGCGGACAATCGAGCATCGTCAGGGCCTCAAAATCGGTTCACCCGAAGAAGTTGCCTGGAGGCAGGGATTCATCACCTCCGACCAAATGCGCTCCCAAGCGGAAACATTGGGTAAATCTGGCTACGGCGATTACCTCCTCGCCCTACTCGAACACGGCAAGGAATGGTGACATGGACATCCGCGAACTGAAAATTTCCGGAGCTTGGGAAATCACTCCCCGACAGTTCGGAGACAACCGCGGCGTTTTCCTCGAATGGTTCAAGAGCTCAGCATTCACGGCCGCAACAGGCCGCAACCTCGAACTGGCGCAAGCTAATTGCTCGGTTTCTGCAGCGGGCAGTCTGCGCGGAATCCACTTCACCGACACACCTCCCGGGCAAGCCAAGTACGTCACCTGCGTCAAAGGGGCGTTCCTCGACGTGATCGTCGACCTGCGCGTCGGATCCCCGACATTCGGCGAATGGGATTCCGTCCTGATCGACGACATCGACCGCAAAGCGGTCTACCTGTCCGAAGGCCTGGGGCACGCCATTCTGTCCCTCGAGGACGGATCGACCGTCATGTATCTCTGCAGCATCGAATACTCCCCGCAATTCGACCGCGACCTCGACCCTTTCGATCCGGAACTGAACATCGCCTGGCCAACAACCGACCGGGCGGGTCACCCCCTGGCCTATGAACTGTCTGCAAAAGATAGTGCCGCACCATCACTCGAGGCACTTCGCACGCAAGGACTATTGCCCAGGTTCTAGGGGCCCAGATTCTAGGCGCCCAGATTCTAGGCGCCCAGGTTCTAGTGCCCCGTTTTGTGACCGCACCACCGCCGAATCGGTAATCTGCACCAAAATAGATACACCGGTACTGGTAACCGACGGGCATGGGTACACAGGCGACATGGGTACACCGACGACATGGGTCCACGGATGAGCGAAGACAGTGGTAGCCGCGGCACCAAACGGGGCCTGTGGCTCGCCGTACTGCTCGTCCTGGGACTCGGTGGTCTCACGCTGGCCGCGCCGCCGCTGACACCGAGCTCACTAATACCGAACTCACTGCAACCGAGCTCACTGCAACCGAACGCCCAGTCACCCGTCACGGTCATCACCACCACCCCGCCGCCGCCTGCGATTTCGCTGACGCCACAAGAACTGGTCGCGCGGGTCGTCTCCAGCATTGTCACCATCACTTCGTCCGCCAGGTTCACCACCACGGCAGGAACAGGTATTGTCCTGTCTCCGGACGGGGTGGTCTTGACCAACCATCACGTGATCAGCGGTGGCACCGAAATCACGGCCGTGAACATGTCCAATGGACTGATCTACGACGTAGAAGTACTCGGTTACGACAGCGGCCAAGACCTCGCAGTACTCCGGCTCGTCGGAGCGTCCGACCTTCCAGTTGCCACCGTGGGAAGCTCACAGACAGCCGCGCGAGGCGATCCCGTTACCGCCATCGGAAATGCCGATGGAGAAGGAGTTCCACTTCCTGCGCTCGGCACTATCACCGGTTTCGGGGTCACAGTCAACACTCGCAATTCGACGGATGGCTCACGAAATCAGCTGAAGGGCCTCATCGAGGTCAATGCCGACATCCGGCCCGGCGATTCCGGCGGACCACTTGTGAATGCTGCTGCCGAATTGATCGGAGTCAGTAGCGCCGGCAATGCCATCGCCATCGAAGATCGAACGGAAGTCTCACCCGCCCCGCAGTCTTACGCGATCCCGATCGACACGGCGCTTCCGATTGTCGACCAAGTACTCAGTGGTCGCTCCTCGGAGACGGTACGTGTAGGCCCCACGCCGGTGCTCGGCGTAGCAGTCAAAGATCACGTGGGCTCCCCGCCTGGTGCGGAAGTGGTTGCAGTGAGCTTCGATTCGCCAGCAGAGCTTACCGGGTTGACCGAAGGTGACGTGATCACGAATTTCGGGGGAGCTCCTATCGCCTCGACGTCCGACCTGAATATCGCGATGAGCATGCGTCACCCTGGCGATACGGTCGACCTGATCTGGTTCGACGCGCAAGGCCAACAGCGGTCAGATTCCCTCGTCCTCGACGAGGGACCGCCGCGTTGAACTGCCACGTTGACCTGTATCAAGCTCTTCAATTCGGCTCAGGATCTTGATCCTCTCTCGAAGACCGTCTCTGCCGATTCGGGTCTCCTCGATGTAGTTTCTTGCGCCACGCAATGATCGAATGCGCTCGTTCCAGCAATTCTCGTGGATGGTGCCGGGAGTTCACTCGAGGCCGCCGTTCCGGATCGATATGCGCCGGCGGTGTCCACTCCGTTCTTCCGGTGTACCCGTCGTTCTCGTTCCGCGCGTTGGTGATCCAGCCCTGCGGGCCCTTTTTGACCAAGCTGTGGCAGCTGTCGCAGACGAGTGTGAGGTTTTCGATGTCGGTGAGTCCGTCATCATTCCATTCGGTCATGTGGTGGACGGCGCACCGCGAGGGCGGTGCGTCGCAATCGGGCCGCGTACATCCCCGGTCAGCTGCAATAAGTGCCAGGCGCTGATCAACAGTCGCGAGGCGCTTCCCACGACCGAAATGCAGCGGGCGGCCGTCATGATCGAAGAGAACCAACACCGGATGGGATTTCTCGGACATCGCGAGCGCGTCCCGAATCGGCAGAATACCGCCGGTTGCCGTGGTTGCCACGCCGCCGATCGATTCCTCCAACTGCTCCAATGTCATGGTGACGATGACTGTCGCGGGAAGGCCGCGATGGTTGCCCAGCACACCTCCGTCGAGGACACATTTCAACAGCGCTGAAAATGCGTCGTGGTTTCGCTGACCGGCGGTACGTGTGTCACGTGACGCGGCTGCCGCAATTGCCGACTCGCCCACCTCAGAGCAGTCCCCGCCAGGTGATTCCGGATCATCCGGGTTGTTCATCCCTGGTCTCGCCCATTTGGCCAGCACAACATCAAGTTGTGCCTTTGCAACCGGATCGAGCTCACCGGAGATCCGTGCCATCAGATCTGCGTCCTGTCTGCGCACACTGAGGTACCGCCGACGTCGCCGATCCCTGTCATCGGTTAGTTCACCGTCTGG
This sequence comes from Rhodococcus sp. MS16, assembly GCF_013277795.1. Lineage (NCBI taxonomy): Bacteria > Bacillati > Actinomycetota > Actinomycetes > Mycobacteriales > Nocardiaceae > Rhodococcus > Rhodococcus sp. MS16. Next base: position 122,431 of record NZ_VBTM01000009.1, read on the forward strand.
GTTGAGCCAAGCCAATGCCTCGATGCCAGCAGCCGTCACTCCTTCCGGAGTGCCCGTGCGCGCGTATTCGGCGAGCACCATTTCGAGGCTTTGTCGGTCTTCGAAATCAAGTGCCGCAGGCGCTTTGTGCATGACATCCGCGATCGCCGATATGTGATCACGGCCGATATCCCCGTCACGTGCTGCATCAGCGGTTTCGGGGAGCACCGCGGGAGTCTGCTCCCCGAAGGCCGAAACTTGTTGCACCACAGACCGTGCCGCCCGCACACGCCGTGATGCGTCCGACGCAGAAATACGGAGAACCTGCACGAGCAGTTGATTCGGCGACCGAAGCCCCTGCCCCACGTGCAGGCTACGTTCCATTCCTTCGGCCACGAGTTGATAACCAACAGCATCGATCAGCCGAACTGTTCGCTCGAGATCTCGCAAAGCAGAGATGATTCCGTCGTCGGTCAACGCCGCAGACGAGCACTGCACCAATTCTTCGGCAGCGCACGACAACACATCGACCAACTGGCGATGACCCCCGTCATCTGGTGCAATATCGCTCACTGAACCCCCCGGTTCGAACTTGCACCACACCCTATTCCGAGGGTCCGACAAGAAACTCCGGCAAGACGAGCGTCAGATGAACACCGTCAAGACTCAGGCGATGCGCGCCCGAATAAACGTTGCGACGTCACGGAGAGCTGCACGGCTTTCGGGCAGACTCGGCCACACCGCTGGGAATGCGTGAATCTGCCCGTCCCAGATTTGCAGTGAACATTCGACACCGGCTATCGAAAGTCGTTGCGCCATCAGTTCCGCGTCCACTCTGAGCACTTCGGATTCCGCTGCTATCAGCAGCGACGGCGGAAGCCCTGCAAGGTCTCCGTCGACCGGCGACGGCATTACGCCGCCCAACGAACCGATTGCTGTCAAGGCAGAAACCGGGGCGATGACATCGCGTCGAGCATTGGCGTGTGCAGATTTTGCGGTGCAGTCCAGGTCGAGGAATGGCGACAAGCCAACTAACCCTGCAGGCGCAAGATCAGTGGCAGCCGCCGCCAACGCTGTTGCGAACACCAAAAATCCGCCCGCCGAATCACCGGCGAAGACAATCTTTTCCGGTAATCCGCCCTGCGCGAGAAGCCAGTGATACGCGCTCAGGCAATCATCAACCGATCCACTGATGCTCGTGTACGGCAACTGCCGGTATGCAACATGCAACACCGGCAAACCTGTCCGCTTGGCAATGCTCGCAACCACTGGACGATGTGTGTTGAGGCCACAACACATGAAGCCGCCCCCGTGCAGGTACAAAACCGCTCCGTCGCGAATATCGGCCGTAGAACCGGCTGTGCGCACCAGTTCTCCGTCGAAGCCCGATCCCCCGCCGGAATCAGGAAAACGAATCATCTCTCGATCGATTCCCGACGGAATTCGCATCCGTGCCGCGGAGTCCAATACCGCTGCGCGCCGAATTGCGCCGTATGTCAACGGCGCCACTCCGACAACCGGACGCACCATCGCGCGACACACGTTGTACAGAATCCGCGACGAGGTACTCGGGCTGCCGAACCGCGTGCCGGTTCGGCGAGTGATTATCGGAGACAGGGACATCCGCCTAGATTAAGGGCGGTCAGTTTCCGGCGAGGTCGACTTCGTCAAGATCTTCGACGATAGTGACTTTTCGCTTCCGCCCACCGATCACTTTCCCGAGGTTGCGTAGTCCACCGGACGTCGGCTTGGGTGCGGGCGGAATGCGCTGGGGTGCAACGCGGGTGCGGGCTGCACGTTGTACCGGTTTAGGAGCGGGTGCCACCGGCGCAGCAGGAACAGGAGCAGCCGGCGCGGCATATCCAACCGACTCAGCGACTTCCACAACCTCGCGAACGACAACCTCGCGCACCACAACCTCAGCCACCTCGACAGGCTCGGGCACTTCAACAGGCTCGGGCACTTCGACAAGCTCCGGCAAGACAACCCGCTCCTCAACAAACGTCGCCTCAACCTGCGCCGGCCCGTCGAAGACGGGGAATTCCAGCGCCCATCGGACGCGGCTGTCCAACCAACGTGAGTCGAGTTCGCGCAGTAGATCCGGATGCCACGACGCTTCCTGCGTGTCACCGAACGCCCGTGTGTCATCGCTGACCCACAGTATTTCGGTGCCGGGATTCCGATCGGCCAGATCGAGCAGGGTCAACCAGTTCAGTGTCGCGGGGTAGCCGTCACGCTTTTTCTTGTCGACGTACGGCCGTTGCATCGCTATCGCGCGTTCGGCCATAAGTAGGTGCGGCACGTCGACAGGGTCGATGACCTCTATGCCGATTCCCTGCAGATCGTCGACCAGATCTTGCACATAGCTGTCCGCTTTGTCGTGGGCGGCGTCGATGAATCGGGTGAGGTCCCGGCGTAGACCGAGTCGGTCGTACATCCGCGCTTGCACGCTGAGAGCGGCGATCATGTCCGCGGATTCCTTGCGGTAGCGATTTGCGACGTCGAGGGCAACGAGGCGCGGGACCACAACGCGGAGTCCGCGAGCTTTGGCGTCGGCGACGGAATTGTCGAACCGTGCGCCGCGGACCAAGGCGGAGGAGTCGAGGACGATGATCATGACCTGCATTCTCCCTCAAGAACGGGACGAATGCGCCAATTCACGCGGCCCTTAATTCACACAGCCCTTAATTGCTGCAACTCTTACTTGATATTGAAGATCACAGCTCGCTGGACGATGAAGTTGATGACCGTTGCGGTGCCCTGCGCGATGACAAACGCCAGAGGCATGCGCCACCATTCGTCGGCGAGCACATGCAACATCACTGCGTTGAGCCCGACCTGAACGGCAAAGGTCACCGCGTACAGCACGACAACAGCGATAAACCGGGCGCGCGACGGCTCGGCCTTGAACGTCCACCGGCGATTGATCAGATACGCCGTGGTGGTACCGGCAACGAAGCTCAGAGCTTTTGCTGCGGTGTACGACAGCCCCAACGCGTGGAGCAGCGCATACAGCCCGTAGTCCACGATCGCCGACAACCCGCCCGTCGCAACAAACCGGACGATCTGCGTTTTCAGGTCGAGAGCGTCATCGGCGAGGTCCGTCGTGACGGGAATCTCCACCGGCAGAGGGACGTGGGGTTCGTGCTGGTGGTTCGCAGGCGTTTCGGGCACGACGACGAGCGTAACGACTCCAGCCCAAGCCGTCCGGCTGTACTCCCAGGTAACCTCTACGTTGATGTCCACGACAGCAGAAGAGACGCCCAAGCAGGCTCTCCACACCCAAGCCCGCACCCTCACCGGTTGGGGACGCACCGCCGCCACCACCGCACAGGTGTTGTCCACCCCCGACGTGGAAGTGATCGCAAGTGCGGTCGCCCAGGTTGCGGAGAAGAACGAGTCCAAGCCGTCGCATTTGCGACGCGGTGTCATCGCGCGCGGCCTCGGCCGTTCGTACGGTGATCCGGCGCAGAACGCAGGCGGCTTGGTCATCGATATGAATGCGCTCAACCGTATTCATCGCATCGATCGTGACACCGCTTTGGTGGACGTCGACGCCGGGGTGAACCTGGATCAGCTGATGAAGGCTGCTCTGCCGTTCGGCCTGTGGGTTCCCGTGCTGCCAGGTACGCGCCAGGTCACGATCGGCGGCGCCATCGGTTCCGATATTCACGGCAAGAACCACCACAGCGCGGGAAGCTTCGGCAACCACGTCGTGTCGTTGGATCTGCTGACGGCTGACGGCAAGGTTCGCACCCTCACCCCCAAGGGCGGGCGTAACGATCCCAAGGCTGCGCTGTTCTGGGCCACGATCGGCGGTATGGGCCTGACGGGCATCATCCTGCGGGCCACCATCAAGATGACGCCGACCGAGACGGCATATTTCATCGCCGACGGCGATGTCACCAACAGCCTTGACGAGACCATCGCCTTCCACAGCGACGGTAGCGAAGGCAACTACACCTACTCATCCGCATGGTTCGACGCGATGTCCGCGCCGCCGAAGCTCGGCCGGGCAGCTATTTCGCGGGGCAGTCTGGCAAAGCTCGATCAGCTTCCGACCAAGCTGCAGAAGGACCCGCTCCGGTTCGACGCGCCCCAACTTCTCACCGTTCCCAACGGACTCCCCAATGGGCTGGGCAACAAGCTGATCTTCGGCGCAATGACCGAGGCATGGTTCCGCAAGTCCGCGACGTACCGCGACAAGGCCCAAAATCTGACGCAGTTCTACCACCCCCTCGATATGCTCGGGGAGTGGAACCGCGCCTACGGATCCAATGGATTCCTGCAGTACCAGTTCGTGGTTCCGCCGGAGGCTGTCGAGGAGTTCAAGAAGATCATCGTCGACATTCAGCGCAGCGGTCATCACTCGTTCCTGAATGTGTTCAAGCTGTTCGGCGAGGGCAATCAGGCTCCTCTGAGCTTCCCGATCCCGGGTTGGAACATCTGCGTCGATTTCCGCATCAAGCCGGGCCTCAACGAATTTGTCACCGAACTCGACAAGCGAGTCCTCGAATTCGGCGGACGCCTGTACACGGCCAAGGATTCGCGGACGTCCGCAGAGACCTTCCATTCCATGTACCCGCGCATCGACGAGTGGATGGCGACGCGCCGAAAGTACGACCCCACAGGCGTTTTCGCCTCCGATATGTCCAGAAGGCTGGAACTGTGATCAACGCTGTAGGTAACCCGCAAACTGTTTTGCTTCTCGGTGGAACGTCCGAGATCGGCCTCGCGATGTGCGAGGAGTACTTGAAGAAGTCGCCGCTGCGCATCATTCTGGCGACGCTGCCCGGCGATCCCGGCACCGATGCCGCGGTCAAGGGCCTCGAAGCCAAGGGCGCCACCAAGGTTGAGGTCGTCGACTTCGACGCTGTGAAGTTCGACAGCCACCCCGACGTCATCGACAAGGCATGGGCCGGCGGCGACGTAGATGTCGCGATCGTTGCGTTCGGTTTGGACGGTGACGCCGAGGAGCTGTGGCAGAACCAGCGCAAGGCTGTCCTGGTCGCAAACGTCAACTACACCGCGGCAGTCTCCGTCGGCGTGCTGATCGGCGAGAAGATGAAGGCTCAGGGCTTCGGCAAGATCATTGCGATGTCGTCGGTTGCCGGTGAGCGCGTGAAGCGCGCCAACTTCGTCTACGGCTCCACCAAGGCCGGTCTCGATGGCTTCTATCTGGGCCTCGGCGAGGCTTTGGCGGAGTTCGGCCCGAGCGTAACGGTGGTTCGACCGGGCATGGTGCGCACCAAGTTCAGCGCCCACGTCAAGGAAGCACCCCTGACCGTCAACAAGGAAGACGTCGCGCGGCTTGCTGTTGCAGCGTCGGACAAGGGCAAGGAAATTGTCTGGGCACCGGGCCCGTTCCGCTTCGTGATGATGGCTCTGCGCCACGTGCCGCGACCTATCTTCCGGAAGCTGCCCGTCTAAGCTCTTTTTCGTGTCACAGACAACAGCTGAACCAGCTCTGACAACTGCCTCCCCGTCGCCGTGGCGTAATGCCGCGGCGACGGTGGTGGAAATGGCGCTCGCGGCACTGGTAGCGGTCGTCGTCGCCGCTGTCGGACTGTTCGCGTTCAGCCGGGTCGACTGGCCGGCGTTCACGTCGTCGAATGTCACTCAAGCCGTCACGACGGTCTTGCAGGTTGTCTGTATCGCCGTGATCGGCGTCGCCGTGCTGATGTTCCGCGCCCGCAAAGCGCAGCGAACTGCAAAGCTCCTCTCGTGGGCGGGGCTTTCGGGCTTCGTCACCACGACGCTCGGACTCCCTCTCGCCGCAACCACGCTGTATCTGCACGGGGTTTCGGTCGATCAACAATTCCGCACCGAATACCTGACCCGGCTCACGGATTCCGCTGCGCTGCAAGACATGACGTATGTGGATCTCCCGCCGTTCTACCCGGCCGGCTGGTTCTGGGTCGGTGGACGCGTCGCAAATCTGCTGGGTATGGACGGCTGGGAAGCCTTCAAGCCCTATGCGATCGGCTCGATCGCCGTTGTCGCCGTGATTGCACTCGTGTTGTGGACCAAGCTCATTCGACGCGACTGGGCGGTAGTCGCGGCGTTGGCCGTTACCGCGGTTGTGTTGGCGTACAACTCCCCTGAGGCGTACGGCGCCGTCGTCAACCTCCTGATTCCGCCGGTGCTCATCCTCGCTTGGGGCGCCCTCGATCGCCCGGGTTCGTCCCGGTTTGCCGGAGCGGGAGCAGTTCTCGGCACCGGCTTGTTCCTCGGATACGCAGCGACCGTCTACACGCTGTACCTCGGATTTGCCGCGTTTGCGGTAACACTGATGGGTATCGTCGCGGCGGTTCTCGCAGCCCGCGCCCAGAACACCTGGAAAGCCGCACTAGGACCACTGATCCGACTGGTCGTCATCGCCGTCATCGCCGGCGTGGTCGCTCTGACTGTCTGGGCTCCCTACCTGCTCGAAGCGCTCTCGGGCGCTCCCGCCGAGTCGGGCACCGCTATGCATTACCTCCCGGATTCCGGCGCGGTACTCCCCTTCCCGATGCTGCACTTCTCACTCGTCGGCGCGCTGTGCATGTTGGGCACGATCTGGCTGATTTCCCGGTTCCTGTTCTCACGCAGGGCACGGGCGCTGGGTATCGGCGTGATCGCCGTGTACCTGTGGGCCCTGTTGTCGATGATGTTCACGGTTGCCGGCAGCACTCTTCTCGGATTCCGGCTCGAGCCGGTTCTGATCGGGCTCCTCGCCGCGGCAGGTGTGTTCGGCTTCTTCGAGTTCGCCGGCTGGATCGTGTTGGCCACCAGCGAGAATCCGCGGGTCAAAGCAGTACTCGTTGCTCTCGGCGTCATCGGCGCGATTTCCTTTGCGCAGAACATCCCGCAGGTGCTGGCCCCGGATATCGCTGTGGCATACAGCGATACCGACGGAAACGGCGAGCGCGGAGACAAGCGCCCGCCGGGAGCCGAAGCGAATTACGCGGACATCGACCGCATCATCCGCGAACAATTGGGCCGCGAGCCCCACGATCTGGTGGTCCTGACAGCCGATATCGGCTTCCTGAGCTTCTACCCGTACTTCGGTTTCCAAGGATTGACGTCGCACTACGCAAATCCGTTGGCAGACTTCCGGGCCCGCGCGGAGCTGATCGAGAAGTGGTCGGAACTCGAGACACCCGACGAGTTGATTGCCGCATTGGATGCCGCACCGTGGCGCAGCCCCGACGCATTTGTCTTCCGCCAGGGCGCCGACGGATACACCCTGCGCCTGGCCGAGGACGTCTACCCCAACGATCCCAATGTCCGCCGGTACACGGTCACCTTCCCCAAGGAGCTGTTCGACGATCCTCGCTTCACGATCACCGAGCAGGGACCGTTCGTGGTTGTCACCCGCAACTGACGCGGTACCCCCGATAACAGTAAACAAACGGGATATTCTTCACAGTCGGCTTGCCGGTGACGGTCGTTGACGCGCCCCCTCCGCACCCCTAACTTCATAACGTGACAAAAACCGATGCCCGCACGGCCATGATCGATGCGGCCGAGCGATTGGTGGCGGAGCGCGGTTTAGCAGCACTGACCTTGCGCGACGTCCAGATCGAGGCTGGGCAGGCAAACAAGTCGGCAGCGCAGTACCACTTCGGTTCACGCGAAGGCTTGCTGTCCGCGGTGATCGAGTCACGCATGAAGCCGGCTGCGGAGCGCCGACACGATCTCCTCAACGCGATCGACGTCGCACAGCAACCGCCGACCATGCGCCAACTCGTGGAGGCGTCGGTGCTGCCGTTGGCCGAGCAGACGATCGAACGTGAGCACAGTTTGTACGCGCGCTTTCTGGTGCAGTCCATCTTCGATCCAGGAATGTCGACGGTCATCCGGGACCACCTGCAGGCAGCGACCTTTCGCGACGTTCAGCAGCGCATTGCGTCGGCGTCGGAGTTGCCGGCCGATATCGCGGATCTTCGCGCGGGCACACTCAGCGTTTTGGCCATCGTGACATTTGCTACCTGGGAAGGACGAGTTCACAGCCCTGCACAAGCCAAGCTCATCGTGGCCGATCTGATCGAGAGTTGCCTCGGTGCGTTGAACGCGCCGGCACCCCAACCCTGATCACACCCGGCCCCAGTTAGACCCCTAGTCAGACAGGGGTCGAGTTTGTCCTCGCCACCACCGGGGTATTCGACTGCTTCACGACGCGGTTGACATGACAACTGCGCACCCATCGTGGCGGGGCAGGTGATGACATTGAGCGAACTCGTTGCGCAGAGTCACGAATTGGTTCCACATCGCGCGATCCTGGACGCAGCAGAGCACACTCTTGTCATTGCGCGAGGTAAGCCATACGGCCCCGAGCAGGCATTTCACGAGCTGCTCCGTGTTGCGACAGAGCATCGGATCGCGGTGCTCACTTTGGCGCGGGCTCTTATCGACGTGTCGCAGACACGTGAGCCTGAGAGCCTTCCGAAGGATCTGCCGCATACCGTCGCTGCGGCGCAGTGGGGTGCACTTCTGGATCTCCCCACCCGGGAAACACTGCACGCGCACGACACCGACGACGCCGAGGTAGAAAGTCACCCAGCCGACGAACCTGCTGTCGATTACCTGCTCTCGACAGATCTTGCCGGTCGCATCGTCTTTGTGTCGCTGGCGTTCACCATCGCTGCGATTGTGGGATTCTTTGCCCACGACTGGGCGCTGTTACTTCTTGTGACGGCGGCATGCACGGCGTGGGCGGCGGTGGCACTCGCAATGAAGGCCTTCCGCGCCTCCCGCACTCACCGCCGGTCGATCCCTACCGAATACCGGTCGAATACGCAGGCTCCCAACAACTCTCACCGTCACACTGTTGCAGCGTGACGGTGAGAGTCGTAACGATCAAAGCCTCTGCCCTTTAAAGTCAAAGTCTCTGCGGCGCTCCGTATGTGACGACCGTGTCCCCATTGGATGTCACGGCCTTTGCGTACGGCCGGATGGTGACCGGACCGATGGCACCCTGCACGTATCCGTGGATTCCTTGCATCCGCACCGTCGCTTCGCGGCCGTCGAATGTCTGATCTTCGAGCAACTCCACGTCGGTAATTCCACCCGGCGCCAAATCCACGTCAAGTTCCTGTGACGGGATGATGTCTCCACCGAGTACAAATGCATTCGAGATATCGAGTCCCAGAGCCGGTTCGGGAATAAACCCGATTCCGAGGTTGGTTCCGCTCTCCACGCCCCAGTCGAGTCCGGGGCTGTTGAGGACAACCGTGGCACCGGTCAACGCGATCGGGTAGCCGATTTGGTAGCCGATCGTCAGTTGGGTTCCGGTGAAACTGTCCGCATCTGGGCCGTCGATGCGCACCGACGCAACGCCGTCGTGGAAGAACTCGACGCTCAGTGGCGAACTGTCGAGCGGCGGGACTGTGTGGATGGCTGTGTCCATCTGCAGGACTTCTATGCGGTTTCCCTTGACGTCCGTGATCGAACTCGCGTTGTCGACTCCCGCCGACGCGTTGGTGCTGCCGAACGCGACGGCAAGGGCGGCCACTGCCCCGACAGCCCCGAGGCGAGCCCCGTTACGAGCCTTGTTCCTACTCGCTGCGCGTTTACCCCCTGCGCCGCCGCAAACCCGTGTGTTCGTCATGCACAAGCACCATCCCATCAGGTTGTGACCCCGATGGGTTCCCGCTTTGTCGAGAACGCGATCCGTCGGGGCTGTTTGAACGAATTCGGGGTACACGAATTCGAGCAGGACACCTCCGAGGTACCCATGTCACAAAGCCGCCAAACTCGACCGACCGGTTATCTCGAATGAGGCACGAGCGGGCCTGAACTGCCCCGAATACGGCCTGCTCGCGCAGCTACAGGCTGGCCTCGAGGGCATCGTTCGTTACGCTGGCGGGATAAGTTATCGAATCGATACCTTCAGCGGGTACCTCGTAACCACCGAGGAGCCGCCGAGACAACCACCGAGACAACCACCGAGGTTGGTTTCATCCGAAAGGCGCCGACTGCATGACCGAGACTCTGCCCGAACCTCAACAACAGCTGGTCGAGGCGACACCAGGGCGGGTCCGTTCAGTTATCAGCCGAGGCCGGATGGTCGATCTCGCGATCATGGTGCTCTTTGTCCTGGCCGCGTTCTGGGTGATGTCGAATCTCTGGCGCAACCTGGAGTCCGGTTATCTGGTCAACGCGGGCCGCGACCAGTCGATGTGGGAATGGTTCTTCGCCGACACCGCGCACGCGCTCTCTCAGTTCCGCACACCGTTGTACAGCGACCTGCTGAATTATCCGCTCGGTGTGAACCTGATGGCCAATACCGCGATGTTCGGCATCAGCATGCCGCTGGCGCCGCTCACCTTGCTTTTCGGGCCGACGCCGACTTATGCGATCGGGCTGACCTTAGGCCTGGCCGGTACCGCAATCGCCTGGTACTGGACATTTTCTCGGCATGTGCTGACGGGCGTTTCCGTTCGGGTGAAGTGTGCGGCCGCAATTGGTGGCGGGTTCTGCGGATTTGCCCCTGCCATGATCTCGCACGCAAACGGTCACCCGAATTTTGTGGCCTTCTTTGTCATTCCGTTCATCTTCATGCAGGTTATCCGCGTTTCACGTGGAACCAATGTGGTCAGGGACGGCGTCGTCCTTGGCCTGCTCATGGCGTGGCAGATCTTCCTCGGCGAAGAACCACTCCTCATCTTCACCATGTCCGCGATGGTGTTCGGCGCGGTGTACGCACTCTCGGATCTTCCGAGAGCGCGGGCTGCGATCAAGCGCAGCCTGCCCGGCTTGGCCGTCGGCGCAATCGTGTCCATCCTCATCACTGCGATACCGCTCCATTCACAGTTCTTCGGCCCCGCAAGCTACGACGGCGTCGGCCACGGCCAGGCGGGAGCCGACTTCGGCGCGTTCACCACCCTCCCCACCGAATCGATGGGCGGCGACAAGACCGGCGCCGAGTACCGCATGAACCCCACCGAGGAGAACTCGTACTTCGGTTGGCCGATCGTCATTCTGATCTTCTTCGCGACGGTATGGCTGTGGAAGATGAAGCTCACTCGCGCCGCTGCGGCCGTTATCGTCGTGATGGGCGTGCTGTCACTGGGGTCCGAGCTTGTCTACAAGGGCGATCACACCGGCATCACGTTGCCCTGGAAGTTCCTGGCCCACTTGCCGCTGTTCGAGTCGGTCCTGGAGTCACGCTTTGCCATGGGTGCAATTCCCGCCATCGGTTTGCTGCTGACATTGGGTACGTATCGCGCGCTGGTGGAGCTTCGTAATCCCCGCGGCGGCAATTCTCGCGGCCCTGGCCTGATATTGCCCGGCGCGTGGTTGGCGGTGCTGGCACTCGCAGTGGTTGTCCTGATTCCGACCCGCATCGATACCGTCGAACGCCCGGACACCCCGAAGTTCATCACCAGCGGATCGTGGGAGAACTACGTCAGCGACGGCAGCCTCGTGTCGGTTCCCGTGTCCAGCGGTGAAGAAGCGCGGGCCATGCGCTGGCAGATCGATGCCGATTTCGGCTTCCCGATCGCCGGCGGCTACTTCGTCGGCCCTCATTCGATTACCCGCGGCGGCATCTACGGGGCTGAGTTCCGCCCCACGTCGTCGCTTCTGGTCAAGACCAACGAGACCGGTCAGATCCCCGTTGTCGACGCCACCACCCGCGCCGACGCCCTCACCGACCTGCGGTTCTGGCGTGCCGACGTCCTGGTACTCCCGAAAGCAAGCAACGACAACGCGTTGCGTCAGACGGTCAACGCTCTGGTGGGCTTCGACGCCACCTCGGTCGACGACGTCTGGGTGTGGGACGTCCGTGACCTCGTGAGCGGTAAGACGACCAACAAGTAGCGCTTCCTTAAGTCGTCTCTCAGGATGTAACGGGCGACACTCGCCTAACATCGTTCCTTGTGCCGTCTGACGTAGTAGTGCCCCCGCAGTCTCCGCCCACTGGCCCCGACGCTCGCCCCGAGTCGGATGCCCAACGGGTGCAGAAGGCACGAATCATCGCGATCGTCACCGGTCTGCTCGGCATGCTGCTGGCGCTCGCCACCCCGTTCCTCCCGGTCGATCAGAAGGCAGCAAGTGTCAGCTGGCCGCAGGACGGATCGTTGAACAGCGTCTCGGCGCCGCTGATCTCCTACTCCCCGACCTCCCTCGACATCACCATCCCGTGCCCCGCGCTTGGCCAGCTCGGCGAAGACGGCGGCACGCTGGTCTCGACCATGCCGAACGGTGCGCCCGACCGCGATGCGCGCGGCCTGACCGTTCGGACCACCGCGGATCGCCTCGAGGCGATCACCCGCGAATCGGTCCTGATCTCGGCGCCATTGGGCGAACTCACCGGATGCACCGCGCTGACCATCACCAGCGACTACCAGCAGACCGTCGCCACCGTCACCGGAATCGACGGCCTTACTACAACCCTGACCGGCGACTACCGTCCGCAGGTTGTCGGCATCTTCACCGATCTGCAAGGCGCTCCACCTGCGGGCCTGTCCGTCAACATGGACATCGACTCCCGATTCTCTTCCAGCCCAACACTTCTCAAACTCTTTGCGATGATCGTCGCGGCACTCTCCACGATCGTCTCGCTGTACGCGCTACACCGGATCGATGGCGTCGACGGCCGACGCGCACGACGGTTCCTCCCGGCGCGGTGGTGGAAATTCACGGGCGTCGACGGCCTGGTCATCGGCACGCTCCTGCTGTGGCATGTGGTGGGCGCCAACACGTCCGACGACGGATACCTCCTCGGCATGGCCCGGGTTTCGGAACATTCGGGATACATGGCCAACTACTTCCGTTGGTTCGGTGTTCCCGAGGCACCGTTCGGTTGGTACTACGACGTCCTCGCGGCGTTCACCAAGGTGAGTACTGCCAGCATGTGGATGCGGTTGCCCGCGTTGATCGCCGGCATCCTGTGCTGGATGGTGATCAGCCGCGAGGTGATCCCGCGGCTCGGTGTTGCGGTGCGCCGCAACAAGGTTGCCATCTGGACCGGCGGCCTCGTGTTCCTGGCGTTCTGGTTGCCGTACAACAACGGTTTGCGTCCCGAACCGATCATCGCGCTCGGCGCTCTGCTGACGTGGTGCTCCATCGAACGTGCCGTTGCCACAGGCCGTTTGCTGCCTGCGGCGGTTGCGGTGCTGATTGCCGCGTTCTCCCTCGCTGCCGGCCCGTCGGGACTCATCGCGATCGGTGCACTGCTCGCCGGGGCGCGCCCCATTGTGCAGATCTTGATCGCCCGAGGCAAACGAGTGGGTTTCTTCTCGCAGATCATGCCGGTCCTCGCGGCCGGAACCGTCGTACTTGTTGCGGTGTTTGCCGATCAGACGTTGGCAACGGTGCTCGAATCGACCAGGGTGCGAACAGCTATCGGCCCCAACGTCCCGTGGTTCGAGGAACGAGTTCGCTGGGACGCTTTGATGACCATCTCCCCCGACGGCTCGTTGGCACGCCGCTTCGGCATGTTCGTGATGATCGTCGGACTGATCTTCTGCGTCATGCTGATCCTGCGGAAGGGCCGGATTCCCGGCACCGCGATCGGGCCGTCGCGCCGGATCCTGGGCATCGTGTTCGCGTCGCTGCTCCTCATGCAGTTCACGCCGACCAAGTGGACCCACCACTTCGGTGTGTACGCGGGGCTGGCGGCGACGGTGGCCGTGCTCGCCGCGGTGGGAGTCAGCGCGTCGAGCATGCGTTCCAAACGGAACCGTGCGCTCTTTGCCGCAGGCATCCTGTTCATCCTGGCCGTGGCGTTCACCAGCTCCAACGGCTGGTGGTACGTCTCGAGTTACGGCGTCCCGTGGTGGGACAAGCCGCCGTCCATCGCCGGCAAGGGCTTCTCCACCGCGTTCCTCGGCCTGACGATTCTCGCGTTGCTGCTGGCTGCGTGGTTCCACGTTCGTGAACCCCTCGAGAAGTCGACTCCGAAGAAGAACAACGGCCGGACAGCTCGCCTGCTCGCAGCGTCCCCGTTGACGATCGCGGCAGGCGCGGTTGTGCTGTTCGAGGTGTTGTCCCTGGTCAAAGGCGCGGTCGCGCAGTATCCGGCGTACTCGATCGGCAAATCCAACGTCGAATCCGTCTTCGGCGGAACTTGTGGCCTCGCCGGCGAGGTCCTGGTCGAATCCGATCCCGATACCGGTGTTCTGCAGCTGATCGACCGCCCCGCCGACCTGGCAGGCGCAGGCGCTTTCGGGGCAACCGAATCAACAGGATTCACCCCGGACGGAGTGGCGAGCGACCTGACCGCAGATGCCGAGGACAAGGCTGCCGGCAGCGCCAACAGCCTCGACACCACCACGTCGGCAAACGGCACCACCACCCCGGGAACGGGCGCAGGTACCGGAGGCGGATCGGCGTCGACGGCCGGAATCAACGGAAGCAACGTTGCGCTCCCGTTCGGCCTCGATCCCGCGACCACTCCGGTTCTCGGCAGCTTCGGCTCGTCGGAAGCCGCTTCCCTGACCACCGGTTGGTACGCCTTGCCGCAGCGCAGTGACGCGGCGCCGCTGCTGACCATCGCTGCCGCCGGGCGTATCCGCTACGTCGACACCGACGGCATCGTCACACCAGGTGCAGTTGTCCACGTCGAATACGGCAAGACGCAGGCCGACGGCAGCGTGACAGCGCTCGGCCAGATCGATCCGATCGATATCGGCCCGTCTCCGTCGTGGCGCAACCTGCGTGTCCCGATGGATCAGCTCCCCGCCGATGCCGACACCGTGCGTGTGATCGCCAGTGACTCCGACATCGGCGGCGAGAAGTGGGTTGCACTCACCCCGCCGCGGGTTTCCGACATGCGCACTCTGCAGAGCGTTGTCGGATCCACCGATCCGGTACTGATGGACTGGGCTGTGGGTCTTGCGTTCCCGTGCCAGCGTCCGGTCGATCATCTCTACGGCGTGGCCGAAGTTCCGGACTGGCGCATCCTTCCCGATCGCATCGGTGCGGAGTCCACCAATGCCTGGCAGGACCACTACGGCGGCGGTCCGCTCGGCTGGACCAGTGAGTTGCTCGCAGCCCGCACCTTGCCGACGTATCTCGACAACGACTGGGATCGCGACTGGGGTTCGCTCGAGCAGTACACACCGCTCGATCCGGCGGCGGAACCCGCTCAGATCGACGTGACAACCGAGACCCGTTCGGGCACCTGGACACCAGGTCCGATTCGTTACCAGTCATAACTGTTACCGGTGGACCTACCAAACCTCCCGGGCACGGTAGGTCCACGGGTAACACTCGCATAACATCGGTAGCCGTGCCAGACGTCGCCACAGTGCCACCCTTAACTCCGAGTTCGCCGCCATCCCGTCCGGATGCACTGATGCGCTTCCGACAAACGCGATTGATCGCGATAATCGCGGGCCTCATCGGTTTTGTTCTGGCACTCGCCACCCCGCTTCTTCCTGTGGTGCAGACGACGGCAGCGGTCAACTGGCCGCAGAACGGCGTCATCGGCGACGTCGAGGCACCCTTGATGGCTCAGGTCCCCATCGACGTCAACGCGTCGATACCCTGCACCGCTGTCGGCTCCCTTCCCGCGGGCGGCGGCATCCTCATGTCCACGGCCCCCGCTCAGGGGGACGGTGCGGCCCTCAGTTCCATGTTCGTGCGTGTGTCCGAAAGCAACGTCGACGTCCTTGACCGCAATGTCGTCGTGGCGTCGGCTTCGCGTGAGGACGTCGAGTCCAGTCGCTGCAACGCCATCACGTTCAACTCCGACGTCGACCGGACCGCCGCAGCATTCGAGGGACTCACCTACCCCGACGGCAACCCCGTTCGTGGACAACTCGACGGCGACTTCCGCCCCCAGGTGGTCGGTGTCTTCAGCGACCTCCCCGACGGCGCGGCCCCCGAGGGTCTCGGATTCTCGATGACCGTCGATTCCCGGTTCTCGTCCAGTCCGACGACGCTCAAGCTGGTTGCGATGATCGTGGCCGTCTTGTCCACCATCGTGTCGCTGATCGCCCTCGCCAAGCTCGACGGAATCGACGGCCGCACTCACCGCCGCTTCCTCCCCGCACGCTGGTGGAAGTTCTCCGGACTCGACGGCGTTGTTGTCGGCACGTTGACGTTGTGGCACTTCATCGGCGCAAACACCTCCGACGACGGCTATCTCCTCACCATGGCCCGCGTTGCTCCCGACGCCGGATACATGGCCAACTACTTCCGCTGGTTCGGCGTCCCCGAAGCCCCGTTCGGTTGGTACTACGACGTGCTGGCGGTGATGGCCAAGATCTCGACGGCCAGCCCGTTCATGCGCCTGCCCGCGTTGATTGCCGGAATCCTGTGCTGGATGGTCATCAGCCGTGAAGTTGTTCCACGCCTCGGACGTGCGGTCCGCCGGAGCAACGTCGCGCTGTGGACCGGCGGGATGGTCTTCCTCGCATTCTGGCTCGCCTACAACAACGGTCTGCGACCCGAGCCCATCGTCGCGCTCGGCGCCCTGCTGACGTGGTGTTCCATCGAGCGCGCCATCGCGACCGGCCGACTGTTCCCGGCTGCCGTTGCAGTGCTGATCGGCGCCTTCACGCTCGCTGCTGCCCCCACCGGATTGATGTGTATCGCAGCACTTCTCGCGGGTATCCGGCCCCTCATCCGAATCGTCGTGAAGCGTCACCGTGAGGTCGGCACACTCCCACTGCTTGCACCGATCGCGGCGGCCGGAACCTTGGTGCTTGTCGTCATCTTTGCTGATCAGACGCTGGCCGGCGTTCTCGAGGCCACCCGCGTCCGGACCATCATCGGACCGAATCTCGAGTGGTACAAAGACTTCCTGCGGTACTACTACCTCTTTGTCGACACGGTCGACGGCTCGGTAGCCCGCCGATTCGCCTTCCTGACGATGATCCTGTGCCTCTTCACGACGCTCTTCGTGTTGCTCCGACGCGGCCGGGTTCCCGGCGCCGCGACGGGTCCGTCGTGGCGTCTGGTCGGAGTTGTCTTCGGCACCATCTTCTTCATGATGTTCAACCCCACCAAGTGGACTCACCACTTCGGTGCGTACGCCGGCATCGCCGGTTCGCTCGCGGCACTGACAGCTGTTGCAGTATCCGCGTCGGCACTGCGATCGCGCCGCAACCGCTCGGTGTTCGTGGCCGGCCTGCTCCTGATGCTGGCGTTGACCTTTGCCGGCATCAACGGCTACTGGTATGTCTCGAGTTACGGTGTGCCGTGGTTCGACAAGACCGTTTCCTTGAGCGGACACGAATCAAACACCCTGTTCCTCGCACTCTTCGGGCTCGCTCTGGCCGTCGCGGCCTGGCAGTACCTGCGTGAGGGATTTGCGGCGGCACCGGAAAAGCCGAACACCGTCAAGGGCAAGCGGATTCGCAAATTTGCCGCAGCACCTCTGACCGTGATCGCCGGCCTCATGGTGCTCTTCGAAGTCCTCTCTCTCCTCAAGGGCGCCGTCTCCCAGTACCCGGCATACTCACTGGGCCGTAGCAACATCGAAGCCCTCGCCGGAAAAACCTGCGGCATGGCCGAAGACGTGTTGGCCGAGACCGACGTCAACTCCGGCAACCTGGCGCCTATCCCCCGTCCCGGATTCAATGCCGAAGACCCCCTGGCCGGCGAAGAGGCGAAGGGCTTCTCCGCCAATGGTGTTCCCACCGATCTGACCGCGGACTACATCGAAGTCAAGCAGGGCATGGGAAACACCGACACCCAAAGCGTCGGACCCACATTCGAAACCGGTTCGGACTCCGGAACCAGCGGCGGCACCGGCAATATCGGCGTCAACGGGTCCACCGCCAAACTCCCCTACGGCCTCGACCCGGCCACTACGCCCATCATGGGCAGCTACCAGGCCGGCGTGCAGGAACCGGCGTCACTGATCTCGAGCTGGTATCAATTACCCGCTCGCAGTGAACAATCTCCGCTCGTTGTCATGTCGGTAGCCGGACGCGTCTGGTCCGTCGACAACACCGGAGCGGTGACCTACGGCCAGTCACTGCTGGTCGAGTACGGCAAGACGCAGCCGGACGGGACAGTGGCACTGCAGGGTTCGTACATGCCCCGCGACATCGGGCCGGCGCCGTCGTGGCGCAACGTTCGGATCCCGATCGACGAACTCGCCACCGACGCCGACGCCGTCCGCGTGGTTGCCTTCGATCCCAACCTCACCGGCGATCAGTGGATGGCGTTCACACCGCCACGCGTGCCGAAGCTCGAGTCACTCAACTCGTACCTCGGCAGCGAGCAGCCGATTCTGCTGGACTGGGCTGTCGGCCTTCAGTTCCCGTGCCAGCGTCCGTTCTCGCATGTGAACGGCGTCGCAGAGATGCCGAACTTCCGCATCCTCCCGGACCGGCCACTGGCTGTCAGTTCGACCGACACGTGGCAGTCCGCGGACAACGGCGGGCCGCTCGGGTTCACCGAGGTCCTGGCCGAGGCCACGGCAGTCCCGACGTACCTGAAGAACGACTGGGCCCGCGACTGGGGATCTCTCGAACGTTACGACCGGTACTTCCCGAATGCCGTTCCGGCAGAAGTGGAGACGGGCACCGCAACCCGCTCGGGAATGTGGATGCCCGGCGAGATGCGGGTGCACTAGACGGCACTACCTACTCGGGTGCGACGTACGGAGACGGCCGAGACCGCTCCGACAACTACGACGCACCCGAGTAGCTGCGCAGCACTTGGCCGTTCACCCAGGAGAACGACCGCCAGCAGTACGGCGAGTACCGGCTGCATGAGCAGTAGCGTCGCACCCACCTCCGCAGGCAGCCGAGGTAGCGAATAGCCCATCAGCATCCAGCCGAACACCTGGCCGACCAGAGCAAGAGCGGCCAGCCAGATGAACGCTTCCCAGCCGGGGGTGAAATCGATCTGCCCCCACAGTGATCCGATCAGGGAACCGGCAATACCTGCCGAGGCTGTCGACACCAGTACCTGACTCGCCGCACGGTCGGCCGCGCCGATCCGGCCGACAACGAAGATGTAGCCGCCGTAGGCGATTCCGGAGATCAGGGACAGCACTGTTCCCCACAGCAGATCCGTCCCGGCCGCTGCGCCGCCGAACACACCGCCCGCCAAGGCAATTCCGGTGAACATGAAGGGCAACGCAAACAGAAAGCGCAGCGGAACGCGATTGCCGAACACCAGCCAGGACAGTGCGGGCACCACGATCACCTGCACATTCACGACGACGCTTGCTATCCCGGCGCCGATCATGAGAATCGACTGCGACCACAGAGCAAAGTCCAGCCCGAGCAGGATGCCGCCCAATGCTTGCAGCACCAGCGCCCTTCGGGTTGGCATTCCCACCCGTCGATACTCGCGCCACGCCAGCAGGGCCAGCGGCGGCAAGGCCAGGAAACACCGGAAGAAGACCGCCGTCGACGGCGATACATCTGCCAGTTTGATCAGAATCGAACTGACGGAGATAGCAGCGGCGCCGCCGATGACCAGTAGTCGAGGATCGAAGCGAGCCTGAGTAATTCGGGTGGGCGTGCGCGTGGGTGAGGTCAAGGTGGTCACTCCCACAATGTTCCTGCCGCTAACTATTCAGCACAAGCAAATATTCGGATCGCATATTGCGTAGCATTACTACCGTGTTGAACCTCGAAAGGCTGCGTGCCCTGCACGCCGTCGCAGAAAACGGATCAGTTGCCGCTGCCGCGCGCACTCTGCACGTCACGCCGTCGGGCATCTCACAACAGCTGAACAAACTCGAGCGCGAAGTTGGTGTGGCGCTCCTCGTTCCCCAAGGCCGCGGGGTACGGCTCACCGAAGCGGGCCGCGTCCTCGCCCGGCGAACCGCCGAGGTTCTCTCGGTCCTCGCGCAGGCCGAAGCCGAAATCGCGTCGCTGCACAGCGAAGTGACGGGACGACTGCGCCTGGGTGCACTCGTCTCTCCCAGCCGGACGGTGCTGCCGAAAGCTGTCGCCGAGATCAAACGCGCGCATCCTCAACTCGAAATCACCTTCACCGAAGGCGAATCCGAGGAACTTCTCCCCGCCCTCATCCGCCGCGACCTGGATGTTGTTGTGGTCGACAGCTGGAGCACTCTGCCCATCGAACTCCCTGACGGACTCTCGTTCACCCCGGTGTACGACGACGTCGCGGTGGTCGCCATCCCCGCGTCACATCCGCTGGCGGAGAACAAGGTTGTTGCGCTGCGCGAGTTGTCCGACCACGCGTGGGCGAGTTGGACGCGCGGCACGGATTTCCACACCTTCACCGTCAGAGTCTTGCGCGCACAAGGATTCGACCCACGAATCGATTACGAGGTAGCCGAGTTCCCCGCGCAAGTGGAATTTGTGGCGCAAGGGCTTGCCGTAGCGCTGATTCCGCGTCTCGCGAGAGTGATACCACCGGTAGGTGTTCGGATGCGCGACACACTTCCGCCGCTGCGACGCGATATCTATGTAGCCTGGCGAACCGACAGCGAGCGGCCCGCTGTGCGGGCAGCGATCGAGGCGCTGCGTGAACAGTTCGATGCCCTGGATACAGCGCTGGATACGGCACAGGACACGGTTGACTAGGACAATTCAACGACAACGGCCCGGCACTTCGAAAGAAGTACCGGGCCGCGACAACTGAACGGTTACAGCGGCATCAAGTTGTGCTTGCGCGGGTTCTTGAAAATCGTCTTGTCCTTGAGCAACTTCAGAGCCTTACGGATTTCGAGACGCGTCTGTGAGGGCTCGATCACCGCGTCGATGTATCCGCGCTCAGCCGCGATGTACGGCGTCGCGACAAACTCGTTGTAGTAGTTGATCAGCTGAGCACGCACAGCGGGGGCATTGTCGCCGGCTTCGGCGAGCTGACGCCGACCCATGATGTTGACGGCACCCTCGGCGCCCATTACTGCGATACGTGCCGTCGGCCACGCGAGGTTGATGTCGGCGCCGAGCTGCTTGCAGCCCATGACGGCGTACCCGCCGCCGTACGCCTTACGAACCACCACGGTCACCTTCGGCACAGTGGCTTCGATGTACGAGAACAGGAAACGCCCGCCGCGCTTGATGACGCCGACTTTTTCCTGATCGACACCGGGAAGGAAACCCGGTGTATCGACGACAAAGACGAGCGGGATGTTGAACGCGTCGCACAGGCGGACGAAGTGCGCAGCCTTGTCGGAACTCGCCGCATCGAGGGCACCACTGAGGTACGTGGGCTGATTCGCGACAACGCCCACAGGCAAGCCGTCGACGCGGGAGAACCCGGTGATCACGTTGTGCGCGACCTGGGCTCCGATTTCGTGGAAGGTGCCGTCGTCGAAGATCCGCAGAATGATGTCGTGCATGTCGTAGCCGGCGTTGTCTGCGTCCGGCATGAAGGCATCGAGTTCGAGGTCCGTCTCGGTGATCTCGGGTTCGAGGCCCGGATTGATGAGCGGCGCCTTCTCCTGCCATGAGGAGGGCATGAAGCTCAGGTACTCACGCACCCACTCGAACGCAGCCTTCTCGTCCGGGGCGACGTGATGGATGTTTCCGTTCTCTGCCTGCTTGCGCGCTCCACCGAGGTCGTCAAGGCTGACCTCTTCGCCGGTCACCGATTTGATGACGTCGGGGCCGGTGACAAACATGTAGGACTCTTCGGTGGCAACCACGACGTCGGTGTTGATCGGCGCGTATACCGCTCCACCGGCACACTTTCCGAGAATCACCGAAATCTGCGGGCACACGCCGGACAAAGGCTCCTGACGTGAACCCATGTTGGCGTACCACGCCAGTGAGGAGACCGCGTCCTGAATTCGGGCTCCACCGGAATCGTTGATGCCGACGACCGGGCAGCCCACTTTGAGGGCAAAGTCGTTGACAGCGGCGACCTTCCGGCCGAACATCTCGCCGGCAGCGCCGCCGAACACCGTCTGATCGTGCGCAAATACAGCGACGGGGCGCCCGTCGACGGTTCCGTGTCCGGTCATGACGCCGTCGCTGTACGGATTGCCTTCGCCCGCCATTTTGACCAACGCGCCGATCTCGATGAAACTGCCTGGATCGAGAAGCATGTCGATGCGCTGACGGGGCGTGCTGTGCCCTGCCTCGTCGCGCTTGGCAATGGCCCGGGCGGAGCCGGGTTCCTTTGCCTTCTCCAACTTTTCGCGGAGTTCAGCAAGCTTCTCCGCGGTGGTTGTCGTCACTTCTGAACTCCGGTTTCCGCTGCTTTGATCTGGGCTGTTTCGATCTGGGCCAGCTTGGTGGTGAGGTCTGCCGCGACCTTCGAGATATACGGCTCGTCCACGATCTGCAGGTGATCCCCGCCGATGTAGACGACCTCGAGGTTCTTCACGTAGCTGCCCCAACCACCGTCTGCCTTACGGGTTTTGAACGCAGGCTCGAGCGTCATCAGTTCGTCGTGGTACTTGTCTGCCATGTAGATCACGACGTCGCCGTCGTAACTCTGGAACTTGGCGGTCTGGATGGCGCGATTGTCCAGGAACGACGTCCGCTGGTGCTCGATGATGCCGCCGGGGATCTTGACGCCACTCATCTTGATCATGTCCATCAGGAACTGCATCTGATCTTCATCGGATTCGATTTCTGCCAGAACATCCACGGGCAGTGGGACATCCAGGTTGTAGGTGCGCTTCGCGAAGGCTCCGTACCGCTCCCACCGCTTCCGTCGCTCCTCAGCAGTGTCGGGAACGTCCTCGCCGGCCATGACGGTGTCGAGCATGCCGACAACCCGCACATCGGCCCCCTGCTTGCGCAGGATGGCTGCGACGGCATACGCCAGCACGCCGCCGAGCGACCAACCGCACAAGACGTACGGTCCGTCACCCTGAATTTCACGGAGCAACGGCACGTATTCTTCGGCGCGCTTCTCGATCGGGCCTTCTGTGCGCTCGAACCCGTACATCGGCGTGCCGGCAGGCAGACGCTTGAGCAGTGGTTCGTACGCAACGGTGGATCCACCGGCCGGGTGGAACACGAATACCGGTACGGCAGTGGAACCTTCGGGGCGGCCGCGCAGAATACGCACCACTCCGTCGATCTTGCCCTCGTCTTCGAGGTACTGACGCACAACGTCCGCAAGGTCTTCGATCGTGCCTGAACCACGTACGTCGTCGACGGTGACTTCGCCGCCGGCCCGCTCGGACAGCCGGACAGCCAACTTCTGTGCCAGATCGTCGTCGACGGTGGGCAGAGCATTGAAAATGCCCTTGGCCGACTTGCCGGTGACCACTGCCCACGTCGCAAACGTCAAGCGTTCAGCGGCATCTCGCGGCGGGACGTCGGAACCTGCGTCGTCCGCTGTGCCCGCACGGGAAGGATCGGCAGCAGGCATCTCCACCGGGAGCTCTACTGAAGGCGAGACCACCTCGTCGTCGCCGGCATCCGCCGCCAACTTTTCGGCGGCCTGCTGATCGGCCATCGCCTGAACCTCTTCGCGGTTCTCGATGGCGTAGCGCAGGTACTTGTTGACCTCGAGCAGGCTTGCATCCTTGACTGCCTGGAGCTGCAACTGCGGAATGTCGAACTCGTACTCGACGCGGTTCTTGATGCGCATCGCCATGAGCGAATCGAGACCGAGTTCGATGAGCGGAACCTCGGCCGGCAGATCTTCCGGCGAGTAGCCCATGGATTCGGCTACAACGATCCTCAGACGGTCGTCGAGGCTCTGCGAACCGTGGGGATCCCACTTGTCGCCGGCATCTTCGACTACCTCGGCAAGAGCTTCCATAGTGCCCGTCGGACGGGCCGGTGCGGCGACGACAAGCTCGGGCAAAGCCTCACCCGACGTGACAACCGCGTCGAACAGCAACCGGAAGGAGCCGTTCTCGCGGGCATGCACCTGCACCGACGCTCCGCCCGGGTGCGGGTTGAGCGTAGTGGTGACCGTCGTGGCGCCTGAAAGCTCGCCGTGCGGGACGGCCGCGGTGAGCGTCACATCCGAAAGAACCTGAGCTGCAGCGGCAGTCACCAGAGCGGCCAAGTCGGAGACGACGGATGCGTCGGCTTCCCACACGTGGCGGCCGTCGGGCAGTGCAACGTGCGAACCGGGAGCGCGTCCCGAGCCGCCCGCATTGACCCGAATGTCGAGCCAGTACGGCTTGCGCACAAAAGCAGTGCGTGGCAGAACTGCGAATTCACCTGCGGGAAGCAGAGATTCGAGATTCACAGCGTGACCGTGAACGTACAACTGAGCCAAAGCCGACAGCACGCCGACGGACTCGTCTTCCTTACGCTTGAGCGTCTGAATGAGCTGCATGTCGTGCAGGCCGGCATCGAATGCCGTTGCGGCGACGGACATCAAGGTCACCGGATTGGGAGCAAGTTCCACAAACGTGGTGTGACCGTTGGCAACTGCCAGACGCACAGCGTTGGTGAAGTACACACTGTGGCGCAGTCCCTTGACCCAGTACGCTTCCTGGTGGATCGGCTCGTGGCCGGCCTTGTAGAACGTGTCCTGATCGACGGACGAGTAGACGCCCACCTTCAACGTCGACGCTTCGATACCGGCCAACTCGGCAGCCAGTTCGCCGAGCAGCGGATCTACCTGCGACGTATGGCTTGCACCCTTGGTCTGCAGAACGCGAGCCATCTTGCCGTCGGCCTCAGCGGCGGCGACGATTGCCTCGATATCGGGCTGCGGTCCACCGATCACCGTGTGCGTCGGCGCCGCGTACACGCAGACCTCGAGCTTGGGATACGTGGGCAGTAGCGCTTCGATCTCGGTCGCGCTGTATTCGAGCAGAGCCATCAGGCGGATGTCGTCACCGACCAGGGCGCCCTCGGCTTCGCCCATCAGACGCGAACGCGAACAGATAACGCGGACAGCATCTTCCAGGTTCAGGCCACCGGACACGTAGGCCGCCGCAGCCTCACCCATCGAGTGCGGAACAACAGCGGCGGCGTCGGCGCCGTGATGACGCAGCAGCGCGGCCAGGCCGACCTGAATGGTGAAGATCGCGACCTGAGCGGTTTCGACGTTGTACTCGAACGAGTCGTCGAGGAACATCTCCGCCACCGAGTACCCGGCCTCGTCCTGGATCAGCACGTCGACCTCGTCGACGGCTGCCTTGAACGCCGAGTTCTCCAGATACAGCTGCTTGGCCATCTTGCGGTGCTGCGAACCGAAGCCCGAGAACACCCACACCGCCCCCTTGGGCGACGGTGCGTCGGCGGAGAACACACCGGCAGCGGGCTTTCCGGCAGCAACGGCGCGCAGGGCGCTGATGGCTTCGGAACGAGTCTTGACCACAACGGCGGCGCGTGAGCGGCCGTGATTACGACGCGAGAGTGTGCGCGCGACATCCACCAGCGGCGTCGTGCTGCCCTCTTCGGTTTCGAGCCAGTCCGCCAGATCAGCGGCCGCGCGGCGACGACGCGACGGCAATGCGCCGGACACAGCGAGCACAACCGTCTGGTCTTCGACGAGCCCCATCGACTGCGCTGCGTCGGCAAGAACACCGGCAGCTTCGGTCTCGACATCCAGAGTCTCGACATCCAGATCAGCATCGGAGTCCGAAACAACAGCGGCTGCCGGCACGTACTCCGTCACCACGACGTGCGCGTTGGTTCCACCGAAACCGAAGCCGGACACACCGGCGATGGCCTTGCCGGTGTAGCGGGGCCACTCCGTGGCCTCGGGCGTCACCTGCAGGTGCGCCTTCTCGAAATCGATGTGTGGGTTCGGGCCCAGGTAGTTGAGCGTCGCGGGAATCTTGTTTTCCTGCATCGCCAGGACAACCTTGATCAGGCCGGCAGCACCGGCTGCGGCCTCGAGGTGCCCGAAGTTGGTCTTTGCGCTGCCGAGCAGTGCCGGCTTGTTGTCGTCACGTCCACGCCCGACAACGCGGCTGAGCGCGTCGGCCTCGATGGGATCACCGAGATCGGTGCCGGTGCCGTGAGCTTCGATGTAATCGACGGTGCTCGGCAGAATGCCGGCGTCGCGGTACGCAAAACGCAACACGTCGGCCTGAGCGTCCGGGTTGGGCGCGAGCAGTCCGTTGGAGCGGCCGTCCTGATTGACGGCGGAACCGGCGATGACGGCAAGGATGGAATCGCCGTCACGCTCGGCATCTTCGAGACGCTTGAGTACAACAAGTCCGCCGCCCTCGCTGCGAACGATTCCCTGTGCCTGAGCCGAGAAGGCGCGCAGTTTGCCGTCGGGAGCGAGCATGCCGATCTGATCGAACCCGAGAGTTCCGGGAGGGGCCAGCAGCATGTTGATGCCGCCGGCAAGAGCGATGTTGGAATCGCCGCTGCGCAGCGAGCGCACAGCCTCGTGCACTGCGACCAGCGAAGACGAGCACGCGGTGTCCAGCGCGATGGACGGCCCGCGGAAGTCGAAGAAGTACGAGACACGGTTCGCGACGACGGCCGTCGACGTTCCCGTCAGTGCGTACGGGTGGGCGTTCGTGGGGTCGCTGACCGCGAGCAACTGGTAGTCGTTGGCGGAACTGCCGATGAAGACACCGACCTGCTTGCCTTTGAGATCGCTCGCGGGAATGTGCGCATGCTCGAGCGCTTCCCAGGTCAGTTCGAGAGCGAGGCGCTGCTGCGGATCGACGTTGACGACCTCGAGCGGGGACATCGCGAAGAACTCCGCGTCGAATCCCTTGACGTCGTCGAGGTAGCCGCCCTTGGTGTTGGCGTTCTCGATCGCGGCCTTGAGAGCGGGATCGGACTTGAACTCGACCCAACGATCCTCGGGCAGGTCGCTGATGCCGTCGCGGCCCGCGGACAGCATCTCCCACATCTCCGACGGCGTATGTCCGGCGCCGGGGAAACGAGTCGACAAGCCGACGATGGCAATGTCGTGGGCATCCGTGCTGGCGCCTGGCGCGTAGTACGACGCGTCGACGCTCTCTTCCGGCACCTCGGGCTCGCCCTCGATGATCCGAGTGGCCAGCGACGCGATGGTCGGGTGCTGATACGCAACGGTGGCAGTCAGTGTGATTCCGAGCAGATCCTCGATGTCGCCGCTCAGGGCAACCGCATCACGTGATGCGAGCCCGAACTCCTCCATCGGACGATCGTCCGTGATCGTCGTGGCCGGCTGACCGGTCGCGTCGGCGATCCAGTTGCGTAACCACTCACGGAGCTGCGCGACACTCATGTCGACACCGCTCGCGTCAGCAGTAGCGCTCACGTCTACGGAACTGTCCTGCGCACCATCTTGTTCAACCATCAACTCACCAAGCTACCGATCATGAAGGGGATGTTCCTCAAACGCTATCGGGGAATGCCGTCTGCTGATAGCCACCACGCAGCGTCCCCTCGATGTAGCTTGCCTTGCACGCGCGGCGAGCGATCTTGCCGCTGGACGTACGCGGAATGGAACCGGCCGGAACAAGCAGGATGTCGCGTGCGGTCACACCGTGACGAGTCGAGATCGCGGCGCGGACCGTATCCGCGATCGGCTGCGGGTCGGCTTTACCGGCACCGGGTGCACGCTCGGCCACGATGACCAACTGCTCCGAGGAATCGTCGTCGTCGAACGTCAGACCCGAGTGGGAATTCGAGAAGACGACGGCAGGCAACTGGTTTGCCGGAACGGCAAACGCCGCGATGAAGCCCGGACGCAATGCGGGGCTCGCGTCCTGAGCGGAAGACTCGAGATCCTGCGGGTAGTGATTGCGGCCGTCGACGATCACCAGGTCCTTGACGCGACCGGTGATGTACAGCTCGCCGTCGACGTAGACGCCGTAGTCGCCGGTACGCATCCAGTGCGCGTCCAGCGGCAGATCGTCGGTGTGGCTGTCTTCCGGCAGGCGGTTGGTCAGCGTGTTGTGGAACGTCTCGGCGGTCTCTTCGGGGCGGCCCCAGTAACCGACGCCGATGTTCTCGCCGTGCAGCCAGATCTCGCCGACGTGGTTGTCGGGGACCTCGGTCTGCGTTTCGGGGTCGACGATGGCGGCCCACTGGCTGCGTGAGACGTATCCACAGGACACCTGCGCGATGGCGTTGTCGGCGTGCTGATCGACGATGACCATGCGGCCGTTGTTGAGCTCGTTGCGGTCGACGTAGATGACCTTGGCCTCGTCGGAATGCTTGGTCGACGACACGAAAAGCGTCGCCTCCGCCATGCCGTACGACGGCTTGATCGCCGTCTTGGGGAGACCGTAAGGCGCAAACGCCTCGTTGAATTTGCGCATCGACGCCGTCGTGACCGGCTCACTGCCGTTGATCAGGCCGATGACGTTGCTCAGGTCGAGGTGCTCGCCGTCCTTGGGCAGGCCACGGGCAGCAGCATGCTCGAAAGCGAAGTTGGGGGCGGCCGCGAAGGTGCCTGCGCCGTCCGAGGCCGCCGCGAGTTCCTTGATCCAGCGGTTGGGCCGCTGAACGAAGGCGCGCGGACTCATGATGGTGATGTACTTGCCACCGAACGCAGGCAGGATGACCGTCAGCAGACCCATGTCGTGAAACAGGGGCAGCCAGGTGACGCCGCGCGAATCTTCGGTGAGCTCGATGGAGTCGACCATCTGCAGTGCATTGGTGCCGACAGCACGGTGGGTGATCTCCACACCGGCCGGAACTCGCGTCGAACCCGACGTGTACTGCAGGTAGGCGATGTCGTCGAAGCCGATATCGGGGCGAACCCAGGTTTCGCCGACGGTATCGGGAATGGCGTCGACGGCGATGATGCGCGGGCGTTCGGCGGCGGGCAGCGAACGGAACAACGCACGCACACCTGCGGCCGATGATCCGGCAGTCAGGATTGCCGACGGCTTACAGTCCCCGAGAACGGCGTGCAGGCGATCGGAGTGGCCGGGCTCGTCCGGATCGAAAAGCGGAACGGCGATGGAACCGGCCTGGATGGCCGCGAAGAACGAAATGACATAGTCGAGACCCTGAGGTGCCAGGATCGCCACGCGGTCGCCAGGCTTGGTGACCTGCTGGAGGCGGGCGGCAACAGCACGCAGACGTACACCGAACTGGTGCCACGTCAGCTCCTGTGCTTCACCGTCACGCTCACGCGAGTAATCGATGTAGCGGTACGCGAGCTCGTCCGCGTTCACACGCGAGTGTTGCTCGACGTAGTCGACCAGAGTGAAGCCCTCTTTCAGGCGAATCCGGCCCTTCTCGTCGAGAAAACCATCGAACAGCGCGTTCATTCCATCTCCTCCGAAGCGATCACACAAGCATTTTTGGTCATGCTTGCGCCCCAGACTTCCTTCGCTCTCTCGGGTATATCGTCAATCAATCGAAACGCACTACGTGCGCAACTCACCTGAATCACTTCATCGATCCCAAACCATCGATATGTTACAGATCGGCATCATCCGCATCGCCGCGCGTGCTCGGCCTCAGGGATCGTGGCGAGCGAAGAACCGATCGTGGCGATCGTGTCCAGCGGCGTCGACACAGCCGATTCGCACTCCTCGAAAGTGCCGACTGCCAGGCACGCAGAGCCTGGCGGCTCCGGGGCGCCGCGCGTGCGCTCCACCGCTGCACCCCGCGGGATGCCGTGACCTGGAGTTGTGATCATCCCCACCCTGCAGCGAACTGCGAGCCGGGGCGCGCGACGCGCACCAAGGCTGTGGGTGGAACCCATGGATCACTCCTTCGTAGTCAAGGCTGGAACATCCGAACTTACTCGCCAGTCACGTTCGTGACAGCACTTTAGAGGACCAGGCGAGCAGTGGTCGCACTTTGCCACGACCAATCCAGCAGACTACTCGCCGACGCACCCCAGCCAGACAAAAAGGATCAACTGTGCGGCGGCGTCGGCGCACCGTTGATCATGTCCGCTGCCCACTGTGCCACCCATTGGGTCGCCGTCGTGCCCTCCGAATCAACTTGGAAGGAGTTGTACATGGCATGCACAGGATTGTTGTAGTACTCCGCCAAACGCGGCAGCGACGTCATGAGGTTGCCCGGATTCATCGCTCCTGCCGGGGCGTCACAGATTCCGTCACTCGGCGCACAGATCTGATAGGTGCGGTCGTTCAGCTTGCCGAACCCACCCTCACGGGGACCCGTCATCGTCAGACCCGGCAACTTCAAACCGTTCAGCGACAGCTCGGCACCCACACCGGCAACGCTTGGGCCAACGGTAATTCCGTACGCGGGATCACGACGCCCGTCCGCGATCAAGCCGACACCGAGCACCAGATCTGCCGGCACTGCGCCCGTCCCGTTGCCGATACTCGCGGCTACGTCACCGGCGATGACCGCGCCCTGCGAGAAGCCGGTGAGTACGTAACTCGTCAGTGGGCACTCGGCATGGCGCTGCACCAGAAAGTCGTTGGTGGCAGCAGTTCCCGCACCCCGGCTGTTGTTGTACGACTGCTGCCCGTCCGGCGGAAACGCCACCGGATTCGAGAACTGCGCAACGTAAGGAACCGTGTAGACATCCGCACGTGAAGCGTCGAACTGATTCTGCAAAGGACCCGTGACGTTGAGCATCAACGAAGCCGGATTTGCCGCCGGAGCATACGGATCGTCGGCAGCGCTGGACTCCCAGGTTCCAGGGATGGCAACTACCTGGACATCGGGACAACTAGCCGGCTGCGACGCCGGTTTCTCCGGTCCGGGTGGCAACGGCTCGGGTGTCGGCACCCGCCCGGCAAGGATGTACCAACCGCCGATCACCACGGCAGCGACCACCAGAATGATCAGCAGCGGGACCAGGCAACCCCGACGCTTTCCGCCTCGCGCCATCATCTATTTGCAGAATGTGGCGTTGGCGACATCGATGTAGATCTGAGCGTTGGCGGTGGCCTGCTCTGACGTGATCGCAGTGCCATCCGTCGCCGCGGAACCCACGACGGCCGTCACCAACGCAAGAATCTCCTCGTCCGAGGTGCCCTGAACATTCGCGGCGCAGATGTAGTTGGCCGTGTTGATCGCGATGCTGCCGTCACCCTCGGGAGTAACTCCCTTGGCCTTCAAACCGTCGAGGAATGCCTGTGCTTGCGGGTTGACCTCTACTTCTGTCGGACCGGGGAAACCCTCGATGCTCTGGGGCTGCTCCGGCGGAGCCGTAGCGGCCGCTCCGGGACTGGTGGGCGCTGCGGACGCCGTTGTGGTCGCGCTCGCGGAAGCCGAACTGCTCGCAGCCGACGACGATGCCGCGACGGACGTCGTGGTCGGGGTGGAGGTGACCGTCGAGTCGTCACTTCCACAAGCGACGAGCATCCCACCGGTGATCAGTGTCAGAGAGCCCACTGCGATCGCGCGCGCAAAAGTATTTCGGTTACCCGAGAAAAGCGACATCAATGTCCGTCCTTGCCTTCAGTCGAAAGTCCATCATCAGGTTACGCAACGCACAGCGGGCAGGCACCGATCCGTGATCGGGCCCGCCCGCCGTGCGTTGTGTGTCGTACGTTGCGTCCTACGGGTGAATCTCGGTCTTGCCGTCGATCACCGTGATCCAGCCGAACTGGAAGTTCTGCTGAGTTCCACCGGGGATGTCGAACTTGTCACTGAGCGGGTATCCGAGCTTGCCGCCTTCGTAGCCGACACTCTTCCATCCGTCGAAGATCGGGCCGTTGGCGACGGACCAGGCGCCCGTTGCGGGGCTCCAGTAGATGTTGCCGCCGTCGAACTCCGTGAAGCGACCGTTGTCCTTGATCGCCACTTCGTTGGACTTCGGGAACCCGAGCCATCCGTTTTCCCAACCGAGTTCGCCGTACTTGCCCATGATCATGCCGAGCACGGCGTACGTGCCGTTTGCACTGTTGTACATGGCGCCGATTTCGAAGCCCTGCACATTTCCGGCCTTGCCGGGGGTCGCGATCTCCGCTGCGGTGGGGTACTTGAGCGGACCGCCCTCGTAGCCCTGTGCTGCCCATTCGTTGAGGATCGCTCCGCGGACGGCGTGTGCGCCGGTCCACCAGGTCCAGTAGATGGAGCCGTTCTGGAAGTGGTTGAACCGTCCCTGACCGTCGGGGGTTCCGAGTTCAGGGGTCGTCGGGAAGCCGAGCGGGCCGGCAGCTGCGCCGGTGTTCATGTACTCGCCGGCGATACGGCCCGCGATGGGGTTAGCGCCGGTGGCGGAGGTCCAGTAGATGCGGCCGTTGCGGAAGTCCTGAGCCAGGCCACCCGCGACGCTGTACTCGGCAGTAACACAGTCACCGATCCAGCTGTTTGCCGCTGCGGTTGCCGCGATGGCACCCGAAGCGCCACATGCCGGCTTCTCCACGTCGGTGCCGAGCGCGTTGGCTAGCTGCGGCCACAGCTGATGAAGCTCGAACTGCCAGTACGGCCACGAGTGCGTGCCGGACGGGCGGTAATTGATCTGCGCGGGAATGCCGAGCGAGTTGAGCTTGGTCGCAAATGTCTGCGAGGTCAGGCGCGCAAGAATCTCGAGGCCCATACCGGCGTAGTTGGTGCTGACACCGGGGATTCCCGACGGCTGATCGTACGGTCCGGTGGTGCCGCTACCGCTCGAGACGTACAGGCTGACGCCCTTGAGCTTGTCGGCCTGGGTGTACGGATCGTGGGCTGCCCACTGCGGGTTCGACGGCGGGCCCCACATCGCTGCGGAGTTGAACTTGCCCGCGTCGTTCATCGCGAACTGGATTGCCTGCGGCATTCCGAGCGACGTCGTGGTGAGGATGCCCGAGAGCGACGCGGCGAACTTGAAGAATCCGGGGTTGCGCGCGGCAAGAGACATCGCGGCCGTGCCACCCATGGAGAGACCGACCACGCCGCGGGTCTGCGTTGTGCGCCAATCGTTCTCGAGGATGGACGGAAGTTCCTTGGTGAGGAACGTCTCCCACTGGTAGAACACACCGTTGTCGGCCTCGAGCCAGTCGGAGTAGAAGCTGGACTGTCCACCGACGGGGAGAATCACGTTGACGTTCTTGTCCGCGTAGAACGACTCGGCGTCGGTCTCGGCGGTCCAGCCGTTCTCGATGTCCGTGGCGCGAAGGCCGTCGAGCATCCAGACGGACGGGAAGGTTGCCGACGGGTTCACGTTCCAGTCGCGGGCCAGAAGGATCTGAACCTGAATGGGGATTCCCATCGACGGGGAGTTGATCCACAGTGCGACACGGCGCTCGCTGAGCCATTCGACCTTGCCGACGGTGGCGCCGCCCTGGTTCTGGGTTGCGGCGGGCGCGGTGAGGGCCGGACTCGGCGCAGCGGCAGCGGTTCCTGCCGTGGTCAGACCTGCTGCGATCGGCAGAACCAGCAGTGCTGCCAGCGCTCCGACGACCTTGGTTCTATAGGTCCCGAAGGACCGACTGCGGTCCCGCTTGGCAAGGCCTACTCGCATGAGTTCACTCTCTTTCCCTTACTTCCGGTCCGCGTGTCTTACTACCCGGTGTTTCACGTACTCGGTGTCTCACGTATTCGGTATCTCACGTGTTCAGTGCCTACGCGGCGAGGCATCTCTGCCTCGCACACCACCTCGGCGACCAGAGCCCTGTCGAAACTCTTTCTACACGGAAACGACTCCGACTAGGGGTTGCCGCGCTGTTACTGGTGGTGCAATTGTTACCGAAGTTCCTGTTTACGGCATCTCCAAAACAGAAGTGCCGTTCCGGTCTTCCTCACGGAAGTCCGGAACGGCACTTGTCTGTCTAGGTCTTGCGGTGATGCAGCGCCACGCAGTGATGCACGGTAAAGCGGTGAAGCATGGTCACCAGGCGTTCATGGTGTCGAGGATCTGGCCGCGGGCCTTGAACAGTTCCTCGGACCAGTACGCCCACGAGTGGGTGCCGTTGGACGGGAAGCTGTAGGTGGCCGGAATGCCGAGCGTGTTCATCCGGATCTGGAATGCACGGGTGTTGGCCAGCGCAAGTGCTTCGAGGCCCATGGCGTTTGCCGTGTTGTAGTAGCCGACCAAGCCCTTGGGGTTGTCGTACTTACCGGTCAGACCGCTTGCTGCGGAGATGTACATCGACAGGCCCTTGAGGCGAGGCGCGAAGACGAACGGGTCGTTGCGCAGCCATGCCGGGCTCCACGGGGGTCCCCACATGGAGTCGACGTTGAAGCGGCCGGCATCGAGCATCGCGACGCGGATTGCTTCACGCATACCGGGAGCCGAGATGTTCAGGTAACCCGACAGCGAGCCGGCGAACTTGAACTGGTCGCGGTGGTACGCGGCGAGAGTCAGTGCGGCACTGCCACCCATCGACAGGCCGAGGACAGCGTTGTTGTTAGGCGAGACGCCGTAGTTCGCGAGGAAGTTGGGCAGCTCTTCCGTGAGGAAGGTTTCCCACTTGTAGGTCATCTGCTGACCGTTGAAGTTCGAGGGTGCGTACCAGTCCGTGTAGAAGCTGGACTGTCCGCCGACCGGCATCACGAGGGTGATGTTGTCGTTGCGGTACTGCTCGAGAGCGTTGGTCTCGAAGGACCACGCATTGGCATCGTCACGAGCGCGGAGGCCGTCGAGCAAGTAGAGGGCAGCGTTTCCGCCGCGAGCGGCCCACTGGACCTGAACCTTGATGTTGCCCATCGTGGAGGGCACCCACAGCTCTTCGAATCCGCCCCACGGCGCGGTCTGGACCGGCGCAGCGTGCGCGGGAGCAGCGGTAGCAACTGCGCTACCGGCGACGCCTGCGGCAAGGGGAAGCACGAGTGCTGCCGCACCGATGGCAAGTGCTCGGTGCTTGAGGCGCTGTGTCAGCCTCGTCGGGGCAAATCGCATGGATACTGCTCTCTCTCTTCGTCTGCGGTAGCTACCCCCGACTAGGGGAAGTACCGACGGATTCCGTCGGGGAACAGGTATGTGCGCCAGCCTGGACAAACCAGACTGGCAGCGGACCTCGTTCCAAGTCACACTGCGCTCGGTGGACCCTATGTCACAGGTTTGGTTGTGACAAATGGATCTCAACCACCGGGCGCTTCTCCCCTGGTGCTCACGGGAGCATTTCGGGTAGGTGAATCGTCTTCGGATACATCGGCGCCGATCACGGGAGCGTTACGGGATCGCAACATGTTTTCTCCTACGGCATAGTGATCTGCATCACTTTTGGGTTTCAAGTGGCACAAGACCACATCGCTGTAGTTCGTACGCGGGCACTCGATCGAATCGATATTTTGCCAAGTCGAATGCCTGACGGAAGTTCTGCTTGAATCGCGCCCACGTCAATTCACTGCGGTAGGAGGTCAGCAACTCCTGCGTTTCCGGACAGGTCAGCGCCAGCTTCGCGTCAGCTACCCATTCCTCGTCGAGGAAGAAGGGCAGCCACGGGTGGACGTCGACCATCCCGGTGTCCGCAACCACCCAATCCGGATACAGGTTCTTGTCGTGACCGATCCGGCCGTCTTCCAGCCTCTCCGTGTGCGCGGCGAGCGGGTACGCCAATCCCATCTGATCGAGCACACGAACGTCGAGCCCGACGTTCATGCTCGTCATACCGAGGTTCAGGAAGAAAACGACATGCTCGCCCGATTCGTCTATCGGCCCTGGCGGCGGAACGACGAACCACGCGTTGTAACTGGGAGACGGAATGAGTAGTCCACCGTCCGGGGTGTCCGCGATGGTCTCGACCATTGCTCGCATCCAGGGGTAGTCGAGGTAGTCCTCGGCTCGGATCGGATGCTCGTGACCGGTGTTGAGAGCGTAGAACGCACGCTCGTCGACGATGCCCGAGCGTCCGACGATCGAGCCTTCCGGCATGCCGGTGGTATTTGCGGCGACGGCTGCCCACACGATGGTCCCCACCCACAGCACTGCGGAGACACCGAAGATCGCGGTGTCCCGGTTGCGGCCGAATGCCGTGCGCGCTGGGACGCGAAGCGGAATGACCGCCACCGGGATCAGAAGGCAGAACAACACCGGAAGCAGGACGCGGCCGTGCATGAAGTCGCCACCGACTCGAACCGAGTACACACCCAGAATCAGGCCGCTACCGAGAATGAACGTGACAACGGCGCGTGGGGTGCGCAACCACGCCTGCAACCGCACCCAGCGCGACCCTGAAACGGTCTGGGGCGCGGACGTGCGCTCGTTCCTGCCGATCGCAAGAAGTAGCAGCGCACCGACCAGGAGAAACAGCAAAGGCAACCACAGCAAGTACGGTCCGACGAGATTCCACAGATAGGCAAATCCTTGCGACCACTTTGCACCGCCTGCATCCTTCGAGACCGCGGTATTGGGGTACGGAAGCCCGTAATAACCCATGCGCCAGATCTGGTACGCCACCGGAACGAGTCCGGCGACAACCACGATCATCGCGCGGACCTTCCACGTCAAGCCTGCGGACACGACGATCATCATCAGCGCGAGAGCACCAGGGATCGCCATCTCCGGGCGCACGAGGGGCCCGAGCCCGGCAACAAAAGAGAGAATCAGAATCGACGCCGTCGACGGTACTGACGCCTGTGCCCACCGAACCATCAGCAACCACAGCAGCGCGATCCAGAAGATCACCAGGCACGTCTCGAGGCCGGACGTCGCAAAATCTCGGGCGGGCGGAACAGCAATGTAGACGAGAACGCCGGCCGGAACGAGGAAAACCGTCCCGCCGACGCCTGGTCGCAGATCGCGGTACAGGCGGGCCGTTCCGAGCATCGCCAAGACCACAGCTGCGGTCGAGAGCACCAAAGCGATTGCCAGGACGACATATTCGAGCCGGATCTGCGTCAGCCAGCCGAAGGCGTAGACGATGTAGGTCCACGCGGTACTCGTATTCGCCTCGACGCGTTCACCGGCATTGAAGACGGGGCCGTTGCCGGCCAGCAGATTTCGCACCGTGCGCAGGACGATCAGTCCGTCGTCGGCGATCCATCGACGCTCCCACGCTCCCCAGAACGTGAGGACGGCAGCAAGCACCACCCCGCCGAGGAAAACTGCTCGGTTAGGGGTGGTGCTCGGTGCCGCGGTGTCGGCGACCTGGTCGGCTTCAGTGGCCGGCTCAGACGATGTAGACAGCGACACCCACTACTCCGATCCACGCCACTGCGAGGAATTGCAGAACCCGGTCACCGAGCGCGATTTCCTCGGGCTCACCGGCTTCGCCGCCGTCGACGTCCACGGCGTACCGCAGCACTGCGACAGTGAAGGGGACCATCGAAATGGCGTACCAGTTGGTGCCCTTGATGTCGTCCTGCTGGAAGGCCCACAGTCCGTAGCAGAGCACGAGTGCCGTCGCGGCCATCGTCCACACGAACCGCAGGTAGGTCATCGTGTAGCTCTCGAGCGACTTGCGGATCTTGGCGCCGGTACGTTCGGCCAGC
This sequence comes from Rhodococcus sp. MS16, assembly GCF_013277795.1. Classification (NCBI taxonomy): domain Bacteria; kingdom Bacillati; phylum Actinomycetota; class Actinomycetes; order Mycobacteriales; family Nocardiaceae; genus Rhodococcus; species Rhodococcus sp. MS16. The sequence continues at coordinate 159,411 of NZ_VBTM01000009.1, forward strand.
TTCAGTTCGGCGTACCGCTTTCCGGCAGCCATGAAGAGCGAACCGAATGCCATCATCAGCAGGAACCACTGCGACAGTTCGATCTCGGCTGCGACGCCACCGGCTATGGCGCGCAACAGGAATCCGGACGACACGATGCAGATGTCGATGACGGCCTGGTGCTTCAAACCGAAGCAGTAGGCAAGCTGGATGACGATGTACACGGCCATCACCACGGCAAGTTGCCAGTTGGCGATGAACGAGAGAGCGATCGAACCGGACAGCAGCACCACGGCCATGCCGTACGCGATGTTGACGGGCAGAACTCCGGCCGCGATGGGGCGGAAGCGCTTGGTGGGATGCGCTCGGTCTGCCTCGACGTCCATCGCGTCGTTGACGAGGTAGATGCCGGACGCCGCCATGCAGAACACGACAAATGCCAGCGCGACGGGCAAGAGCACGTCGGCTTCGGTGGCTGTGCCTGCCGCGATGGGCGCGGCGAGCACGAGAACGTTCTTGACCCACTGGCGTGGGCGGAGCGCCTTGACGATGCCGGCGGGCAGGGACTTAGGGGGTCCGCTGACCGTGGCCGCTTCCTCGCTCATTTCTCTCCATATTTCTGTTCGGCCTTATGCACCAGCGCCGCGGATGCGGCGCCCAGTGCCGCACCGGCAAGCACGTCGGTCGGGTAATGAACTCCCAGAACCAGGCGCGAAAGCATCATCGGGGGCACCAGCAACGCCGGTAAGGGTAGCCCGGTGAGTCGACCGATCAGGAATGCCGCCGCCGTCGTCGACGTGGCGTGCGAGGACGGGAAGCTCAGCTTGCTCGGCGTCGAGACGTTGACCTGCAACGACGGGTCGGACGGGCGTTTGCGCCGCACGACACGCTTGATCACGACCGACGCGGCGTGTGCCCCGAAGGCACCGACGGCAGCGCCAGCCCATTCGCGGCGACGCGGCTTGTCGACGGCAGCGCCGACGGCAGCGATCGCGATCCAGCCGAGTGAGTGCTCACCGAAGTGCGACATTCCGCGAGCAACGGCGACGGCTCCAGGCACCTGCCCGACGGTCGACTGGATTCCGGCGAGGATCCTGACCTCGGGAGATACAGCCTCGGGAGATACAGCCTCAGGAGATACCGAAGACACGTTCCCACCTTTCCGTGCTGGTCAGTGAAGGAACGGCATCCTGGTACTGCTTCTTCAGTTCGGGGAACCTGGCAGCAAGTTCGCGGCGCAACCGGGTGGCTTCCTTGAGCAGTTCGAGTGCCTGCTTGGGGTTGCGCTTGCGGTAGACGACTCCGCGGCCGTCGGCGGTGGTGACGGTGACGCCGTCCACCTGCGAGAGCAGGAACCAGCGGGCGTCGATGGTCGGCACGTTGAGCTGGGGTCGCTCGAGGTGTTCGGCCTTGGCCGGCTTCACGTTGTGAACGGCGGCCCGAAGGACTCGGGTCACCTTCGCGACGGTGGTGAGCGGCAAGCTCACGTCTCCGACGTCGGCACCTGACGGCAGTGGCAGTTCCGTCGACGACGGCAGTACGACGGCGTCGGAGAATTCCTTGCGCTGGGCGTGTACCTCGCCGAGTGCGGTCGGCAGCATGTTCGCGACGTGCTCGGGGCCGGCGAGGAAGTCGGCGATGGCCTTGTTCTGGATTGCGACGGTGGAGTACTCGAGGCACAGCAGGTGCTTGAGCGTTGCCTTCACCGTGTTGACCACGAGGCCGCGTCCGTTGCCCGGCATGTGCAGTGCGGCAACGACGAGACGGTTGCGGAGGTGGAAGTACGCCTGCCAGTCGATGGCGTCGTCCTTGTCGCTCCACGCCATGTGCCAGATCGCGGCACCCGGAAGTGTGACGGTCGGGTAGCCGGCTTTCTTTGCGCGCAAACCGTATTCGCAGTCATCCCACTTGATGAAGAGCGGGAGTGGCTGCTTGATTTCTTCGGCGACCTGGCGCGGGATCATGCACATCCACCAGCCGTTGAAGTCGACGTCGATGCGGCGGTGCAGGAGCTTCGATTCGCGCAGCGGCTTCTTCGAGAAGTCGTGGTCGTATTCGACGTTCGGCGCTGCGGTCCACATGAAGATGCCGCGGTTGACCACTTCACCCATCACATGGAGGTGGCTGCGTTCCTGCAGGTTGAGCATCTGGCCGCCCACCAGCATCGGCGATTTCGCGAACCTAGAGAAGGACAGGGCGCGCAGGATCGAGTCGGGTTCGATCTCGATGTCGTCGTCCATGAACAGGATGTGCTGGCACGACGTGTTCTTGAGTGCCTCGTACATGATTCGGCTGTATCCGCCGGAGCCGCCGAGGTTGCCCTGATCGTGGATGGTAAGCCGATCACCAAGCGCTGCAGCGGCTTCGGTGAATCCGGGTTCGTCGCGCACCTTGCGGGTGCCTTGATCCGGCATGATGACTGCCTTGATCACGTCGGACACCAGCGGATCGGATGCCAGCGCGGCAAGTGCCTTCACGGCGTCCGTCGGGCGGTTGAACGTCGGAATACCCACGGCGACAGTCGCTTCGCCGGGAGCCTCGACGGGGGCGTACCAGCCGCCACTCTCGACAACCACGGCCGAATCGGTGGTGATGTCGAACCAGATCCAGCCACCGTCTTCGAACGGCGCCAATTCGATCTCGAACTCGAGACCGGCGTCGCCGTCGTGGAATTCCTTGCCCTCCACGTGAATTCGCGAGGAATCCGCCTTGGAACGGTAGATGTCGACGCGGCCGTGGCCGGACAGTTCCAGACGCAGGACCACCGATTTCAGGATGGACCAGCGTCGCCAGTAGCTGGCGGGGAAAGCGTTGAAGTAGGTGGCAAACGAGACCTCGGTCTCGGCGCCGAGCGCTACAGACGTGCGCGAAGTCGAGTGCGCCCGCCGGCTGTTGGACCAGGACTCTTCCAAGTAGAGCGTACGAACGTCGAGTGGTTCACCGGCGCGCGGCAGGATGATCCGCTGGAGAAGCGACTTACCGAGGTAACTCACCTCGTCCCCCACGTCGGCGTTTTCACCCTCGAGTAGATGACGTGCGTTCATTCGCTCTCCCCTGCCAATTCCGCACCCGATTCCAGATGCGGACGCAGGGTGTTCTCGAACATCGTCAGCGCACTGGCAATGGCCATGTGCATGTCGAGGTACTGGTAGGTGCCCAGGCGGCCACCGAACAGCACCTTGTTGTCAGCGGTTTCCGCCTTGGCGCGTGAGCGGTACGCGGCGAGCTTGGCGCGATCCTCCGGCGTGTTGATCGGGTAGTACGGCTCGTCGGTCGACTCGGCGAAGCGTGAGAACTCGCGCATGATGACGGTCTTGTCGGCCGGGTACTCGCGTTCCGGGTGGAAGTGGCGGAACTCGTGGATGCGGGTGAACGGGACGTCCGCGTCGTTGTAGTTCATGACCGGGGTGCCCTGGAAGTCGCCGACTGGCAGAACTTCGGTCTCGAAGTCGAGGGTCCGCCAGCCCAGCTCACCTTCGGAGTAGTCGAAGTAGCGGTCGAGCGGGCCGGTGTAGATGACGGGTGCGTCGGGGTTGGCGCTGCGCAGCTCGTCCCGGACGTCGAAGTAGTCGGTGTCGAGACGGACCTCGATCTTGGGGTCCGTGACCATGTTCTCGAGCCACGCGGTGTAGCCGCCGACGGGCAGGCCCTCGTACGTGTCGTTGAAGTAGCGGTTGTCGAAGTTGTAGCGGACCGGCAGGCGGCTGATGTTGGCCGCGGGCAGCTCCGTGGGATCGGTCTGCCACTGCTTGGCGGTGTAGTCACGCACAAAGGCTTCGTACAGAGGGCGGCCGATCAGCGAGATCGCCTTCTCCTCGAGGTTGGAGGCGTCCTTCGCATCGATCTCGCTGGACTGTTCCGCGATGAGCGCGCGTGCCTCTTCCGGCGTGAAGTACCGGCCGAAGAACTGCGAGACGAGGCCAAGCCCCATGGGGAACTGGTACGCCTGGCCCTTGTGCAGCGCAAAGACGCGATGCTGGTAGTTCGTGAATTCCGTGAACTGGGTGACGTAGTCCCAGACCTTCTTGTTGGAAGTGTGGAACAGATGCGCTCCGTACTTGTGGATCTCGATGCCTGTCTCCGGCTCGGGCTCGGAGTAGGCATTGCCACCCAGGTGGTGACGGCGATCCAGAACCAGCACTCGCTTACCCAACTGGGTGGCGGCGCGCTCGGCGATGGTCAGCCCGAAGAATCCCGAACCGACGACGATGAGGTCGTACTGAGCAAGGGCGGTCTCTGAATTTGCAGCGGTCACGATGAACCAGGGTATCGGACCTGATCTACCGGGGGCGTATTAGCAGTCGTGATCACACCCGCTGTGGAACCGATACCCGGTTCGATACGTCCAAGCACGTGGGCTGCCCGGGTGGGCAGCGGGAGGTGGGGCCCAACATGACACGCATAGCCGGAGCGCTGATGCTGGCGACCGTTCTGATCTCGGTGGTGACCGGATGCGGTCGCAGCGTCGAAGGGACTGCGCGGGCGCAGGCGGCAACGGCCACGCTCGAACAGTCCCCAACCAGCACCACACCGTCCCCCGAACCAGCAGCCGACGACGGTTTGTGCAACATTCCCGACGACGTCGCGACGGAGTTGAACGTCGACAAGTCCACCGCTGAGCGGTCGATGGAATCGGCTACCACGCTGCTGGACGACTGCGCGTGGCGTGGCCCGGATTTCGAGTTGCGAATCGCGAGCTACGAAGTTGTTGCGGCCCCATTTGCAGCGCGTCTTGCGCAGGAAGTCTCAGCCGACAGCAAAGAAATCACCATCGGCACACATCAGGCATTTGTTCTCACCCAATCCGAGGAGGAGTTCGAACCCGGCTGCGTGATCGTCCTGGACATGATGGACAACAGCATCGTGGTCATCAGGGAAGACGACACCTACATCAGTCGCGCCAGCATGTGTTCTCGCGTCCGTTCTGCCGCGACCACCATCGAAGACGCCCTGGAGTGAGACGGCCAGGGCGTCCTCGAGAGCTGGCGTCTACAGACTCTTCGCGATGATTCCCTTCATCACTTCGTTGGCGCCGGCGTAGATCTTCTGCACGCGGGAGTCTTCGTACATGCGCGCGATCGGGTATTCGCGCATGTAGCCGTAGCCGCCGTAGAGCTGAACACAACGGTCGACAACGGCACACTGCTGCTCGGTGAGCCAGTACTTGACCATCGCGGCGTCGGCGCCGTCCAACTCACCGTTGAGGTGATCCTCGATGCAATTGTCGAGGAAGACACGGCAGGTGCGTGCGATCGTCTGGCACTCGGCCAGTTCGAAGGCGGTGTTCTGGAACTCGAAGAGGCTGTGCCCGAACGCTTGACGCGCCTTGGTGTACGCGACGGTCTCCTCGACTGCACGCTCGATGGTGCCGATGGCCTGAGCGCCGATGATGAGACGCTCCTGCACCAACTGCGCCATCAGCTGACCGAAGCCGAGGCCTTCGGACTCGCCCAGGAGATTCGAGACGGGAACGCGGACGTCCGTGAACGAGAGCTCGGACGTGTCGGCTCCGTGCTGGCCGACCTTGTCGAGCACGCGGCCCACGGCAAAGCCCTCGCAGTCACGCAGATCGACGATCAAGAGCGAGACACCCTTGGCGCCGGCCTTGGGGTCCGTCTTGACGGCGAGCACGATCATGTCGGCGCTGCCACCGTTGGTGATGAAGGTCTTCGACCCGTTCACCACGTAGTGGTCACCGTCGCGGATAGCCGACGTCGTGATTGCCTTGAGGTCGGAACCTGTTCCCGGCTCGGTCATTCCGATGGCGCCGAGGATTTCGCCCGTCGCCATGCCCGGCAGCCACGCCTGCTTCTGCTCTTCGTTGCCGTACTCGAGCACGTAGTGCGCGACGATGCCACTGTGCACGGAGTTACCAAGCGCGTAGTCGCCGCAGTACCCCTGCGCCTCGAAGACAGCGAGGTCGTGCGCGAAGGTTCCGCCGCCCCCGCCGTATTCCTCGGGAATGGAGCAGCACAGCAGGCCGAGCTTGCCGGCTTCGAGCCACACGGAACGGTCGACGCGATGCTGAGCGTCCCACTGCTCACGCTTGGCGATCAGCTCACGATCGAAGAAACCGCGAGCCAGTTCGGCGACTGCGGTGATCTCGTCGTCGTACCACGACGGCTTGCGCTTGGTTCCCATGATCAGACTCGCTTGAGCAGGGCGGCGAGGGCCTGGCCGCCACCGATGCACATGGTGACGATGCCGAATTCGAGGTCGCGGCGCACCATGTCGCGGGCAGCGCGCAGCGTCAGGATCGCGCCGGTTGCGCCGACGGGGTGGCCGAGGGCGATGGCGCCGCCGTACGGGTTGGTCTTCTCCGGGTCGAGGCCGGCGTCGCGGATGACGGCGATGGCCTGCGAAGCAAATGCCTCGTTCACCTCGGCGGTGCCGATGTCGGACGGCTTCAAACCTGTTTGTGCAAAGAGCTTTTCGAGGGCGAGCACGGGAGCGTAGCCCATCAGGCCTGGCTCCATGGCTGCCGTCGTGACGGCTTCGAGCGTGACCAGACCGGTCAAGCCGCGCTTGGCTGCCTCGGTGCCCGTGGCGAGAACGAGGGCTGCTGCGCCGTCGTTGATGCCCGACGCGTTGCCGGCGGTGACGGAGCCGCCCTCTTCGAATGCGGGGCGCAGCTTCGCGAGGGTTTCCATCGTGGTGCCGGGCTTGGGGTGCTCGTCCTCGGTGACGGTGACGGAGCGACGGCCACCGGTTTCGACCGCGGTGATCTCCTCGGCGAAAGCGGCCTTTGCGGCGTCGGTGGCTGCGCGTCGCTGCGATTCGACGGCAAACTCGTCCTGCTGCTCGCGGCTGACGCCGTACTTACGGGCGACGGCTTCGGCGGTGCGGCCCATGTGGGCGTTGCTGAAGGGGTCGGTGAGCATCGCGACGGTGCCGTCGACGAGGCCGTGATCGCCCAACTTGAAGCCGGCGCGGGCGGAGAAATCGTAGAACGGCATGCGGGACATGCTCTCGTCGCCGCCGGCGAGCGTGATGGCGGCGGCGCCCCAGCGCATCTGCATGGCTGCCGACCAGATTGCCTGCAGACCGCTGCCACAGAGGCGGTTGACGGTGTACGCGGGAACGTTCTCGGGCAGTCCGGCTGCGATGCCGACGCGGCGCGCGTTGTAGGCGTCTGGACCGACCTGGCCGATGCAGCCCATGACAACCTCGTCGATGTCCTCGGGTGCAACGCCGGCGCGGGTCAGCGCGGCCTTGGCAGCCGTGGCGCCGAGCTCGTGTGCGGGGACGTCCTTGAAGACGCCACCGAAGCTACCGACCGGGGTGCGAGCCCCGTCGACGATGACGATCGGTTCGGGTGTGGTCATGATTGTCCCCATCTGCTGTGCGCACGGCGCTCGAAATTCTCGTTCCGTGGCCGATACTAGGACATCTAAGTATCGCGCAGATGGGGACGTAGGCGTCAGGCCTTTGTGGTGGCTGCCGCTGTTGTCGTTTCGACCGTTGGAGTTACCTCAGTCGGGGTGGCCCCGGTCTTGTGGTCGTCGGTCTTGTGGTCGTCGGCCTTGTCGTCGTTCCGGTAGCGGTAGAGCCCGATTCCCACGAGGATCGCCGCCAGACCCAGGGATACGAACATCTGACTACGGGTCGAGTCGAGGACGACCATGCCGATGCAGAGCGCGATGATTGCCGCGATGGTGGCGTAGGTGAGGTACGGGAAGAGCCACATCTTCAGTTCCAGTTCCTGGCCTGACGCTTCGAGCTTGCGACGAGTTCGCAACTGGGACACGGAGATAACGAGCCACACGAAGAGCGCGATCGCACCGGAGGAGTTCACGAGGAACAGGAACACCTTGTCCGGGGACAGGTAGTTCATGCCAACCGTCAGGAATCCGACGATGGTCGAGACCAGCACGGCGCGCATCGGGACGCCGGTCTTCTCGATGCGGGAGAGCGACTTCGGGGCGTCGCCGCGTCCGGCGAGGGAGAAGATCATGCGGCTTGCGGTGTACAGGCCGGAGTTCAGGCAGGACAGGACGGAGGTGAGAACAACGACGTCCATGATGTTGCCCGCGGCCGGGATGCCGTACGAGTCCATGACGGCGACGTACGGGCTGAGCGCGACAGACGCGCTGTCCCACGGCAGCAGGGTGACGACAACAGCGATCGAGCCGATGTAGAAGATGAGGATTCGCCACACGACGGATTTGACGGCTGCGCGAACAGCTTCCAGCGGATTAGCCGATTCACCAGCGGCAATGGTCGCGATTTCAGCTCCGAAGAACGAGAACACCACCACAAGGACCGCGGCAAGCATCGCCCCCGTGCCGTTGGGCAGGAACCCGCCGTGGCCGGTCAGGTTGGTCATGCCTGGTGCTTCGACGCCGGGCATCCATCCACAGATCGCGACGACACCCATGCCGAGGAACGCGATGATGGCAACAACTTTGATGGACGCGAACCAGAACTCGAACTCACCGAACGACTTGACCGAGATGATGTTGGTCAAGGTCAGCACGATCATCAGAATCAGTGCCCAGGTCCATTGCGGAACACCCGGTACCCATCGGTTCATGATGAGAGCGCCTGCGGTGGCCTCGATTCCGAGGACGATGATCCAGAACCACGCGTACAGCCAGCCGATGGAGAAGCCGGCCCAGCGGCCGATGGCCTTGTCTGCGTACGAGGAGAACGACCCGGTTTCCGGGGACGCCGCCGACATCTCACCGAGCATGCGCATCACGAGGATGACGACGACGCCGGCAAGTGCGTAGGAAATCAGGACGCCGGGGCCCGTTTCCTGGATCGCCACGCCGGAGCCGACAAACAGTCCGGCCCCGATGACGCCTGCGATCGCGATCATCGACAGGTGCCGCTTCTTCAGCGTGTGCTGAAGCGCGGGTTGGTCCGTACTGGACATCGAAACTCCTTGTGGGATTCTCCGGTGGGATTTTGGTGGCGCTTTTTGGCTAGCGCCAGTGTCGGACCTCGAACCCCCTCGCGACAGGCTCCACTTTGTACAAACGTGACCGCAGGCACTACATAGTGGCGCGAACGAGGTGCCAGACTGAACCCATGCCCATCACCCTGCGCCAGCTCTGCGCGACCGAACAGTTCGGCCTGCGAGTACTGGCCGGGCAAGATCAGCTCGACCGCACCCTGACCTGGGCACATGTCTCCGAACTCCCCGACCCGACGCCCTTCCTCGACGGCGGCGAATTACTCCTCATCACCGGGGTGTCGCTACCCATGACGGCCGCGGGAACAACCCGATTCGTGCGGACCCTGGTGGGCGTCGGAATTGCCGGAATCGGTTTCGGAACCGGCCTCGGATACGAGGAAGTACCGCAGGCTCTCGTAGATGCGGCCACACGTTTCAACGTGCCTCTTCTCGACGTCCCACTGCGAACGCCGTTCATCGCACTGACAAAAGCGGTGTCCCGGGCACAGTCCGAGGACGACATGAAAGCCCTGCGCAACAACTATCAGAGCGTGCGGCGACTCCTCCAAGCCGCTGTGACGGTCAACGGGACCCGAGCAGTTGTGCGCCGGGTCGCGGAGTTGATCGGCGGATGGGCCGCACTGCTGGACTCGGCAGGCCACACCGTCGAGATATCGCACACCGCCGCGGCCGCGGGAATCGAGCGCACCGCCCCCGAGCGTGAGGCCCGTCCGATGGAGGTCAGCTTTGTCACGAGCGAGAACGAGGACGTCATCTCCCATCCCCTGACAACGTCGCGGGGAAAGCTGATGGGATACCTCGTCGCCGGCTGCCCCGGCGCCGTCGGGTCACTGAATCAGGGCATCGTGATCACCGCCGCTTCCCTTCTCACGTTGATGACGGCCCGCACGCGAGATGCACAGCTGACGATGAATCACTTACGCACGGTGGCGATGCATCAGCTCTTCGAGGGCCAGAATACGCTCGCGCGCAACATCTCCGGAGAGCTGTGGGGCGGATTTCCGATTGAACCCTTTCAGGTCTTCCACGTCGCGGGCTCCGTCGGCCTACTCGAGAGCGTGTCCGTCTCATTGCTCGACGGCCTCAGCCGCGATTTGGCATTCGGCATCACCGACGGCGCGCTCATCGCCGTCGTCTCGGCCACGGACAGCGAACGAATTCTCGCTCGTATCAAAGGTATCGACGTAACCGTCGGAGTGTCGGACATGCTGTGGTGGGACGATCTCTCGCGGGCCAGAAGGCAGGCCGCGCAGGCAGCAGCCGAGGCCAGTGCCCGTAACCTGCCGTCGATGCGTTTTGCGGAACTCTCCGAAAGTGGATTGTCGGCGTTTCTCGATCCCGATCGGTCGACGGCTTTTGCGGCGGCCCACCTTCGCCCACTACTCGAAGCAAAGGGTGGCAGCGACCTCTACCGGACCTTGGCCATGTGGCTGGCCCACAACGGAGTGGGAGACGCTGCGGCCACTGCACTGAACATTCATCGACATACGTTGCGCAGCAGGCTCGCTCGCATCGAGAGCCTGCTCCAACTCGATCTCAGCTCCCCTACCGAACGGGCCGAACTGTGGCTCGAATATCGACTGCTCGGCGACGCCCCCACCATCTGATCTCCGGGCCGTAAACGACCTGTCGGGCCTACACCGGATTGCGGCGAGGCCCGACAGAATCGTTTTTGTGCGAGGTAAATATCGACCGATCTTCCCCTAGCTCATATCCGTCGGTATCCACTCGCGGAGCACGTTGGCATCAACTACCTGCGCACCCAAAATCTCGGTCCAGATGATGGTTCCATTTTCGAAGACGCGGAAGGTACCGGCCTCGGAGGGCAATTGCATCTCCGGGCCGACCGGAGCGCCGAGAGTGCCGGTGGCGCCACCGAACTCTCGATACTTTGCCTCGATCTGCGTCTCGACAACCGTACCGGACGAATCAGTAATTTGCGAATTTAGTTCTGGCGCTACAGCTTCCGATACCGGACTCTCTACCACACCAGCGCCGTCACCGATAGTGAACCAGTCGGATTTCAGCCCCAATTTCATCCTCGCCTGCATTCCGGTGACACCGACGGTTGCCTTTGTTCCGACAACTTCGAGAGCCGTGACGCGGCCGCCGTCGACGCCGAGGCCGTTTCGGGAGAGAACTTTCAGCGACGTCAATTCGCCGACCCCGAAGGCCTCCGCGATCTCGCCGGCGGAAAACATCTGCGTCCAGTCATGATTGGGCGAGATGGTGTCACCTTCGTCTGCCACAGCCGGGAATGCTCCCCCTGAGCTGTAACCGCCTGTAGACGAGGAGAATTCGGTGGCAACGATGTCGCCGTCGCGTGAGAGAACTGCGCCGGTGGTGCTGCGCACGGCCTCGGTGGTTCGTGGATCTTCCTTGCCTGCGCCGCCGTAGACCTGGCAGTCCTGCGTGTCGCAGGTGTCGGCGTAAGAGCTGCGATGCTCGACTGCGGCATACGACCGCGCGGCGACGGCCTGCGCCCGCAGTGCTTCTGCCCCACCGGAATCGGCCCAATCGGCCTTCGCCTCGACCGGCACGACTCCGAGTAGGTAGTCCTCCATGTCGAGCAGGTTGACCGTGCGCGCCGCGCCGTTGTCGAGCACAACACCGAGCGCGCCGCGATACGGGGCGTTGTCGTCGCACATCGTCAAGAATTGGTCGGCGGGCCGGTCCGGGGACAGATCGACCGGGTCCACCCACGGATGATTCATGACCGCTTCCCAGACGACACCGCCGCCGCAGCCGCTGGTGACGACCACGCTGGCGCCGCCGCCCGGAAGCGCGGTCAGGTGGGCGGCTTCACCGGGCGCGGTGCGCTGCCCGTTCACGACCATTCCGGCGGCGGAGTACACGTCGAGGGTCTCGTCGTCGCGGGCCGTCAGCCGAACGCTCATCTGAGCGGGCGGCATGGAGTCGAGAACAGTGCCGCCGTAGTAGTGGCTGAGAATTCGCTCGCCGGACCAACCCTGGTTTTTGGCGTAGCCGTAAGCGCCCCATTGACCCATTCCGCGGCCGTGACCGTTGCCATGGCCGGAGAGAGTGAATTGGGTGTCGGCGGACACGACGGGCATAACCGACGGCTCGTCCTGGTAAAGAGTTCCGATACCTCCGACGGCAATTCCGAGCGCCAGAGCGGGAATCAATCCCAGCACGGAGATACGCATCACGGAACGGCGTCGACCGGGTCCACTCACCAGGAAACGGCGTCTAACAGGCTTTTTACCTGCGGTTCCGCTTCGCTCGTTCTTCGCCATCAACGCTCTCCTCATCGCCACCGGACTCACGGGGCTGCGAAGTCGGTTCTCCGCACGTGGTCCAGTCCACAACGATTTGGCTAAAGTCTCACCCTAAGGTTGAGCGTTATGGACTCTTGTGACTAGTGTGGCAAGAGTGCCTGGACTTAGCAACACCAGTCACACGAGTCACATCCGCATCACGAGTTGCAGACATATGCGACCGAAAGATGGAGTTGATCCGCGCAACATGGCCTCCGACCTGCTCGGATCCGGTTCCGGCCGATTCTGTTCGAGGCCGTTACCGGCCCTGAAATTCGCTCGTAAGTAACTACAACCGAGGAGTCATCCCTTGCCACACCGTCGACCGAAGCCCTCATTCGTACTTGGGGCCGTAGCCGCACTGGCTGTCGCAAGTCCTTTTGCGGTATACGGCCTCACCAACGACACGCCTGACGTCCGCTCGGCAAACGAGACGTCGTCCGTGGCGGTGCCCACCCAGATCTCGCAGGTTCTGCTCGCGTCGGTTCCCGACATCGTCATTCCGCTCAAGGAACTGACGGGGCTCGATCTGCCCGACATCAACCTCGGCGATCTCAAGGCACTGATCCCCACCGACATCGCGCTGCCTCCCGGAATCACGATTCCGACGGAGCTTCTGCCGGCACCGGCCGATCCGGCTGCGCCGACGGAAACGCCTGTTCAGGATGAGGAATTCCCCGGCGCTGTGGTCAAGCAACTCACTCGCGACGCCCCGTTCAGCATGGTCGCGTTGACCTCGGACACCGTTGACTCGGCGAAGTCCAAGATCCGCGCGCTGTCCGAGGACGGCATCTGGGGCCCGTGGTTCTCCCCCGATGCCATCGACGCCGAACAGGCGACGAACACTCTTTCCGCTACCGAACCCCTCTACGTCGGACTCACCAAGGCCATCCAGATTCTGACTCCGCGGGACGCACCGGCAACCGACGCAGCTCCCGCGCCCGCCTCATCAGCGCCGGCAGAGGTAGCGCCCACCACCGAGGCCGCCCCGGCTCCCGAAGGCGAACTCGGTTACACCCCGGCATCGGTGTCGAAGCCGCTTCGCCAGGTCGAGACCACCGCTGACGAGGTCACGGCCGTACTCATCGATCCGGGCACCAGCCCGTCGGACGACAATCTGCAGGCAGTTGCGGCACCGTTCTCGACCGGCGGTCCCGCAGTGATCACTCGCTCGCAGTGGGGTGCTGACGAAGGCTTGCGATGCGACGGCCCGACGTACGACGACGGCCTCGGCGGTGCCACCGTGCACCACACCGCGGGCGTCAACAACTACACGAAGGCCGAGTCGGCTGGGATCGTCCGTTCGATCTACGCCTACCACGCACAGACGCTCGGCTGGTGCGACGTCGGATACAACGTGCTCGTCGACAAGTACGGCCAGATCTTCGAAGGCCGCGCAGGCGGTTTGGACAAGCCCGTCCAGGGTGCGCATGCCGGTGGTTTCAACGAGAACACCGTCGGTATCGCGATGATGGGTGACTACTCCACCGTTCAGCCGTCGTCGGCGATGCTGAATTCGGTTGGTCAGTTCCTCGGGTGGCGGCTCAAGTTGGCCGGTCTCAATCCGATGGGCCGCACCACCATGTACTCCGAAGGCACGCCGTACACGCCGTACCCGCAGGGTGCTGCAGTCGATTTGCCGATCATCTTCGCTCACCGTGACGTCGGAAGCACCGCCTGCCCCGGCGATGCCGCGTACGCCCGCATGGGTGAAATCCGCCAGATCGCAGCCAATGCGGCTAACGGAGTAACGGCCCCGGCCAACCCCGTCACGCCTCCCGTGCAGAAGCCCAACACTCCGGCTGACACCGTTGCCGGTGGCACGGGGTCTTCCGTGACGGACCTCGTCAACCAGGTTCTGAAGTTGACCGACAACTCCCCGCTCGCACAGAAGTGGATCGCCGAAGGCGGCGACCTCGGCCGACTCGGTGAGGCCATCACCGGAGAACTGCAGGCAAAGTTCGGCAATCTGGGAGCGTTGTTCCAGAACGGCGCTATCTACACCTCCCCCAACGGGGGCGTGTACACCGTGGTCGGCGAGATCTTCAAGGCATGGCAGAGCTACGGATCGGATCTGGGTTCCCTCGGACTCCCCATCTCGGACGAGTACTCGATTCCGGACGGATTCCGTAGCGACTTCGAGAACGGCGCCCTGATCTTCAACCAGATCACCGGTGTAGTCACACAGATTCTCAATGCCGTGGGATAACTCCTGCGGGAAGTCCTCGGGCGCTGGTGGGTTTTACGACCACCAGCGCTCGAGGACTTTTGCGACCCCGTGCTGGGAATTGGTCTCGGTAACTTCGTCTGCCGCAGCTTTTGCCTCGGGGTGGGCGTTACCCATCGCGACGCCCAGATTTGCCATCGCGAGCATGGGAATGTCGTTGGGCATATCGCCGAACGCCACCAGGCCAGACAGGTCGAACCCGAACTGATTCGCCGCAGCCACGAGGCCCGACGCCTTCGTGATGCCGGGAGCCGAGAGTTCGATCAGCCCGTTCTCCGTGGAGTACGTCATGTCTGCCAGCGACCCGACGTGCGGGGCCAGAGCGTCGTACATCGCGGTGCTTGTCATTCCCGGCCGACGGATCAGCAGTTTTACAGCCGGGACCGCCAGTACATCGTCCTCGGACATCTCCGTGTTGTCGGGGTTGAGCCACGCATGTTCGTAGTCCGGGGAGCTGACAAATTGTGGGGTGGCCGCGTCGTGGGCGCTCTCCCCCACTCGTTCGGCTGCCAGGCCGGCAGCGGGAAGCACGGAGAGTGCCAGCCCCGAGAGTTCGATCAGCGCCTCCACCGACAAGGTTGCGGCGCTGAGCACGCGGTCGGCATAACTGTCGTAGACAACAGCACCGTTGGCGCAGACCGCCAAAGGTGCGTATCCCAGGCTTTCGACGACTGGTGAAATCCAGCGCGGCGGGCGACCCGTTGCCAGGAGGAAGGGCGTCCCCGATTCCACGACGGCATGAATCACCTCGCGGGTGCGAGCGCTGACCAACTCGTCCTCGTTGATCAAGGTGCCGTCGACATCAGTCGCGACAAGAGTTGGGCGGGCTGGGCTGGTCGGACGCTCTGGGCTCACCCCGCCATTGTGCCTGTCAGGTACGACGGTCTCGCTCAGCGCGTCCGCAATGGACATTCCGACACTATTGATTGAACGAGAGGTAGGACATGAGCGATCCGCGGGTGGAATCGGCTGCCTATCAGGCAACCAACCACGCGCGGGTGATCACGGATGCGGATCTCATGGCCATTGTTGAAGGGCTGACCGGCGAATCGGAACCCCCGACGAGAGTTGACCTTGCATCTCCCGACCCTGATCTCATGCAGGGTCTGTTCGACTGATCGATGCTGAAAGCGACCCGCGGCCCCAACTCTCTCGATTTGAGTTGGGGCCGCGTCTCTGTGCTGACGTTCGCTGCAGTTAACGATTTCCGCATAATCGCTCAGCTTCGACGCGATGGTGGAGAGTTCGGCAATCACCGAATCCAACGTAGAAAGCGCATCAGCGTGTTGCTCGCATCAGAAACCATCGGAAGATTCGGGTGCTCATGTCAAGGCTGGAATATCGATCAATTCCTTGTCAGCCAAGGGCTTTTCCCCTCTCGCGGCCTCGATGGCTCGTGGCGATAATCCTTGATCGAGTACGAATGTCATCAGTTTGTCCACAGTCGATTTCGCCGCATGCAGGTGAGTCAGCTGCCCGGATTTAGGATCGCTGAACGCAGCGAGTCGATTGATACGAGCAGAGAGTTTCGTCTCCACATCTGCCAACTGATACCACAGCGATTCGTCATGAGGAAGTCCAAGCAGCTTGTGCGCATGCTCGGTCGATACCCGCAAGATCAACGTGGTCGAATCCGCAATCGGCTGTTCCGAGGCGCCGCCACCCACTGCTGCAGATGCGGCCACTGCGGCACCAGTTGAAGCCAAGCCACCAAGCATGGCAAGGCCACCGACCATTCCACCGGGTCCAAATGCTGCGAGGCCACCAGTGAGAGCCGCCGCTCCGAATGCCGTTGCCGGCGCAGCCATTACGAGTCCAACCGGACCTGCTGCTACCAACGCGAGACCGACCGCAGCTGTGACCACCCTGCCCCAAGGAACACCACCGCGACTGTCCAGGCATTTCTGGACGTCTTCGAGGGCGGTACTCACTATCGTTCCGAGTTGACGATTGAACCCGAGTTCGACGGCGATGTCGGCGAGCGCACCTCTAGGTGCGTTGCCAACATCAAGCTCGTACGGATCGATGATGTTTGTCAGCGCGAGAATTACCAACTCGCCGACCACTTCGTGCACTTCCCACCTATGCGGAAGCATCGGTAGCTGCCCGCTGGCCAGTTGCTGCATTTCAGTCGCGACAGGCTGTCCGCCGACCGACGCAGCCTGCTCAATTTGAGCGACGACGTTGTCCTGGACGATGTCGAGCGCATGTGCGTAACGTTCGGCCAGCGCCTTGTCTTTGATATTGCGACGCACCGAATGCGCGTAGTGCAACATCAGCAACACCGAGGCCTCGTTGTCATTGAGACGAACCGCGATGTCCGACGTTCGCAGTGCGACTTCCTTCGACGGATAGAGCAGATCTGCCACCAACGCGGAAACTGCGCGGTGCCCGAGATATGCACCAGAAGCATGCGATGCGCCGTTGTCGATGACAAAATCCTGAGCACCCGGGAACGTAGTCGCCAACCCTCGACCGCCCGTGACAACGTCCCCGACATCAAGAAAGTTCGACCAGTCATCGACCCGGCCGTACGGAAACTTCTTGAGTAGACGCTCGCTGCCGTCATGGACGGCCTGAACATTCGCCGGACTTCCGATAGTGATGAACCTACGGACATGGACGTCTTCAGGAAGATGGTCGAGAAGGTCGATCGCGATAACGCTGCCCAGACTGTGGCCGATCAGAATGATCTCGCCGGAGGTCGGCAGATGATCGAGGATGTGTCGAAGGATCGCTCCCCGAACCGGTTCCTCCCGTACATATTTGCGTACTTGCTGCAGATCGAAGAACGGTAGCGATCCGATTGCAACCTGCTGCAGCGAAGCGAGTACCTGCCCCGGGACGCGGTGGAACCCGAAGGTGCGCACTCCGCCCTCGAGACCCAACTTCCGCTGGACTTTCGCCTGACGCCGCTCGAATCCACGCCGACTAGCCGAGTCGTCACGTGGTTTATATGTCACCGGCGGCAATTTCGCGCTGATACCGCTTGTGGTGAGGAACGAACTGTAGTGAGGCGCGATGACCGTGTCCCGGTTGACCGCACCGAAACCGGCCTGCGCGAGACCGCGATCGAGGCCGTCGAGCCAACCCGATTTCGGGTCGCCGTCACCAATTCCGTGCAGAAAAACAATCTTCACAACCGCGTTCCTCTCGAGGTTCGAACCCTGATATCGCCGTAGCTCATGCCGCTATTCACTACAAGAGTTGGAGAGAGGTGAGGACCAGTGGCAATCTCATCCGAGTTCTTAGCGCTTAGCCGTTCAATACCGTACCGAGCACGTCCGACACTTTCCCAACCAGCTGGCAAAATCTCGTTCACAACAGTGACATGGCAGGTAGATCAATTAACGAGAGCGACCCGCTTGATGTGTCGGAGAAGATTCCGTTGCGGATTTACTCCGCATGCCACTCGGCGGCGGTAACGATGCATTACTCATACGAGATGATACGAAAGTGAAACAGTTGGAAGCGCATGAGGTACCCCTCCGCAAAGTGTTCTGCAGTGACTACGATTTCCGGATCCCGGAGTACCAACGTCCATATTCCTGGGGGACAGAGCAAGCCTGTCAACTACTCGAAGACCTGACAGAAGCCCTCGACCGAGGACCCGACGAACCGTATTTCTTAGGCTCGGTAGTCCTCGTGAAGTCGAGCGACGAAACCTCTGCCGATGTCATCGACGGCCAACAACGTCTCACCACCCTGACGATTCTGCTAGCGGTACTGCGCGACCTCACTACCGATTCAGGCCTTGCCCGTGAACTCGAAGTGATGCTCCAAGAACCGGGCAGCAAAGTCCAGGGACTGGCATCAAAGCCACGACTGACCCTCCGCGACCGGGACACAGAATTCTTCACCCAGCACGTCCAGAATCCCGGTCAACTCCAGGCACTCTTTGCACGTAAACCGGAAACACTGGCAACCGACGCGCAACGATCAATCCATGCCAACGCGAAAGCACTATGGGAATTGCTTCACTCGCGCGACGAGAATGCCCGTCTCGGCCTCGTACAATTGCTCGGGCAAAAGACATTCCTCGTCATCGTGACCACACCTGATCTCAACAGTGCACACCGAATCTTCTCCGTCATGAATGCGAGAGGACTCGACCTCTCCCCGGCCGACATCTTCAAATCACAAGTCGTCGGAGCAATATCGGAAGTCTTGTCCAAGGTCTACGCAGACAAATGGGAAGATGCCGAGGCCACTCTCGGCCACGACGATTTCGGTGATCTGTTTCTCCATATCCGGATGATCTTCTCCAAGGAACGTGGAAAACGGGAACTACTCAAGGAATTTCCCGAACAAGTTCTCAATGCGTATCTCCCGGATCGAGCTACAGAATTCGTCGACGACATCGTCGTCCCCTACGCCAACGCCTACGCACAGATGCGAGATCACTCGTACACCGCCGCCCACGGCGCCGACCTGATCAATGCATGGTTCCGACGGCTCGACAAGATCGAGAACAACGACTGGCGACCCGTCGCGCTCTGGGCTCTGCGCCACCACAGCGACGAACCCGCCTGGCTTGATGCATTCCTCAAACAGCTCGAACGACTCGCCGCCAGCATGCTGGTCCGTCATGTGTACAACACACCCCGTGTCCGGCGATACGCGGAAATACTGCGTGAACTCGATGCCGGTGCCGGACTGAATGCGCCTTCCTTTGATCTCACTTCAAGAGAGATCGAGGAAACTCTCCAGGGGTTGGAAGGCGACATCTACCTCTACACCAAAGGACGCCGCTACATCCTCCTGAGACTGGACGAGGCATTGGCGAAAAGCCCAGGCGTGCGATACGAGCATCGCCTCATTACCGTCGAACACGTACTCCCCCAGAACCCCAGTCCTGGATCGCAGTGGCTGAACGATTTCACCAACAAGGAACGCCAGGAGTGGACACACCGCCTCGCGAACCTTGTTCTGCTGAACCAGGCCAAGAACTCCGAAGCGCAGAACTTCGACTTCGAGAAGAAGAAATCGAAGTATTTCACTGGTAAGCGCGGAGTGGCGACATTCGCACTGACGAGCCAAGTACTCAGTGAACCGGAATGGACACCCACAACCATGCAAGACCGGCAGAAGACCCTATTAGGAGCACTGCGGGACGAATGGGATCTCGCCTAATCAGAGGCGAACACCTGGATCAGACAACCAATCTGCGCCGGAACGATCTGTAGAGAACCAGTTATCTGCAGCGCACACTCCACTAATCCACCACGGCAAGCCCCTCTGCTCGATCGTCCATTCGATCGGGCAGAGGGCGAGGACCACCATGCATTTCACAATGCCAAGATCATCAGATGTGAGCGATACCCGTATCTTCATCACCGAGGTGACCGCCAGTGCCTATTGTTTACAGCGAAAAATCATCCGTTACAACAGTTTCGAGGTATCTAGCGTCGACCGAGCCGAGGAAGAAGTAGATGCGTTTGCGCACCTACAAAGCCAATATCCCCGCTCACCTCGACTTTCGGCCCTTCCAGAATACGAGGGTAAATCGTCCACACCGATGGCTCGCCCACTGCCCAAGAGTTGCGAAGATCATCGAAAACCGCAGTAAGAAAAATTGGGTCGTCGAACAGACAATGCCCTCACTGTCCCCACCACCACCGGAGACAGGCCTACGCGACCAAGCAATGGTGGTTGGTTCAGAGTGCCCGCTTCGCGCGATCCGCCATATCCATTGCCGCAGCTTCCTCCGGAGTGGGCGCTCCTCCCCCGAGCCGGCGCGGGACCCAGTACCCACCAGGCTCGTGAGCAAACCCATCCTGAACGTGATGCAAGATGGCGTCCATCTCGATTCTCAGGATTTCGGTAAGTGCCTCTGCCGGTTCTACCGGATCAATTGGCGCCCCAACCTCCACGGAGATGGGAAAGTGGTTGCGGCCCAAATTCTTCGGTCCGCCTTTTGTCACCAACCGCTGCGCACCCCAGACAATCACGGGAATGATCGGCACATTCGCTTCGATTGCCATCCGGGCCGCGCCGGACTTGAATTCCTTGATCTCGAAGCTCCGACTGATTGTCGCCTCCGGATACACGCCAACCAATTCGCCACGACGCAACGCGTCGACGCCGACCTGGAAGGCCGCGGCACCCGCCGAGCGATCCACTTCGATGACGCCACATCCGCGCATGAGGAACGCGAGAACCTTGTTGTTCGCCAATTCCGTTTTGGCCATCACCCGAAGCTTCCGCTTCGACTCGCGCACGGCAAGGGCCGCATGGATGAAGTCCAGGTAGCTCGTGTGGTTGATCGCGATCACCGCTCCGCCGGTATGCGGAACGTTCTCGGTGCCGGTTCTGGTAACCGCCAGACCCTGTAGACGGCAGAGAACACGCGCGGTGGTCTCGACTGCCGTGTACACGGGTTCGGCGGTCACGGGCTCAGCCTTCCGACTTGCGGGCCTCGCGTGCTTTTGCCTTGGCCTCAGCTTCTTCGGCATCCATCTTGTCTGCCTGTTCGAGGGTGGGCGCACTGCCACCCAATCGTGCGGGTACCCAGTACTCACCTGCGGGGTGCTGGTAACCCTTCTGAGCTTCGAGCAGCAGTTCCTGCATCGTCGTGCGCAGCTTGGCTGTCAGCTCGCTGGCCGGCTCGAACGGTTGGATGGGCTCACCGACAGCAATGGAGATCGGAGTATTGGTGCGGCCCAACCGCTTCGGATATCCCTTGGTCCACACGCGCTGTGCACCCCAGATCGCGACGGGGACGATGGGAACACCGGCCTCGATGGCCATGCGGGCAGCACCGGACTTGAATTCCTTGATCTCGAAGCTCCGACTGATCGTGGCTTCCGGATATACGCCGACCAGTTCGCCGCGCTTGAGGAAATCGACGGCCGCCTTGTAGGAATCGGCACCGGCACCACGATCGACGGGGATGTGCTTGAGGGCTCGCATGATGGGCCCGGAAATCTTGTTGTCGAAAACTTCCTTCTTGGCCATGAACCGGATGTACCGCTTCGGGGTGCGCGCCGGCAAACCCGCGTAGGTGAAGTCCATGTATCCGGTGTGGTTGATCGCGATCACCGCACCACCGGTTGCGGGGATATTCCGATCGCCCTGAACCGAGAACTTCAGGCCTTCTAACGCGAAGACGGTACGGGCGATGCCGATGACTGTTCTGTATACGGGGTCCACAGGTTCCCAGCCTAGCGGTGAACCCGTGATCTGACCCACCGCGTGGGCGCGTGTTTCCCATGGTGACGTCGGGTTATCCGCGATGCCCAGGGGTTGCCTGATCGAACCCGCCGCGCGGAGGGCCTACCCTGGTACCGTCGCTCAGCACATTTTCAGGAGGCATACCAGTGCAGGTCACCAGCGTCGGTCACGCCGGATTCCACATTCAGACGACCGCAGGCTCGATCCTGTGCGATCCGTGGGTCAACCCCGCGTATTTTGCGTCGTGGTTCCCGTTCCCGGATAACTCGGAGTTGGATTGGGACGCCATCGGTAATTGCGATTACCTGTACGTCTCGCACCTTCACAAGGATCATTTCGATCCCGAGAACCTGAGCAAGCACGTCAACAAGGACGCCACAGTCCTACTGCCGGACTACCCGGTCCCGGACCTCAAGCGTGAGCTCGAGAAGCTCGGTTTCCACAAGTTCTTCGAAACCGAGGACTCCGTCAAGCACACGGTCTCGGGCCCCAAGGGTGACCTGGAGATCATGATCATTGCCCTGCGCGCTCCGGCTGACGGCCCGATCGGCGACTCCGGCATCGTGATTTCCGACGGCGAGACCACCTGCTTCAACATGAACGACGCGCGTCCCGTCGACATGGACGTACTGGGCGAGCAGTTCGGCAAGATCGACATCCACCTTCTGCAGTACTCGGGCGCCATCTGGTACCCGATGGTGTACGACATCCCCAAGGGCACCAAGCGCAACTTCGGCAAGCAGAAGCGTCAGCGCGGCATGGACCGCTGCCGTAGCTACATCGAGCAGGTCGACGCCACCTGGGTCGTCCCGTCGGCCGGCCCGCCGGTATTCCTCGACGACGCTCTGCGTGACCTCAACGACGATCACGACGACGAGGGAAACATCTTCCCCGATCAGATCGTGTTCCTCGAGCAGATGCGCATCCACGGCAACAACGGCGGCCTGCTGATGATCCCCGGCTCGGTCGTGGATATTCATGGCAGTGAAGCTGTTCTGTCCCATCCGATTCCGGATGCAGAGGTCGACAAGATCTTCTCGAACAAGGCCGAGTACATCGAGAACATGGCCCAGAAGATGGCTCCCGTTCTCGCTGCCGAAAAGGCATCGTGGGCACCGGCCGAGGGTGAACCGCTCCTCGAAGCGATCAAGGCAAAGTTCGAGCCCATCATGGCCCAGTCGGACGTCATCTGCGACGGCATCGGCTACCCGGTCGGACTTGTCATGGGCGACGAGACGGTAGTCCTCGACTTCCCGAAGCGCCTCGTCCGCGAGCCCATCGACGGTGAAGGCAAGTACCGCTACGGATTCCGCATCGCACCCGAGTTGGTTCGCACCGTCCTGCGCGACGACGAACCTGACTGGGTCAACACCATCTTCCTCTCCACCCGCTTCCAGGCGTGGCGAGTGGGCGGGTACAACGAGTTCCTCTACACGTTCTTCAAGTGCCTCACCGACGAGCGCATCGCCTACGCCGACGGCTGGTTCTCCGAAGCCCACGACGACACCGCGTCAATCGAGCTGGGCGGTTACGAGATTCAGCGTCGTTGCCCGCACCTGAAGGCCGACCTCACCAAATTCGGTGTGGTGGAAGGCAACAAGCTCACGTGCAACCTGCACGGCTGGCAGTGGGATCTCGAAACCGGCGCCTGCAAGACGTCCAAGGGACACGAGTTGCGCACCCGCAAGCTCTAGCCTCGACCTAGCCGAAAGTGGGGCTGCAGGTCGTCAGACCTGCAGCCCCACTTCATGTTACGGGCGAAGAACGATCAATTCCGCTCTACGAGCCGAAGATGTTACCCAGCGAACCCGATCCACCGGGTTCCGTGCCCGCCTCAGTGACGTTGATCGTCGACCCGGTAGATTCCGACGCCTTCATCCCGGGACCACCGCTGAACACCGCAGTGATCGAATGATTACCCGCAGTGGCGAAGGTGTGATCAAGAACAGCAACACCATTGACCACGTCCACCGCTGCGCCCAACGGCACATTGCCCTCGAAGAACTGCACTGTGCCGACGCTGCCCAGCGGAGACACATTGGCCTTCAACTGAACACTCTTACCCACAACACCTGAGGCCGGAACATTCAACGTTGTCGTCGTATCCACATCAGTCGACGCTTCAACCGTCACATTGATAGTCTCCGCGTTCGACGTCGAGCCGGCCAACGTACCGGAACCGCTGTACACCGCAGTCACCGTAACCGTGCCGACGGCGTTGAACGTGTGTGCCAGCGTCGCTGCACCGTTGACTACAGGAACCGAACCAACACCGACACCGTCAACCTTGAAGGTGACCGTGCCGCCCGACGGAGCCGGATCACCTGAAGGCTGACCGGCAACCGCAGCGGAAAGATCCAGTTCCACACCGACCTTCGCTTCACCGGCAACACTGAGCACGGTTGTCGAAGTCGTGTCGACCACCACTGCATCAGACACCGTCACCGTCGACGGACCCGCACTCGACGCCACAAAACCAGCGCCCGAGAAGTCTGCCGTCACCGACTGCACACCAGCAGCAGCAAACGTGTGCGAAAGAGTCGCAACACCATTCGACACAACAGCGGTACCAACCTCGACACCGCCAACCTTGAACGACACCGAACCCACCGCATTTGCCGGAGCAACCGTCGCCGTCAAATCAACCGCGTCACCCGTCGTCGCCGCAGCCGGAACACCCAGCACCAGAGACGTTTCCACATCCACCGGAACCGGATCAGAGACCGTCACCGACGACGGACCCGCACTCGACGCCACAAAACCAGCACCCGAGAAATCAGCCGTCACCGACTGCACACCCGCAGCAGCAAACGTGTGCGACAGCGTCGCAACACCATTCGACACCACAGCAGAACCAACCTCGACACCGCCAACCTTGAACGACACCGAACCCACAGCAGAAACCGGAGCAACCGTCGCCGTCAAATCAACCGCGTCACCCGTCGTCGCCGCAGCCGGAACACCCAGCACCAGAGACGTTTCCACATCCACCGGAACCGGATCAGAGACCGTCACCGTCGACGGACCCGCACTCGACGCCACAAAACCAGCACCCGAGAAATCAGCCGTCACCGACTGCACACCCGCAGCAGCAAACGTGTGCGACAGCGTCGCAACACCATTCGACACCACAGCAGTACCAACCTCGACACCGCCAACCTTGAACGACACCGAACCCACAGCGGAAGCCGGAGCAACCGTCGCCGTCAAATCAACAGCAACACCCGCCGTCGCAACAGACGGAACCGACAAACCCAGCGTCGTATCAACATCAGGCGGAGCCAAGACGGTCACAGTGACCGGAGCTGAGATCGGACCGACACCAACAGCATTCGCCGCAACGGCAGTCACGGTCAGGGTGCCGACCTCGCTGGTGACGATGTCACAGCTGAAAGCACCGGCAGCACCAGCAGTGACCTTGCACGTCTTCTCACCAGCTATGACAGTGACCTCCGAATTGGCCTCAGCAGTCCCGGAAACCGTCACAGTGCCGCCGACAACAACAGATGTCGGGTTCACGGTGACTGCGGTCGGCGCCGCAGGGGCGGTCGGCGCAGCTGCCACAGTCCCGGTCTGCGCGGCCGAGGTCGATACTGCGTTGGTGGCGTCGCTGAGGTACTTCGCGGTGATCGAGTACGGCTGGCCCGCGTCCGCGCCGGACGGAGTCCACGCGTAGGTAGCGGTGCCGTTGGCGATCGTGCCGGTACCGAGGAGGTTGCCGTTGTTCAAGAAGTCGACGTTGCCGGTGGCACCTGTTGTGACGGTGGCCGTCAGAGTCGAGGCTCGATCAGCCTGCGGTGCAGGCGCTACGGTGAGGCTGGTCTGCGTTGCAGCCTTTGCAACGGTGATAGACGGACCCGTATTGGCGGTTTCAGAGCCCGTACCCTGGTTCGCGCTGATGCCGGCGCCCGTTATCAAGGCGACGTCGCGGGCACAGTTCTGGCCGACGGTGTACTTGACCGTGTAGTCGATGTTCCGATCGACGGCGCTGCGGATCCACGATCCTGTCATGCTCACAGATGTGGAGGTCGAACTCGTGCCGACGCCATTTCCGGCGACTTTTGACGAATCCACGACGTAGGTGAGGCAGTCCGGGTGAATGTCCTTGAAGGCACTGATGGTCGGAGCGAGACCACCGTTCCAACGGATGTTGTTCGTGACGGTAATTGTCTCGCCGGGGACGGGCGTACCGTTGCTGATCGTTCGGTTGAATGTCCAACTGCCTGACGCCGTCGATGTGCTCACGGGCGCAGCGGACGCCGTCATGACGCCGAACGTCGTGGCGAAGCCCACCGCCATCGCTGCGGTGCTGACGCCGGCTAACAACCGACGTAACTTCTTGTCTTTCATGTACTTCGAGCCCTCTCTTGCGATGCGCTGACTGGACGGAACAACCGCCGCAGCCAGTGCCACAGCAGCAGTTGAGCTGAATCCGAATCTGCTTTGCGCAGCAGAAGGGAAGCCCACCCAGCGAGCCGACATTTTGGTTAGGAACTGTTGATCAAAAGTTGAATCACAGAGTAGCTAGAAAACTGCTACCTGTATCAGTTTTGGTAAGACGGACGTCCAATAAGGAGCAAAATGTTGCTGGCCACCGTCTTGGGTGAGCTAAGCAGGCCGAAATAGACAAGAGCGGAGCTGCAGATCATCAGACCTGCAGCCCCGCTCTGCGCGAAACAACTACCCCCAAGCCGAACACACCTGGTCGGGCGGAAAAGCAGCCGAGGCCGCGACAAAATCGTCGCGGCCTCGGCTTTTCAGCTAGGAAGAAGTCAGCGCAACACATCCGTGCCGACAAACGGAACCAGTGCTGCCGGCACGCGAACGGTGCCGTCGGCCTGCTGGTGGTTTTCGAGGATCGACACGATCCAGCGCGTCGTAGCCAGGGTGCCGTTGAGGGTGGCAGCTGTCTGCGGCTTGCCGTTCTCGTCGCGGTACCGAACACTCAACCGTCGCGCCTGGAAGGTCGTGCAGTTGGAGGTCGAGGTCAGTTCGCGGTACGCCTGCTGCGTCGGAACCCATGCCTCGCAGTCGAACTTACGGGCAGCCGAGGAACCAAGGTCTCCGCCGGCAACGTCGATGACGCGGTACGGAATCTCCATGGCGTCCAACATGTCCCGCTCCCAACGCAGGAGACGCTGATGCTCGGCGTCGGCGTCCTCCGGTCGGCAGTATGTGAACATTTCGACCTTGTCGAACTGGTGGACGCGGATGATGCCGCGGGTGTCCTTGCCGTAGCTTCCCGCTTCACGGCGGAAGCACGAGGACCAACCGGCGTAGCGCTTCGGGCCTTCGTTCAGCTCGAGAATTTCACCCGAGTGGTAACCGGCCATCGGGACCTCGGAGGTGCCGACGAGGTAGAGGTCGTCTTCCTCGAGGTGGTAGATCTCATCGGAGTGAGCGCCGAGGAAGCCGGTACCGGCCATGATCTCGGGGCGCACGAGCACCGGCGGAATCATCATCGTGAAGCCGTTGGAGATAGCCTTCTGCGCCGCGAGCTGCAGCAGTCCGAGCTGGAGCATCGCGCCGTACCCGGTCATGAAGTAGAAACGCGAACCCGAGACCTTCGCGCCGCGCTCCATGTCGATGAGGTTGAGCGATTCACCGAGCTCGAGGTGATCCTTCGGCTCGAAGTCGAACGACGGAATGTCGCCGACAGTCTCGAGGACGATGTAGTCGTCTTCGCCGCCGGCCGGAGCGCCCTCCTGCACGACGTTGGAGATCGCGCGGTGCGCGGCGTCGAGCGCGGCCTGCGCCTCGTGCTGCGCGGCTTCGGCTTCCTTGACCTTGGCCGCAAGTTCCTTGGACCCCGCGAGCAGTGCGGGACGCTCCTCCGGAGATGCCTGTCCGACCTTCTTGCCGAACGCCTTCTGCTCGGCGCGGAGGTTGTCTCCGGTCAGCACAGCGGCGCGTCGGGACGCGTCGGCTTCGAGCAGAGCGTCGACCAGTCCGGGATCTTCTCCACGGGTGCGCTGCGACTCGCGGACGATTTCGGGATTCTCGCGGAGGAACTTGAGGTCAATCACGACTAGGAACTTTACCCACTCACCCCAGGTAGCCAACGGTCACGTCCGCGGCCGCTCCGGGCGACGCTCAGGATTCGAGCAGGGAAAGATAGTCCTCGCGTCCGAACATCCGGGCCGCGTCGATAGCGCTCGGATGCCCGCCGCGCGGGTCGGCTCCCCCGCTCACCAGTGCTTTTACGACGGCGTCCTCACCCTTGAAGACGGCACCGGCAAGGGGTGTCTGGTTCTTGTCGTTGGCCCGATTGACGTCGGCGCCACGCTCGATCAGAGCAACGACGGCATCAACGTGGCCGTGATATGCGGCCAACATCACCAGCGTGTCGCCGCTGCTGTTGGTCAGATCCACCGGAATCCCGGCGTCGATGTACGACGCCAGAGAAGCCGCGTCGCCGGTCCGCGCCATGTCGAAGAGGCGCCCGGCAAGTTCGACGGCTTCGGGTTCGAGCCCGGATTCTTCGGTCATAGTCCATAAAATACCTGCTTCGGACGTAAACGTTTTGCCGTGAAGGTTCGGTACGGCATGGAAAACAGGCATGATGGGATCGATGCCTGAAGACAAGATCGAGAAGCCGTCCGATCCGGCGGGCCCGACGGGCGCGTCGGGGAAGAAAACCGTCTCAGCGCACCGCACCAGACGCGTTCTGGCTGCTGTTGCGGTGGGCGCGGTTGTTGCCGCCATTGCGACAATCGCGATTTCCGGCGGCCTGAACAGTGGCGACAAGCCAGCTGCCACTGTCGGCGGAATCGGCTCTCAGGCCACCAACAAGTCCGCCGAAGAAAACGCCTTCACGTCGGCCGGCGCGGGCGATTGCCTGAACTGGACGCCTGCGACGGCATCCGGTGGTGATCGCACCGACATGTCCATCGTCTCGTGCGACACCGAGCACCGCTTCGAAGTTGCCGGCCCGCTCGACTTGTCGGTGTTCCCGGGCGCGGAGTTCGGCCCCGGATCGCGATACCCGGGCGCGCTGCGGTTCGCAGAACTGCGCGACGAGCACTGCACTCCGATCGTGAACTCGTACCTCGGCTCGCGGTTCGACCCGAAGGGCAAGTTCAGCGTCGGACTGATGTTCCCGAGTGAATCGTCCTGGACGTCCGGCGACCGTTCGCTGCGCTGTGGTCTGCAGTTCTCGACCACAACCGGTGAACTTCTGCCATTCATCGGCAGGGTTGCCGATCAGGATCAGTCGAATGTCTGGGACGTCGGAACCTGCATCGGCATCAA
Source organism: Rhodococcus sp. MS16 (assembly GCF_013277795.1). Lineage (NCBI taxonomy): Bacteria > Bacillati > Actinomycetota > Actinomycetes > Mycobacteriales > Nocardiaceae > Rhodococcus > Rhodococcus sp. MS16. The sequence continues at coordinate 188,239 of NZ_VBTM01000009.1, forward strand.
CCAGAATCTCCCGACCGACCCCGTGGATTGCGCGAACCCCCACGCATACGAGGTCATCTCGGTGATCGATCTCGGCACCCAGTTTCCCGCAGGCATGCCGTCGGTCGAGGATCAGGACGCCTATCTCGAAGGAGTCTGCACGCAGGCTGCCAACGAGTACCTGGGTTCAGCCGACGCGTTGCGCGACAAGACACTGACCCTGTTCTGGGACAACATCGCCCTCGAGAGCTGGTTGGCCGGCAGCCGACGCGTCAACTGCTCCGTCGGCACGGAAGTCGCCACCGGCGGGTTCGCGGCCATCACCGGCAGCGCCAAAGGCGAAATCCTGATCAACGGCGCGGCTCCGGTCCCGCCGCCTTCAGCACCGGAAGGTCGGTCAGTGCCGACACCGTTGCCCGGCGCGTCCCCGCCGTCGTAAGCCATGACGGTAACCATGAACGACGACCGGTTCGAAGACCTGGTCGGCGAGGCACTCGATCTCATTCCGCCGGAATTGGCAAAGGCCATCGACAACGTTGTTGTCCTGGTCGAACCCCGTGACCCCGAGGAACCGGGGCTTCTCGGGCTGTACCAGGGCATTGCCCTCACCGAGCGCGATTCTCAGTACGGCGGATACCTGCCGGACACGGTGACCATCTACCGCGACGCGATCCTCGACATCTGCGAGTCCGAAGAAGAGGTCGTGCACGAGGTTGCGGTCACGGTCATCCACGAGATCGCCCACTACTTCGGAATCGAAGAGGACCGCTTGCACGAACTCGGGTGGGGTTGAGAAACCAGTCCGATTTCGAGGGAACCGACAGCTCCCGGCGCGCATCAAAGTAGGTGCGGGGAGTTTGACGTTCGGCGTCTGTAGGGCGACGGATGATGATCCTCGCCCATCATTCGCACTGGTCACCTAGGAGTTCGGCACATGCACGTCGATCCTCACGCACTGATTACCGCTGCCCTCGAACTCGAAGCCGGGGCCGCACGGCTGCGCGGAGTCGTCGCGTCCACAAGACCCGCCCGGCAAGTCCTGCCGTCCGGCTCCGACGAAGTGTCCACCAGCGCCGCGAGCAGTTTCAATGCGACGTCCGAAAGCTTGGCATCGTCAGCCGACCGCGCTGTTGCCGAACTCGAAGACGCAGCCGCCGCACTGCGCCGCTACGCCGCCGCCTATGAATTCGAGGACAACCGGACGCAGGCGGATCTGGCTTCGGCTCCACTCTGATCCTCGTCCGCAGACACGTCACTACTTCGCACATTTTCACTTCTGGGGGGAAGAACAATGGTCGGCATCACCGGCGTCATCTGGTATCCACGCGGCGCAGCGCCCAATTCGGCTGCGTTGATCGCCGGCGCGGGCCCGGTGCCACTCAGCGTCGCGGGCGGAGCCTGGACGGCAGTATCCGCCGGACTCGGAGACACTGCGTCGACGGTCAGCCGAGTGATGGCAAATCTACGAATCGGCTGGACGGGCGACGCTGCCGATGCCGCTCTCGCCAAGTTCAAACCGTTCGAGGAGTGGGCGGCGCGGTCTTCCATGCTCGCCCAGAAGACCGGCGGCAAAGCGCAGGTTCAGTCGGCGACGTACACCGTCGCGGCTATCGCCATGCCGTCGTTACCGGAAATCGCTGCCGTCGAAACAGCCAAGCTGGCCGCGTACACGCTCGGCGGCGCCCTCACCGGATCGGCTGCGGTGGCTGAACTGGCTGCAGAGCAGCTCAAGCTCCGGGCAGCGGCGGCCATGGAAACCTACGATTCCGCTACGGCTCCCCTCGCCGTGCGGGACGAGTTCGAGCCGCCGCCATCCATCACCATGTCCGATGTTGCCGGCCAGGGCTCTCCGCAGAATGTCAGCGTCGCCGAACAGACCGTCAACGCATTTGTCGAGCCGGTCCGCACTGCTGCGGCGGCAATCACGTCGGCGCTCTCCAACCCTGCAGTCACTGCGGCCGCTTCCCAGCTCGGCGCCGTATTGGGCGGAGCCAACGCCGCCACTACCGCAGCAACAGCAGCCGCAACGACGGCCACCGCTGGGGCTGGTGCCGTATCGGCGGCAGTCGGCCTGGGCGGCGGGCTGGGCGGCGGGCTGGGCGCGGGTGCACCATCATTCCTGAGTTCACCATTGACTGCCCTGACCGGCGGTAACAACGCCGGGCGGCATGCCGCAGCCACCACCGCAGCGGCCGCCACAACACCCGTCGGCGCACATTCGACCAGCGCAGGGCTTTCGGTCAGTTCTGCCGACCAGATCACGCCCCGCGCGGCGTCCGGGACAGTAGTCAATGCTGTCGGCACCGAAAGTGTGCGCTCCGACGCCGTCCGCGCTACGCCGAGTTCCGGAACGGGCCCCGTCGCCAGTGGTCGACATGCCGCGGCGGATGACGACGACACCGAATTCCATGAAACCCCCGACTACCTCAAGCACTTCGAGCATTTTGCCGATGGGCGTACCGTCATCACCTCGGTGATCGGTGCCGCCGATGTGGAATCGCGCCTGTGAGCACCCTTGATCTCGGAATAGCTACCGACACCGACGCTTTCCCCTCCGTCGATCTGACGTCGGCGGAGATCGAGTACGCCCGCGAGCGCCTTGGCCTCGACGTGCTCCCGGTGGTACTCGGCGGCACAGCACTTTGGGATTCGGTAGCCGAATACGATGCGGCAATGCGCAGTGCAGCAACATCTTTGGCTGCGCGAGATCTTCTACTGGGCGGCGAGATCCATCACGGCGTTGCTGCGACACTGCGCACCCTGACGCGCCCCGCATGGGAACTTGCGCTGCGCAGCCACAACCAGGGAACACTGACCCGAGTGTGCGTTGCCGCCGATGAATCACTGTGCGTGGAAGCATCTTTCAACGAAGAAACCAAAATCTACACACTTCACAAAGTCGTAAATCCGGCAGATGCGGTGGTGCGCGCACTCGGCCCGTCGGAACCCATGCCGATTGCCGTGATCAACGCACCCACCGACATGCTGAGCGCCGCACTGAACGCCGGACCCGACGCAGACACCGTCGCCGACGCTCTGACCCAAGCCGGGGTACCACCCGTCGAGGCCGGCCAGCTCGGCAGTGCGATTGTCACCTGCACGTCCTTCACGGAAATTGTTGCCGTCCCGCGGGGCGTCGGCATCGAGAAGCTCCCCGCCGGAGTGGTGTCGGTCTTCAACACCGCGCATGGCCGCATTGTCGCGTCGTCAAGCACGTCGGCCGACGGTACACAGTGGAGCTCGATCAGTTCCGGAACACCCCAACGGCTCCGACAGGCGGTGAATTCGCTGGTAGAACTGCTGTCCGAATCGCCTGGTGCCGTCTCCCGGTAACCTAGGGCGATCCCCTAGACGCCCGGAGCCTTCACCCAGCATGCCTTTGACCACCCCCGCCACCACCGTCGAGTCACCGCACAAACCAAGAACACGGCAGTACCGCGAAGACCTCAACGGGCTTCGGGGACTCGCTATCGCCTTGGTGGTGGTCTTCCATGTGTGGTTCGGCAAAGTGTCCGGCGGGGTCGACGTCTTCCTGGTTCTGTCCGGCTACTTCTTTGTCGGTTCGCTGGTTCGCCGGGCCGAGGCCGGTGGCTCGCTCAATCCCCTACCGGCGTTCAAACGGGTATTCGTCAGATTGTTCCCCCCGATCGCGGCAGTGACGTTCCTGACCGCGGCGGCGGCCTTGGTGCTGTTGCCCCGAACCCGATGGGCCGGCCTCGCCGACGAGCTGACAGCTGTTCTCGGCTTCTTCCAGAATTGGCAGCTTGCGCTTACGTCGAGCGACTATCTGGCGGCCGACGGTTCGGTGTCTCCGCTCCAACACTTGTGGTCGATGGCCGTGCAGGGTCAGTTCTATCTAGTAGCCATCGCAGTGGTGCTGGTGGTTGCGTCATGCGTATCACGCACTCGCCCAGAGCTTCTGCGACCAACACTGACGCTGGTGTTCGGCGCGTTTGCGATCATGTCGTTTACCTACGCCGCAGTGATGTCCGGCCACGATCAAGCCTGGAACTACTACGATTCCGCGGCCCGCCTGTGGGAGCCGTCGGTGGGCGCACTCGCGGCGTTGATGCTGACACGCTGGAATATCACGCGGGTCGGGGCGTGGCCACTTGCACTGAAAACAGCTCTCGGCATCGCCGGATTGGCGTCGATTCTGCTGTGTGGGTTCTTCCTCGACGGCGCCGAGCAATTCCCCGGACCGTGGACGCTGGTTCCCACGCTCGCGGCCATCGCACTGATAGTCAGCGGCGAGGGCAACAAGACTTGGACCGCACACATTCTCGCGCACCCCGCCCTCTCGCAGCTTGGCTCCTTCGCCTTTGCGCTGTACCTGGTGCACTGGCCGATCCTGGTGTTCACCCTCGTTGTGACCGGGCGCCCGGAAGCCGGATTTGTGGGCGGGACGTTGATTATCGCCGCATCGCTCGCGGTGGCCTACGGCTTGCGGATGGCGGTCGAGGTACCGATCGAGCGCGATGCTCCGGCACGGAGGCCGATCCTGCTGGCCTCCGTCGTCGGTGCGGCGGTCATCGTCACCGGAATGTTCGGTTGGCAGGCCTACGTGGGAAGTCAGAGCACGGGTCAGCGCGCAGCCGATACCCTCGACATCCCCACCCACCCCGGCGCATTGACGTTGACCGACGGGGTTTCAGTCCCGCAAGCCTCCATGGTTCCGTCCATTTTCGACGCACCACTGGATCTTCCGATAACCACGCTCGACGGCTGTATCTCGGATTTCCAGCAGATCGACATCGTGACCTGCACGTACGGCGACGTGAACGCAGACCGCACGATCGCCCTGGCCGGGGGATCCCATTCCGAGCACTGGATCACCGCACTCGACGAACTCGGCCGCAGCAATGGTTTCCGGGTCGACACGTATCTGAAGATGGGTTGTCCGCTGGTCGCGGGAGAGAGCCCCGCCGTCAGCGACGTACCGGATTGCGCGCCGTGGTCGAGCGCGGTCATCGACCGACTTGCCGCCACCACACCCGATTTTGTGTTCACGACCGCCAGCCGGCCCAGCCCGGACGGTCCCGGCGACGTGACGCCCGAAGCCTACGTCGAGGTGTGGCACGAGCTGGAGCAGAGCGGCATTCAGGTTCTCGCGATCCGCGATACACCATGGCTGCACCACGACGGCGTTCCGTATCGCGCCATCGACTGCCTGGCAACCGCTACCTCAGCGGATCATTGCGCCTTGCCGCGGGCAGACATGCTCAGCGACATCAACCCGGCGTGGGACGCAATTACGGAACTCTCCAACGTGCAGCTACTGGATCTGAGCGACGGTGTCTGCGGCCCCGACCTGTGCCGCGTGACGGAGGGAAATGTGTTGGTGTACCACGATTCCCACCATCTCACGGCAAGCTACGTCCGAACCTTGACGCCGGAACTCGGCCGTCAGCTGGGTTCAGCGACAACCTGGTGGTGAGCTGGAGCGTCAGCCCATCACGTCGTCGGCGCCCGGAATGAGCCGGTGCTCGAACGGCGGGTTCACCGTTCCCCAGCGCAAGCAATCCCAACCGCCGTCGGCGCGCGGCAGTAGTTCGACGCTTTCGGTGTTCGCAAGGTGATTGTTCGCCGCGAACAGCCCCGGGATGCCCGCGAGCTGAGCTGCGACCAGCCTGATGGCGGCGCCGTGGCTCACGACAACGATATCGCCGGTGCCCGACGACCCTTCGAGGAACTCGTCACGCAGCGAGTTGACCACGGGGATATACCGTTCCAAGACGTCGTAGCCGGTTTCGCCACCGGGTATACGCATACCGAGGTTGCCGGTATGCCAGTGATGGAAGGTTTCGACAAACAGACGGTGCGCGTCTTCGTCTGTCCGATCTTCCAGGTCACCTGCCTGCACTTCATGCAAACCGTCTCGCACGTCCAGCGAGACACCGGCGGCCTGTTCGACGAATCCCGCTGTCTGCCTTGCACGCAACGCCAAGGACGACACCAAGGCGAGTGGCGGCGCGGCGGCCAGACCCTTACCCAGAACTTCGGCCTGCGCCAGCCCTTCCGGGGTGAGTTTGGCTCCGGGCAACGCTGTGTCGAGCCGCTTGGCTACGTTGGCTTCGGTCTGGCCGTGCCGAACGAGAATGAGCCTGCCGGTCATCGTTCTCCCTCTCCGCGCTTGAGGTCTTCGATCCACGCGATCGCTGTTTCATCCGAAGGAGGCTGTGGCCCTGTTGAATTCGCGGTCGCCCACGACCCCAGGAAGCGCACTCCGGATTTGCGATACAACGCGCGCATCGCTTCTGCCACCAGGGAGTCCTCAACATGCCCGACGCAGTCGACGAAGAATCGGTAGGTTCCCAGCTCCGTGCGCATCGGACGAGACTCGATTCGCGTCAAATCGATTCCACGAGCGGCAAATTCGGAGAGAGCCTGAACCAGCGATCCGGGAGCGTTGTCCAGATGGAGCACCAAGGCGGTGCGGTCTGCGCCGGTTCTGGCCGGTACCGGCGCAGGCTTGGTGACCAGCACGAAGCGCGTCACGGCGCCGCCGACGTCGGCGACATTGTCTGCAAGGCTTGACAATCCGAGCATCTGGCCGGCCAAGGCCGTGGACACACCGGCGTCGACGGTTCCCGCCTGCACGTCCAGCGCGGCACCGGCATTGGACGAGGAGATCACAACTTCCGCGTTCGGGAGATTGGCCGCGATCCATCCCCGTACCTGGGCGCTCGCGTGCGGGTAGGCACCGATGGTGCGCACCTGATCCGCACTGATGCCGTCGCGAACGAGGATGGAAAAGCTCACCTCGATCTCGGTCTCGGCCACGATCTGCAGCGGCGAACCCAAGGCGAGTGAGTCCAGCGTCGGCGCGACACCGCCTTCCACCGAGTTCTCGAACGGCACCACGGCGCCGTCGACAACGCCGTCACGAACCAGGTCGAGCGTCGAGGGTGGGCTACCGGCAGGCACCCGTTCGACCAGCTCGTCGAATGCGCCCTCTGCCTCGAACTGGGCGAGCGCTATCTCCGTGAAGGTTCCCGACGGACCGAAATACGCGATTTTTGGCACGCCTCAAAGGTTACGCAACGATCAGCTCAAACCTGCCGAACGTAGTGCCGTTTCCACCGAAGTCGGGTCGGATACTTCGATCGTGAGGAGAACCTCGCGCAACGCGGACTGAGCCTCGGGGATGAGCGCAGCCAGTTTTGCCGGCTGCGGGTCGAGAATGGCAGCGCGGGCGTCGTCGCCGCGCAGGGCCGCCATGGTTCCGCACAGCAATCCGATCACCTCGTCCGCGTCGGCCGCTCGGGCGACAAAACCCACCGATTCGTGGGCAAGCACGGCCAGAAAATCGGCGATTTCGGCAGGTGAGTGCCCTGAATCGAGGCCGGGAATGCGTCCTCCTTCACAGAGCAACGCAGCAGATTCGGCCGGAGACAGAACCTCGTCGCCGCCGTCGACGTACACCGCGAGTGGGGCGGGCACGCGAAGTGCGATGGCGTCGTCGATCTGTTCGGTTGTGCACTCCAGATCAAAGCGCACCGCTTCGTACGACGCACCGGCATCCGCTCGCAACCGCGCGGGGTCGATATCGAGGAGAACTACGACGCGTCCAGCGGATTTGGCTGCGAGCAGCGCCGATGCGGGAACAACGCGGGGTTCGCCAGGGGCGCCGAGGAGGAGTCCGTCGAGCAGTCCACGGGAACTTTTCGGGGGCAACCCGAGGGAAAGAGGTATGGCCACCGCTCCACCGTAGTGGCGGGTGGGGTCGGGGATTTCAGGCGAGTTGCGCAAAAGTCTTGCGATTCACACCACAGCAGCTTAGGTTAGGGTTACCTCATCAGCCGGTGAGGTAACCGGAAACACCCACCGAGGGGGCAGCATGGCTACGAAAACGAGCACCGGTCCATCCACCGCCGAACGAGTACGTAGTGCCTGCGCCCGAGCCCAGGATGCGGTTCTCGCGATCGAAGGCAGCGAACCGACCGTCACATCGGTGCACCACCTGCGATCCAACGGCGACATCGTTGTGGCCGTCCCCTCCGGCTCGGCTGCAACAGCACTTGCCTGGAGCGCCGGAAACGGCGGCCTACCTGCAGTGTTGGAGCTCACCGACCACGCTCCGCTGGCCTTGCGTGAACCTGTCCGCTCACTCGTCTGGCTGCGCGGCACACTGCACGCGGTGCCGGACTACGAATCGCGGGTACTGGCCGACGACGTCGCCGCCGAGCACCCGCACCCCGCACTCCTCGACCTCGGTCACACGTCGGTACTACTCCGGTTGAGCCTCGCGTCGGCCGTTGTCGCAGACTCGTCCGGAGCCGAACCCGTCGCCGTGGAAGACCTGCTCGCCGCTCACCCCGATCCGTTCTGCGAAATGGAAACGGCGTGGTTGCAGCACCTCGACGAAGATCACAGCGACCTTGTGGACATGCTCACACGCAAACTGCCCTCATGCCTGCGCACCGGACGGGTACGCCCCCTCGGAATCGACCGGTACGGACTGCGTCTGCGCATCGAGGACCACGCAGGCGACCGGGACGTCTGGATGCCGTTTGCCAACCCCGTCGACGACGCCATCTCGCTGTCCCGCGCAATCCGCATCCTTGTCGGCTGCCCGTTCCTCAACGGCCTGCGCCCCGGCGGTTCACATGTCACAGGCGGCGCCGCCAACGGATAGCGTTGCGCGGGTGAATGCCCGCCAAACCGTCCGCTCGTGGTTGAACCCACCCGCTCCCGCCGGACCTGCTCTCGATGCGTCCGAACGTCGCGGTGTGCGGATCGAGATCACGATCGTCCTGCTGGTCACCTTCGGCCTCAGTGGCCTTTCCGGCATCTTGTCGCTCCTCGAATCCCTCGCGACGCCCGTCGCATTGTCCGATCAGACGGTGGCGCTCAATCCGTCGCAGGCAGCGATCGACTGGATCGACCTCGCTCGTCAATTGCTGAGTGTGACAAGACTGTTCGCGTGGGCTGCACTCGGCCTGTACCTGCTCTGGCGGGCGGGTATCGGCCCGACCGCGGCCGGCCTTCCTCCCAAACCGAAGCTACGACGCGACATCGCGCCCGGCTTTGGCCTTGCCGCCTTGATCGGCCTTCCCGGACTACTGTTCTATCTCACGGCGCAGGCGTTGAACATCAATCTCACCGTCCAGGCGAGTGCCCTCGACGATCACTGGTGGCGCGTCCCGATTCTGATTCTCTCGGCGATCGCGAACTCGAGTGCCGAAGAAGTTCTTGTTGTCGCGTATCTGATCAGCAGGCTGCGCCTGCTCGGGTGGGGCGAGAACTCGTCGTTGCTCGCGTCGTCGCTGCTGCGGGGCAGCTATCACCTGTACCAAGGTTTCGGTGGTGGTGTCGGCAACGTCGTCATGGGTCTGATCTTCGGTCGGTACTGGCAGCGAACGGGACGCCTGTGGCCGTTGATCATCGCCCACGCGCTCATCGACATGGTGGCGTTCATCGGTTACGCCCTGCTTCGCGATCATGTGGGTTGGTTGCCGTGACCGGTACCGTGAACTGGTGACCGGCGACTCCCCCTATCCTCAGCGCCCGCCGCGACCGGGTCCTCCACCTCAGGGTCCGCCGCCGCGGCGTCAGCCGCCGCGCCCGCCCGAGGGACAGCGCCCGCCCGAGGGAACTCAGGTCATTCGCCGTGACGGCCGGCCACCCCAGAACCAGCCACCCCAGAACCGGGCGTGGTCGCAGACCCCGCCACCCCAAAACCGCAACAACTGGGCCCCGCCGCAGCAACCACAGCCGTACCGGGACCCCCAGCAGAACCGGCAAGCACAGCAGGATCGGCAAGCGCAGCAATACCGTCAAACTCCCCCGCCACCCCCGCGGAGGACGCCGCCGAATCAGCCACCCCGCCAGCCACCGCCGCGTCAGCAGCCGCCGTCGGCGCCTCGTCGACGCAAGAATTGGGGCAAGCGCATCGGCATCACGTTGCTGGTGCTGCTTCTCGCGTTTGTCGGCGCGATTTTCTACGTCGACAATTCACTGAATCGGATCGACGCACTTCCCGACTACGCCGGCCGCGTCGCGGATACACCTGGCACGAACTGGTTGATCGTGGGTTCGGACAGCCGCGACGGTCTGACTCCGGAGCAGGAGCAGGCGCTCGCGACCGGTGGCGATACCGGACCCAAGCGCACGGACACGATCATGCTGGTCCATGTGCCCAAGAGTGGGAAGACCACGATGGTCAGCATTCCGCGTGACTCGTATGTTCCGATTCCGGGTGAGGGTTCCGACAAGATCAATGCCGCATTCGCGTGGGGCGGAGCGCCGTTGCTGGTGCAGACCGTCGAGGAAGCAACGGGTTTGCGGATCGACCACTACGCGGAAATCGGATTCAGCGGTTTTGCGGGGATCGTCGATGCTGTCGGCGGGGTCAACGTGTGCCTGGATTCTCCGATCGACGATCCCCTTGCCGGTATCAACTTGCCTGCTGGGTGTCAGGACCTGACGGGCTCGGAGGCGCTCGGATTTGTGCGTACCCGCGCAACGGCGATGGCCGATCTCGATCGCATGAACAATCAGCGCAAGTTCATGTCGGCTCTGCTGTCGAAGGCCACCAGTCCTACGACGTTCCTCAATCCGTTCCGGTTGTGGTCCCTTGCCACCGACACGGCAAAGTCGCTTCAGGTCGACAACGGTGACCACATCTGGAATCTGGCGTCACTCGCGTGGGCTTTGCGCGGCGGCATGACAACTACAACGGTTCCCGTCGGCGGATTCGATTACGTCGACGGCTCGGGTGACGTTCTGCTGTGGGACAAGACCAAGGCATCACAATTCTTCGACGCGCTCGCCAATGATCAGCAGATTCCTGCGGAATTGGTCACACCCGGCTGAGCAACGTAGATCCCGGACGGCGGCCTGCACGCAGTAACCTGGAGACATGACACAGGCGAAGAACTCGAGCGAATTCACCCTTCTTCTGCGTGAGCAGATCCGGAACGAGTTCACGGCGTCTCAGCAGTACGTCGCGGTGGCCGTGTACTTCGATTCGCATGATCTTCCGCAAATGGCGACGCGTTTCTACAACCAGGCGAGCGAAGAACGCTCCCACGCCATGATGATGATCCAGTACTTGCTGGACAACGATCTCGACGTCGAGATTCCCGGAGTCGGCGAGGTTGTCACGAAGTTCGAAAATGTGCGCGGACCTGTGGAATTGGCGCTCGAGCAGGAGCACACCGTCACGGCTCAGATCACGCGTCTGGCTCGCACTGCTCGTGACACCGGAGACTATCTGGGTGAGCAGTTCATGCAGTGGTTCCTCAAGGAACAGGTTGAGGAAGTCGCGAGTATGACCACGTTGTTGTCGATCGTGGATCGAGCAGGAAACAATCTTTTCCACTTGGAGAACTTTGTGGCGCGCGAGATGAACAATCCGCCCGCAGCCGATGCCACTGCTCCGAAAATTGCGGGTGCCGGGGCTTGAATAATTAGGTTTCCATTAGTTTGGAAACGCTTACCACAATAAGGCTGCACTGGGATGACAGTGCCCCTGACCTGCACTATCTTGGGGTTCATGACTTCTGGTGACACACACATGACTAAATTCCATGCGCTCCTCCGAGACCAGATTCGCAACGAATTCAACGCCTCGCACCAGTACACGGCAACTGCTGTTTATTTCGACTACGCCGATCTTCCGCAGCTTGCCAAGCACTTCTACAAGCAGGCCGTTGAAGAGCGCAATCACGCGATGATGATCGTCCAGTACTTCCTCGATCGCAGCATCAACGTCGAACTCACGGGTGTCGACGGCGCCAAGTCCGACTTCAAGGATGTCCGGGAAGCCATTGCGCTTGCACTCACCCAGGAGAAGTCCGTCACCGAGCAGATCGTTCAGCTCGCGAGCACCGCTCGTGAGGAAGGCGACTACTTGGGTGAGCAGTTCATGCAGTGGTTCCTCAAGGAGCAGGTCGAGGAAGTTGCGAGCATGACAACACTTCTCACCATTGCGGATCGTGCGGGCGCCAACCTGTTCGACATCGAGGATTTTGTGTCTCGTGAGATGAGCGTCGTTGGCGATTCTTCGGGAGCACCCGCAGTTGCCGGTGGAGCCGTCTAACGCCGCAACTCACTGCCGGCCAGCAGAATCGAGCTGATCAGCTCGGGTGAGTCGGTCATCGGAACATGCCCTACCCCAGGCAAAACTATGAGTTTTGCTTGCGGGAAGGGCTTTTTCACGCGCTGGGCCTGATAGACCGGCAGGATCAGGTCGCGTCGGCCCCACGCAACTGTCACGGGCACAGCCGGATTCACGATCGGCGGCAGCACAAAATCGAGTTCCATCCCTAGATCGACAAGCTCATTCGAGATAAGTGAACGGCAGTCGGCCAGGGCAGCGGAGTAGTCGACGTGACTCGGATGCGCAAAGAACGCGGCAAGCGCCGGATAGCGAATCAGCTTGTACTGCAACGCGCGGGGCAATCCGTCGCCGAAGAGTTTGGCCGTGCTTCGGAGTGCCTGAAACGTGCCTATCGCGCGCACCTGATCCAGATGATTGACAAAAAATCCGGCCGGCGAGAGCGCCGTTGCCGAAGCAACGTCGCCGCGTGCCGCAAGGCAGAGTGAGATCCACCCGCCGAGAGAATTACCGGCGACGTGGGCGCGCTCGCCCGGCGGCGTCACCTCTGTGATGAATGCACTGACGTCGTCAATCAACTGGCCCATGACATCAGTCCCGAGTTCGGGCAGCGCAGAATCCCCGTGGCCGGGGAGATCAACCGTGACGACGCGCCGATACGGCGTCAACTGATCCAAAAGCGAATCCCACGCCTGGCGCCGATGAACAATGCCATGGACGAGCACAAGCGTGGGACCGCTACCGGAGATGTCGTGCGCCAAGGTCATCCGTAGAACTTTATACGTGACCCTGCGTAACGTCTATAGAAGCGCTATCAGCGCAGCGTGACCTGACGTCCACGCAGTCCGTCGCGCGAACGCAGTTCGGCCGACGTCAAAGGTGCGTCGACGGCCAGGGCCTGCGCCAGGCGATCGCCGAACTCGACCGTTGCCGCAACCCACTCGTTTGCGTGCTTCTCGGGGTCCAGGTCGAAGACCGGAACCAGCAGTCCGTGGGTGCGGAAGGATCCCGCGTAACGCGAACCCTCACCCAGGTTCAGTCCGCCGGCAGCGTGAACGCGCGCCAGTGCAAGCATCAGATCGTCTTCGCTTTCGGGGCGAACCCAACGCAGGTGCGCCTTCTCTCCGGCGTCTACCCACCAGGCTGCGACGAGGCCGTCACCTTCGAGGCGAGCCGACGGCATGATTGCCGCGTTGGCCTGCTCAACGGTGGCCTTGACCTGGGCATCCGTTTCGGTACCTTCGGGGATCCACCAGTTGAAGTCCTGGTAGACGGTGATGTCGAGCAGTGCGGCGGGATCGACGACAGCGGTGACAGCCGGGGTGTCCTCGGCGGGATCGGCAGCGGGGAGCGCGTCGCCGGGGGCTGCGTCGGCAACCCACGTCACGGATGCGGCGAGGTCTGCGCCCAGATCTGCGGAGTGAGCCTGAACCTGAACACCGACAAATCCGGTTGCCGTCTCACCCTCGTTGCGGACGAGAGCGGCAACAGCGCCGGGAAGAACCGTCGCGACGGTGACGGGACGATCCGAGCCGATGACGGGCAGCGGAGCCGTGGCCGAAGGAACGAATTCGCGCATGGCAACCAGGTCGCACTCTGCCGCGAGGCCTTCGAACGGGCGGTTGACCGCGCCTGATGCGGCGTCACGCTCTGCTTGGCGGGCTGCGAGCTTCGCTGCGCGCCCACTGTCTACCTTCGGTCCACTGTTTCTCTTGCTCTTCTTAGCCACGAGGGCAAAACTACACGGGATCACCCGCGATCAAGCACTGCCCAGCCATTGCTTGGTGCGTCCGGGATGGTTTGTGGCCACCCAACTGACCCCGAGCTCACGGCACAGGTCCACATCCGCCTTGTCGTCGACGGTCCAGCAGTAGGTAGCGCGTCCGGCCGCAGCAGCGCGGTCCACAAGATCGGGATGCTCTCGCAGCGCCTTGACGGACGGGCCGATCGCGGTCGCACCAACAGCCGTCGACGCTCCGCCGCCGAGATACCGCGACGCGTCGCCGAGAAGGACCGTCGGTAGAAGGGGGGCTGCTCGGCGCACACGCCACACCGCGCTGGCCGAGAAGGACATCACGACGGCCCGGGAATGATCCGCGGACGGCGGCGACGCTATGCCGAAGCGGTGCAGTTCGGCGAGGAGCTTCGCTTCGACCAGTCCGCCGTACCGCACGGGGTGTTTGGTTTCGATGAACAGTTTCACCGGACGCGAGAAATCCAGCGCCAAAGTGATGAGTTCGGTCAGGGTCAGCAGATCTGCGGGCTCGCCGGTTGATCCGAAGTCGAGTGCGGTCAGGGAATCGAGAGTCATCTCGCTGACGATGCCGGTGCCGCTGGACGTGCGGTCGACCTTGCGGTCGTGGACACAGACCAGGTGGCCGTCGCGGGTGAGCCGGACATCGCACTCGAGCCCGTCTGCCCCCTCTTCGAGGGCAAGCTCGTAAGCGGCAAGCGTGTGTTCCGGCCGCGCAGCCGACGCGCCTCGATGCGCTACGACAAGCGGGCCTCGGCGATCCGGGCTCACTGAGCGGCTGCTTTTTCCGGCACGGCATTTTCAAGCACCGATCGTGGAACCGGCACCCATCTGGTCGCGGTGTCCGGTTCGCCTCGCCAATCCTTGTGCTCGATACGCCGAATCACCACCAGCAGGAGCGCAGCGGTGGCAGCGGCGATCAACGCGATGAAGGCCGAGAGGAGCACTCCGTCGGCCATTGCCTGGAGGCCGGGTCGCGAGCGCCAATACGCGTTCACGACAAGGAGGAAGCCACTGAACGCCCAGAACCCCCACCAGATCTTGACGAGCCGGATGCCACGCGGGTCGCGGCGCACGAGTTCGAGTAGATATAGGGGCGGCATCACGAGATTGAGGACCGGCACGGCGCAGCCGACCAGGATTTCACCGCGTGAGCGCGGATCAGCGCGCTTTTCCCGCGCGTACAGGTCGCGGCGCGCACGTAGCAGCCAACACACCGCGGCCACGGCGGCGAGGACAGCCGTAAGCAGCCCACCGAGCTGCGTGAAGTAGACGGCGGCGTCCGACAGCCGCAACAACAGTTGTGGGACCAGACGGGTCTGGTTGTACACCAGGATCGCGTAGCGGCCGAGTTCCGCGAAGACGGCCAGTCCGTACAGAACTGCCGCAATGGTGAGCAACGAGCCGACGCGATCGGCCATCCGGTCGGCGCGAGACTCCTCGGCTGGGCTGGTGTCGACGACGTCGGTGAGTCCCCACGTCGGGACGGCGTCGTATCGGGGCGTCGACGGGTCGGCGCGGGGCGGTTGCGGATCTCCGACGCCACGTGGTTCCCCGGGGTTGCGGGCGATCCACCGGAAGCCGCGACGGGAGGGGGGCAGATACACGTCGGTGCGGACCGGCATGAGGAGGACACCGCCGCAGCGGGGACACCATCTACCCGCCGGACCGACGACGGGCCATCGTGCGGCGC
This sequence comes from Rhodococcus sp. MS16, assembly GCF_013277795.1. Taxonomy (NCBI): domain Bacteria; kingdom Bacillati; phylum Actinomycetota; class Actinomycetes; order Mycobacteriales; family Nocardiaceae; genus Rhodococcus; species Rhodococcus sp. MS16. The sequence continues at coordinate 203,728 of NZ_VBTM01000009.1, forward strand.
ACCGTGCGCAGACCTGTAGCTGGTTCACACGCTCGATTCTGTCACGCCGTATCGGTAACGGCAGCAAATGGTTTCGGAGCTGTTCCGTAACCTGAACTTCATCTCCAGGTACAACTTTGTGCCGATAATGTGACCTGCGACACCGAAAAACTCGAGTTATCCACACTATCCACAGGTTCATCCCCAGCTTGGGATGAATCCACAGACCTTTATCCACAGGTCAGGGCTCATGGGTTGTGGGTTTACTGACAGGTGTTAGCGAACGATGCACAGGCTCGAGGATGAATTTGACAAGCGGGCGAATTCCCTGTGAATTCGCAGCCGGAGTCCACCGGACAATCCGTTCACGCGGCACCTGGCAGCACTGTGGGACGGCACCTGGCAGCATTGCCAGGCGATGACTCCTCCGATGCCGAAGCTCTCCCGATGACCAAGCCCACTGCCAGGTACGTTTTGCCGATCGCACTCGCGTCGATCGCGATCGCACTCGGTATTCGAACGTGCGTGGCATCGCAGAACTACTTCTACTGGGACGATCTCATCCTGATCGGACGCGGAGCTCGCTTCCCCCTCTTCTCGAGCGAACTGCTGCTCTACGACCACGACGGTCACTTCATGCCGGCAGCCTTCTTCCTGACGGGCCTCGTGACGCGAATTGCCCCGTACCAGTGGGCTCTTCCGGTGATGCTGCTTGTCCTCGGTCAGGCGTTGGCATCACTCGCGCTGCTCCGCACGCTCAGACTGGTGCTCGGATGGCGTCCGGCGCTGCTGATTCCGTTGCTCGGCTATCTGTTCATCCCGCTCACTCTGCCCGCATTTGCCTGGTGGTCGGCGGCGCTCAATGCGCTTCCCCTGCAGATTGCTCTCGCCTGGGTGTGCGGCGACGCGATACAACTCGTGCGGACCGGCCGACGGCGCTATGCCGCCTCGGGGACAGCAGTTTTTGTGGTCTCGTTGCTGTTCTTCGAGAAGTCGGTACTCGTGCCGTTTGTGGCGCTCGTGTTCGTCGTCTTGTATCTGCGCACGCAGTCCGACGCGTCGCCGATTCGCACAGCTGCGAAAAAAGCCAAGGCCCTGTGGATTCCGTGCGCCGTTGTGCTCGCGATCTGGATTCCGGTGTACCTGTTCACCGTCGAGTCGCCGGTGACGGGCAACGGTCGCAGCATGTCCACGGCCCTGCTGCACCACGGAACTTCCTTGGGAATGCTCCCGACTTTGTTGGGTGGGCCGTGGCAGTGGGAGCGATGGATTCCGGGTCCCGCGTGGGCGAATCCCCCGATGTTCCTGGTCATTGCCGCCTGGATCATGCTTCTCACCGCACTCATGCTCACCGTGCGCTCCCGACAAGGCGCTGCCTGGATCTGGATCTGCGCTGCTCTGTATTTCCTGGTGTCGGTTGCCGCGATGACCGCCACCCGCACCGCCGAGGGCACGACGTACGAATTGGCTCAGACCCTGCGGTATTTCACGGATTCGGCCACAGTGTTCGCCCTCGCGATTGCGCTCTACTTCGCGGCGCCACCCCGGGTCGAACCCCGCGTCGACTCCCACACCGACTCCCACACCGACTCCCACACCACGGTGCCGATCCGCGCTATTGCCGTGGGTCTTTCGGTTCTGTTTGTCGTCAGTTCCCTGGTCTCGACATTCTCGTTCGTGAACGTCTGGCGAGAAAGCCCGACCCGTGACTATCTTCAGAATGCCCGGGTGTCGTTGGCGCAGAACACGGATGCGCCGCTGCTCGATCAGCCGGTCTCGATCTGGGTTCTCCTTCCTTTCACCAACCCGAACAACATGGCTTCCCAGGTACTCGGCCCACTGCCCGATCGACCCGAATTTGGTTCCAGTACACCGATTCTGCGACTGATCAACGACAACGGCACTGTCGTCGACGGCGAAGTCACGTTCACGCGACGGATTCTCGAGGGCACGGAACCGCAGTGCGGAACACGTGTCGACGGCCCGACAGAACTGACGTTGGACGGACCGTTGGCCGTCTGGGATTGGACAGTTCAGCTCAACTATCTCGCGAGCGCAGACGGAACGATCGACGTGTCCTTGACCACCGGTGACGCGGTCGCCGTTCCCGTGAAGCAGGGCTTGCACTCGGCATTCGTGCAGGTTGTCGGCGACGGCACAACCGTCAAGGTATCGCCGCGGACCCCAGGACTGTCACTGTGCCTTGCCGCCGGACAGGTGGGTGTTGTTGTTCCCGCGCTGCCCTGACGCACCCGCAATGGCAGAGTTGAGCGCATGGATCTACGTATCTTCACCGAACCCCAACAGGGCGCTACTTACGAACAACTACTCGCGGTGGCCCAGACGGCCGAAAAGCTCGGGTACGGAGCGTTCTTCCGTTCCGATCACTATCTGGCCATGAATTCCGACGGCCTTCCCGGACCGACCGACGCGTGGATCACGCTTGCGGGCATTGCCCGCGAGACGTCGACGATCCGCCTCGGCACGCTCGTGACGTCGGCAACGTTCCGGTACGCCGGCCCGCTTGCCATCTCCGTCGCGCAGGTAGACCAGATGAGTGGCGGCCGCGTCGACTTCGGTATCGGCGCCGGCTGGTACGAAAAGGAGCATGAGGCGTACGGGATTCCGTTCCCGGCGCTGAAGGACCGCTTCGAACTGCTCGAGGAAACCCTCGACGTGGTGACGGGCTTGTGGCGCACTCCCGTCGGCGAGCAGTTCGACTACGACGGTAAGCACGTGCAGATCAAGAATTCTCCGGCATTGCCGAAGCCGCACCAGGCCGGCGGACCGCCCATTCTGATGGGCGGCGTCGGTAAGAAGAAGACACCGGCCTTGGCCGCGCGGTACGCCAGTGAGTTCAATATCCCGTTCCAGTCCGCGGGCGACACCAAGGAGATCTTCGGACGCGTTCGTCAGGCCTGTGTCGATATCAACCGGGACCCGAGCGAGCTGACGTATTCCAACGCACTGGTCTTGTGTTGTGGACGTGACGAGGCGGAAATCGCCAAGCGAGCTGCTGCCATCGGCCGCGAGGTAGCCGAACTGCGTGAAAACGGCTTGGCGGGAACGCCGTCGGAGTTGGTGGACAAACTCGGAGCATTTGCCGAGGCCGGTTCAGAGCGTATGTACCTGCAGACGCTTGATCTGAGCGATCTGGATCATCTCGAACTGGTGGCGAGCGAGGTCATGCCGCAGTTGGCGTAGGCCTTCGGCCTGTGCGCCTTTTTGGTAGCGCCCACTACCAAAAAGGCGCACAGGGGGCGAAGCCCCTAACTGTTCGCGTCGAGGAATGCGCGCAGGTCCCGGTCCCACTGTGCGTCGCGGCTACGGTCGAGCCATACCCGAATCAGCATGAAACCGATGGTCAGCAGCGACATGATGCTGAACCACGTGAAGATTCCGGTCACAACCGCGGCTACGTCAGCTGCGCTCTGCGTGATCGGGGCAATGGTTTTGTCACCGTTGTTGTCGACGTAGATGTCGACGGAAGTGCCGGCAGGCGTGGTCTCGTCGACGGTGATGTCTTCGCGATGAACCTGTCCGTTCCAGTTCCACTGAGCCGGTGCTGTTTCGGTGTTCGCAGGAATGTAATCGGCGGTCGCGACACTGGACGTGACCGAGTCGCCCGTCGTGACGGCGGCGATGGAATGGGTGCTCCTGGCCTGGTCGGCGATCAGGGCATTCTGGCTTGCCGCCGTAGCGCCGCCTGCCCAGATGGCAAACGGCACCAGCAGGATCGCAAGAACGATCAAGCCGAAGGACATGAATCCTTCGATGCGATCACTACGCCTGACCATCGGGTCGTGGCCGACGTGAATGGTGCGTCGGAGCAACGACGCTGTTGCTCGCGTACTAGCGGACATGATGCGCTCAGTTCTCTCGACAAGACACTCTTACTATCGAGATTCCCTTTATTTCGATCTAGTTGCAAGTATTAACGATCGGAATCACATGTGTCCTCCAACACCAACTATTCGTGAGGCGGAAGAATATCGGTCTGTGCCGGCACCTGATCTTGGCGCAATAGTCCTACCGGGCAGCTGACTCCCGTGGCATGCACTGGGCAATATCCGCCGGGGTTTTTTGCAAGATATTGCTGGTGATAGTCCTCGGCATAGAAGAAATCACGCAGCGGACCTATTTCCGTCGTAATTGCGCCATAACCGGCGTCAGTCAATCGTTTGCCGAATGCAAGTGCAGATGCGTGCGCGATCTGTTCCTGATCTTCGGAAGTCGTGAAAATCGCGGATCGATACTGCGAACCTTGGTCGTTTCCTTGACGCATCCCCTGCGTCGGATCGTGGTTTTCCCAGAAATGAGCCAGGATCTGCTCGTACGAAATGACGGCCGGATCAAAGACGACGAGCACTACCTCGGTGTGCCCGGTGCGTCCCGAGCAGGTTTCCTCGTACGTGGGATTGGGGGTGTATCCGCCCGCATATCCGGCAGCGGTGCTGTAGACGCCCGGAAGCTGCCAGAACTCCTTCTCCGCACCCCAGAAACAACCCATACCGACGACGACGGTCTGCATCCCCTCGGGGAACGGCGGCGTCAGCGGATGCCCGTTCACGTAATGCGCGGCAGGCACTGGCATCGCGGTCTCACGTCCTGGCAGTGCGTCCTGCGGACTGATCAGGGTGGATTGTGCGGACGCTCGCCCCAGAATGTCGTCGTACCAGCTCATTCTTTGATTCTACGCGTGAGCGCTTGTTCCGCCATGCCGTGACGGCTCGGGCACCTGGCAGTTCGACCCAGCGATAGCCGAATTCCGCGACGACCGCCGTGACAACAAGAAAGAGGCCGAAGGCGAGTGTCGGACCGACGTGCGGCGTCGTGTTCTCGACGACGCGATACAGGATCAGCGTGTGGACGAGGTAGATGATGTAGCTCCGCGTCGACAACCACTTCACGAACGCCCAGCGCGTCGGGCCGCCGTCGTAGCGGCCGATGAGGACCACCGCGGCGGCTACGACGGTGATGGTCCACAAATAGTTCTCACCGGCCCAGTAGACGCGGAACTCGGTGGCCACGAGGATCACGTGGATCTGCGCCAGAACGGCGACGATCAGCCATCGCCCCGGCGCCAGCCGCGCCCACGCGAGGTACATGATCTGTCCGAGGAAAACCGCCGGGAGTGTCGCCGCGATCTTCGAGAGCATCGGAACGGTGTACGGCATCGGTGCGTAAATGTTGTAGAGCAACACCAGCGAACACAGCGCTGCCCCGCCGAGCGGCATGATGACCGGCCGCATCCGCAGAATCGGCCGCATCGCCACGCAGGCAAGGTAGAACAGGAATTGGACCGTCAACGTCCAGGTCACACCGAGAACAGCCACTTCAGGCGTGAGAAAGAACCCGCCGAGGAAGAAACTCATCAGCGCCTGGGTATTCGAAATACCGTCCTGGCCACTGAACATGCCGTTGATACCGAGACGAACCAACAGGATGGCTATCGCAATTGCCACCCAGAATGCCGGTACCAGTCGACTCAATCTGTTGGTCAGGAATTTGCCGGGCCGATCACGTATCGCGGACCGAGTCACCAGGGCGCCGGTCAACATCATGAACGTCGCGACTCCGACAAAAGACAGGTGCTGATTTAGCTGGGCCGGTTCGATCAAGGCGCCGTACACGACGTCGATCAGCCACCAACCGGAGCCGAGATCGTCGATGACGTAGAACGAGATGTGGGAGTAGATCACCGCCGCAACAGCGAGTGCGCGCAGCAGGTCAGCGCCCGGAAGGTACACCCGAGGCGGTGCCGCCTCTGATGACTCCGGGAGAAAAACTGGTGCGGGCATCGAGCAAGTTTAAGGTTCCGTTCACCTTTACGACGAATTTCCGGATGCCCCAATGTCCGAGATCACGCAGTTTTCGGTTACCCGAACTTTATTGTGAGGGAATGACTACCTGAGCTGAACTGTTGCAGACCGTGTACGAATGTTATTGGGTGGATACCCAAGATTGATCCGCAATCCAAGCACCATACTCTCGAAGAAGCAGGGCTCACGGAGCCCGCAAAGAAGGGACCCTCGTGTCTGTTTACACGCTGCCGGAACTCCCCTACGACTACGCAGCCCTCGAGCCGCACATCTCGGGCAAGATCATGGAGCTGCACCACGACAAGCACCACGCGGCATACGTCGCCGGCGCCAACGCTGCACTCGAGAAGCTGGCCGAGGCTCGCGAGAACGACACCATCGCCGCGCAGGCCAACCTGCTCGAGAAGAACCTGGCTTTCCACCTCGGTGGCCACACCAACCACACCGTTTTCTGGAACAACCTCAGCGCTGACGGTGGCGACAAGCCCGAAGGCGAACTCGCCGCAGCGATCGACGACAACTTCGGTTCGTTCGATCTCTTCCGCGCACACTTCTCCGCGAACGCCAACGCCATCCAGGGCTCCGGCTGGTCCATCCTCGCGTGGGATTCCATCGGCGCACGCCTCGTCATCGTCCAGCTCTACGATCAGCAGGGCAACATCTCCATCGGCCTCACGCCGCTGCTGATGCTGGACATGTGGGAGCACGCTTTCTACCTCGATTACCAGAACGTCAAGGGCGACTACGTCAAGGCATTCTGGAACATCGTGAACTGGAACGACGTCACGGCACGCTTCGAGCGCGCTCGTACGCAGACCGCAGGCCTGATCGTCTAGTCACGTTCTTCTTGCTCTACGCGGCGGCGCTCCTTCACCAGGGGCGCCGCCGTTTGCGTCAGCAAGGCACCAGCAAGAAGGGCTGTCGCCACGCCGAACACCAAAGCGATTGTGCGCGAATCCGATCCACTTCCCGGCGCAGGCGTTTGATTCACCGCCACAGGATCGGACAGCACCGACATCAGTTGAACCTGCTGCGGAGTGGTCAACGCCGGCAGCCCGGATTTTGCGGTGTCCAACCCGGTCACCAACGACGTCGCAACCGACTTGAGAGTCCCGAACCCCTGAGTGATCTGAGTCGTCACATCTTCGAGCATCTGCGGAGCTTGGTCTGCGATCGGAATCAATCCATCACTCAATTGACCGGCAGCGCTGTTCAATTGAGCACTGGCACCCTGCAATTGGCCGACGGCAGTACGCACCAAATCGCCGAGCGCCGTATCGGGGCCCACCGACCCACCCAACATGGACGGTACCGCGTTCAATTGCGCAGTCACGGCACCCAAGTCGGTACTCACGCTCGCCAATTGCGCCGTAATATCCTGCGGCACCGGCAATCCGCTCAACGCACCGGTCAGCGAGTCGATGCGCGACTTGAGATCTGCGGTGGACGACGACGCCTCACCCAACGTCAAGCCGAGCGAGTCTGCGCGCGTGGCCAATTCCTCCGCCGACCCGGCAGCCTGATCCACGACGCCGGAAACCTGCTCCGCGACACTCGTCAACTGCAACGAACCCGCGCGCGCTGTTTCCAGGTACGGCAGGATCGTGTCTGCCCCGGCCTTCACCTGGTCGATCGACTTCTCGGCGCCGGCTGTTCCCGCTACCAGCATCTGCGCGGTCACCAGATTCTGATCGAATGCCCGACGAGCAGCGGACGTCTGTGACATCAAACCCTTGATACCGTCGGCACTGACCTGCGCCGACACCGCGCTGGTCAGCGCCACCGCCTGCGCTCCGTCAGCGCCCTGAACCTCGAGGTCGATGCTTGCCTGCTGCGGATCCGGGCCCAGCATCGAGGCAACCGACTCACTGAAATTCTCCGGCACGGTGAGGGTCGCAAAATAGTTACCGCCGGGGCTGTCCACGACGTGGAATTCGAAGTCTTCACTCGCGCTCAGTGTCTCGACCAGCGTGTCACCGGCGCGTAGTTCCTCTCCGTCCAGCATGGTTCCGGCATCGGTGTTGACTATCGCAACTGCCCGCGAGTTGTTCTCGCTGCCCGAGAACCACACCCAGCCCGTACCGGCCACCGCACCCACCACAACAGCTGCCAAACCACCCACCGCCAGCCGTCGACCAAGTAGCGACGGCTGGCGGTGGGTGTTCTCGGTGTTGTTCGCGGTGCTCATGGCCGAGACGATAGATGGCGATCTTGTAGAAATACTGAGAGTTACCTCAGCCGGCGATCACCGGATCGTCCGCCAGCGCATCCGTCCTGGCCTGCAACCGCGTCCTCATCGTCTCTACCTCGGCGGCAAGAGCCTCCTCCGTCAAACCGTCACTGAGCGGAATCGACGACGCGACATCGTCCAGAATTCCCAGCGCGCGGCCACTCGAGAAGAGCTGCTCGTACAGTTCGCGGTACGCCGTGTCACAGGTCTCGGTGAAGGCCGTCGACGCGAGGAACCGTTCCTTCAGTTGGTTGCCTCCCATTCCGCCGCCCATGCCCCCGCCCATGGCCCCGCCGGGCGCCTGCTCGGCGCCTTCCTGTCCAGCAGCCGACTCTCCCGTGCCCATCTGTCCCGCGTCCATCTGTCCTGCACCACGCGCTGCACGGCCGGGGGGCATTGCGCCTTCTGTCATTGCGCCCTGCGGTGCGGCGCCGTCCGTCGCGGCTCCTTGCTGAGCGCCGCCGCGCATACCGCCACCTCCCATGCTGATCGAATCATGCGGTCCCGCTTCGGAATTACCGCTCAGCGCCATGTTGAGATCCCACGCAACGACGGAGATTTTCTTCGACTCGAGGTCGTACCACAGATAGTAGTTCTTGCCCGGCCCCGCCATGTCATCACCGTTCACCAGAAGATTCTGCGTCGCAACGTATCTGGCGAAGGAATCGACGTCGACCCAGTTTGCGAGTTCTGAGTCGAACTGCTCGTCGGTCGCCGAATCCAGCCACTTCAGGAAGCTGATGATCGGCTGAAGGTCCTGCGAACCTTCAGCATTGATCTGCTTGAACTGGTCGACGTAGGTCGTCTGGTCGTCACCTTGATAGGTGAAGCTCGAGTTGGCATCGGCCTTGTAGAGCACTCCGTCACTGTCGAACAGTGAGTTCGCATAGCCCTCGTCTGGATGCTCGAGTATCAACCGCGTCTGGGTTTCGGAGCCGTTCACCGAGTACCCCGCATAGCTGTATCGCTGTGTTGGCTGGCCGGATTCAGCGGTGAGCGACAGCGCCATCGCCTCGTTCAGCACTGGGCTTCCCGGCCGAATCGACAGCTGCGTCATACCTTGGTAGGCCCGCCCGGACACATTCTTGTCAAAGCTGATCAGGAAAGGCAGGGACGCCGGATCATCGGCTGACAGGCTGACCATGCCGCCGCCCCCGCCACCCCACTCGGGTGCGGCTGCGCCATCAGGTATCACCGCACCGTCAGGAACTACTGCTCCATCAGGAACTACTGCTCCATCAGGAACCACTACACCGTCCGGGATTTGCATCCCGCGTCCGCCGGATTCAGTACTACTCAGGCCACGAAGCGTGGAGTTACCTTTCAGTCGCAAGCCGACATCGGTGACCAGGGTGCCGTCGATCGTGATGTCGGCCTCGATCCACTCCTTCTCACCGTCGGTTGCGTAAGCATCGATCATCTTGTCGTAGTCGGATTCGCTGAACTCCACACTGAAGGTGTGTTCAACCGATGTGTCGAAGAAATCAACTGAGCCCGTGATGTTCTCGGTAACCTGCGACGCGATGACCGTGGCGTCGCCGGTTATGTACGGACGCACCCGAGTCTGACCGAATACGCCGGCAAGCACAGCCACAAACGCGATGAACGCAGCAGCCAACTTCCAATGCTGACGCAGAGGCGTTGGCACCCTGCGGATCAGCCGCCTACGGGGTGCAACCGGCGCTGCATCCTCGCCCATCAGATATCAGTCTGGTCGTAACCGGTCAGGACTGTGACTCGCTGGCCGGCGTTGACGCCGCTGAGTGCCGAGATCAGTTCTGCGGGTTTCTTACCCGGCTTCAGTTGCGCGGTGTAGTACAACTCGGTGAGTGCGCCCGAACGTACCGATTCGGTGGAAACCAGTTCGAATTCCTTGGTGTAATCGATCAGAATGTCTTCGACCAGTGCGGTGTATCCGGGCTCCGGGGGAACCTGGATCTTCACTACCTGACGTTGCACGTCGAGCTTGAACATGTTGAATTTGCTCATCAGGACCAAGACCAGGCAGATGGCGATGGTTGCGGCAATTGCCAGGAGGTAAAACCTTGTACCCGTGGTCATTCCGATTGCCATGACGAGGAAGATGAAGCCCACGTCGCGAGTTTCCTTGATCGCGTTGCGAAATCGCACCACGGAGAGCGCGCCAACGAGCGCAAACGCCCGTGCGACGTTCGATCCGACAACCAGCATGATGAGGCTGATGACCATGCCCACCATCACCAATGTCTGCACGTACGACTGACTGTACGAAACGTTCTTGTGCGTCAATCGGTACACGTAGCCGATGGTCGCGGACAGCACGAAGGAAAGTGCAAGCGAGACAATGATGTCGAAGGTCGAAAAGGTGCCGCTGAGATCTTGTAGATCGAAATTCATTTACAGTCCTGATGTGACGAGGGAGCTCTCGAATGGAATCGAGGGCGTGAGCAGTTCTTCACGGGCATGCAGGCGCGAGCGCGGCGCCATCCCGAAGGCTTCGACGCTCTGGCAGTATTTGGAGATTCGCACGACGGACATGTCCATCCGTGCTGCCATATCCGTAACCCAATAAGGCACACGCTCATTGGCTTTGATCTCCACGATGCACAGGTGCGGTGGAATGATGAAGCGATTCTGCGCTTCGGCCGCGAAGTGGAAGTCGCGATCTCGGCCGTGAATTTTGTGATCGATGGTCACCCGCAAGCCGAGGTCGGCGTCGATACCGACAAACGCTTCACGCAGATATCCGGTCGTGACCGACGGCCGGAGGTCGAGATTGCCGATCAGCGTGGACACTTCGTTGACAAAGGGCTGCGCCGTTCTGTCCACGTCGATGTCGCGTCGGCCGTCACACAATTGCCGCGCAACATCGTAGGAAACCTGAACGCGCCGCTTCTGAGTCACACGATTGACCCGTTGCTTGATCTCGACGTACACAGGCGTCTCGTCAACTGCGTCGGACGGGCGACCGTACAGGCGAATTCGGAGTTTCCGGCGAAACTTGAGTCCTTCGATCTTTTCCCAGTAGAAGCGAAGGCTCTGTGTGTCGTAGTACAGGCTGGTCACCGGGTATCCACCGATCGGCGAATTCACATCGGAGTCCATGTGTGCATTCAGTTCCTCGCGCAATGCGGGAACGTCTCGTTCGTGGGCTAGATACTTGATCTCGTACCGGTTGAACGCATGGAGCGAACTAGCCGTGTGCAGAGATCGTTCGGGCGTTCCCAATGACGTGGCCTTTCTTCGTCGACTGGGAAACAGTCCACTCCACCAGGCTTTGGTAATCCTGGAGTAAAGCTGCCAAGTTCCTGTCAATCTCGAAGAAAGGTTGCGTCAACCTGAAGTTGGCTCGGCGTTCACCCGTGACTGTCCTTCAGGCGGCTCCTCGTCCGCTTCCGGTTTCTCCACAGAATCCGGTGGCCCTGCGACTTCTTTCGGGCCGCTGATCAGGATGTCGGCCCACCGGGTTGCCGGATCGATGTCGAGCAGGACGGCTTTCACCAGGAGTGAGAGCGGAATAGCCAGCAGCGCACCGAGCGCGCCCAACACCCACGACCAGAAGATGAGCGAGAGGAAGGTCATCGTCACCGACAGACCAACGGCGTCGCCGACAAACTTGGGTTGGATAATGGACTGGATGACGAAGTTGATCACGGAGTACACGACGATCACCCACACCATCAACCATGGTCCGCCCTCGAGGAGTCCGAGCAGTGCCGGCGGGATCACACCGATCACAAATCCGATGTTCGGGATGTAGTTGGTGATGAACGACAACAACGCCCACAGAATCGGCAGAGGGATCCCCATCAACCACAGTGCGCCGCCGTCCAGCAACGCGACGATCAGACCGAAGACGGTGGACACCACCAGGTACTTGCGGGTTCCCTTGGCAAAAGTGGAAAGAGCGTATGAGATTTCAGGGCGCTCTTCGGCCAGGATATGCAGTCTCGACCGGATACTCATGCCGTCGAAGGCCATGAACAGCAGTAGCGCCAAAATGAACACGAGGTCCGAGAACACTCCGAGTAGGCCCTCGAGAGCTGTCTCGACCACTCCCAAAACCTTGGTGAGATCGATACTGCTGACCGTGTTTTGGATCTGCTCGGTATCAACTCCGAAGCTAGCCAGACTACTTCGAGCCTCGTCCAGGAGCGCACCCATCTTGTCTGAGTACTCCGGCAGGATCGTAGCCAATTGAGCAGTCGAGACAACCAACGACGCGGCCAAGCCGATCAGGATCAAATACACCGTGACCAGGGCGCCGAGCATGCCGAGCCACTTCGGCCAGCCGTGCTTCTGCGCCCAATCCTGAATCGGCTGAACGGCAACGGTCAGCATCAAGGCCAGAAATACAGGACCGAGAATTCCACTGAAGCCCTTCATCCCGGCAACCGCGACCACTGTTGCGGCAGCGCCGAGCAGCACGATCAGCCCGCGCGGAATCGACCAATGTTCGCTGCCTGTGACAGTCGGTGCCGGGGCGGGGACGGGAACAGGAGCGGGAACCCGCTTAGAGAACACCAGCTTCCTTTGCCCGACTCCTGATCTGGAACGCACCGACGATCATCAGAATGCCGAAGAATATTGCGTACCAACCAAGCAACCAGGTCAACCCGATGATGCCTTCACCAGGGAAGATGAGCAGGATTATTCCGAAGATCACGGCCAGCACCGACGCGGCGAGTAGCCATCCCCACCCGGAGCCCGACAAGCCCTTGAGCTTGAAAGATCCGACCACGCCCAGGATTCCGAACAGGATGGCGTAGAACGCGATGATGTACAGCAGTACCACCGCAGTGATTCCGGGCCATACCAATGCGACAACACCGGCTGCCACCGAGACCACGCCCGTGAAGACGAACCATCCCCATGAACTGAGATGCGCTCGGTCGCGGATTGCCCGCACCAGGGTGACCACGCCGTCCACGATGGAGTAGATACCGAAAACGAAGACCAAGGCCACCACGGTTATTCCCGGCCACACGAGGGCGATGATTCCGAAAATCACGCCGAAGATTCCGCGGACCAGGATCATCCACCAGATCTCTTTGCCGTACAACACAAACGGGTTCGTTGCGACCATCAGTAGCCTCCGAGCATTTCAGTTCGTCGGACGAATACCCGGTGCCGTCCACGATCCCGAGAGCACCGAAGCCTTGGGCCAATACAGTCGCAAGAATACGTTGAATCCGTCTGCCGGGCTGGGTAACCAGTTCTTTTCCTTCGAGCCGCCGGGAGACTCGTGCTGAATGTAGATATTCAGGGAGCCGTCGTCCTCGAACCCCAGGTCACTTCGGTCACCGATGGCGTATCGATCAATCGGATTGTCCACGAAGAACTGTCGCTCGTTCATCATTGTCAGCGACCAGAAACCTTCGACCGGCGGAAGCTCGTCCTCGTCGAAGTGCAGTACGTAGTTCTTCTCCCCGGTCAGGGCGTTGCCGTCGATGTCAGTGGTGGCATGCGGGTACACGGCGTCCGCGTCGAGGTTGGCGCCGAATCCCAGCCATACGATCAAAGCCCGCTGCGCATAATGCGTTCCGTAGTGCCCCAACCCACGGTGCATGGTCCAGCCGTTCTTCGGGGAACTTTCGGCGTCGGCCGCGATAGTGTGCAGCAGATCCATGCCGCTGCGTGCGGCGCGGTCCAATGCGTCGCGCACTTCGGGTGGCCGCGACGTCCACGCGAGTCCCGAGCCGATTCCTATGTCGCCGAGCTGCTTCATGATCTCGGAATCCTCGGGACGCGGTGGATTGTCGTCGAGTAGCGCGTCGAGTGCGGTGAAGAACGCCTGTCCGTCCATCGCGGCAACCTGGTCGACCGGGGGTGTGAACGTATCGACTGTCGGGTCGAGCGAGCCTTCGGGCGCCGTGTATCCCGCCTTGTTGTCCGTCCACTGCGACAGTGGTGTCAGCCGGGTTCCGTCCTGCAACGTGTGTACTGCGGCGAGGTCGGTGCCGCCCGATGTGGCGTAGCGCGCCACTATCCAATTCATCGCCGTCGGCGAGCGGAGAAGCGTCGTACCCCGCGGCACTTCGCCTTTCCATGTCGGACCCGCCACGACGTACGGTCCACCGGTGCGGCCTACTGTGCGGGAACCGGGCACGGTGAAGACATCGCTCCACGCGTCGAGAATCGGGACCAGCCAGTACCTCGTCCCGAAGTCCGGCAACGTCAAGACCTGCGGTTCGGTCCGCAAGTCCAACCACGCCGACGAGTAGAGAGTGTCCGCGTTGGGTGAGACCACATCCGTGAACGACGCATCCGGGGTTTCCCGCGCGTACGCAAACTGGTTGAGCGGCGCTTTCATGCCCTGTGGCGTCGCCGTTGCCGTCATCACGTCCCGTGAGACCGCCGCGATCAACAGTGGATATCCGAATATCCAGGCCTGCGTTGCCAAATCATCCAACGACGAGCGCTTCGAGGCAGTCATGCCCGGTGAATACCACCGCCCTCACCTGCGCAAACCACCGCCGGCACCTGCGCACATCACCGCTGGCACTCTCCTACTCTTGTGTGCCAGCAGTGTTTAGGCGCATATTTTACCTACCCAACGACGTGTGCCGGATTTACCTGTCATCACCTCGGGGAGGAACAGAGATGAATAGAAATGAAGCGATAGGCATCTCACCGTTCCAGCAAGCCGGAGCGTTGCAGGGTTTTGTCATTTCGGGGCGTTGGCCCGACACCACCAAAGAATGGGCGCAACTGCTCGCATTGGCTGTGCGGGTCGCGTCACTCCCCGGTCTGTTGCCCACCTCGACGGTTTTCGGCGTGCGCGAGGACGTCCCGGATGATCCACAACCGGGCACTGTGGGATTGGTGATGGCCGAAGGTCCAGTTCTCGGAGATTTTGCTCTGCCACCTGGACGTTTTTCCGAGCATCAACCGCCGGCGCTGATCATGCTGCACCCACCCTCCGAAACGACTCCCAGCCTGCCGGAATGTGAGGGCAGCGCCTCTGGGTGTGTTCTGCTTCCCGGACTGCCGTACCTCGGCTTGGACCATCGCGCGGCCTGGGTGGAAGCCGAGGCCGACGGGACGGTCGTCTCGATGATCAGCCGGGTAGGCATCGATCCGATCAGCGATCCCGACACCGCAGTTTTGGCAATGCTCCTCGCCTGCTGACGGCAACGGTAAGCGATAAGTTCGGGCTCCCAAACTTGCTGTGCGCTTTGCCAATTCGCGAAACGCAGGCTAACCTCGGTAACAACGAAGGGGAGTAGCCCCCAATCGCCTGTGTCGACATACTGGTTCAACGCGTTCCGCCTGGTGCGGATCGCGAAGCACCCGGCCTGGCGAACCGAAGGTTTCTGACCTCGGTGGGCGAGACCTTCGGCCGGACAAACGCACCCGTTGCGTCTGTCCAGGCCGGAGGCCCCATATTTCCTCCGACCGATACGGACCGGAGGAGTTAATCTTGCTAGCCGCAATACTTTTGAGCTTCGGCGTCATCTTCGTCGCCGAACTCGGCGACAAATCCCAGCTGATGGCAATGACATTTGCCCTGCGCTATCGCTGGTGGGTTGTTCTCGGCGGAATCACCGTAGCCACCACCCTTGTTCACCTGGTGTCAGTGGCTGTCGGGCACTACCTGGGCGTCGCACTGCCCACGGCGGCAATTTCCATCGTCGGCGGTATCGCCTTCCTGGTCTTCGGCCTCTGGACCCTGCGCGGTGACGATCTCACCGAGGACGAGCAGAACAAGGCCGGACGCGTCACGCGCTCCGCCTTCATCGCCGTCGCGTCGGCCTTCTTCCTGGCAGAACTCGGCGACAAGACCATGCTCGCCACCATCACCCTCGCTACCGACAACAACTGGATCGGCATCTGGATCGGATCGACCGTCGGCATGGTGGCGGCCGACGCTCTCGCCATCATCGTCGGCTCGGTGCTGGGCAAGCACCTCCCGGAGGGATTCATCAAGATCGGTGCCGCGGTGCTGTTCTTCGTCTTCGGTGTCTGGCTGCTGCTCGAAGGTATCTTCCCGGACTCGTCCGCCGGCATCATCGGCGGCGGAGTTGTCCTGGCAATGTCCGTGGTGGGTGCGCTGGCCCGGATGGTCTGGAAGCGCTCCCATCCGAAGCCTCCTTCAGAGCTTGGTTCTGATCTCCTCAGCAATCGGCTGGAACTGCTCGAGGAAGGTAAGCGCCCAACCGAATGACGCGACGCCCTCGTAGTCGAACGAGTAAACCTGATCGTTCTTGACGGCGCGCAGACGCTGGAAGATGGTGTCGTTCGCCAACTTCTCGTTGATCGGACCCTTACCACTGTTGGTGATGATGACGTCGGCCTCGTCGAGTAACTCCAACTGCTCCTTCGGGAACCACTCGTTGCTGCCGGCGGGAATTGCGAGTGAGCGGTCGTTGAACTGGAACCCGGCCTCGCTGATGACCGTCGTCTGATACTTGGTCGGCGAGTACAGCGAGAAGCCGCTCTCCTCGAAGTACGTGGTGTAGACGACCTTCACCTTGCTCAGCACGTCCGCGTTGTCGCTGCGGAACTTGGCAATCCGCGCCTCGTACCGGTCTGCCAACTCCTGAACTTTCGCACTCTGGTTGAGTGCGTCCGCGACCCCGAGGGCACGCTCCTTCCACGCGTACTGGCCGTCTTCGGCAAAAACCGCGGTGGGTGCGATGGACCGGATCTGCTCGAAAAGATCCGGGTTGTTCTCCGAAAGGAGGTTGGTCATCACGATCAAATCGGGAGACAAAGCCGCTATCGCCTCGGCGTTGGGCTCGTACCAGCGTCCCACCTTCGGGAGAGACCGCAGCGCGGACGCATAGGGTTCCGGGACGCCGTCCGCGTTCTCGTAGTCCACCGGCAGTCCGACGGGTGTGAATCCGGCGTCGAACATCGCGGGGCCCGTGTAGTAATCGGCGCTGACCACCCGCTGCGGATTAACGGGCACCTCCACCTGGCCGTTGACGGTGGTGATCGTGCGCATCTCGCCCTCGGCCGTTTCGCCCGAACTGGTTCCGCAGGCGGTAAGCAATCCGATCCCGGCTAAAGCACCGGCCCCGAGGAAACCTCGCCGGGTGAGTGCGGCGGTGATGCGAGCGAATTCGGCATCGGTATCGGTATCGAGTGTCGGCAGCAGAAGTGATGTCATTAAGTGTCCTGACAGTAACTGAAATTAGGGTGACCTAAAAAATATCCTCACCTGCGGGGTTACGGTGAAGAGTAACGGTCAATGGTTGTCTCTTTCACGCCACAGACAACTGGTCTGACCACTTGACCTCTTGCCAGAAGGTGACCTATCGTCAGTACATGTTCCAACCCGTTGCACGTACCTCGGCTTCCGGCGCAGTGTTCGATCAGATTTCGGTGAAAGTGCTGGCCGGAGAGCTTGCGGCGGGCGAAAATCTCCCCAGCGAGCGCAAGCTCGCCGAGGCGTTCGGCGTCTCGAGGCCCGCGGTCCGAGAGGCAATTCAGAAGCTCGCCCAAGCGGGACTAGTCGAGGTCCGCCAGGGCGAATCCACGTCAGTGCGTGATTTCCGGCGCCAGGCCGGACCCGAGCTTCTCCCGCAATTGCTGATACGCGACGGTGTCCCCGACCTGGCCGTGGTGCGCAGTGTCCTGGAAACTCGTGAGTTGATGGGACCGCAGATCGCGGTGCTTGCCGCCCGTCGCATCTCCGCGGAATCTGCCCGAGAACTCGACACGGCCGTGGATCAACTAGGCGCCACCGAAGATCCGGTAGAGCTGCAAGACCGCGCTCTGACGTTCTGGGACGTCGTCGTCGACAGCGCGGATTCCATTGCCTTCCGTTTGATCTTCAACAGCCTGCGCGCTGCATACGAACCGGCCATGACTGCACTTGCCTCCGTCATGGTCGCCGAAGTCGGCCAGACCGACCTGTATCGAAAACTGGCCTCCGCCATCACTTCACACGACGAGTCCACTACCGAGGCGTCAGCCGCACAGCTCCTTCACACCGGCACGACGGCAATCGGCGACGCTCTCACCTTCCTGGAAGGACTGAAATCATGAGCAAGCCCATCACTCTCGCCGATGCCGCACGGACGTTCCGCAAGTCACCGACGCCGTGGATGATCGGCACCATGTTGGTGGCTGCAGCGTCGACGCGCATCGCGCTGGGCAACTGGCAGATCACCGACGCACTTGTTCTGCTCGTGATGCTTGCCGCATTCCCCTTCGTGGAGTGGATCATTCACGTCTTCGTTCTCCATTGGAAGCCGCGGACCATTGCCGGCGTCACACTCGATTCACGCCTGGCGCGCAGCCATCGGGAGCACCATTTCGCCCCGCGAACCGTCTCACTCATCTTTATTCCGTGGCAGACACTCCTGATCGTGATTCCCGTCCTGACCGCTGTCGCACTCCTAGCGTTTCCCCGCGTCGAACTCGGCCTGACCTTCCTGACCTGTATTTCCGTACTCGGTCTCGGTTACGAGTGGACTCATTTCCTCATCCACAGTGACTACAAGCCGAAAACTGCTCTCTACCGGTCAGTTTGGCGCAACCATCGCAACCATCACTTCAAGAACGAGCACTACTGGTTCACCGTCACCACCGCGGGAACGGCCGATCGCGTACTGGGCACGTACCCCGATCCAAAATCCGTCGAGACGTCCCCGACCGCCAAGAATCTGCACGGCACCGCGTCGAAGCTGTGAAGAAACGCCGATTCCTGGCCCCCAGCTGGCAATGAACTTGAACTTGACTGTGTATCAGTGATTTTCGTTGAAACCCACTCGAACCGTGCTTAGTGTCGATGGAGTCAGAAGTTCGAAAAACGCTGTAACCGAAGGACACAACACATGTTCAACGATGTATTCAACAACGTCATCCACCCGATGGTCACGAACTTCCAGCAGTTGGGTCCCCAGCAGTTCATTCCCCAGCAGTTCATCCCTCAGCAGTTCATCCCTCAGGGCCTGTTCCAGCAAGCGCCGCAGGCAGCAGAGCAGGTAGTGACGATCTTCGGTAGCTGATACCGCAATCCACAGATAGCGCCACTCAGGGGTCGTCCGTCCAATATGCTGGACGGACGACCTGAGTGCCTCCGCCTGACAAGGATCCCCATGAGCCCCAACACCCCCGTCCACGCATTCACCGATGACGCCATGGGCGATCTCGACGCCACCGGCGTCGCCGCCCGGATCGAATCGGGCGAGGTGACCGCACGGGAAGTCATGGAGGCGTCGATCGCGCGCGCCGAGGCAGTGCAGGGGCAATTGAACGGTCTGGCCTGCACAGACTTCGATCGCGCCCTCGCCAGGAGCAACCGGCCGGCCGCGGGCATCTTCGCCGGTGTGCCCACCGCGATCAAGGACAACACCGACAGCGCCGGCCTTCCCACCCAGCAGGGCAGCACCGCCTTCACCGCAGTCCCCGCCAAGGCTGACAGCGATTTCGCGAAGCAGTTCCTCTCCACCGGGGCCATTTCGATCGGCAAGACCCGCCTGCCCGAGTTCGGATTCAGTGCGTCCACCGAGTACATGACGGAAGAACCCGTGCACAACCCGTGGAACCCGGCCTACTCGTCGGGCGCTTCCTCGGGTGGCGCTGCCGCACTGGTTGCTGCCGGAGTCCTCCCGATCGCGCACGCCAACGACGGTGGTGGATCGATTCGCATTCCCGCCGCTGCCTGCGGACTGGTCGGACTCAAACCCACTCGCGGCCGTACCATCGCCGATCCGGCTGACAAGTCGATGCCGATCCGGCTGATCGCTCAGGGCGCCGTCACCCGCACGGTTCGTGACACTGCACGATGGATGTCAGCGGCCGAAAATTACTACCGCAATCCACGACTCGCACCGGTTCGCCTGATCGAAGGACCGAGTTCCACACGATTGCGCGTCGGCGTGATCACCGATTCCGTGACGGTCACCAAGACCGACGACGAGACACGCAAGTCCGTCGAAGCTACGGCTGAACTCCTTGCAAGCCTTGGCCATCACGTCGAAGACGCGGCATTGCCCGTCGGACCGGAATTCATCGACGACTTCAGCATCTACTGGGGCTTTTTGTCGTTTGCCATCTCCACCGGTGGCAAACAGATGCTCGGGCCCGACTTCGACAAGTCGGCGACCGACAACCTCACGAAGGGCCTCTACACGCTGTACCGGAAGAACCTGGTGAAGACGCCGCGCGTGCTCTACCGCCTGCGACGGCTCCAGCAGCAGTACAGCGCCATGTTCTTGAAGTACGACGTCGTGCTCTCGCCGGCCCTGGGGCACACCACCCCTGAACTCGGATACCTCTCTCCCGCTCAGCCTTTCGAGGAACTCTTCGACAAGTTGATTGCGTACACGTCGTTCACGCCGCTGAACAACATCTCCGGTGGTCCCGCGATTTCGCTACCGATGCACCAGACCAGCAACGGTTTGCCGTTGGCTTCGCATTTCTCCGCCGACCTCGGCGACGAGCGCACGCTCCTCGAATTGGCCTTCGAACTGGAAGAGGCTCAGCCCTGGAGAAGAATCCAGGACTGAGCCTCACCGGTAAATACCCTCAGTCTCGCGGCAATCCGAGCATGCGCTCACCGATCACGTTGAGTTGCACCTCGGTTGTGCCGCCGTAGATGGTGGTGGCACGGCCCGAAATGAGCTGCTCCATCGCCTTGTCGCTTGGCTGACCTGGGATGCTGACCGCTCCGGCAGCACCCAGTTCGGCGACGACGAACTCGGCGATCGACTGGCTGATCTTCATCGCCAACAGCTTGCCGACGCTCGACGTAGTACTCACGTCGATTCCCGAAAGTTGCTTGAGCACAACGCGGGAGCCGATGAGGTCGATCGCCTGGCTCTCGGCAACCAGCTCGCCGACGCGGTAGCGTCCGATCGGGCTCAGGTCTGCTGACTTCGCGAACTTCAGCAGATCGGAGTCCGAGGCGTACGCCTCCATCTTCTGGCTCAGTGCGACGCGCTCGCCGGCCAGCGTCGTACGCGCGACGTTCCAGCCGTCGTTGACCTCGCCGACCACGTTCTCGTCGGGGATGAAGACGTCGTCGAGGAAGACTTCGTTGAACAGCGCCGAGCCCGTCATCTCACGCAGCGGGCGGACGGTGATGCCCGGTGTCGACATGTCCAGGACGAAGTACGTGATGCCCTGATGCTTCGGCTTGCCGGCGTCCGTGCGGGCGATCAGCATTGCCCAGTCGGAGAACTGCGCAACCGTGGTCCAGATCTTCTGACCGGTGATCTTCCAACCGCCGTCAACCTTTTCGGCCTTCGTCGACAATGATGCGAGGTCGGAACCAGCACCGGGCTCACTGAAAAGCTGGCACCACACCAGCTCACCCTGCAGGGTCGGTACTGCCAGTTCCTGCTTCTGCTTGTCCGAACCATGCGCTACGACGGCCTGCACGGCCCAGGTGCCCATCAGGAGCTGCGGCATCGAGATACCGGCAGCCTTGATCTCCTGGGAGATGACGATCTGCTCGAGCGGAGCGGCGCTGCGCCCGTACGGCTTCGGCAGGTGAGGCTGAACCCAGCCGCCGTCGCCGAGCGCGATCAGCTGGTCGTCCTCGTCGAGCTCGACCAACTGGGCAAGCTCGGCCGCGATGCCGCCGCGGATCTCCTCTGCCTCGGGCGGCAGTTCGAGAACCGAAGCCCGGCTGACACCGTCAAGTGCCTGCTGCGCAACACGGTTGGCACGATCCTCGCGGGTACCGAGAATGCCGCGGATCGACAGCGCGCGCCGGTAGTACAGGTGGGCGTCGTGCTCCCACGTAAAGCCGATGCCGCCGTGAACCTGCACGCAGTCCTGAGCTACCTGTACTGCGGCGTCCGGCACGATGACTGCGGCGATATCGGCGGCAAAATCTGCCGTGTCGTCGCCCTTGTCCAATGCGCTTGCCGCATCCCACACAACGGCGCGTGCCTGCTCGAGTGCAATGCCCATCTGCGCACACTTGTGCTTGACGCCCTGGAACTGGCCGATGG
Source organism: Rhodococcus sp. MS16 (assembly GCF_013277795.1). NCBI lineage: Bacteria > Bacillati > Actinomycetota > Actinomycetes > Mycobacteriales > Nocardiaceae > Rhodococcus > Rhodococcus sp. MS16. Next base: position 225,654 of record NZ_VBTM01000009.1, read on the forward strand.
GTCGCCCGAACTGCACGCGTGTCTTGGCGTACTCCGACGCAGTGGAAACACACCAGGACATGACGCCGACGTCTTCGGCGCCGAGAACGACTGCGGCAATGGACCGTACCCGCGCCTCGGTGAGACCGTCGAGTATCCGTTCGGCGCTGATCTGAACATTGTCAGCTTCGATCCGCGCACTGCCGCGCAGCACGTCGACGCTGTCCTGCACGGTGATCGCGACTGCGCTGCTCTCGAGCACCGCGTAGCGAACACCCTCGGGCAACTGGATCGGGACCAGCAGCACGTCGGCATGTTCACCGCCGAGCACACCGTCGAGTGCGCCCGTGATCTTGTATCCACCGTCCGACGGCTCGGCCGCCAAGGGAACGCCCAAGGCAACTGCTGCCGTACGACTTCCGTCGATCAGACCGGGAAGGAACTCGGGTCCCGCCTTGGAATCGGCGGCGCTGAGGACTGCGCTTGCCAATACCGTCGGAACAAACGGGCCGGGAGAGACAGTGCGGCCCAATGCTTCCAGTGCCACCGCCAAGGTCAGCAGACCGGCGCCGTGACCACCCTGTTCTTCCGGAACCGCGAGCCCGAGAAGGTCTTGCCCGACCAGGGCCGTCCAGAACTCGGGGAACTTGTCCTCGGTCCGTGACTCCACCGCCGCGCGCACCTGCTCGGTGGTGATGGTGCGCTCTGCGAAGGACCGCACCGAATCTGCGAGTGCGATGTGCTCCTCACTCAGCCCGAGGCCGAGTTCGTATGCGTTGCGTGCCATGCGCTTACAGACGTTCTGCGAGGTCGGCGGTGGTCCAGGGACCCTCGCTCTCGATGGTGTTCACACCGTGCCAGCCGGCGAGTTCCGTGATGGCCCCACCCTGAACGGCATACACCTTGCCGGTCAGCTTGCAATCCGCTGCTGCAAGATAGGCCACCAACGGGGAGATGTTGGACGGCGCAAACGCGTCGAACTCACCCTCGGGGACCTCGGCGGCGAACAACGCGCCCATACCGGGTGTCGCCAGCGTCAGCCGAGTACGCGCGATCGGCGCAATAGCGTTGACACGCACGCCGTATCGATCGAGCTCGTCAGCGGCCACCAAGGTCAGGGCTGCGATGCCCGCCTTGGCGGCGCCGTAGTTGCCCTGGCCCGCGTTGGGCATGAAGGTACCCGAAGCCGAAGCGGTGTTGATGACCGAAGCGTTGACGGTCTCGCCTGCCTTGCTCTGGTCCTTCCAGTACGCGGCAGCATGGTGCAGCGTCGCCGCGTGCCCCTTGAGGTGCACGGCAATGACTGCATCCCACTGGCTCTCGTCCATACCGGCAATGAAGGCGTCACGAAGAATGCCGGCGTTGTTGACCAGTACGTCGAGTCGGCCGAACTCACTGACGGCCTGCTTGACGAGGCCCTCGGCGCCGTCCCAGGTGGCGATGTTGTCGGTATTGGTGACGGCTTTGCCGCCTGCAGCGACGATCTCGTCGACTACCTGCTGCGCGGGGCCGGCATCCGCGCCGGATCCGTCGTTTGCGCCGCCGAGATCGTTGACCACGACGCTCGCACCCTCACGAGCGAAGAGCAGCGCATGCTCACGGCCGATACCGCGTCCTGCTCCGGTGATGATCGCTACGCGACCGTCGAGACTTCCCATCAGTTCAGATTCCCATCAGTTCAGTTGTCGGACATGAAGACTCAGTTGTCGGCGATGACCGCGAGGCCGTCCTTGATGACGAGGTCGCCGACCGCGCTGGTTTCGTACGAGTACGACGTGACTCCGTCTGCCGAACCCGACTTGTAGAACACCGTCTCGATGTCCTGGGTCGGGAGCACGGGCTTCGCGAATCGCACTGCGAGACGGCGCAACCGCTCGGTCTCGCCGCCTGCCAGTTCGGTCAGAGCTCCCCACGACGTGAACGCCATCGTGCACAGTCCGTGGTTGATGATTCCGGGGAGCCCGGACATCCGAGCAATCTCCTCGTCGAGGTGGATCGGCATCGGATCGCCGGAAGCCGGTGAGTACCGGAACGTCTGGTCCTCGTCGATATGCTGGTTCATCACCGCTGCGGGACTACCCGCGCGAAGAGCGTCGTCGAATCGGTGTTCGGGAGCCTTCTCACCCAGGCCGGGGCCTGCGTCGACCTTGCGGAAGAAGGCCGTCATCCACTGCTCGTTGACCAATTCACCCTTGTCGGTTTTGGTTTCGACGTAGATGACGACGGTGGAGCCGTTGTCCCGGCCCTCGAATCCGATGGGCTTGGCACGAGCGACCAGATGGTCACCGGGGTAGATCGGACGGTGGAACAGGAAGTCCTGCTCACCGTGAACGAGCTTCATCAGCAGTTCGACCGGCGCCACCGACAGCGCAGCGGGTGCCATCGACATGAAGACGGGTACCACCGCGAAGACCGGCGGAGCGATCTCGCCTTTCAGGTGTCGCTCGATGGGATCGTTGGTGGCAGCGGCATATTCGGCGATGCGCTCGGCTGTCACCTCGAAGTGCTCCGGATCGGTCCATACGTCCAGCCCGGACGTATCGAATTCGACCGCGTTGGTCTTCGGTGTTGTCATTGAGCCGTTACCCGACCAGCTCGGCGAACTTAGCCAGCGAGGCCTCGAGATCAGCCTTGGCGTTCTTGGCAACTGCCTTGCCGATCGGCCCGACGATCATGGTGCCCTTGAAGCTGGCGTCGACGGTTGCCTTCGAACCCGCACCGTCGGCCTCGACCGAGAGAACGAATTCGACGGTGACGCCGGCCATTCCGGTACCGGCAATCTTGACCATCTTCGGAACCTCGACCTCTTCGACGGTCCACTCGATCTTGTTGGCCATACCCATCACGGAGACGACCTCGGTGAACTTGGCGCCCAACGCAACCTCGGTGGGGAGTTCACTCTTCCAGCCCTGGTGAATGGTGAGCCACTCTTCCCAGCGAGACAGATCGGAGAGCGCATCCCAGGTCTTCTCGGGGGATGCGGGCAGTACAGCGGAGACGGAAACGGAAGCCATGATGAAACTCCTAGTGGGTAGCTAACGGGTTGTGGGTGTGATTCAGCGTGCGTAGGGCTTGTATGCGGTCACGACAACTGCGCCGCCGAGTCCGATGTTGTGCTGGAGCGCGACCTTCGCGCCGTCGACCTGACGCTTGTCGGCGGTTCCGCGGAGCTGCCAGGTGAGTTCGGCGCACTGGGCGAGGCCGGTTGCGCCGAGGGGGTGTCCCTTGGAGATGAGGCCCCCGGACGGGTTGACCACCCAGCGTCCGCCGTAGGTGGTGTCGTCGGCGTCGACGAGCTTGCCGCCGTCACCTTCTGCGCAGAGTCCGAGCGCCTCGTAGGTCAGCAACTCGTTGGTGGAGAAGCAGTCGTGGAGTTCGATGACGTCGACGTCGTCGGCGGTGATCCCGGCCTGCGCGTATACCTTCTCAGCGGCCTTACGAGTCATGTCCGCGCCGACGAGACTGATCGCGCTCTTGTCCTCGAAGGTGCTGTTCATGTCGGTGACCATGGCCTGCCCGACGATCTCGATCGCCTGAGCAGCGAGTCCGTGCTTCTCGACGAATGCTTCGCTGGCGATGATCGCCGCGCCGGATCCGTCCGAGGTGGGCGAGCACTGGAGCTTGGTGAGCGGCCCGTGGATCTGGCGTGCTTCGAGGATCTGCTCGAGGGTGTACTCGTCCTGGAACTGGGCGTACGGGTTGTTCAGTGAGTGCTTGTGGTTCTTGACCGCGATCTTCGCGAACTGCTCTGCAGTGGTTCCGAAGCGTTCCATGTGCTCGACGCCGGCCGCGCCGAACATGTACGGAGCGGGCGGCATCGCGAACTCCTGCAGCTCGGCGAGAGCGAGGAGGTGCCGCATGAGTGGCTGTTCACGGTCGTCGTAGGTGGATCCGAGGGACCCGGACTGCATCTTCTCGAAGCCCAGCGCCAATGCGCAGTCGGCCTGACCACTCTTGACAGCCTGCGTGGCGAGGTACAGCGCGGTCGATCCCGTCGAACAGTTGTTGTTGACGTTGACGATGGGGATGCCCGTCAGACCGAGCTCGTAGACAGCGCGCTGACCTGCGGTGGACTCGCCGTAGACGTAACCGACGTATGCCTGCTCGACCTCGGTGTAGTCGATACCCGCGTCTTCGAGCGCCTTGGTACCCGACTCGCGTGCCATGTCGGGGTAGTCCCACTCGCGGGCTCCCGGCTTCTCGAACTTCGTCATGCCGACGCCGACGACAAAAACCCTGTTACTCATTGCCACTCCTGAAGAGAACGGTATCTGTGTGTGACACGCTGTCCCACCAAAGTATGTGAGACATCTTGTCCAGTCAATGGCCGGGTGAGTATCGTTCGATTTATGACAAAAACAGCCGAGTCGGCGCAGCCCGACGGGCGCAGCACTCGCTGGAACGATCACAAGGAGCAGCGCAAAGCGCGGATCCTCGACGCAGCCCTCGATGCAGTCAACGAAGGTGGCGCCGACGTCGGCGTCCAGCAGATCGCCGAGCGCGCCGACGTCCCCCGCTCTGTTGTCTACCGGATCTTCAAGGATCGAGCCGACCTCGACGAGCAGCTGCGAGTTCGCATCCTCGAGATGATGATGACCGACCTGACACCCACCCTCACGCCGCAGGGTACGGTCGGCGAGGCTATCTCACGGGCAGTCGAGACCTACCTCCAGTGGATTGTGAAATACCCACGACTGCACCACTTTTTAGGCAAGGGCTCGCCGAGCACCCGAGCTACCGGTTCGAAAGTAGTGACCGGAACCAAGACAGCCATCGCCGTCCAGTTGGGAAACCTGTTGGGTGGGATCCTCGCCAGCCGCGGCAAACCGTCGAAGATGGCAGAGCCCTTGGCTTTCGGCGTCATCGGCTTGGTCGACGTCAGCGTCAATCGTTGGCTCAGCCAACCCGGTTCCGACGTGTCCGGCACTGAATTGGCCGAGTTCCTCGAGCTTTCCATCTGGCAGGTTCTCGACGGAAATCTGCGACGGATGGGTGTGGACATCACTTTGGAGACGCCGATATCGGAGTTGTAGGCAGCAAAGTGCACCGGGGCATGTTTGATCCCCGGTGCACACGTTGGTTTTTCAGGCCGCTGTCGGCGGTGTGTTCCCGGGAACGGGAACTTGATACGGATCCACGGACATCGGTGGATAGAACCGGGTTTTTCGGTCGTCTCCGATGTCGACTCGCCACTCGGTGTGATGCATCATCCGATGGTGGTGACCGCATAACAAGATCAAATTATCGAGATCCGTGGGGCCGTCATCGAGCCAGTGGATCAGATGATGGGCGTCGCACCAGCCCGGTGGAGTGCCGCAACCGGGGAAGGCACATCCGCCGTCCCGAACCGTCAGGGCCCGCCGCTGCGGGACGCTGGCAAGGCGCGCTTTCATACCGTGATTGAGCGGAACACCGTTGCTGTCGAGAAGGATTCGGGTGACCTCGCAGTCGCAGGCCAGCATACGGGCGGTGTCGAGGCTGATGGGGCCGGCCCAGTTGGTGATCGCATACCCGAGTTCCTCGGTGGAAGGCAGCATGTCTTTGAGGGCCTGAAGATCGGTCATGTCTTTTGCGGTGGCGGTGATCGTCAGGTGCGGTTTCACGCCGCCTTCGACGGGACCGAGACCCGCGGCTTCGTAGCGGCGCAGCATTTCACAGAACCCGTCGGCGCGTCGAAGTGCCGGGGTGCGTTCGTCTTTCACACCGTCCTTCTCCGGCGTGGGCGCCGAGAGGGCAGACAGTAATGCGATGAGACGGGCACCGTTGACGGCGTCGAGGTCACCTTTCACGCAGACCCGCCCGTACAAACCGCGGGAAGCGTAGAACTCGTTGAGCTCGGAATCCTCACCGGCCGGTACCCCGTCGGCGCGGTTGCCGTACTGCTTCTGAATCCGCCGGATCGCGGCGCGGACGGAATCGCAGTCGGTGACCTTTTTCGAGGCGAGGGTCAGGAGGATCTCGCGGGCTTTCTCGACGTCGGCGAGGCTCATGTTCTTGGGCGGGTGCTGGCAGAAGTGGGCGACCTGACGCGCTTTCAACGCATCGATATCACCGTCGTGAAAGGATTGTCCGACAACAGGTTCGAGCATGAACAACCGCGCCAGGCCCACCAACTGACTGCATTCGCCGATCTCGAGGTTGGTGGACAGATGCAGCCACTGCGCGATAGCGCGGAATCCTTTGCCGCCGAGGGTGTCTCGGGTGAACATTTCCGTGATCATCACAACCATGCGGGACTGCATCTCGTGCCGGGAGCGAGCGAGGTCGAGTACCTCGGTCTTGAGGCCCTCGCCGTCGTATTGCCACGCTTCCCGACTGTCCATGAACTAATTTTAGTCGAACATAATTTCGATTCCTAGGGACATATCGGACACGTTTAAGCGAATCTGTGCTCGAGACTTGTTGACATACAAGAATATTCAATGAACCGTGACCCACAGTTGCGCACTGCCATCGTGCCCAATCATGCAACGATTCGAAAGAACCCGTCTACTCCGAAGCGGGCTTGTAACCCTTGCCCTGCATCCACGCCAGAACGTCGAGGATCCGCACTGCGGGCACAACTTCGCCCAGACCTGCCAGATCGCGTAGGCCCTGCAATCGCGATTGGAGTTCCCCGTCGCGCAAGGCGCCGCGCACCGGCTCCAGATGGGCGGCCTTCGTTCCGAGTTCTCGACCGACGACGTCGTCGTAGATCGGGAAGAGCCGCGGGCGTTTGCGAGCAATCAGCTTGGATGCCATCGTGCGGCCGACGCCGTGGATCTCGCGCAGCGCTGTCTCCAGCCGCCACACCGGAGATTCCGGCGTCAAAGGATCAACTTCGTCCACCAGATCGCGATCTGGACCTACATCGGCCAGGAGCGCATTCAGTGAAGCGTTGCTCTCTCCCAGCAGGAACAATGCACCCTGGGCCGGAACCTGAACCGAGAGAAGTGTCACTGCGACAAGATCTTCCGCAGTGAAGACGTCCGCATCGCGACCACGATTACCACTGGGATCCCAGGAATCCCACAACGCACCGGTACGGAGATACCCTGTCTTTCGGAGCGGCCTCGTGAAGTACTCCTGCAACACGTCGACGGCGCCGGCATCGTCACCGTCTCGCAGCACACGCGGCAAGCGGATGGACATTTGCTCAACCATGATCGACCGACCTTTCGAGTACGTACTTGGCAAATCCGGGGTTGTGGTACTGCCGGAAAGGCCCTTTGCCCTTGGCTACCAGGTGCTCCGCAAGTGGCCGAACGGTCGACGCGTCGACGGGCAGTTCGGCGAACTGCTCCAACGCTTCCGAGTCCTCGAGGCTGCAGTCGATCATGGTCCCGTCGCCGTCGGCTGAAGCTAACGCAGTACGCCGGATGCCGAGCAAATCGTGTTTTGCAGCAAGTTCCTCGATACTGCAACCCGTTCGGGATTCCAACGCCGAACTCGACACGAAGACCGACATGACGTGTTCGATCGGTTGCCCGCCGACAAGATGACACTCGACGCTCAGCACTTCCATCGGACCGATGTTGAGGGTGAACAATCGATGGCGATCCGCGGATCGGTTTGTCGACGGCAGGCAGCTGATCGTCCACTGCTCGATCTCGACTGCCGCCGGAGCATCGAATGCGTAGGAAAGAACCTCTGCAATCAACTCGGCGAGATCCTCGAAGAGTGGGTCGCCCTGCAATCGCTCGAAGTTCTCGACCGAGGCGGCGGGGCGCACAGGTGCTTTGCTCACCGCGGCCCCCTCTCGTCCGATGAGGTCGAAACCTTACGTCTCACCTCGCATCAAAGGTACCCAGCGCTGTGGGGCCCTCGCGCGTTCGCCCTCACATAGAGCGCCGCGTTATGGTTCTCAACACGTACCACTGCCTTACCGATCGCTAACTCGAGGAGCATACGAAGTGGAAATCAAGGGAACCGCAGCACTGGTCACCGGAGCAGCTTCCGGACTGGGAGCAGCTACGGCCAAGCGCCTCGCCGACGCCGGCGCCACCGTCTTCGGCCTGGATCTGCCCGCGTCGATCGAACGCGCCGGCGACAACGTCCCCGCCGGTGTCACCCTCATCCCCACCGACGTGACCAGCGGCGAAGAGGTCGAAGCTGCCATCAACCAGATCGTCGAATCCGGCTCTCCGCTGCGAATCGTCGTCAACTGCGCCGGCGTCGGCTGGGCCGGACGCATCCTGTCCAAGAACGGCCCGCATGACCTCGAGCTTTTCCGCACGGTCATCACTGTGAACCTGCTCGGCACCTTCAACGTCATGCGCTTGGCCGCCGACGCCATCTCCAAGACCGAGGCTGTCGACGAGTCAGGCCAGCGCGGCGTTGTCATCAACACCGCATCTGTTGCCGCATTCGAAGGCCAGATCGGACAGATCGCCTACTCCGCATCCAAGGGCGGCGTGCACGGCATGACGGTTCCGGCTGCCCGCGACCTGGCTCAGTTCGGCATCCGCGTCAACACGATCGCTCCCGGCATCATCGACACCCCGATGCTCGCCGGCGTCACCGACGAGTACCGCAAGGGCCTCGAAGCCGGCGTTCCGTTCCCGTCGCGTCTGGGCCAGCCGTCCGAGTACGCGCAGCTCGCTCAGATGATCGTCGAGCACGACTACCTCAACGGCGAGACCATCCGCATGGACGGCGCTCTCCGCATGACACCGCGGTAGGTTTCTGTTGCCTTGTGCGCCTTTGTCAACCGCCCGCGGTTAACAAAGGCGCACAAGGGCTATGACCGTTTGAGGTATTCGGCGACGTCCGCCGCCGGTATCGGCTCGCTGATGTAATAGCCCTGAACCAACTCACAACCGGCGAATCACCTTCACTGAGCTCAGTGATGAATGATCTGTCGATTTTGCGAATGTCCACGGGCAGTTTCTTCAAACTCTCGAAAGACGAGTAGCCGGTTCCGAAGTCGTCCAACGCAATTGCGATCCCCGTCGCACGAAGACGGTCCAATTAGGCGACGCCGAGCGACGGACCGATCCACTCCGGATACTGCACAGCCATCGGCATAGTCGGCATGACATACCCGGGAGGCGAAATCAGCGCTCTACTCCCTTGGGTGTCTACGGTGAACGTCGGGAACTCTTGTTTCCACCAATCGACGCACCCTTGCGAGATCGCATTGCCCGGAATCGATTTTTCCTCCACGATTTTCCAGTTCCCGAAAACATTCCACGAGGGTGGGCGTTGGGCACGTGGATCATGACCTCCCACATCGGTGTCTACGATTCCCGAACTGCCCGCCAATTCAGCCGTATTCTCCAAAACTATACGCACTGAACCATCGAGAACAACCGAACTGTCAAATTTCGACGGCTTCTCATGAACCAAATAGTCACACACAATTGCCGACACCGAATCTGAACTCTCCGAAAAATCGACAATATTCCGGAACCAAGTAAACCTATTATCGTAGTCGGGAGTCTGATTCACGCTCCACGAACTAATTGAAGAACGATCCCTGGAAATGTCACGAATCGCATCGATGTAGCCCGGATAAGTAAACTCTGGTCCGCCGGTATGGGTGTACGCAGTGGCTTCGGCAGTCGCTCGAATCAATTCAGCACCGCGACCGAATAAGTCGACACCAGGATCAGCCGACCACACCGTTGTGTGCGGAAACTCCGACGCCGGTGCGACATCGGCAGAATTCGTCGGCGATCTGTCGCTGCCACACGCTGAAATAGAGGCCACACATATCAGCGCTACCGCCACCGAAAGTGCCCTGTTAGGGAGCATTCCACGCCACCGCATTATATTTTTCCAGCATCCGCGTCGCATGGAAATCAGTTGAGGAACCAAACGTCGAAAACATTGTGTCAATATCACCCAGCCTATAAGGTTTTTCGTTGGTCGCCTCCTTAATTTGATCCCAAGATTTCAATTCTCCATCATCGAATGCCCACCGGTAAACTTCCTTGAATTCAGGTGGTAATTCCGGTGCCGCATTCAGAATATTGTAAGCCTGTCTAGCTGAATCGAAACCTGCGAGTTTAGCCGTTTCAGGCCCTGAAGGCTGGGCACCGATTACCGACTCCTTCAACGGATCACCCCCGGCACCGATCATGGCGTTGATGTAATCCCCGCCAGGGAGGTTTCCGATTCCCAAGGTTCCGAGACTCATCAAGGCGCCATATGCATTGTTCTTGCGTGCATATATTTCGGCTGCCTGCGCCGCCTTGTCGTCGTAACCATCCTGAGTGCCACGCATCAATCCGTAGTCTGTCAGCCCCGCCAGCCTTCCCGCAGTATCCAAATTGTTGGCTGCACTTTCCCCCATAGGGTTCAGCGCATATGCACCCTGCTTCGCGAGCATCTCCTGGTATGCCGCTCGGGTAAAGTTCGTGCCAGCCGTTTCGTCGGTATTCATCAGAGCGAACACATTTGCCGAGCCAGTGTAGTGACGAAACCCGTCGGGATCAGTCCACCCTCCGATGCTGAAACCTGGATGATTCTCAGGATCTTCACCAGCCAGATCAGAAACGTAGGGACTCATGCTATTCGAAACTGTCTGCAACAGATCGGGATTGAGCTGACCAGTCGACTGGCCGTCGGCTTCAGGGATATTGGACAGCAACTTCCACGCGTCGTCAGTACTAACCGCTTCCCCAACAGCTGACATGATGCTGCCGGTACGAGTTGCCGTGGCCACATCGGTGGGATCATTCAGATTCTCCACAGTGACATCACCATCCGGGAAGTCGAAGAGCGTCGACGCGGCTTTACCGTCGTCAGTCCAGTTGTGGGACAGCACATCCTTCACGAAGTCGCTGCCGATCTCTGGATTGTTGACAACGGCATCGACGGCAATTTTGTCATGTCCCACAGCGGCGAAGATCTGCTCGGTGACAGCCATGTCCTGGGTACCACGCCCATCGACCATGAAGTACTCGAACTTGTGTTCCGGGTTCTGTTCATGAGCGACCTGCGCATCCAGGTATTTCTGCCCCACGTCGAGAAGCGCACTGTCCAGGGTGCTTCCGCTCTTGTACTGATCGTCGCCCATCGAAACGATGTCGGCGATCGCCTGATTGTCGGCAACCCCGTTGAGTGCGATGCTGGGAAGGCCGAATCCGCCAGCTACTTCAAAGCTGTTTACCACCAAGTCATCCCGAGTCAGAGACTCTCGCATCATGTCGGGTAGAAGGTTCAGACCGCCCTTGGTCGGAACGTCCGGATCACCCTCGACCGTCGCGCTGACGTTCTCGTTGGACAGTATCTGCAGCGAGTTTGCGACCGCAGCCTGCGCATCGGGCGGCAACTTCGAGAGCAGGTCTTCGATCTCCTGGGGCGATTTCCCATCCAGTGATCTTCCCAGCTGATTGAGGTATTCCATCTGCGACGCCGGGATTATCGCAGTTTCACCACGCTCCAACGCCGTTGCCTGTTCCGGTGTCAGGTGGCCGGTTTCCGTGATCCGCTGCAATTGTTCCGGCGTCATCGACGCCGGATGTGTGGCTAGAGCGTCAGAATCACTCTTACCCTGCTCCCCACCCGAGGTAGCTGCGGATACAAATGTCACACGTAGCCCGTCACGAGCGCCTGCCAGGGAGCTTCGCACAGTGTTGTCCGCATTCTCGGTGGCATTTGCGGCGTCGGTCAGTTCACGTTGCCGTTCGACCATCAGGGCAACACGGGCTGTGTCCGGTTCGGCCGCGGTGTCGGTGAGAAGAAGCGCGTCCGAGACCACAAATCTATCCGCTTCTGCTGCAAGAACAGCCATTCGGGCCCGCTGCAAGGGAGCGTCGATCTCGTGAAAGCCTTGCTGTGCGGTTTTTGCCAGAGCTTCGAGAGCATCGACAACCTCGCCGGCAGTCTTCCTGTCTGCGGCGGCCCTGTCCTGAGCCGCTTCCGCGGTCTTTCCTTCCCAGTAAGCACCGTGGACGGTGGTAACACTGCTGAGGTACCGGGAAAACAGATCTTCCGCCTTGCTGCCCAAGGTAATCCACGCGTCGGCAACGGCAGTGAGCGACGCTGGATCCCACGATTCGATCTGTGCACGCGTCGGGGTCATGCGGTGGGTTCCTGGGCGACCCAGGCGCCTGTGGCGTCGGTGTACGCGGTGGCAAGTTCGGCCGCAGACTGCTCGTCGCGACTGCGGAACTTTTCGGCGACGTTGATCATGATGTCGCCGGTCTCGCCCAACCGTTCCTGCAATGAGGGAACCAGCACACCCTCGACAAGCTCGTGCGAGATCGCTGATGCTTCGAGAAAAGAGGTCAGCACCGTATTCGCAGGCGCAAAAGGGAGATTCCCGAGCAAGGGCCCAGGCGCCATGGGGACAAACGTGCCACCAGTGGCGGGACGAGCACCGGCCGACGGTCCCACGCTCAGCCGACCAGCTTCATCCGCGAGCCCGTGTAGCACCCCGCCCAAGCTTTTCAATTCAGCAATATCGGCCGCAAACGTACCCACGATCCCCCCTCGGACGTACGAGTCAGACCCCCCGACTCATGCAACGCGGGCCAAGTATACGTCGAGTAAGCCGGATTACAGGTCCGAGGCGAGGGGAATTTCCTTCTCCGCGCGGTCCGTCATCCACTCACGTAAGACCTTGGTGGCGATGACATCATCCTCGTTGTACTGCAGGATCCGCGTCCGTTGCGTCTCGTCCGGCTCACCGTCGTAGCCGACCGCCTCGCGGTACCACGCCATCGACGCTTCACCACCGGCTTCGGCGTCGCGCCAATGGAATCCGGCAACGGGCGCAATCTTTTTGAGCCCCTTGCCATCCGGGCAGATGAACTGATCGCTGACGGCTTGGTAGATGTCAACCCACTGCGGACTGTCGATAAACTCCCGGATCTCTTCCTTGGTCGGAATGCCCGGTTCACCGGCAAATCGACGCGCAGAATCCAGAAGCCATTTGTCCTCCGCCGAACGTGAATAGCAGTAGGCGGCAAAGGTTTTACCGGACACCGCTGCGCCCGCACGCTCTGCCATCAGCCAACCCCAGAACTCCGCAAACGATCGCGCCTCGTCCCGTGTCGGCAACGGATCCCACGTCGCAAATCCCCGATACATCGAGAAGCCACCGACATTGAGCAAAGTTCCCCACAAATAGGCACCGTGCTCCTGGTAACTCTCCATGTCGACATCGATCTCGATATCGGCGCGCGTCACCGAGATCTTGTCGAACCGTCGTACCAACGGAGCGCCCGCCAGCCACGCCTTCGCGATGACGACGGCGTCGTCGAAGTTTCCGTGTGGCCAATCCTCGAGCGGCTCGCCCTCCCAGGCCGCGAGCTGATCGATGGTGTTGCATCCGGCGTCACGCAGAAGCTCGGCCCGGGAACCGACCGCAACCAGGCTCACATCACGGTTGCGGACCAACTCTTCCTTGCACTCCGTCCACCACGGGCACGATTTGCACTCACTGACCTGAGAGGGAGACGTCAGCACCTCACCGCGCGCCACGGCAATCCTGTCGTCGTAGCGCTCGTCGTAGTCCTCGAGAATCGCACTCAGGTCGTGAACGAGGATGCAGTCGCCGTTGTAACCGATCGCACCCGCCTGCAACGACGGACTCGCCAGTCCCCGGCGCTCGAGCATCCGGTAGACCTGCGCGACGCGCATCTGATCACGAACCTGGCCTCGCACCTTGCGCTTCGGATCGACTGCAGGCTCCCACTCGAACAGGCCAGATGTGATCGCACCCTGCCCCGGGTCGGTGACCTTGTGGTTGACAACGATCACCGGGATATAGCCGCCGCCGTCGGTATCGCGGATCAACATTTCGCATCGACCCTTGCGGCCGGTGTCACGTTCGACAGGCAACACGGCGCCCCAGATGCGGTCGGCGCCGGCTTCACATGCGGCCAGCGTGTCGCGAGCTTGCGCCGCCGTCGACTGATCGGCGTTGATCCGCACCCAACGATCCGGAGCGGCGCCGATCACCAGCTCCGCGATCTCCGCACGCTTGGCCGTTGCCGATTCCTGACGCTGCTTGATGCCCGTATCGAGAGGCTCCGACGCCCACTTGCCCGGAAACAATCCGTCGAGGCGCACCCGATGACGGCAACGCGTGAGCGCCCCTGAATCGATCAGAGGGAGCGAGGGCGCGGGGCTTTTATCGGAACACACGATGACGAAGATTATGTGCTCCCCTAGGCTGAAGCCGAAGCGCAGGTACCTGGCAGCGCACAAACACCTGGAAACGGGGTCCTTTTCGATGGGGTTGTTCAAGAAGCGAAAGTCTCGTGCCACCCGCAAGGCGGAGGCGAAGGCTCTCAAGCACAAGGCCGAGGTCGAGGCGAAACTCAACGCCAAGAGCCAACGCAAGCGCGACAAGGTTGAGACCAAGTCGATCAAGAAGCTGGAAAAGGCTGAGATCGAGTCGACGCACAAGATCGAAAAGGCGCAGATCGCCACGCTGAAGGCCCAAGAAAAGGCCGCTGTGAATCAGGGCCTGACCGTTGCCAAGGTGCGCAAGTACCTGGGTGTCGCTCGGCTACTGGCTCCGGTTCTGCTGCCGATCATCTATCGAGCGGCAACCGCGGTTCGTGGTCAGTTGGATACCGCGCGCGCTCAGAAGATGGGCATCGCCGTCGACCAACTGGGCGACTACACCGGCCACGGAGCCAAGCTGAGCGCCCGCATTGCGGGAGCGGAAAGCTCGGTCACCGAAATCCTCAGCCACAAGCCGAACGACGCCGAGACGCAGCGTTTTGCCGCAGCCATCCGTGAGCGTCTGAGCGACCTGAGCACCGCGGTGCGGGCGGCCGAGCAGATGCCGCAGGCTCGCCGCAAGGCCGCCCACCACGCTATTTCCTCCGAACTCGACGGCGTAGAGGCTGATCTGCTCGCACGCCTCGGCGTCCGCTAGACCTGCTCGAGTGTCCACCGACGCGCCCACGACAGCACTCCTTCGGGGTAGTGCTGTCGGGGCTGTGTCGACCGCTCTTGCCATCGCAGCGCACGGCCTGGCCGGCGGCGATGTACCGCCGGCGTCGGCGCTGACCCTGCTGATAGCCGTGTGTTCAGCCGTGGGCGCGATCACCGGAACGCTTCCCGTTCCGACCCGCGGACCACTACCACTCATTGCGGCTCTCGGCGCCGGCCAACTGGCAGCGCACACCACCATGACACTCTCCGTGCATTCTCATTCCCCTTCTCCGGGGCTGGCGATGCTCGGAGCACACATAGTCGCCGTGCTCGTCTGCGCGACCCTCGTGTTGGCTGCCGAGCGACTGTTCGGAGTCCTCACCCGCGTCGTGCAGGTTGTGCTGTCCGCGCCGGCGATGCCCGTCGCAGCGCTGATCCGCCGATTCCCGACGACGCACCACCTCGGCCCCAATGGCGCACTCCTTCGCGCCGGCATTTCCCCGCGCGGACCTCCCGCTCTGGTCTGAAGAACTCGCACTGAAACCCTTCACCAGACCAAGAGGACACATTCCGCATGAAGAACACCCTGATTTCGCGTGCGCTCATCACGGCAGCAGCAACCGGCGGGGCAATCCTGCTCGCCGGCGGAATCGCGTCGGCGCACGTCAGCGTCGTAGCTCCGGGAGCGACCCAGGGCGGGTACAGCGTTTTGACCTTCCGCGTACCCACTGAATCCGACACCGCGTCCACCACCAAGGTGACGGTGGCACTGCCCGACCTCAAGTCCGCGCGCACCGAACCGATGCCAGGTTGGACTGCCGTCGTCGAGAAGGACCCGACGTCGTTGGTCGCCAAGTCCGTCACCTGGACGGCAGATCCCGGTGTCGGCGTGGGCCCCGGCCAGTTCCAACAGTTCGTTCTCTCCGCCGGCCCGCTACCCACGCAGGACGAGGTCTCGTTCAATGCGGTGCAGACGTACAGCGACGGCAACGTCGTCAACTGGGATCAGGCCGCCCTCGCCGACGGCAGTGAGCCCGACAAGCCGGCGCCGTCCTTGACCTTGGCACCTTCGACGGGCGACGCGCACGGAAGCAGCGCCGATACTCACGCCACGAACGAGACAACTGCGACAGAATCATCGAACGACAACACCGCCCGCTGGCTCGGAGGAGCCGGACTGGTTCTCGGCGCGCTCGGCGCTGCACTGGGCCTGGGTGCACTTGTGAGGAGCAAGCGTTCATGAGCACACGACTGAAGGTCGTCACTATCGGCCTACTTGCCATGCTCGCGTCCATGCTCGGGGTGAGCACAGCCAGCGCGCACTCCGCGGTGGTCGGGTCGAACCCCGAGAACGGCGCATCCATCCAGGTTCCCCCGGACAACGTTTCCGTCAGTTTCAACGAAGCACTGCAAGCGCAGTTCGCGGCGTTGACCGTCACGGGCCCCGGTGACAGCCGCGATCAATGGTCCAAGGGCGAGCCCTCAGTCGAGGGGGCAACTGTGAGTGTGGACCTGGGAGATCTGGGACCCGCCGGTGTGTACACGATCGCGTATCGCGTCACGTCCGCCGACGGCCACCCGGTTCAGGGAACGTTGAACTTCACACTCACCGAGGCCGGTCCCGGCACCCCGGTCACCCCGGCCGCGTCGGACGGTGACAGTTCGTCGTCCGAGTCGTCGTCGAGCAGCATCCCGGTGTGGGGATTCATCCTCGCCGGTGTTGTCGTCTTCGGCGGCGCACTGTTCTTCGTGCTCCGCAAGCCGAAGTCGAGCTGATCCGTGAGCGGTACGGCAAACAGGTGGTGGTTGCTGTTTGCCGTACCCACAGCACTGCTGGGAGTGCTGATCGCGTGGGGATTAGCGAGTCCCGCCGGCCCTGAAGCGTCCAGCACGGTACGCGTCCTCGCCATCGGATGTGGTTCCGTGACACTGGGAATCGCCACACTCGCCTGGATGGGCCGGGGCGAGCGTCGGCCGGCTTCACCCAACAGCGCGATGTGGACACAACTCACTGCCATCGCCGCCGTGTGGCTGGTTGCCGAAATCGCCTTGCTCGCACTGAGTGCCGCTGCCGCCGACGGACAGCCGATCACCGCGTTGACCGTCGGCCACTTCGCAACTTTTGTCGGCGAAGTCAATGTCGGCCGGGTCGGAGCAGCCATCATCGTGTGCGCTTTTGCCGTCGTCTGCTACGGCGTCTACGGATTCAAGAACCCTGAAACAGCGCCCGTCGCACCGGCATTGGTTGTCACCGCACTCGCTCTCGCCACCCGACCCATCACCGGTCACATGGCGCAGCAGAGCTTCGGTTCCATCCTCGATGCCATCCATGTACTCGCTGCCGGCTTATGGTTCGGCGTCCTCGCCGCACTCGCGCTCGCCATGCCCGCTCGCGGTGCCTGGGCACTCTGGCTGCCCAAATACTCTGCTCTCGCGTGGCGATGCGTTCTTGCGCTGGTCATCACGGGAGTTGTCAACGCAGCCGTACGACTCGGATCTGTGACCGCGTTTGTCGACACTGCCTACGGCCGCGTCGTCCTCGCCAAGCTCGTTGCCGTTGCCCTGCTCCTCGGGTTGGGATGGTGGTGGCGTCGTACCTGGGTCGTCGCGAGTGCCGCCCACCGCATGAGCGCCGACGGATCGCTTCGCCGCGCAATCGGCGAAGTTGTCCTCATGGCAGTTGCTTTCGGGCTTGCAGCGGCCCTTGCCACTACCGCTTAGGGCCTTCGGCCCCGTGCGCCTTTTTGGTAGCGCCCACTACCAAAAAGGCTCACGGGCAGCGAAGCTGCCTGATCCACTTCCTCGTATCTGCCGGATCGATGACGTCGTCCAACTCGAATGTTGTTGCCGCCATCAGCGCCTTGCCTTGTGCGTAGGCCAATTCCACGAACTGACCGAACAGGGTTTCCCGCGCAGCCGGATCTTCGACTGATTCGAGTTCCTTCCGGAAGCCCAGTCGGACAGCGCCTTCAAGCCCCATCGGCCCGATCTCGCCGGTCGGCCAGGCCACAGTGAACTCGGGCGCGTGGAATGACCCGCCGGCCATCGCCATGGCACCGAGACCGTAACCCTTACGCAGGATCACCGTCCCGAAAGGCACCGTGAGCCTCGCTCCGGCCACGAAAAAGCGACCGAATCGCCGTACCGTCGCTTGTTCCTCGGAATCCGGCCCCACCATGAATCCCGGAGTGTCGCAGAGCGTAACCAGCGGAATCCGATGTGCCTCGCACAGTTCCAGGAAGTCCGACGCCTTGTCCGCTGCTTCCGCATCGATTGCCCCGCCCAGATGCTCACTACTGTTCGCGAGCACGGCAACCGGTACGCCTTCCACCCGGATCAACGCCGTCACGACGCCGCGACCGTAATCGCGCCGCAACTCCAGCACCGAATCGACGTCGGCAATCGCCTCGACGGCGCGTCGCACATCGTACGAACGCAGCCTGTTTTCCGGCACTACATGCCGAGCCAGCCGAGGATCAGGCGCGGTCCACTGCTGCGCCGCACCCTGGAAGTAGCCGAGATACTTCTTTGCCAATTCGACTGCCTGAGCATCGTTCTCGGCAACCACGTGCACAACGCCGTTTCGCCGTTGAATGTCGATCGGCCCGATGTCCTCCGGGCGGTAGGTACCCAGTCCACCGCCCTCGACCATCGCCGGTCCACCCATTCCGATGTTGGCGTCCGGCGTGGCGATCAGGACATCGCACGCACCCGCCAACGCGGCATTGCCGGCAAAGCAACGACCCGATACGACGGCCACCAACGGCACTCGGCCGCGCAATGCCGCCATCGCCCGGAAGGTACCCAGTTCAAGCCCCGACCCTGCTCCGGCATCCGTATCACCGGGGCGACCACCACCGCCCTCCGCGAACAGCACCACGGGAACACGTTTACGGGCGGCGAGCTCGAGCAGTCGGTCCGTCTTGGCATGATTGCGCATACCCTGCGTACCGGCAAGAACCGAGTAATCGTACGAAATGACAACGCTCTCACCGCCGTTGATTGCTGCCACGCCACCGATCAATCCGTCGGCGGGAGTATTTGCGATCAGGTCTTCTTCACTGCGACGGCTACGCTGAGCCGCCAAAGTCAAGGCGCCGTATTCGACAAAGCTGCCGTCGTCGATCAGGTCCTCGACATTTTCGCGTGCCGTCCGACGACCCAGCTTGTGCCGTTTGGCTACCGCTTCGGGCCTCGCCGCATCCAAGGTCACCTCATGTCGAGCAAGGATTTCCGCGAGGTCAGGACGCACCAGATCCAGGTCGAGGTCCTCGGAACGCTCCACTCGCTCGGCCGCTGTGGCATCGCGCACCACCATGAGCGGCTCACCCGCAACCACTGCCTTGCCGACCCTGCCGAGTACGCGAATCACCTCGACGTCGGATTCGGCAGCCAGGACATGCTGCATTTTCATCGCTTCGAGCACAGCGGCCTGACTGCCCCGGTGAACGGCATCGCCGACAGCGGCAATCTCGACGACAATTCCGGCCATCTGCGCGCGCAGGACGGTCTCACCCAGCACTGCAACGGGAGGCTCCGAAACCTTGGCTTCCGGGACGAGATCGGCAATACGTCCCTCGAGCCAGTCGATATCGACGACGCCGTCACGGAAATCCTTCTCCGACAGGATCGCCCGCAGGAAAAGAAGGTTGGTCGCAATCCCTTCGATCGCAAACTCGTCGAGTGCGGCAATCGACTTGCGCACCGCCGCAGCAAAATCTGCCCGACGGGTGTGTGTGATCACCTTCGCCAGCAAGGAGTCGTAGCGGGCACTCGGCGACAAACCCGCCGCACCGAAGGTGTCGACTCGAACTCCCGGTCCGCTCGGCGGCGCAAACACGTCAAGCGTTCCGGTTTCCGCGCGCGCACCGCCGTCGCGCGTCATGGTTTCCATGTTGACCCGCATCTGGATTGCGATACCCGACGCCGCCGCAACGGTTCCCTGATGCCCAGGAACTCCTGCTGCACAGGTAATCCCCTCAGGAAGATGCAATGATTCGAAACTCACGCCGTCGGCGATCATCAACTGCACGGCAACCAGGTCGACACCGCTCACCTCTTCCGTGACGGTGTGTTCCACTTGGATACGCGGATTGACCTCGAGGAAAACGAATCCTCGCTCCTCCACGAGAAACTCCACTGTTGCGATCCCACGGTAACCGACCTCCGCACACAACCTCGCCGCGGCGGCATGCAAACGCTCGCGCAGTGGTTCGGAAAGACCTTGCGCGGGAGCAATTTCGACAAGTTTTTGATGCCTGCGCTGAACGCTGCAATCGCGATCTCCCAGTGCCGTCGCACAGATACCCGCCGCGCCGGGCGCCGACACAACCTGGACCTCGATATGGCGAGCACGTTCACTGAGCACCTCGGCAAACAGTTCGGCACTGCCGAAGCCGGCCCGAGCCTCCGCCGCACACACGCGGTAAGCGTCGTCGAGCGAGGGCAGATCGCGCACGACACGCATGCCCCGACCGCCGCCACCCGCAAGTGCCTTGATCATGATTCCCCGCGAATGCCGCGCGAAGAACTCCCGCACCTCGTCGAGGCTTGCATCGCCCGCCGTGGCCGGCAACACCGGAACGCCGGATTCCACAGCAGCGCCGCGCGCGCGTGACTTGTCCCCGAAGATACGGAGCACCTCAGCGCTCGGACCCACGAATACAAGGCCCGCACTGGCACACGCCCGTGCGAAATCCGGATTCTCACTGAGGAATCCGTATCCGGGATGGATATGCGTGACCGATGAATCGAGGGCGATCGACAACAGCGAGTCTTGATCCAGATACGCAGACGCGCCGCTGCCTGGCAGTGGAAACGACTCTGTCGCAGCTTCGACGTGTGGGCTTGTTGCGTCATCTTCGGCGTAGACCGACACGGTCTCGATCCCGAGTTCGCGGGCTGTTCGAATGATGCGCAGAGCAATCTCGCCTCGATTGGCGATCAGCAGTCTCATTCCGAGGTTTCGCAGTCAGTCACCGCCACAGTGTGTTTTGACGTTGACGTCAATGTCAAGCATGGGGGATCGCCCGCGCCACTAGATCACGTCGGCGTAGAGATACACGTTGTCCTGGTAGTTGCCGACCCCGTCCGAGAACTCCAGCTCCCCACCACACGTCACCACGGCAAGCTTGCGCGGACCGTCCGGCCCGGCCAGAACACTCTCCTCGATTCCGTCCGCCTTGGCTCGCGACACCACCGCCGTCACCCGCCACCGTGTGCTGTTCCCAGCGGCATCCGACGTACGGATCTCCTGCCCAGGCTCGACTGTCCCGAGATCGAACAACGCACCGTTACCCTGACCGGCAAGATTCACATGCCCGGCGATCAGTGTTGTGCCCGTCTGCGAATCCAATGGCGCACCGTCCAACCAGATGCCGACCTCGCTGACGTCGCCGGGAGGGGTCAAGGCTCCATCGATGACACTCGCGTCGACGATCGGTGCCTGCACCCCGAGCGGATCGAGGGACAAAGTAGCAGGCGACATCTGCGCATCAGCAGTAGCGAGCACCGCCGGCGCCGATTGGCCGGCCGTGGGCGCCGGCGGTATCGCCGTACTCTCACCCGACCGAGAGCCGAGGTATGTCATGAGTAAGCCCACAGTTACCGCGATAATTATTGCCGCAGTAGCAAATACGCGAGACTTGCGCCTGCGCACAGGTTCCGCGGAACTGGTGCCTGGCTCGTCCGGTACGGGATTCGGATTCATCGACGTCATCAGAGATGTTCCTTTGTCGTGAACGAGCATCGTCCGGTGCTGACGGGGAGAGTCGGCACCGGACGCTGCTCGATCGAAACTGGTTCAGATTTCCGCTGCTACGAGCGGCGGCGGCGGACGGCGATTGCTCCGCAGGCAGCCAGCCCGATCAGGCCGAGTCCCGCAATCGCAATTCCGACGTGCGGACCTGCAGTCTCGTCAGCTGCGCCACCGTCGATAGAGGTCGGACGCTCACCCGTCGGAGCCTTCGGGGTCGTTTGCGTGACCACACGCGGGGTGGGTACCGCAACCGTGGTCGGAGCGGGAGCAACCGGCACTCCGGGGATCACCGGGATAATCGGAATGATCGGAACGATCACGTTGGGCTTGGTGGTTGTCGTCGGAACAGTCGTCGACGGCGTCGTGGTCGGAGCTCCTGGCGTCGTGGTCGGAACAGTCGTGGACGGCGTTGTGGTCGGAGCCGCATCGAAGGTCACCGTCGCATCACCCTGGAGCTTGGCCGGGGTGACGGTGTTGAACGTTGCAAAAACCTGGCACTCGGCGCCGGCGTTGTTCCAGTGGATGCTCTCGAACGAGCTGGGTGCGCCGGAGACGGATACCTTGACCGCGCCTGCACCCGGGGACGTGACGCACAGCGCCACATCAGTCGGATCATTGCCCTCACCGGTGACAACCAGGGTGTTTCCGGTCAGCTTCACATTTGCGTTCGGCTCACACAGTTCCAGAGTTGCGCCTGCGGGAGCGCTCACGGTGAGTGGCTTGCCGTACATGTTGGTGGACACCGTGAACGTTGCCTTGCCGCCGCTGGCGAGAGTGCCACTGGCCGGGTCTGCGAGCGAAATACTCAGGGCGGGTGTCACATTCATGACCCCGAGAATCCGAGCCTGCTCAGCCGGACCGAGATCCGCGTCGCAATCGACTACGGCGTCGGTTCCTTCGAGGTACTCCTTGTCCGATACACACCAGATAAGAAGCTGACGATTTACCCTGTTCGCAGCCGTCGAATCATCAGCGACGCCACCCGGCGTGAACGGGTGGGGATTCTGAATCAGGTAGCTGATGAGCAGTTCCTGTTCCTGAGTCAGACGATCGTTGCCGCCGACCGGAAGCGTCGGTCCTACTACGTTGAACTGCCCGCCATCGCTGTAGCCAGGCTCGCCATCAGGCGAGATCTCATCGCACGTCTCTTCCTTCATGTCGGTGCAGTACATCCACTCCGACTGTGGACCACTGGCCTCGGGGACGTCGCGCACACCACAGATAGGCGCAGGTGACCGCTGGTCGTTGTTGTAGTACAGCGGCACCACATTTCCGGCGTTGTAGTAATCCAGGCGCACACCATCGATAACCATGTCGTCCGCGTAGGGATAGTCAGCGGACGTCTGCGTGCCTTCGCACATCGGCGCAGTGAAGGCGGCCGCCGCCGACGCCGGCGCCGCTGTTGCCGGCCCTGCCAAACCGGCGACAATTCCACCGACCAATGCAAGCGTCGACACAGCGGACACGGATGCCAGCCCGACCTTTTTCCGCCGTACCACGGCTGATGACGATGACGATGTGTTCATGGACGATCTCCTCGCGAAGTAACAGTTGGGGCACCCAGCAGGCCAACATGGCATTAGCCATGTGATTGCCAACACAGTTCGACGATTGAAACTTGCTGCGCGCTTGCTGTCAAACGTCACTATTCGGAGGAAAGCGCCCATAGCGTCGCAAAACAGCCAAAAGGTTTGTTATGTGACACTTTGTCACAGATACACGGAGAAACCGGCGATAACCTGCGTATTTATCCACAAGGGCGAACAGTTCCCGAAACGATTTCCCAACCCGGAAGAAAATCGTCACAAATTCAACAATCGACACAGTTACAAGACGATAGCTGTGCTTCCCGATAGCTGAATGGTGACAAATCGACCAAACGACTATCTGTTGATCGACTCACGGCGCGTCGCGATCCCATAGCGCACGCGGCCCGAGAATGAATGGAATCACGCAATTCGACCCGCACCATTCGCGTGCTGCCGCCCGGCACGAACGGGCGCAATGTCTACACCGACCGCACGAAATCAACCAGACAACCGTAATCTTTCCGACTAAGGACTGACCGGTCTGAAGGGTGCTCGGCTCGACTTGTCGCAGAGCTAGGTACCCACTGTCCACTTTGCTCCAGAAGGAGATCAAGCGATGCCCGAAAACGCTGGGCCGATGACGCCTCTTCAGATCAAGAACGCTGCGGCAGATTTGATGCCTGCGCTTCGATCGGAATTGATCGAACTGGTACGGATACCGTCGATCGCGACCGATGGCTATCCCGCAGCACCACTCTTCGAGGCCCACGATTTCATCGTGTCGCTCTTGGAGAAATCCGGGGTCACCCAGATCGACCGTCTCGAGATTCCAGGCAAGACGGCACCCGTCATCATTGCGACCATCCCAGGACCGGTCGGGGCGCCCACGGTTCTCATGTACTCGCATTACGACGTCGTTCCCGCCGAAGACCTCGAGCTTTGGGACACACCGCCCTTCGAGCCCACCGAACGCGAAGGCGCGCTCTACGGCCGCGGGACGGCGGATTCCAAGGCAAACGTGATCGGCATGATCGGGGCGCTTCGCGTCTTCGACGGAAAACCGCCTGTGACAGTCAAACTCGTCATCGAAGGCCAGGAAGAATTCGGCAGCCCCTTCGACAATTATCCGCCCGAAGCACCGGAACTCTTCCAGTCCGACGCCATGGTGATCGCCGATGTGGGAAGTGTTCGCCCCGGATCACCCACCCTGACCGTCGCATTGCGCGGATCCGCCCAGGTGATCGTGGAACTGACCACTCTCGGAGCCGACAAACACAACGGCCTCTACGGCGGTGCCGCTCCCGACGCGCGCCTCGCGCTCATCCGCGCACTCGCATCGCTGCATGACGACAACGGTGATGTCGCCGTCGACGGTCTGCTGCGCGAGGAATGGACAGGAAGCAGCTACACCGACGAAGAATTCCGCACCCTCGCCGAAGTACGTGACGGACTCCCCCTCCTCGGCACCGGCGGAATCGGTGAACGGATCTGGTCCGGTCCGGCGATCACCGTTACCGGAATCGACGCACCGCCCGTCGACGGCGCAGTCAACGCCGTCGCGAGCACCGCACGCGCAGTGATCAACCTGCGCGTGCATCCGCGTCAGCCTGCATCCGAAGCGCAGGCAGCACTGGTCCGGCACTTACAGGCACTACGCCCGTTCGGCCTCGAACTCGACGTCAAAGCCGGAGAAACCGGGGACGGCTTTGCTGCAGAACAGGGCGGCCCCGCATTCGACGCGGCCATGTTCGCGCTCTCGGAGTCCTGGGACGGCGAAGCCGGACAGATGGCCGGCGGCGGTTCCATCCCGATCGTGATGGCTCTCGACACTGCCGTGCCCACCGCCGAGAAACTGCTCTTCGGCGCAACCGACGGGTACGCAAACATTCACGGCCCCAACGAGCGTGTGCTTCTCGACGAATTCGAAAAGGCCGTTGTCGCGAAAGCTCTGTTCTTCCAGGAGTACGCCCGCACATTCGAAGGAAAGAAATGAGCACCAAGACCGAAGAAGGCGCCGCGCACACCCCGGCGAAGAAGAAGTTCGAGTTTCCCGGCGCCGTCACGATGCTGGCCATCGTCACGGTACTGGTATGGATTGCCGCGCTGTTCATTCCGGCCGGACGCTTCGGCGTCGACGTCGACGGATCACCCGTCCCCGGTAGCTTCGAAACCGTCACGTCCCCGCTGACTTTCTTCGAACGCATCCAGCAGCTGATTCTCTCCCCCGTCAACGGCCTCTACGGTGTCCAGGATCCACTCACCGGATTTGTCGACACCGACAACATCGGTCGGCTTTTCGGATCTGTCGGCGTCGTTCTGTTCATCATGGCCCTCGGTGCATTCATCTCTGTCAGCTTCGCCACTCGCAGCCTCGAAACCGCTGTCTCGCAACTAGCTACCAAGCTCAGCGACAAGGGTTGGCTGCTCATCACCGTCATCATGGTGCTGTTCTCGCTGCTCGGATCGACCATGGGGTTCTCCGTCGAGACGTTCGGCTTCTACGCGCTCCTCATCCCCCTGATGACGGCTCTCGGCTACGACCGCATGGTCGCGGCGACGATGATCATCCTCGGCGCACTCGTCGGCAACATGGCGTCGACCGTCAACCCGTTCTCGATCGGCGTCGCGTCCGGTGAAGCCGGCGTCTCCATCGGCGACGGCATCGTCCTGCGCGTCATCCTGTGGGTCGTATTGACCGCAGTGGCAGTGGTATTCGTACTTCGCTACGCAGCCAAGGTGAAGAAAGATCCGGCCACCTCGCTCGTCGGATTCGACATCGACGACGACGAGGAAGAAGAGGCAGCACCACCTGTCGACATCGACAGCAAGCTGACCGGAATTCAGAAACTGGTCCTCGTCATCACCGGACTCACCTTCGGTTTGATGATCTTCTCCGTCATCCCGTGGTCGAGCATCTTCGGCGGTACCACCGGGCCGGCCGAGTACGACGCGTACCACGTCACCGCCACCGAGCCATACTGGTTCGAATTGAACTGGTGGTTCCCGCAACTGGCGATGCTGTTCATTCTCGCAGCCGTCCTCGTCGGCATCGTCGCCAAGATGGGCGAGAAGAAAACCGTCTCACTGATCACCCGTGGCGCCGGCGACATGGTGGGGCCCGCCATCGTCATCCTGCTCGCGCGCGGCGTCTCCGTGATCATGACCAACACCGAAACACTCGACACCATCCTCAATGCGATGGAACAGTTGGTGTCCGGCGCGTCCGCGGGTGTGTTCGCGATCCTCGTGATGCTCGTGAACATTCCACTGGCCTTCCTGATTCCGTCCAGCTCCGGACACGCCACCCTCGCAATGCCACTGCTCGCACCGCTGGGTGATTTTGCCGGAGTCAGTAGGTCTTTGGTGATCACGGCCTTCCAGATGGGCCACGGCCTGATGCTGATGGTTGCACCCACCAACGTCGTCGTTGTCGGTGGACTCGCAATGGCCAAGGTCGGTTACGACAAGTTCCTGCGCTTCGTCTGGCCGCTACTGTTAATCAACTTCGTGATCGTGGTCGTCGTGATCGGCGCCGCCGCGGTTCTCGAGTAGAAATGGGTCAGGCGTGGTCGGCGCTGCGAGCTGCCTGTTCGAGGCGGTCTCGATATTCGGCCCACCACGCCTGATCACCCGGCGCCACGTTGGCGTTGTCGGATCGCAGACCTGCAGCGTCGTCGATCATTTCGCGCACGATATCGGCGTGGCCGACATGACGATGAATTTCCGTGACAACGTGCACGAGTACCTGATGCAGGGTGACGTCACGGAGTTCCAGCGGCCATGTCTTCACCTCGCCCGGTGCATCAAGATCCAGCTCATTGATCGTGGCATCCGAAAAGACCCACGTGCGACGGTACGTGTCGAGTATGAAATCCCTGGATTCGTCTGCGCGGGCCCACATATCGACATTGGGCTCGTCCGAGCGCAACCACTGCGGCAGGTCCGGCACCCGGCGTCCGAACACCGGGCCGAAGTACCCGAGTTCGACGCCGATCATGTGCTTGACCAATCCCAGCAGATTGGTGCCGGTGTGCGTCATCGGTCGCCGGATCTCGTACTCCGACAACCCTTCGAGCTTCCAGAGCAAGGCGTCCCGTGCCGACTGAAGGTATCGCTGCAGATCGTCCTTGTCTTGCGCGCTTGTCATGCCTGTCAGTGTTGCACCGATGCCTGTCCTTGCGTGAGATAGTGCGCAGGAGAGCTGATTTCCCCATAACAACCACCGAGTGGAGTGAGCAGTTGACAGCGGTCGAAGATCTGGCCGAAGTGGCGTCGCGGGCCCTCGCGGCCGAAGCCGAAGTACGTTCGGTCCGATGGCAGAGCCGAACTGCAGTGGAAAAGGCTGCGATCGGTGCCCGGGATCTGTTGGACAAGGATCGAGCGGCACTGAACCAACCGACGTACAGCGGCCTCTCGCCGTCACCGCACATGGCCCGCCAACTCGAACTGATCACCCGCCTTCAGCCACCCCTGCCGGCCGACGCCAGCATCGGCGCTGCAGCTCAAGCAGAAGCTGACGCGGTAGCAGCGGTCACCACCGCCCGGATTGCGCTCGAAGCAGCACATCTCGCAGTTCTCGAAGCCCGTGTCGCCGCCCTCGATGCCGGCGACAGTGACGACGTTGCCGCTGCGATCCGCGGCTATGTCCCGCTCGCGGCCGGTAACCCCGCGGTTCGGCACATGCAGGACCTCGGCAGCCGTATTCGCGAGGAATTCCGACACGTATTCAACGGGAAACCTCGATCCATTGCGTTCCGTCTGGGCCTGAGCCTCGGGCTAGGGTTCGCGTATCTGGCATTCATCCGACTTTTCCAGTGGGACAGCAAGGAAGACCGACTGCCCTATCTCGCTCTGTACGCATTGTCAGGGGTCATCGGCAGTGTGGTCTGCACCAATGCACTGAGCTTCGACGCCGGCCGGGTGCGCGCCGCGCTCTCCGGTGGTACCCGCCTGTGGCATGTGCTGGTCGCCAAGAACATCGTGATGCTGATCCTCGTCGGCGCCGCCGGCTTTGTTCTCAGCGTCGTTCTGTCATGGCGCGCCGGAAACAGCACCGAATTGTTGAAAGCCTGCGGGCAAGTCCTGACCATGATCCTGCTGTGGCTCGGAGTCGCCAACGTCATGTCGGTGAGCTTGCCGTTGCGTGCCGAACCGATTCTCGAACGTCGTTACGACGGCACGTGGAAACCCTTCATGCTCTCCTTCGCCATCTCGTACGGTGTCGGGTTGGTCGTCAATCTCATGCTGTACTGGCGTGTTTGGGCCAAGACGACGCTACTCGAGCAGATGGGTGGGCCGTGGATTCCGGTGCTCATGCTGGTTGCGAGCGCCGCCGCGACGTGGTTACTCCTGACGGTGCTGGCAGTGCTGCTGGCCGAGCAGCCGCGGTTCCGTCGTGCGTTGCAGCGCGAGATGATCGTCTATCGCGACGCTGCCGAAACCGCGAACGCGTAGAAACCAGACAGTCGGACTAAAGTTGCAGATGATCATTTCACCAGGCCGGAACACCGACCTCGAAGAAGGAACAAGAGAACTGATGGCCAGTCAAGACCAGTTCGGTCCTATCGAATATGTTGCCGTCGAGTTTCCCGACGGCGCAGTAACTGCCGACGGTTTCGAGCAGTTGCTCGAGATCGTCGACAACGGAACCATCCGCATTCTCGATCTCGAGTTCGTTGTCAAAGCTGCGGACAACTCGCTGCGCGTGGTTCCGGCATCCACGTTCGACCTCGCCGACTTTGATCTGTCCCAGTTCGACGGTGCCGCGTCCGGATTGCTCGACGCCGGCGACATCGCCGCCGTGGGCGAGGACATCGCCGCCGGAAGTGTTGCAGCGGTTCTCGTCTACGAGGAGTTGACTGTGCTCCCCGTTCTGGATGCGTGGGTTCGCAGCGGTGCCCGAGTGATCACCGAAGGTCACATTTCAGTCGACGAACTGGCCGATGCCTTGAATGAAACGGAGAACAACGAATGAGCTTCCTCAGGCGGGCCAGCCGAGTAGCTGTCGCGAGCTCCATCCACGGAAATGTTCAGCGCCGCCAGCGAACTCGCTGGGCAGCAGAAGATCAGGCCAAGGCAGCAGCACAGGCTGTTCCACCGATTCCGGATCTGCCGCCGCTGCCGCCTCAGGTTGCGCCGGCAGCATCGATGGACGCAAAGATCGAACAGCTCACCAAGCTCGGTGAGCTCAAAGCCGCCGGCATCCTCACCGACGCCGAGTTCGACACCCAGAAGGCCCGGATTCTCGGGAACTGAGCGTCATCGTGCTCATCCCCGCCGATTGCGGGGATGAGCACAGCCCTTACTTCGAGACCTCATGCGCGAGCGAACTAGATGCCCGGGAGAAGTATCGGTTTGACGATTTCCCCCGCGAGAGCGCGCTTTTCGGCGGCATTGATCTCGGAGAGAGGGAATGTGGTGACGAGGCGGTCGAAGGGGAATTGTCCGGCCCGCCACAGTGCGATCAGGGTGGGGATGAAGGTGTGCGGGTTGGCGTCACCTTCGAGAATGCCGGTGATGGTGCGACCGGCAGTCAGAGCAAGTGGTGCGATCATCAAATCGCCCTGTTGCACGCCGACCAGTCCCAGAGTGCCGCGCAGAGCAAGGGCATCAAGGGTAGCCGCGATGACGGTGGGTAGCCCGGTGGTGTCGAGGCCGTATCGGACTCCGGCCGGAGCAATCGCGCGGATCTGTTCTGTCAGATCACCCACTCCGGGAACGATCGTGTCCGTGGCACCGAGTTCGCGGGCCAGTTCGAGCCTGTCGCTGTTCAAGTCGACAGCGATGATCGGTCCGGCGCCGGCGACCTTGGCGGCCATGACCGCGGACAGGCCGACTGCACCCGCGCCGACGATGACGATGCCTTCACCGGGACGCACCTGGAGCACTTCGAGGACTGCACCGGCGCCGGTTTGAATTCCGCATCCGAGGGGGCCGAGCAATTCCAGCGGCAGTTCTTTGTCGACGACCACGGCGTTACGTGCGTCGACGACCGCGTGGGTGGCGAAGGACGACTGGCCGAACCATCTTCCGGCGACGGGTTTTCCGGCGGTGTCGGTCAGCGGGGTGGAGCCGTCGAGGGCGTTGCCGACGAGATTGCGGGCCAGGAAGGTGTCGCAGTACGCAGGGTGAGCGTCGAGACAGTTGGCGCAGGTGCCGCAGGAGTCGAAGCTCAGGACAACGTGGTCACCGACTGCGACGGTCTGCACCGCGGATCCGACGGCTTCCACGATTCCGGCGCCTTCGTGTCCGAGAACAATCGGTGGGGTTCCGAACCCTGCTGCGGCCCTGGGTAATACATCGGTGTGGCAGTGGCCGGCACCGACGATCCGGACAAGGACCTCATGCGGGGTCGGGTCGGCCAACTCGAGGTCCTCGATACTGAAGGGGGCTTCTTCGCCACGGAGGACGGCTGCTTCGATTTTCATTGCTTTCCTGCGTCTTTCGAGTCAGTGACAGTGGTGAGACAGATTGATTTGATCTGTCGGCGTTGTGAGCGCCCGTCAGTACAAGTAGTCCTCGCCGCTGGCGCGGACGGTGATGTCACTGATGCTGATGCCCCACGGTTGATCGATGACGTGAACAACAGCATCGGCTAGATCGTCGGGCTTGATGAGCCAGTATTCGATCGAGTCGACGTCCTTCTGCTCGGGACGCATGGTGCCCTCGGTCAGGTGACCGACGTTCTCCATGTAGATGCCGGCGCGCTGACCGGTGAGCCCGAGGATCGCTTTCTCGTTGACGATCCAGCTCGCCAGGTTGGTGCCTGTCACGCCAGTTGGCTTGACCGTCGTGACCTTGATCTTGCCCTTGGCCTCGATTCGCAGCGAATCCGAGATCGTGGTGACTGCAGCCTTTGTCGCGCTGTAGACGCCGGAACCGTCGATGCCTGCGTTGCCGAAGATCGACGAGATGTTGACGACCTGGCCACGACCCTGTTCGATCATCTGGTCGTAGAC
The DNA here is from genome assembly GCF_013277795.1 of Rhodococcus sp. MS16. NCBI lineage: Bacteria > Bacillati > Actinomycetota > Actinomycetes > Mycobacteriales > Nocardiaceae > Rhodococcus > Rhodococcus sp. MS16. Next base: position 256,697 of record NZ_VBTM01000009.1, read on the forward strand.
GGCGGAGATTCCGTTGACGACGCCCTTGATGTTGATGTCAATTGCCTTGTGCCACTTCTGCCATGCACGCTCGTGGTCGGCAAAGTAGGCGAGAGGCATAACCCCGGCGTTGTTGACGAGTACGTCGAGCGCTCCGAATTCCGCAATTCCGTGCTGTGCTGCAGCAACGACCTGGTCCATATCGGTGACGTCGGCAACCTTGTAGGTGCCAGTGAACCCTGCTGCCGCGATACCCTCGAACACAGCCTTCAGACCGGCTTCGTTGATGTCGACGCCGACGACCTTGGCGCCCTGCGCTGCCACCTTCTCGGCGATGAGCTGACCGAACCCACCGCCCGCGCCGGTGATGAGAATGACCTTGTCCTGCAAGTATTGAGACATAATTTTCCCTTTTCTTCGGAAGCGTGAGTTCTGTGTGGATCACACCGAAAGTTCTGTGTGGATCACACAATGTTGATGGCATCGAGGACCGCCGCGACGGTCTTCCGATCGCCGGAAACATCGACCGCGGACCGCCATGCAGATCGGGTGGTCCCCCATCGCAGGAAATCGGTGGCCTGGGTCGTCGCGATGTTCTCGGGCACGTCACCGGTTTCGGTGACGGTGACTCCTTCGCCGCCACGAGCCAGGACGAAAGTGCGCTCGGTGGCACCGGTAAGTCGAAGTGCCACAGGCGATGTCAAGGCGGCAGCGACGGCTTCGCCGCACATCTGTGGGAGTCCTGAGACCATCCAGTCGATCGCCGGATCGATAGCAGCCGCCACGTCGACATCCCCGTGAGAGATCGGTCCGAACGGTGCCAGAAGATCCGACGTCAGATGAACGAGATGGTCGAACGACACCGCGTCGCTGAGCTGATGCAGACGATAGGTCCCGAGGTCGAGCATCTCGAGTGTGTTGTTGCGAAGCTCTTCGCCCTGCAGCGCGGTTAGCGTCGCGAGACCTGCTGCGGACTGTTCCCGGTAGTAGTCCAGAATCTGCTCGTGCGGTAGATCTGCGCGCTCGCGAACAGCAGCGTCGTTGAGCCGCTCGGACATTCCACTGGGGTTCGGCGGGAACACGAGGTCCGGATCGGCGATGAAGTTGAAGAAGAACGCCATGTGGCCAACGAGGTCGTGAACGCGCCAGCCGTGGCACGCACTGTCGGCTTCCCATTCGGCGGTCCCGAACTGCTCGGCGATTTTGACTGTGTTTTCTGCCAGCGCGCGGGCGCCGGCGCGTCCTGCGTCGGACATGGTGACTCGATTCTCAAGAGGATGCGAGGAAGATGGATTTGAGCTGCTGGTACGACGCGAGTCCTTCTGGACCGAGTTCGCGGCCCACACCGCTGGCTTTGACTCCACCGAACGGTGAACCCCAGTCGAGGTTGAAGGTGTTGACGCCGAACGAGCCTGTCTCGACGCGTCGGGCAATTTCGATTCCGCGTTCCTCGTCGGAGGTCCACACCGTCCCACCGAGGCCGTACTCGGAGTCGTTGGCAAGTGCGAGCGCATCATCGACGTCGTCATAGGAAATGACGGACAGCACCGGCCCGAATACCTCCTGCCGTGCGATTGTGCTGGCGTTGTTCACGTCGGCGAACACGGTGGGCTCCACAAAGAATCCCGTGTCGAGGTCGGTAGGACGTCCACCACCGGTTGTGATGGTTCCGCCCTCGGAACGACCCTGCTCGATCAAGGACAGCACGCGATCGCGTTGCCTTGCGCTCACCATGGGGCCGACGAACGTCGACGGGTCCATCGGATCGCCGACCTGCAGGCCCGCCGCCATGGCAGTGATGGCATCGATGTAGGTCCGACTGTGGCTGCGCGGGACCAAGATTCGAGTCGACATGTAGCAGGTCTGCCCGCTGTTGAGCAAAGATGCCGTCGCGAGACCGGTTACCGTCTGCTCGACATCCGCGTCGTCCAGAACCAGGGCTGCCGACTTACCGCCCAACTCCAGGGTGACGGGGCGAAGCATTCCGCCACACACCTCGCCGATGTGTCGACCGGCTGCGGTGGATCCGGTGAACGCGACCTTGTCGATCCCAGGATGCGCCACGAGATACCGGCCGATCTCCGGTCCACCCGTCACGACGTTGATGACGCCCGCAGGAAGGTCGGCCGCAATGGCAGCTTCAGCCAATACGTAAGAGTCCAAAGTAGTTTCGGGCGACGGCTTCAATACGACGGTGCAACCCGCCGCTAGAGCCGGAGCGATCTTGAACATCGACAGCACCGCAGGGAAGTTCCAGGGCGCGATGGCAGCGACGACGCCGATGGGCTCGCGTCGCACGATCGTCGTGCCCGGCATCGGTTGGCTGACGCGTCGTTCCTCGGGGGGCGTCGACTCGGCGAGGTTTGCGTAATAGCGCAAGAGTTGGACGGGTGCGGCGCCCTCGGCGAATCGGGCGAGTTCGATGGGCATGCCGTTCTGGTGAGTGACCGTCGTCGCGCGGTCCTCGGCTCGTTTCTCGAGTTCGTCGGCGAATCTGCGAATGGCGTCTGCACGTTCGGTGGGGGAAAGTTCCGCCCAGTCGCTCCGCCGCAACGCGTTTCGAGCCGATGTCACCGCCGCGTCGACGTCCGTCGTCGTGGATGCGGGGAACGAACCTATCTCCTGCTCGGTGAGAGGTGAGACAACCGGGATGGTTTCCGAACTGTCCGGTGTCCTCCACGCTCCGTCGATGAACAGTGCGGTGTGGTCGGTGCGCGATGTCATTTTCTGGCTCCTCCGAGGATGGCGTTCGACGTTGAACAAGTCATCTGTGTCGATCATCACTGCCCACGCGAGGATTAAATTGACTTCACGCGCCAATTTATTTACATTTCGACACATGGCGGATCTCATCAGTGCTTCGTCGTTGACGCGATTGCCCGAGTTGATCTCCGAACTCGGGGGTGATCCCCACGAGTTCTGTGACCGTGTGGGCATCGATCCGGCCATGATCGGCACCTACGACAGCTTCGTTCCGTTCAGTGCGTTGTCCACCTTGCTCGGACAATGCGCACAGGAGCTTGGGGTTCCGGATTTCGCCCTCAGGCTTGCGAGCAGACAAGACCCGGACATCCTCGGTCCGGTGGCCATCGCGGCCCGCAGTGCCGAGACGATCGGCGACGCGTTGCACGACGTCGCCCGTTATGCCCACGTGTACAGCCCGGCGTTGGCCGTCGATCTGACGATCGGCGACACCGAGGTGTCCTATGGGCTCGACACCGTGCTGCATCGACTGCCGTACCGCTCGCACGTCGTGGAACTGGCGATGGGAGTGACGCTCCAGACGTTCAGGATGATGGCGGGCCCGGATTTTCATCCGACGCACATCTCATTCCAGCATCCGCGCATCTCCGAACTACACAGGTACATCGAATATTTCGGGTGCTCGGTCGAGTTCGGCTCAGATCGGAATCTGTTGACCTTTCCGCGCGGAGTCATGCATCGTCAGCTGCCCCGGGTGGATCCGTTGGCGTACGGCGTTGCTGTGCGTTTCATGGCGGGTCGAGATCCGAATGTGGCGTTTTACGACGCGGTGTCCGCGTTGATCGTGCGGTCCCTGCCCGCAGGCGTGGCCACACTGAAGCAAGTCGCGACATTGATGATGCTGCACCCGCGAACACTGCAGAGACGGCTGGCCTCTGAAGGCAGAACTTTCGAATCACTCGTCGATGATTCGCGGCGCGAACTCGCTCTCAGCCTTCTCGCCAACCCGAACGTCCCGGTCTCCGCAGTGTCACGGCAACTTGGCTATTCCGAACCGAGCACCCTGACCCGGAGCTGTAAGCGGTGGTTCTCCACAACGCCACTCGCGAAGCGGAGGGAATTGACCGGGCGCAGCAGTTGATTGCGTAGTTTGCACAGCGACACAGGAATGGAAATCTTTTCCATTACTATGTCTGCCTGACCACCAATGCTGGAATACCCGCCTGTAGCGACTCAGTCGACTCCACCGAATGAAGCCACGTCGGTCGCGCAATCGGAGACTGACGAATGACGTCCACGGCGCGCGCAGCGATCATGGCTGTCGCAGCCGATTGACTCCGGCCGGACGCCCACAGCGTCGGGCCGGTTTCGGTGCGGGCCATGACAATCCAGCGATCCGAACCCCACATCTTCTTGGGAACTACTTTCTGCAAGGGCGGTGCCCACGTCATCGCGGCCAAACCGAGCGTCGCCGCCGAGGTATCCAGACGCAAGTAGGTTCTCACCGGCACGCCGAGATCACGCGTCAAAGCATGTTGATCGGAGAAGTCCGCGCGCACCGCTGGACCCTTGCGGTAGCCAGGCGCCTCGGCCGGGACGTCGAATACCTTCATTCCCGTGTAGTTGCGGACGAGTTCACCGCTCGGATCACGAAACCTGGTGCCCAACATTCCGTACGTCCACGCCGTGGCCGCGGGGCCGTGAAGTTCGCCGCCGCCAAGACCTACCATGATGTCCACCGGTCCGCTGCCGAGTCGATGTGCCTCCGCCGCAAGAACACTGGTCAATCCCGGCGCTAATCCGACACCCAGCAGCACGGGACCGTCGACGTTTTCCAATGCATCGCAGTGCGCCGACGTCGCGGTGATGTCCACAAACGTAGCTCCACCGCGAACTGCTTGCTGCGCCAACCGGACGTCTTCGAATCCCGACGCGTTGACCACCACGTCGTAGCCCGATACGGCCCGAGAGTAGGCGTCCTGATCGGTCAGATCGACAGCCACGTCGGCGCGAGCGGCGTTGCGCCCGGCAGAAAACGCTGACACGGCGGGGTCCGTACGGAACTCCTCCATCAGCGGGACACCCACTGCGCCATAGCCGCCCAGAACCAGGACCTTCATTTTCTTGTTCCCTCCGAGTAGCTGGAGCTTCACTCTAGAGCTAAACTCCAGCGCATGGTGGGGGTGGAAACAGTGGCACAGGCGACCGCACGATCGAAGATCATCGCGGCGGCGCGGCATGTCTTCGTCAATCCGGGATACGCGGCAGCGACTATCAAACAACTGGCCGACGCGGCCGACGTTTCGGTCCAAAGCGTCTACTTCGTGTTCGGCAACAAGCCGAGCGTATTGTCGGCGCTGCTGGAAGTCGAGGTCGCCGGCGACGAGGCTCGGATAAGCACTCTGGATCGGCCGTGGGTGGCGGCAGCACTCGGTGCGCCACATCCCCTCGGACAACTACGCATTCAGGTTCATCACGGGCGACTCATCCTCGAACGAACCGCAGACATCCTGCTGGCCTTGCGCGCCGCCGCATCCGCTGACGAGGACGCGGCACTGCTGTGGCAAACCAATCTCGCTCAGCGGAGAACCGTGCAACAGCACCTCATGATCGGGCTCGTGGAGAAAGACCCGTCCGTCGATCTCGAGACCGCGATCAACGTCGCGCTCACTTTGACGAGTGCCGAAACCTATACCGATCTCGTGGTCGAGTCGGGGTGGACCGGCGAGCAATACGAAGAATGGGTGGTCGGCACACTTGCCTCCACCCTCGGCCTGGACCAAGCGAAGAAGTCCAGGCCGCGCCGCGTGTGATCAGGCGTTTGGTTTGTCCAAGGTATGACGCGGGTTGTTCCACAATCGCTCTGTCAGGTCGTGGAAAACTGCCAGAGTGATTGTGTCGTCGTCACGCCGAAGCAACGATTGACTGACCGTCGCGCGAACCAAAGTGCTGTCGGCGTGAACAAATTCCTTGATCGAACCCGGCTCGGAACTCAACTCGCGGTGAGCCTGCTCCGCACTGACGTCGTCGGCATCCTTGTCGTACATGATGTCCTGCAGACGCAAGGCTGCGACGGCTTTCTTCGGGTAGCCGAGCATGTCGGCAAAGGACGGATTGGCAAAAACAATGCTGCCGTCGCGGTGCACGGCCACCACCGGTACCGGCAATCTGTCCAGCAGGATCAACGGCGGCATCTGCTCGAGATCTGCGATCGGTGATTGCGTCGGCGGCGCAACATTGCGGCGGCGTTCCATAACACGTCCTCTCATGTTGCCCAGTCGCAACAGTCTAGCGTCCCAGCTAATCGTCGGTTGACTTCCGGTTGGGGAATTTCGACGGTCACTGGAGACCACGCCCCCGCAGTCAGGCCGCGAATACCTCCCGATCGACTGTCAAGGATCCATCAACCACACGATAAACATTATCCATCCGATGCAGGTGTCCGCGGTCGTGTGTCACGAGAAGAGTTGCAGCATTGTGTTCTCGCACGACTCCGATGATCAAATCCATGACCGCCGCGCCACGTTCCTGATCGAGCGCGCTCGTGGGCTCATCCACCACCAACAGTTGCGGATCGTTCATCAAGGCGCGCGCGAGATTCACCCGCTGACGCTGACCACCGGACAGTTGCCCTGGACGCTTCCCGCTGTGATCTGCCAATCCAACCGCATCGAGCAAATCCATCGCTTTCGTTTTCGCGGCTTTGCGGCGCGCCCGCGACGTGAACACGGACTGCCCCAGATGCGCCATCACCTCGAGCTGTTCGAGGGCCGTCAACGACGACACCAGATTGGATTGCTGGAACACGATGCCGATGGACGTGCGTCGAAGTTCGGACGCGTCGCGGCGGCCGAGTGTCGCAAGATCCGTGGCTTCGCCGCCGGTGCGCAGGTAGACGCGGCCCGAGTCCGGGCGAATAAGCGTCGACGCCACCGCGAGCAGGCTGGACTTTCCCGAACCCGACGGGCCGGTGATCGCGGCAATCTCCCCGCGATCGAGTCGCAGGGACACGTCGTCGAGAGCGGTGACGCGGGATTGTCCGTCGGGAAATGTCAGGTTGACGTTTTGGATGTCGAGAACGGTGCTTCCGGCTGCAGAGGTCATCGCGAACTCCCTAGTGCTGTGAGCGGATCAGTGGTGAAGAGGAATCGAAGAGCAAACGCGGCGCCGAGCAGGCCGAGCCCGATGAGCGCCACTGCGGGCACCAGAGTTGTGGACGCGTCCAATACGAAAGGCATCGAATCGCCGATCACCGAACCGGCGATCGCAGTCAAGCCGATTCCGAGCGAAACGCCGACAACAAGCACGATGAACGCCTGGCCGAGCGCGTCGCGGACCAAGGAACCCGACGTCGCGCCGAGCGCTTTCAACGTTGCGATATCCGGCATGCGCTGGATCGTCCACACCGTGAAGAATGCGCCGATCACGAGAGCCGAGATCGCGAGCAACATCACCGTCATCAAGGTCAACGACCCGTTCTCGGACTTGTACGACCCGATGGCATCGAGCGAGCCGGTCACCGTCGTCGACGTTGTTGATGCCGCATCGTCGATTGCCGAAGGATCCGACGCGCCGGATACAGCCAGAATTGTTGCTACCCCGCCGCGCGGATTCAGGTCCTGCCAATCCGCGAGTGTCGTCCAGACGACGGGAGTGTGGCTGTACCAGTCATCGCCGCGAACTGCGGTGACGGTGAACTCCTCCGAGCCGATGCTGACTCGGTCACCGTCGGCTGCGCCCAGTTCCCGGGCGGCGCCCTCGCTGAGGACCACCGTTCCCGGAGCGTCGGGCGTCCGGTTGCCGAAACCGCCGTCAGCGCCGAACAGCGCCACCGACTTCTGGTTCGAGCCCACCACACCGGCCTTACCGCGGCCGATGCCGACGGGATCCACAGTCTGCGCGCCTGCCGTCCAGGCTGCGAGTTGATCAGCGGTGAGTGCCGACTCGTCGAACGACGCACCCGCCCCGGTATCGGCGAACACGACGGTATCCGCCGTCATCGACTCGATGGCAGAAACATTCTGATGGCGTAGCCCGGCGGTCAAACCGCTGAGAAAGCTGACCAGCAGTGCAACCAACAGAACCACCGCCGAGATCAGCGCGAAACGACCTCGCGCTGCCCGTAAGTCCTTCATTGCGACAAACACTGTGAATTCCTTTCCTGTGCTTGCCTCTACACTCCCGCTGATCCACACTCTTTCCATCGCACCTCGGACGGACATCGCGGCCAACCGAAGTAGGACCCGCGATTACAACTTTTGATGGATGGCGCGGCGCCGAACCTGGTTAAGCTGGGCGAGATGCACCGATCACCGCTCACACCTGTCTTTGCCGGCCTCCAACTCGGCCTGCACATACTGGTTGTTGCGCTGGCCGGCGTTGTTTTCCTGAGGGCGATCGTCGACGAAACCGCACTGATGCCGTACATCATCGCCTTGACGGTGATCTTCACCGCGGTCTATCTGTTCGGGGTGGTCAAGCGCCTGCGCGGGAATGCCGCGCGCTGGTGGCTGGCCATGCTGACCCTCGTGTGGATAGTTCTGATGGGGTTGTCCGCCGAGGCGGCCTACCTCGTTTTCGGTCTGTTCTTCCTCTACGTTCACCTGCTACGACGCCCGTGGAGCCTGGTAGCGGTAGTGACCGCGACGTCGGTCGCGGTGATCGGAACAGGTCTGCACCGGGGATGGTCCATCGCGGGGGCAATCGGTCCGATGATCGGCGCCGCTGTCGCGGTTGCCATCGGACTCGGCTATCAAGCGCTGTACCGGGAGGCCGCCGAGCGCGGTCGCCTGATCGACGAGTTGATGAACACGCGTGAGGAATTGGCGTCGACGTCACGAGATGCCGGCAAACTTGCAGAACGCGAGCGACTGGCCGCCGAAATTCACGACACTGTTGCACAAGGTCTTTCGAGCATCCAGATGCTGCTGCATGCCGCAGAACGCGCCGATCCGAACAGTCCTGCCGTGCGTCAGATCAGCCTCGCCCGCGAAGCTGCAGCAGACAGCCTTGCCGAAACCCGGCAACTGATAGCGGAATTGACACCCGCAGCGCTGGATGGTCAGTCGCTGTCCGACGCCCTTGGCCGAATCTGCGAGCGCGCGTCCAGCGCTCACATCGAGGCCCGTGCCGTAGTCGAAGGCGAGCCGATCGCGCTACCGATGCCGCTCGAGGCAACCCTCGTCCGGATCGCTCAGGGCGCGGTGGCGAACGTTCTGCGCCACGCCCACGCCACTCGAATGGCCGTGACACTCACATATTCCACGGACACCGTCAGCCTCGACATCGTCGACAACGGTGTCGGTTTCGACATCTCGGTCCTGGATCGCGGGCCCGCCGAATCTTTTGGACTCAACGCAATTCGGCGACGCGTCCAACTCCAGGGCGGCACCTTCGACATCGAGTCGGAGCCAGGGCACACTGCAGTCACCGTGACCTTCCCCCTCGAGATCGGCGACGAATGATCCGTTTACTGCTGGCCGACGATCACGCCATCGTGCGAGCGGGTTTGCGCGCTCTCCTCGAGAGTGAACCCGACATCGAAGTAATCGGCGAAGCGGGAACAGCCGAAGAAGCCATCGCATTCTGCGTCACCACACCAGTCGACTTGGTACTCATGGATTTACGGTTCGGCCCTGGAAAATCAGGCGTCGACGCCACCCGATCCGTCTGCGCACTGCCTGACCCACCTCACGTACTCGTGGTGACGAATTACGACACCGATGCAGATATCCTCAGCGCCGTCGAAGCCGGAGCCAGCGGATACCTACTCAAGGACACTCCGCCGCCAGAACTCCTCGCGGCGGTCCGCTCTGCCGCTGCGGGCGACAGCGTTCTTTCTCCCGCAATCGCATCCAAGTTGATGACCCGGGTCAGAAAACCCGAAACCAGCCTCAGTCCACGAGAAATCGAGGTTCTGAAGCTGGTAGCGGCCGGAAAGTCGAATCGCGAAATCGGCAAGGAACTGTTCCTCAGCGAGACTACGGTCAAATCTCACCTGGTCCATATTTTCGGCAAGCTGGGTGTGAAGTCACGAACCTCCGCGGTCGCCCGGGCTCGGGAGTTGGGCTCGATCTAACCTGTCCGAATTGCCTCTTGATTCGAATAGGTGTTCGAGTATAATTGAGGTCACGGGTGGGGAGGCCTTGATGACGACGGTTTTCGATTCAACTGTGGTGGGGGATGTTGTAGCCGGTCCGGCGGCGGGTGTGCGTGGCAGGTTGTGGCGGTTGCGTCCGTCCGAGGTTCGGGATGTCGCTGTCTGTGTGTCTGCGGAAATCCTTCGGTTGGAAGCGATTCGGGTTGCCGCAGTAGATGAGTTGGCGCTCAATCCTGATGAGCAGGTGCTGTGCTACCGCGGTGTTGGTCGCTGGTTGGCGGCGAACACGATGCTGCAGAACGCGGCCGGTAACAAGATTGCCGCACTCGGTGCCGCACTGCGGGTATTCCCGGATATAACTGCCCAATTCGAGGCCGGCGATCTCTCGCTCGATCATGCGGCAATAATCGTCGCGTTCTGCGAATCCCCACCAAAAGGAATGCCGGAGAACGCTCTACCGTCCTGCATGGCAACACTGCTCGCTGCCGCATCCGGGGTCGAGGCGACCACCATAAAACTCCGCTACGCGATTGCAGTTTTGCAGCGGATCTTCGAATCCGACGACACTCCGCCCGGTGAGGATGACGACCTCAACGTCTTGCGGATCTCGCCGACGTTGAACGGTCGGGTCGCGATCAAGGGCGATTTCGATGCACTCACTGGTGAAATGTTGTTGTCGGCTCTCTCGGGTCTGTCGATGCCGAAACCGGCCGCCGACGGGACCCCGGATCAGCGGTCGGCTGCCAAACGCACCGCAGATGCCTTCACGGAGTTGATCCGCCGCTACCTCGACAATGCCATGACCGGTGTTGATGGTGGTCAGCGTCCGCACGTGAATGTGCATATCACCGCGAAAGACCTTGCCGAGCATCGGGAATGCGCCACCATGCGCAACGATGTCGCGGCGGATGACGATGAGCCTGATTTCGAGGACCTTGACGTCGGGTACATGCCCTGGATGGGGCCACTCAGCGTGAGCCTGACCCGGATGCTCGCGTGCGATTGCATGCTCTCCACAGTGTTGATGGACGGCAAGGGTGCGCCGCTGGATGCGACCCCGCACAAACGCCTCGTCACACCCGAACAGCGGACGGCGCTGATCGCCCGGGACAAAGGCTGCGCCTTCCCCAACTGTGATGCGGTACCTGCTTGGTGCGACGCCCACCACATAAAACCGTGGTCGGTCGGTGGACTGACGGTGATGGACAACCTCACCCTCCTCTGCCGAAATCATCACCGATTGATCCACAGCACCAGCGGGTTCCGCGGCATCTGGGAAGTCAAGATGGGCGATGATCACAAACCGTGGTTCATCCCACCGTCCGCGATCGACCCGAAACAGCGACGCCGCCGCTCCACCACCCGCCAGGGCCCCGTCCACCGAGACTGAACCCGATAATCGCGGGATTGTGTCCTCCTTGCGACAGCATCTGTCCCCACATCGACAGGCCGAAACCCTATGGTCGAAGCATGTCTTTCTGCGAGCCCGCCCGCGTCGTATCCGTCGTGTCCCTGACTCCGCACATGCGACGGATCAGCATCGAGGCCGAAGGCGACTGGCATTGGCCGACCGGCGGGCAGGGTGACGAGCGAATCGACCTCGCCTTCCCCAAACCCGGCGAAACAGAGGCGAATTACGAATTCTTCAACAATCCCGACTACGGCAAAGCCGAACTGGGGACCGAGCCGCCGTGGCGGCACTACACAGTGCGCAAAGTGCACGACGGCGGTCGACGTCTCGACATCGACTTCGTCGTGCACCCTGGCGGTATTGCTGCGGATTGGGCCTTGCGGGCCGAACCCGGACACCTACTCGGCGTTTTCTGGTCCGATAGTTCGCGCTCTCATTACCAAGCCCCGGCCGGCCCACGCTGGCAACTGCTTGTCGCAGACGCAACGGGACTCCCGGGTTTGGGCAGGATTGTCGAAGAACTCCGCGAAGGCGATGTCGCACACGCGATCATCGAGGTGGAAACGGAAGAAGATCGACAGGCATTAGTCACTCGCGGCGAAGTCACGTACACGTGGCTCACGGGCAGTGGTCTCGGAAAGGCGCCGAGCGCACTTTTCGATGCTGTCGAGAAGGTGGAGTTCCCTGACTCCGCTACTGAGAATACCTACGCCTGGGTGGCGTGCGAAAGCGCAACAAGCCGACGAATTCGTAAGCATCTGAGGGAAGTTCGTGGAATCGCCCGCGACAAGCACAATGTTGTCGGGTACTGGCGAGAGGGCGCCGACGGTCATGTCTCCGGCATGAACAGCGAGGACGTTACCGTCGGCGCCTGAGCGCGGTGATCACTCTGCCGAAGTCTCGGCAGGATCTTCAGTGGACTCACCGGCAGATTCTTCAGCGGGCGCTTCAGCCGGCTTCTGGGCCAGCAGTTCGAACAGCGCGCGTCGCGCCTCAGCAAGAATCGCCTGCGCCTGAGCTACCTGCTCGGGTGTTCCGCCAGTGGCTACCGCAACGACGGCGCCTCGGAGAAGACCCGTCTCGGTGCGAAGTGCGGCACTTGCCTCGGTGAACTCCGGTCGTCCGCCACGGCCACCAAATTCTCCGCGTCCTCCACGACCTTCAGGGCCGCCGTGACCTCGACGATCAGGGCCGCCACGGCCGCGTCGGCCTTCGAGATTTCCGCCGCGTCGGCCCTCGGGGCGGCCTTCGCCGAATCCGCGACCTTCACCGAATCCGCGGCGTTGACCGCGATCCCGGCGCTGGTGTCCACGTCCGCAGTCTTCGCGGCGTTCTTGCATTTCTGGGTTGTTGTGTGGGGCGTACATGTTGTCCTCCTGGACTGTTTGTGTTTGTTTGACGTATCGACGATATATCGACAATAGATCGAACGCAAGGGTTTGAAGAAAAATTCCTGCCCCGCCCGGGAACGTAGGCTGACATCGTGAATCCCGACCCCGCAGCCCAGGCCGCCGACGTACTCCGACGGATGGCCCTCGACGAAACACTCAAAGAGCGCACGATGGCCGATCCGGCATCCGCAGCAATTGCGCGCAGAGTCGCCGATCGCTACATCGGTGGCGAAACGATGGACGAAGCCTTCGGGCGCCTGCCGGCGATCTTTGCCCGTGGGCATAAGGGCAGCATCGAATACACCGGGGAGAGTGTTCGTGACGCTGATGTCGCGAACGCCGAAACCGACGTGTTTGTCGAACTGGCGGAGCGCATCGGCAAGACGGGCGTCGACAGCACGGTGTCATTCGACCTATCGCACATCGGTCTCGTCGTCGATCCGGAGTTGTGTTACCGCAACGTCGTTCGGCTCGCCGAAGCAACCGAGCGTGCCGGAGCCGAACTGATGATCTCGGCCGAAGGCTCCGACCGTACCGATCTTGTACTCGACATTCACGGCCGGTTAGCGGAACGGTTCACTCACGTCGGTGTCACCGTTCAGGCGAGACTGCACCGGACGGCGCAGGACATCGCAACACTCCTCGATCGGCCCGGGCGCATCAGACTGGTGAAAGGCGCGTTCCTGGAACCGGATTCAATTGCATACCCACGCGGAAGTGCCGAGTTGCAGGACGCATACCTGACGTACGCGTCGAAGATCGTCAAGGCCGGACATCTCGTGGCGATCGCAACACACGACCGCGACATCCTCGAACACTTCGAGCAGAACATGGTTCGGCATTGGCTGCGGAACACGTCGAGTTCGAGATGCTGCTCGGCTTGGGAACCGAGCAACTGGACGCTTTGCATGCCGACGGTTTCACCACTCGCGAATACGTGATCTTCGGGACCGAGTGGTGGCTCTACGTCCTCAATCGCATTGCCGAGGAACCAGCGCGCGTCTACACAGCAATTGCCGACGCCGCAGTCTGATCAAAACATGCAGTGGGGCCGCACTGGCCCCACTGCATGTTCTCCCTACTGCTCGAGATGCATCTTGATACGCGCGAGGGTGGTGTCGATCCCGGCCGCGATGATCTGTTCTCGGCCGCGGCCGAGAACTCCACTGCCGGACAGAATCCGCACATATCGGGGCGCAGCCGCAAAGATTTCACGAGTCTCGGTGAGCAGAGTCCCCGTTCCCGACGGCTCGACCAGAAAGCTCCATCGCGCCTTCGACTCAGCTACTTCGAAGGCGAACTTCTGCCCACCAACAACTTCGGTAATGGTGCAGCGGGTACTCCACCGCACCAGACCATGCTTGTTGGTGCCCTTGAATGTTGCGCCCACCGTACCCGGCTTTCCGGAAGTCCAGGCACCACCGGTATTTTCGGGACTGAAGCGACCCATTCCTTCGAGGTCGCTGACCAAGGTCCAGACGGAGTCGGGCGTGGCTTCGATGTAGGCGCTCGAGCGATCCACCTGCACGCCTACCGACCCGGAACCCAGGACATGATCTTGATGGCATGGGGCATGATCTTGGCCCACAGCTTGGCCGGAACTCCGCGTGGCCCACCAAGATTCATGACCCGAGTGGTCGCAACCGTCTGCGGCTCGGTGTATTTGATCAGACCTTCGGCACCGTGTCGGCGTCCGACGCCCGAAACTCCCATGCCGCCCATCGGCGCAGCGGTGCTGCCCCAGGTAGGTGCGTAACCCTCGTCGACGTTGACGGTTCCGGCGCGGACTCGTGCGGCAATAGCTTCACCGACGGCCTTGCTTCCCGCCCACACGCTGGCATTGAGACCGTACTCGGTGTCGTTTGCAGCGGCGATTGCCTCTTCGGCGTCCTTGACGGGGTAGATCGAAACGAGGGGGCCGAAGGTCTCGTCGCGGTAGCACTCCGCGTCCTCCGGCACGCCGGTGAGGAGCGTGGGCTCGTAGAACAGCGGTCCGATATCCGGGCGCGCCTTTCCACCGGCAATGACGGTGGCGCCCTTCACCACAGCGTCGTCGACATGCGAGGAAATAGCCTTGACCTGGGCTTCGGAGACGAGGCTGCCCATCTCGATTCCGAATTCGTACCCGGCGCCGATGTTCATCTTCTTGACGCGGTCACCGAACATCCGGATGAACTCGGGTGCGATGGACTCTTCGACGTAGATGCGCTCGATGGAAATACACAACTGGCCGGAGTTGGAGAAACACGCGCGCACCGCTGCGTCGGTGACCTCACGCAGATCTGCGCCGGCCAGAACGATCATCGGGTTCTTGCCACCGAGTTCTGCGGAGAATCCGATGAGACGGCGGCCGGCCTGCTCGCCGAGTAACTGTCCGGTGGCAGTGGAACCAGTGAACATGAGGTAGTCGGTGTTCTCGACCAGCGTTGTTCCGACAACGCCGCCCGGACCGGGAACAACAGCAAAGAGATCGCGGGGAAGCCCTGCCTTGTAGAGCAATTCGACGCAGGCAAGAGCGCAGTACGGAGTCTGGCTGTCGGGCTTGAGAACAACACCGTTACCGGCGAGAAGCGCGGCAATGGCGTCGGACACCGCCAGCGTCATCGGGTAGTTCCACGGCGAGATGACGCCGACAACACCCTTGGGCTGGTACCGCACAACCGTCTTGGTCAAGCCGGGAAGCATGCCGGAAACTCGGCGCGGACGCAGCAGCTTCGGGGCGACGCGCGCGTAGTGCCGCGCCGTCATCGAAATGTCGAGAACTTCTTCTTGCGCAGCCGCTCGGGACTTGCCGGTCTCCGCCTGTGCCATGTCCATGAGTGCGTCGCGGTTCTCGAGGATGAGGTCGCGGTAGCGATGGAAAATCGCGGCACGCTCGAGGACGGGGCGCTTTGCCCACTCCTTCTGCGCGACGCGGGCGCGAGCGATAGCGGCAAGTGCGTCGTCGGCGGTGCCAACGGGGATGGTCGCCAGCTCCTTGCCGGTGAACACCTCGGTAATGGACTTCGTCGGGCGATCGGCAGCATTGTCGATGGCGATCAGTTCGGCGAGCCGCGAGAAGGTCGCAGCGGACGGAGCTGGCATTTCGGTACCCCTACTGGTGAGTAGTTCTTGGAGTTACGTATAACTTACCCCGTCGGTGGTGCCGATCACAGTACGGCGTTTTGCAATCATCAGCGACATCACAGCGGCGATCGCGCACAGAGCGCCTGCCACGTAGAAGGCCGCGTCGTACGAGCCGATCTGATCACGGACCAGGCCCGCCAGGAACGCCACCAGGCCGGCACCGATCTGGTGCGACGCCAGCACCCAACCGAACACGATGGGAGCGTCGGCGCCGAAGTGCTGACGACACAGCGCGACAGTCGGCGGAACCGTCGCCACCCAGTCGAGTCCGTAGAAGATGACAAAGGCGATCATCGGCGGGTTCACCGTGTTCGCGAGGAGCAGCGGCAGGAAGAGCAGCGAGATTCCGCGAAACAGGTAGTAGATGCCGAGCAGTTTCCGCGAGTCCACCCGGTCGGTGAACCACCCCGACGCGATGGTTCCGACCATGTCGAGGATTCCGATCAACGCCAGCAGTGACGCGGCCGTGGTGATCGGCATCCCGTGATCGTGCGACGCCGGGACGAAGTGCGTGCCGATCAGGCCGTTGGTGCTCGCGCCGCAGATCGCGAACGTGCCCGCAAGAAGCCAGAACACCTTGGTCTTCGAGGCCATGATCAGCACGGAGATTGCACGGCCCCCGGCGCCGCCGCGCTGATGAACCGGCGCAGCGGGCGCGACGTAATCGGCGGGTGCACCGTATGGCGTCGTCCCGACGTCCGACGGGTAGTTGCGCAGGAACAACAGCACAAACGGCACGACGGCCAACGCGGCGAACGAGACCGTGAAGGCGACGCTCTTCCAGTCGTAGGTTTCGGCGATCTTTGCCAGGACGGGCAGGAACACCAATTGGCCGGCCGCACCACCGGCTGTCAGGATGCCGGTGACGAGCCCACGCTTCTCGACAAACCAGCGGTCGACGACGGTGGCGACAAAGGCCAGTGCCATCGATCCGGTCCCCAAGCCGACAAAGACGCCCCACAGCAGGATCAACTGCCAACTCGACGTCATGAAGATCGTCAAACCACTGCCGAGCGAGATCAACGCCAGCGCGGAGGTGACAACAGCGCGGATACCGAAGCGCTCCATCAGGGCCGCCGCGAACGGCGAGGTGAGTCCGTACAGGACCAGGTTCACCGATACGGCAGCCGAGATACTGGCACGTGACCAGCCGAAATCCTCGTGCAAGGGTTCGATCAGAATGGACGGTGCCGCTCGGAAACTGGCAGCACCGACCAGCGCCAGGAAGGCCACGATCGCCACCGACCAGGCACGGTGAAAGCGCGGCGGGCGCACCCGCTGTCGGCCCGATTCAGGGAGAGCGATCTCAGAAGTCACAAGAGGATTCTGCTGTACCGCGCCCAACCGCGACAGTGGCCAGATTGCCAATATATGAAAGAATCAGGCCATGAGCGGACCGCATCGCGTTGTTGTCCTTGCCCTCGACGGTGTCATTCCCTTCGAGCTCGGCATCCCGGCGCGTATCTTCGGACGCGCGGTCGACGCCGAGGACAAGCCTCTGTACGAGATCCTCACCTGCACTGTCGATGGCCGGCCCGTGCGAACGGATGCCGATTTCAGCATTACAGTCGACCACGGCAGTGAACTACTCGCCACAGCGGACACCGTCGTCATTCCGGCGTCGTACGAACTTGGTCCCGCCTACGAGGACGGTTACCTATCCCCCGAGTTGGCGGCGGCATTCGAACACATCCGCCCCGGGACGCGGCTTGTGTCGATCTGCACCGGCTCGTACGTTCTGGCTGCGGCCGGCCTGCTCGACGGCTTGAGGGCCACCACTCACTGGCGCAACACTGATCACTTCCAGCGCATCTACCCCAAGGTGAAGGTGGACCCCGACGTCCTGTTCGTCGACGAGGGCCACATTCTGACCTCCGCCGGAGTGGCCTCAGGAGTGGACCTGTGCCTACACATCGTGCGGCGCGATCACGGCATGGAAGTGGCGAACACCGTCGCCCGGCGATGCGTCGTACCGCCGTGGCGCGACGGTGGGCAAGCCCAGTACATTCGACGCCCACTTGCCGACAAACCTTCCGAATCGACTGCCGCCGCTCGGCATTGGGCTCTCGAGCATCTCCGGGAACCGATCACTCTGACGGACCTGGCGAATCGCGCCAACATGAGCGTCCGCACCTTCAGTCGCAGATTCCGCGACGAGGTCGGGACAACACCGAACCGCTGGCTCACCGCTCGGCGTATCGATCACGCCCGCGAACTACTCGAAGAAACCGATCTCTCGATCGACACGATTGCGACGCGCACCGGATTCGGGACCGCCACATCGATGCGTCAGCACCTCAGTGACACGCTCGGCGTCTCGCCGAGTGCCTATCGCCGCACTTTCCAGGCACCGGGGTAAATCTGCCATTCCCGGCAACTACCCTGGAGGTATGGCTGAATCGACCCGCCCGAATTTCCTCCAGTACTGCGGCTACCTTCTGGGCAAGACACTCCCTGACAAGTACCAGGATTGGGTTCGGAACGATCTGGTCGGACCGGGCGCCCAGGTTCGCTACATCGTTCGTTTCACGGTGCCGGCGACGCTCATCCTCCTGCTGTTTCTCCTGATTCCGGGACCCATTTGGATCCCTCTCGCCATGATGGCGCTACTGCTCATCCCGCTGGCCTATTTTGTCGTGGCGCTTGGCAACATCTACCGCCGTCACCGCCTTCAGAGTCACGGCCTCGATCCCGAACTGATGAACGAGAAAGCCCAGCGCCGCGCCGATCGCACTCGTGAGGACTACGAAAAGCGGCACGGCCGCTGACAGCCTCACGAGTGCGATCGGCCTAGCGAGGTCAACAAGCCCCGGGGTTCACCTCTCCGCCCGCGAGCATTCTTGTCGTGAAGTCCATCGCGTCGTTGTAGGACGCCGCGATTGCTCCGCGGTGATCGGCACCCTCGTAGGTCTTGAACTCGATGTCCGAGCCCTTGGCGCAGTAATCCTTGACTGCGCCGGACGTACTTGCCACCGAGACAAGAACATCCGTGGTTCCCTGCGCGAACAAGGTGGGCACCTTCGGGGTTACGGTCGACAGTTCCTGCTCGTTCAGGTTTGCTGTCAACGCCGTCAGATCTGCACCCTCACGGAAGATCTGATCAACGGGGACAGTCGGTACCGCACGCACTGCCGCCAGGCACCCCGTCCGGGCAGCCTCGAGGAGCGGCTGGGCCTGATCCGACAGCAAGTCTTCAGGAACTACAGACGGATCAACTGCCTGTACGCCCAGCAGGATGACCGGAACAAACGGCACTCCCCCTGCCATAGCCTGATTTCCCGTAGCAACCATTGCCGGAATCTGGGCCGTGCCGTTTCCGGGAGCTATCGATACCGCACCCTTCAGATTCAGTTCCGGTGCGCGGTCCTTGCCGATCTGCGACGTGAAAGCGGCTGCCTGCCCACCTTGGCTGTGGCCCATCGCAAACCAGTCCTTGCCAACCTGATCGTCCACCTGCCGAGCGGCTCGAACGATATCGGTCACGGTATTGGCAGCGCTGGTCCCGTTCATGTACGAGTGACCGCCGGGGGTACCGAGACCCTCGTAGTCGGTTTGGACCACAACGTACCCACTGCTGACCCACTGGTCGAGAGTTTGATCGACCACCGACAGGTAGTCGTGAACCGGACCGGCGGGAGTATCCGCCGACGGCGCACAGGCGTCGGCAACTCCGGTTGTGCCGTGTGCCCAACTGATCACCGGCCAACCACCTGCCGGGGCAGGCGTCTTGGGGATAGCAACAACGCCGGAAACGAGAATCGGTTCACCTGAGGCACTTTGGGACATGTAGGTGATACGTTCGTTCTTCGCCGCGCTGGGCAGTGCGGCAGATTCGGTGAGATTGTGCGCGGTGATCAGAGTTCCCGGCGACAGTTGTGGTGCCTGCGGATCTCCGAAGGACAATGACCCTTCGGCCGATGCCGGGGCAGCAAAAGCTGCTACCGATGCAGCCGCACACAGTGCCAGGGCTCCACTGGACACTCGGATCAGACGCTTCTTGCGGTCGATCTTCACGAAAACTCCTCCAGATGAGTGAAAGTCAGTGCAACGCAACCGTTGCGCCGATCAAACCTTGTGCCTCGTAGATCTTGGCTGCGACTTCGTCTCGCATAGCCACGAACTCGGGGGTCGAACGGACAGCGGTGTCGACGGGTTCGCGATTGTCACCCTTGAACCACACCTTGCGGTCGTAGATGACGCGACCCGGCCTGGCGCCCATCACAATCACTCGGGTTCCGAGGAAGATCGCCTCTTCCACACTGTGAGTGACGAAGAAGACCGTCTTACGACGCTCGCGCCACAAGTCGAGCAGTTCGAGCTGCAACTTCTCGCGGGTCATGGCGTCGAGTGCACCAAAAGGCTCGTCCATCAGGATAATTCGCGGGTCTGTGATAAGTACACGCGCAATCTGGCAGCGTTGCTGCTGGCCACCGGACAGCTCGTAGGGCTTACGGTCACCATACAACTCCAAGCCGACCATTTCCAGCATCCGATCGGCCTCGGCGGCACGCTCGGCGCGAGGAACTCCCCGCATCTTCAGCCCGAACTCGACGTTCTTCCGCACCGACAACCACGGGTACAGATTTGCTTGCTGGAACACCACACCACGATCCGGGTCGGGCCCCTTGATGTGAGTGTTCCCGACCATGATGGTTCCCTCGGTCGGCGCTTGGAAACCGGCAAGCATTTGGAGGAGCGTCGTCTTGCCACAACCGGACGGTCCGACTACACAGACAAATTCTTCCGGTTCGAAAGTCAAGCTGGTGGGGGCCAGCGCGAGTACCGATTCACCTGCGGTGACGTACTCCTTCCGAACTTCGGTGAGTACGACGCGAGTGCTGAGGTCTGTAGCCGTGCTTGTCATGACTGGCCCACTTTCGTCACTGCATCCGTGTAGATTCCCTCGGCGTAGGTGCTGCTGGGGCTTACTGCGTCGATGTTTCCCTGCTGAAGCAGGAATTCCGCAGTGCCGAAAAGACTTTGAGTGAACTCGCCGCCGAGGAAGGCGGGGCCGGCTTGCTCCGCCGCCGAGAGGTACGTGTAGCCCGCCAACTGCGGCTTGACGACGTCGGGGGCAATACCGAGTTGAGCAGACATCGATACTGCGGCACCAGTGGGATCGGCGTTGATCCGGCCAGCTGCGTAGTCCTGCAGCTTGGTCCACATGAGCATGAATTCCGGATTGGCGGAGACGAATTCAGTGGTAGCACCCGAGAGATCGAACGTCGGCGCGCCATGTGCCGCAACATCAGCGCTACTCATGATGATGTGACCGTCGGCCGTCAGCTTCGACAGCGTCGGATCCCACACCCAGGCCGCGTCGATCTGTCCACCCTGCCACGCTCCGAGCATTGCGTCCGGTTTCAGACTCATGAGGGTGACATCGGCAGTCATGTTTGCCGCTCCGAGGGCTGCAAGCAGACTGTAATGCGACGTACTGCCGAAGGGTGTCGCGATTTTCTTGCCCTTCAACCCTTCCAAGGTATTGATCGACGGGTCTTTGACAACGAGAGACTCGGCTTCGCCGATCACGTCCTGGATCCAGACGACCTGCATGGGGATATTCAGCGGTGCCGACAACGCCATTGTTGCCGGACTCGACCCCAAGGTTCCCAGATCCAGGCTTCCGGAACCGAAGGCCTGCACTACATCCTGCCCCGAACTGAACTTGCTCCACATGATATCCGCATTGGGCATGCACGCCTCGAGCAGTCCCTGATCCTTGACGATCAGGTCACCGTTCGGAATGTCCTGATACCCGATCCGTGCCGATGTAGTCACCGATTCATCCACTGTGACAGGACAACTCACTGAGCTGTCCATCGAGCGGCTCATCTCACCTCGACCCGTTTCCACACACGCGGTCAAAGTTGTTCCCAGAGCTGCAGCGGAAACCACCGCGATTGCAATTCGCCTCGACTGACCGGTCATGCCTTACCCTTCCATGGTGCTACGAGTGTTCCGATTGCCTTGATCGCGGAGTCGAGAACAAGTGCGGCGCAACCTATGACGATGATGCATGCGATTGTGAGTGGTGTATTGAGCTGCGTGCCGGCAAGATAGGCCAACCCGCCGATACCGGGTATGCCGTTGTTGAGTTCCGCGGCCACCACGGTGGTCCACGCAAAGCCGACCGCGATTCGAATACCGTTGATCACTTCCGGCAGCGTCGACGGAAAGACCACATTGGTCAGTACCTGAGTTCGGCTCGCACCCAGAGCTCGAGCGGCGTTGATCTGATCGACCTTCACCGAGGTGACGCCGTTTAGTGTGGCTATCGCGATCGGCGGGAAGGCAGCGAGGAACAGCAGCCAGATCTTGGAGGTGTCACCGATACCGAACCAGACGATCAGCAGGCCGATATAGCCGAGTGGCGGCAACGCACGCAGAAAGTTCAGGTACGGCTCCACGAAGGTTCTGATCGGGACGGACATTCCCATCGCAAAACCGATCAGCGGACCCACGATCACGGCCGCGCCGACGCCCGCCGCTATGCGCTGACCGCTGGCGATCAAGTGTTCCCAGAGAAAGTAGTTCTGTTCGCCGAGCACTTCGCGGTCGACACCGGGCGCCACCTGATGCCAGGTGTTGGCCCGAATGAACGCATCCCACACCGAACCTGGTGAAGGAAGGAATAATTCGTCGATCACACCGGCTGCGGTAACACCCCACCACACCACGAGGAACGCAACCAGAGCCGCAATCCGGACTCCGATTGAGCGCACCCGTTCCGGCGTGAAGATCGGTGTGCGCTTCTTCGCGGACACTGCGGGCGGAGGAGTAGGTACACGCGTAGCTTCTGTTGAACTCGGTGAAGCAGTTGAACTCGGTGAAGCAGTGGTGGTCATGCCGTCCTCCTGTGCACTCGCTGAGCTGAGGTCTGGTCGCGAGCCAGTACAAGCATCGAGTCGACGTTGACTCGGCTCGGGCGGGTCACAACCCAGGCAACGCATTCCGCGATGTCGTCCGCGGTCAACGGATCGGCGCCGGCGTACACCGCATCGGCACGCTCCTTGTCGCCACCGAAGCGCACAATGCTGAACTCCGTCTCCACCATGCCGGGATCGATCTGGCAGACACGGATGGGTTCGCCGAGCAGTTCGAGGCGAAGAACCCGAGTGAGTGCTGTCACAGCATGTTTCGCGGCGTTGTACCCAGCGCCGCCGAGGTAGGGCTCGCGTCCGGCAATCGACCCGATGGTGACGACAGTAGCGTTTCCGCTCTCACGAAGGCGCGGGAGAAGCCGCTGTGTGACGCGCAGTACACCGAGTACGTTGACGTCGAACATCGCGGTCCAGTCGGCTTCGTCGGTGTCGGCGATACTGTCGGCTCCCAATGCGCCGCCGGCATTGTTGACCAGCACGTCACACCGCTCGATCGACGCGCAGAAGGCGTCGACCGATTCGACGTCCGTCACATCGAGAGACAGAGCGCGAGCACCTGTTTCACGTGCCAACTCCTCGAGTCGATCCATTCTGCGTGCACCCATCACCACGTCGAAACCCTCTTTGACGAGGTGGCGCACCGTAGCGGCACCGATGCCGCTGCTGGCCCCGGTGACCACGGCAACTGGAGCTTTCATGACGGACATAGTTGTGAACTCCTCGATGAATGATGTTTCGGCCCTGAGAGATCCGCAGACACGAGATCCCGACGGCGGTGAATGAACTGCTCACCAGTGTGCTCGTGATCTGGCCCCCACTCCAGTGCCACCTGCGTGGTGAATTTCTCGGGCCAGTCGTAACGTAGCCGTCTCGTGTTAACGCGAAGGTTCCATCGTGTAACTGGCCCCAGGAGATGCCCTCGAATCTGGATCTGGCGCAGGACCACAACCATTCCCCATCCTTGAGTGGACTGAAGAAGTTCCAACCCTCGATCAGGAGGTTTCTGCCATGGCAGCTCCCGCAATCAGCACGTCACAACGCACGTACGAGTTGGATCGCGCACACGTCTTTCACTCATGGTCGGCACAGAAATCCTTGCAGCCCATGGTGGTCGAGCGCACAGACGGCTGCTACCTGTGGGACGGCGACGGCAAGGAATACCTCGACTTCTCGTCGCAACTCGTGTACACGAACGTCGGTCACCAGCATCCCAAGGTTGTCGCGGCGGTACAGGAGCAGGCTGCGAAGCTCTGCACCATCGCGCCGGCACACGCAAACGAGGCTCGGTCCGAGGCAGCGCGTCTGATCGCCGAGATTTCACCCGAGGGAATGGACCGGGTGTTCTTCACCAGCGGCGGCGCAGACTCCAACGAGCACGCAATTCGCATGGCGCGCTTGCATACCGGTCGCTACAAGATCCTTTCGGCGTACCGCTCGTACCACGGCGCTACTGCCGAGACGATCAACCTGTCGGGCGATCACCGCCGGTGGCCGAACGATTACGGAAACTCGGGCGCCGTTCATTTCCACGGACCTTTCCTGTACCGATCCGAATTCCGTTCCGAGACAGAGGAACAGGAATGTGAGCGAGCTCTCGAACATCTCGAAACTCTGATCCGCTTCGAAGGTCCGGCCGCGTTTGCCGCGATCATCGTCGAATCCGTTCCCGGCACCTCCGGCATCATGCCGCCGCCGCCCGGATATCTGAAGGGGGTCCGTGACATCTGCGACCGATACGGCATCGTCATGATCTGCGACGAAGTCATGTCCGGCTTCGGTCGCACGGGCGCCTGGCTGGCAATCGACCACTATGGCGTCGTCCCCGACCTCATCACGTTTGCCAAGGGGGTGAACTCCGGTTACGTGCCATTAGGCGGAGTCATCGTCGGCGAGAAGATCTACAACTCGTTTGCCGAGCGTCCGTACCCCGGCGGCATGACGTACTCCGGCCACCCGCTCGCCTGCGCCGCAGCGGTGGCCACCATCACCACGATGCACGAGGAGCGCATAGTCGAGAACGCAGAGTTCATCGGTCGCACGTCACTCGGACCGGGCCTACGCGCTCTCGCGGACAAGCACCCGAGCATCGGGGACGTCCGCGGTCTCGGAGTCTTCTGGGCACTCGATCTCGTGACGAACCGCGAGACGCGCGAGCCCCTGTCACCGTATGGCGGCACCAACGCCGCGATCGGCCAGACGATGGCCGCCGCCCGCGACGCCGGACTGCTCGTCTTCAACAACTACCACCGCATCCACGTCGTCCCGCCGTGCACCGTGACGCCGACGCAGGTCGACGCCGCACTCGCCATGCTCGACACTGCCCTCGACGTGGCCGATTCCTACTACGACGGTCCCCGGTGACAGCCTCGGCCGTCCACGCCAGTGCGCTCGACGACGCGCGCACGCAACTCGCGGAGGCAGTGGCGGCCCTGGGCTACCCGGACGGCCTGCACCGCATCCTCGGGTCCGCCAGACGTGAGACGACGGTCAGCGTTCCGCTGGTCCGCGACAACGGCGACGTTGAAGTGTTCACCGGATACCGCGTGCAGCACAGCATCGCGCGCGGACCGGCGAAGGGCGGGATCCGGTACAGCGCCGGAGTGAATCTTGACGAAGTGCGGGCTCTCGCAATGTGGATGACGTGGAAATGCGCGCTCCTCGATATTCCGTACGGCGGGGCAAAAGGTGGGGTGGACGTCGATCCCCTGACTCTCTCGCCGGCCGAACTCGAACGACTGACCCGGACGTACACCCAGGGAATCTCACCCGTCATCGGACCGGACAACGATATTCCCGCTCCGGACGTCGGCACCGACGAGCAGACGATGGCCTGGATGATGGACGCCTACTCCGCAACTCGCGGCCGTGGTGTCCCGGGCGTGGTGACGGGCAAGCCGCTTGATCTCGGCGGTTCGCTCGGCCGCCGGACGTCAACCTCACGCGGTGTTGCGCACATCGCGTTGTTGTCTCTGAAAAAGGCAGGCATAGAACCGAACTCGGCCACCTCCGTTGTCCAGGGATACGGCAAGGTAGGAGCCGACGCTGCCGACTACCTCGCCGACGCGGGAGTCCGGATCGTCGCTGTCAGCGACAGATTCGGCGCGGTGCACAACGCCGACGGATTGAACCTGCCCCTTCTGCGAGCCCACGTCACCGAGCACGGTTCCGTCGCAGGCTTCCCCGGAGGTGAGCAGATCGACCCCGCTGCCGTTCTCGAACTGGATGTCGACCTCCTGGTTCCCGCTGCGGTTGAGGGAGTTATCCACGGCGGCAACGCACATCGCATCCAGGCACGTATTGTCGTGGAGGGCGCAAATGGGCCAACCACCGCCGAGGCCGACGCCGCACTCGAGCGAGCGGGAGTGTTGGTGGTCCCGGACATCCTGGCCAACGCCGGCGGAGTCGTCGTGTCCTACTTCGAATGGGTTCAGGCACAACAGGGTTACTGGTGGACTCTCCCCGAAGTAGAACGGGGACTCGATGATCGGATGACTGCAGCCTGGGCTGCGGTACTGGATCAGGCTGGTGCTACCGGCACCACGCTCCGACGCGCCGCGATGACCCTGGCGGTCGGTCGCGTCGCCCGGGCCCACCGAGCGCGGGGCCTCACTCACTGATCCGGCGAGATTCATCCAGTAGTCGGTGAGCAATTCCGCCGAGCAGTGCGATACCCGGTTCGATCGAATTCTGGTCTATCGAACCGAAACCCAGCCGCAGGCAGTTTCGGGAGCCTGTCCCTGGAAAGAAGTAGCGGGAGCCGTCGGCCACCAGGATCCCCTGCAGGGCTGCACGTTCCGTGAGTTCGGCAGCGTCAAGATCCTCCGGGCCGGTGTACCAGACACTGACACCGCCCGGAGGAAACGACGGCGTCTCAACTCGAGGCATGTACTTGTTGATCGACTCGGTAATGATTTCCCAGTTCTGCTTGAGTCGGCGACGATGCGAGCGCAGCACCTTGTGGTAATCCCCGGACATGATGAACAACGCCAGCGACCGCTGAATATGTCCCGGGAGATGTTTGGTTCGATGGTGCCGTTCTGCTCGAAGTGCCGCAATGACAGGCGGATCCGCCACGATGTACCCGATGCGCAGGCCGGCCGAGAGAAACTTCGAGAAGGAACCGAGGTAGATCACCCGGCGGTTGTCCCCCAAGGATTTGAGGGACGGAGTCGGCCTCCCACGAAAGCGGAATTCGCTGTCATAGTCGTCTTCGATCACAAAACCGTTTCTCTCCTCCAACAATTCCAGGAGCAGTTTGCGGCGAGGCAAGCTCAATGTGACGTTGGTGGGGTGGTGATGACTCGGCGTGAGATACATGGCGTCGAAGACAGTCGATCGGTCGAACACCGCCCCACGCCCGTCAACGGGAATGGGAGACAGTTCCACACCGGAGCGCTTGAAAATGTGCATCGCGTCGAGGTATCCGGGGTTCTCGAAGCCCATGATCTTGTCGGGTCGCAACAGGACGTCGGCAATCAACGACAAACCCTGCTGGGTTCCACTCGTCACCAAGATCTCGTCAGCCGCTGCTTCGATGCCACGGGACGGAAGAATCTCCTTGCGCAGCGCCTCCACCAGCAGCGGATCGTCCTGATCGACGGCGTCACGCACGCTGTATCGCAGATGCGGTCCCGTCATCGCCTCACTCGCCGCGCGCAACCAACCGCGGACCGGGAAGGAGCGCAGTTCGGGCTGAGAACTGATGAACGGGTACGGATAGTCGAAGGCGTCGGGATGGCCCAGAGTTCGGGTGAACTCGACGCTCTCGCGGGGCTGGAGCAATGTCGACCAGTCAACTGGCGGAGCGGGCGGCGACGACTCTGCAGAAGGTGTTCGAGTGAGCGGGGCTGCCGCGTAAAGACCACTGCGAGGACGACTCTCGATTACTCCGAGCGCGATCAGCTCGTCATAGGCCGCTGCCACCGTATTTCGGGAAACGCCAAGTTCCTGCGCCAGGTAGCGCGTCGACGGCATGGGTCGACCACCGTCGAACACTCCACGTGCAAGCAGGTCTTCGAGCATGGCCCGCACGCGCCGGTACATCGGCGTGTTGGTGGCCGAGTCGAGATACGCCGACCTGCCCTCGAGGAACTCTCCGAGATTTTCGTGTGATCGCAACCTGCTCCTCCTGATTCTGGCCCCATTAATGCTCCCACGATCTGGATCTTCCGTCAGTGCCAGATCGCCCAGAGAATGGGATTGTGATTCTTCTCCTGGTTGCCTGCGTACTTGTTGCCTCCTCGGCGATTCAATCGGCAACCGGCTCGGGTTTCGGCTTGATCGCCGGACCCGCCCTTATTCTGATTGCCCCGTGGCTTGTTCCAGTCCCGCTACTGATTCTCACCATCCCGATGATGCTGATGGTGGCGGCGCGAGAACGCGGGCATTGCGACACACGCACGGTCGGAATCGCAACCGCCACAATGATTCCCGGTATCGCCGCAGGCCTGTGGGTCATACAGCGCGTTGAAACGGCGTCCGTTCAACTCCTGGTGGCCGTTCTCGCGCTGGCAGCAGGGGCGGTGATGCTCGCGGGTAAGTCCGTGACCGGATCGCGGCGAACCCTGGCAGGCGCCGGGGCCGCGGCCGGGTTCATGGGCGCATTGGCCGCGATGCCCGGGCCACCGCTGTCGCTGACCTATCGGCCGGACGATGCTGCCGCCCTGCGATCTACGTTATCGACGATCTTTCTTCTCATGGCTGCGGCGACGCTTATCGCACTCCATCTCCAGATCGGTGTTACCGGAAGCGAATTGCTTGGCGCACTCGCATTGTCTCCCCTGCTGGTGTGTGGACACCTGCTCGGCTCGTACCTGGCGCGGCGGATCTCCCTGGCGGTCTTGAGTCGCACAACCACCTACATCATCCTCGCCGCGGCAACCGTGCTGTTTGCCAAAAGCGTAGCCGGACTGGCCATGTGAATCCGAGTTTTAACCCTGCGGCCACCTGGACGTCTGTCCTATGGCCACCTACGGACGCTTAGCCGATCTAACTTCCTGTTCGTCGTGCCATTTCGGCGCGAGCAGAAAGGACTCATCACCATGCGAAGCCCCCGCTTCGGATTGCTGGCGGCCGCAGGCGCTGTCGGACTCATGCTTGTCACGACCGGCACCTCTGCCATTGCCGACGCGTCACCATTCAGTTCATTCGACACCGGTTCTCTCGACACCGGCTCTCTCGGGGCCCCGGGCACACCTGCCGTCGGGGGCTTCACGTCCAAGACTCCGTATTCACCCGGCCAGGCCATTGGCGGACTCCAGGCCGTGCCCGCCGGTTTCACGCCCGTGTACACGGAAAACGTTGCACGTCATGGTTCCCGCGCGCTCTCGAGCCTGAAGTACGACGACCTGAGCCTGCAACTCTGGGAGATCGCCGAAGCCGAGAACGCTCTGACTCCCGTCGGCAAGGAGTTCGGCCCCGTACTTCGTGAACTCATGGCGGCCAACCAGACGTTGGGCTACGGCAATCTGAGCGGCCTCGGCATTGCCGAGCATCGCGAGATGGGTGCCCGTGTGACGGAACGCCTTCCGCAGCTGTTCGACGCAATTGCCAAGCAGGACGGCTCGATCACCCTGACGTCCTCGGGCGTGGACCGCGCAGTGGACAGTGCCGCCAACTTCGCCCAGGGCGTGAGCACCGCATTTCCGGCGATCGCCGGAAATATCGGAGCTGTCACGTCTGATCCTGACGTCCTCTACTTCCACGATTCCGATCTGAACGCGGACTACAAGGAATACGAGGATTCCGATCCTCGCCTCGAAGCCGTGGACGAGCAGATCGAGAACCTGCCTCGCACTCGCGACGTGTCACGTCACATGATGGAGAAGCTGTACTCGAAGAGCTTTGTGGATCGTCTTGTCGCCGGCGAGTTCTCACTCGTCGACCGGGGCAAGGGCTCGGAAGAGATCAACAACGAGGTCGATGCCGCGTACATGCTTTACAACACGTACATCATCACCCCCGGCATGTCCGAGGAAGGTGACTGGAATTTCGGTCGCTTCATCGACCAGGACGACGCTCAGTGGCTGGCATACACCAACGACGCAGAGGACTTCTACGCCAAGGGACCGGGATTTGCCGGTGAGGACGTTACCTACCGGATGGCGACGGTGCTCCGCGACGAATTCCTGGCGGGGCTGAAAGAACATTCAGGTGCAGATTCTTTGCCCGGGGCCGACTTTCGGTTTGCGCACGCCGAGACGATCATCCCCTTTGCTGCACTGCTGAAGCTGCCCGGCAGCACGGTCGCACAGCCTGAGGGCACCTTGTACACGTATGACAACAACCCGTGGCGCGGCGAGCAGGTCAGCCCGATGGGCGCCAACATCCAGTGGGACGTCTTTGCCGGACCGGACAACGCACAACTGGTTCGCATGCTCTACAACGAGCGTGAAACCGCGTTTGCAGCGCCCTGCACGCCGGTAGCAAGCGGAAGCTTCTTCTACACGCCCGCGGAACTCGAGCGCTGCCTGCCGGAAATCTCCCCTATAGCTTGAGGCCGGGCCCCCGGACGACGCGGACGCGCCCATGCTTGGTGCAACGCCAGCATGCGCGCTTTCTCGTCGTCTTCCATCAACAATGCATCGCAGATACGAACCATGACCCGAGACGAAACACCCACGGACGTACCCTGTTCCAGCCTTTGATAGTGATTGAAACTGATGTCGGCGATCTGCGCGACCTCACGTCTACTGAGGCCGTGCATGCGACGAGCACCCTCGCATCGAATACCGACCTTCTCGGGCGCAAGGCTATTACGCTTCTCGACGAGCAGCCGGCTCATCAACTGACGTGCACTCGACCCGTTCACGCCGCAGCCTTCTCCCTCACCTGAAATATACTTTTACCGAACATGTTTCAGAATATGGGACAGCAAGGTCGTGGCGGTATCTCCGAGATGACAGATAATCACGCGATACCGCCACTGCTGCGGCGTCAGGACACAGAGTCAGGCACAAGTCAGGCTATGAACCGTCCAATTGTCGGATTGCTTTGGCAGATAGGGCTACTGCCCCAGTTGATGGAACCGAAAGCGGTCGCAACAACGTTGCCGACACCGGTATTCACAGTCGCCGACAGATAGGGGTACGTCCCCATCAGATCGACGATTCCGGCCTTACCGGTGTCGGTGTTGACCCACGCGACCGTGACCTGCCCGGCGGCCGGTATCGGTGCTGCTGCCGGGAAGGACTCGAAGCGTATGTCGCCCTTGGCGATCGGCGGATTGGCTTCAGGCCCGGACTGCCCGGTGAGACCGGTCATCGACGCCAGTGACCCCTGGTTGGGACAACCGATGGTCACTGCAGCACCACCGAACGGATGGGGTGGATCCGCCGAAGCGGTGCCCACGTATGCGAGTGACGCAACGATCGGCAAACCTACGGCTGCCAGGATTCGGGCAGTACGGGAGATACTCATTGAAACTCCTCGGGTCGACAACTCCCTGATCGGATACCCCTGGTACAACACCCGAAACGACCGAACAGTGGCAATTCGACACCTCTAGACAACATGCGTTGTCAGAACTACTCTCGGTGGCACAGCTCACACCGAAGCCATGGGAGTGTTCACATGAAGCGCTACGACCTTCGCGCGCGCACAGATCAGCTCGATCCCGAGACCGACTACGAAGAGATGTCTCGCATTCTTGCTGCTCAAGAGTTTCCCTGGGACATCAACCAGGCCCTCAGTTTTGCGCTGTTCCGCACCTACGCGGTGCCGTCGATCGGCAAACTGCTCTTCTCCACGGGTGAATTCACCGACCGGGTCCAGAAACGGTACGACGACACCAGCCTCATTCTCGACGCCGTCCTCGAACACGGCCTGGGCAGCGACCAAGGTCGATCGAGTGTTCGCCGGATGAACCAGATGCACGGCTCGTACGACATCTCCAACGACGACATGCGATACGTGTTGGCTACTTTTGTCGTCACTCCGGTGCGCTGGCTCGAATCGTACGGTTGGCGCCCGTTGACGCCCAACGAAATAGCCGGATCCACCTTCTATTACCGCGAACTCGGCCGTCACATGAACATCAAGGACATGCCAACGACCTACGACGGATTCGCGAAGCTCTTGGACGAGTATGAGCGCGAACACTTTTCGTTCGATCCGGGTGCCAGGGCGGTTGCCGACTCCACACTGGAACTCATGTGCACGTTCCCGCCCAACAACCTAGCGCCGAAGCCCCTGATCAAGGCATTCGCCTACTCACTCATGGACGATCACCTTCTCGAGGCGTTCGGGTACAAGCGCCCACCTGCGGTGGTTCGTGCGCTCTCCAGGGGCGCACTCAAAGCACGCGGCCGCCTGCTGCGATTCTTCCCACCGCGCACCGCCCGGAAATTCGCCCGCGATCTTCCGAATATCCGCAGCTACCCAGCCGGCTACAAGGTCGACCAACTGGGAACCTTTCCCACGGGGTGCCCCGTCAAGCACGTGAAGCCGAGTGAACAAGCCCAAGCGTGACGTGGCGGTAAGACAAGAATGGGGCGCTTCCTTCGGCACAGTTCGCGAAGGAAACGCCCCCGAAAAAATCAGATCGCGGATTCCAGTTCGTACTTACCCAGACCGGGCGCACCGGCAAGAAGTGGTCCCAAATCCTTGATAGCTCCCGGACCCGCCCGCCATTCGCGGTAAGCGGCATCAGCCTCGGCAGACGCCCACTTCTCGACGCACAACCAGTGCGTTTCGTCCTCGGCATCGATCACCACGTCGACGCCTTCGCAACCCTCGAAAGCACGGGTTTCAGCCAAAACTCGCCCGAACACCTCGCGCGCGGTATCAAGGCTCTCCTTCTTCAACCGCACATCCAAAATCGCGAAAATCGTCACAGAACACTCCTAGTCGTCAACTGCAGTGAATCGAATAATTCAAGGCCACGTTATCGGAAGCACATTCCGCTGACGGTGTGATCGCGTGAAGTTGAAGGAAGCTTTTGTCGCTCTGCCGACTATTCTGTCGTGCATGACCGAGCCTGTAGCCACTGCTGACCTTGCCGACGAAATTGGACCAGACATCCGTAGCTGCGACACGCAGTTCACTGCGTTCGGTGGCCGTGAGGTTTTTGCCGGCCCCATCACCACCATCAAGTGCTTCCAGGACAACCTGCTGGTGAAGCAGACCCTCAGCGAACCGGGCAACGGCGGTGTCCTCGTCGTCGACGGTGATGCGAGTATCCACACCGCACTGGTCGGCGACATCATCGCCGGCCGCGGAGTCGACAACGGCTGGGCCGGGGTGATCGTCAACGGTGCCGTCCGTGACTCCGCAATCCTGCGCACCCTCGACATCGGCGTCAAAGCGCTCGGCACCAACCCACGCAAGAGCACACAGACCGGTTCCGGCGAGAAGAACGTGCCCGTCGAAATCGGCGGCGTCACCTTCAATCCCGGTGAGATCGTCTACAGCGACCAGGACGGGGTAGTCGTCCGCGAAAGCTAGAAGTAGAGCTCGAGATCAGGCGGGAGCTTCCACCTTGGCGGCCATCCCGCCGATCTCGACTACATCACCGTCGCGCAGCTGACGACCACGACGGTCCTCCACCTCACCGTTGACCGACACCATGCCGTCGGCGATGACTTCCTTGGCTTCTGCGCCGGATTCGATGAGGTTGGCCAGCTTGAGGAACTGGCCGAGACGGATCATTTCGTCGCGGATCGGTACTGCGGGGATGTTGGCGCTCATGGCAATCATTCTGCTCCTCGCACAAAACCGGACACGAACGGCCACACTGAACAGTGAGACTGATCGACCGGTATGGGAGGACGCTCGATGGCACCTATCAGCGAGATAACGGATACAACCGCGGAGTTGGTTGAAACTCCGCCGGAGAATCCGCGAAAGGCACGCCGCTTCCAGTCGGGACGGCTGAGCCAGGTCCCGCATATCTCGGGCTTGATCCTCGGAGTCTTCTCCGTCCTCGTCTTCTTGTGGAGCCTGTCGCCGACGCTGCGTCATATCGTCCGGGTCCCACGCGAATACATCGACAACTACTACTTCGACGCACCGGATACGAGCTTGTCGTGGGCGCTCGTCGTCGGTCTTCTTGCTGCCGCACTAGCCAGTCGCAAGCGCATCGCGTGGTGGCTGTTGACGGTCTATCTCTCCGTGATCGCCCTGAGCAACATCTTGTTCACGTTCACCGACAAAAATCCGAATAATGCCGTAGCTGCTGTCGTACTGCTGGTCGTCATCGGAATTCTGATCGCGGCCCGCCCCGAGTTCTACACCCGCGTACGACGCGGAGCCGGCTGGAAAGCTCTCGGCGTACTGATCGGCGGTTTGGCGATCGCCACCCTGTTGGGCTGGGGACTGGTCGAACTCTTCCCAGGCACACTTCCGGAAGATCAGCGTTTTGCATGGGCGCTTAACCGTGTCACCGCTGCAGCGGCGGTCGACAACGAAGTCTTCGACGGTCATCCGCATGCCTTCGTGAACACGATCCTCGGTCTCCTCGGTGCTATCGCACTCCTCGCTGCCGTCATCACGCTCTTCCGCGCCCAAC
Organism: Rhodococcus sp. MS16; assembly: GCF_013277795.1. NCBI lineage: Bacteria > Bacillati > Actinomycetota > Actinomycetes > Mycobacteriales > Nocardiaceae > Rhodococcus > Rhodococcus sp. MS16. The sequence goes on from NZ_VBTM01000009.1 coordinate 290,796, forward strand.
GTTCCAACAACGCACTCACCGGCAACGACGAGTCCGCGATCCGCGGGCTCATCCAAGGTTTTGGCGCCGACGATTCCCTCGCCTACTTCGCCACCCGACGCGACAAAGCCGCGATCTTCGCTCCGAGCGGCAAAGCCGCGGTCACCTATCGCGTCGAGATCGGCGTCTGCCTGGCCAGCGGCGATCCGATCGGCGACCCCGAAGCCTGGCCGCACGCCATCGAAGCGTGGCAGGACCTGGCCTCGAAGTACGGCTGGGCAACAGCCGTCATGGGTGCCAGCGAAACCGGTGCAACCGCCTACAAGCGGGCCGGACTCAACGTCCTGCAGCTCGGCGACGAGGCCATCCTGCGTACCCGCGAATTCAATCTCAACGGACGCGACATGCGCCCCGTTCGACAGGCAGTCACTCGCGTACGACGCGGCGGCGTGACCGTCCGGATGCGACGCCACCGCGACGTGCCCCCGGTCGACATGTCCGCCGCCATCGTTCGCGCCGACGACTGGCGCGACACCGAAACCGAACGTGGCTTCTCCATGGCACTCGGACGACTAGGCGATCCACTCGACGGCGACTGCCTCCTCGTCGAAGCCGTGATGGACGAAGGTACCGACGACGAGTCCGTCGTCGGCATGCTGTCGCTCGTCCCGTGGGGGGCAAACGGAGTCTCCCTGGACCTGATGCGTCGTAAGCCGACGGCACCCAACGGTGTTGTCGAGTTGATGGTCTCCGAGCTTGCCACGCGCTCCGACGAATTCGGCATCGTTCGGGTCTCACTCAATTTTGCGGTGTTCCGCTCCGTGTTCGAGGAGGGCTCGCGCATCGGCGCCGGACCGATCCTGCGTATCTGGCGATCGGTGTTGGTCTTCTTCTCCCGTTGGTGGCAACTCGAGGCTCTGTACCGCTCCAACGTGAAGTATCAGCCGGACTGGGAACCACGCTTTTTGTGCTTCGAGGACAATCGCGAACTCCCACGCGTCGGATTCGCGTCGGCGATCGCCGAGGGTTTTGTTGTTCTCCCCACCTTCAGTCGCAGATCGAGCAAGGCCACCAAGCACACCGGAATTCACGAAACGCTGCCTGCTGCACTGGTCACCGCCGAAGGCATTCACGCCGACGGCAGCCTGCCGGACTCCGCACCGGCGATGGCAGCACCGGGACCGCGGCGACCCGAGCAGGTTCGCGTGCGAATGAACAAACTGGCGACGCTCGAGGGCGAAGGCATCAGCGCATATCCCGTCGCCTACCCTCCGACTCACACGATCGCCGCGGCAGCACAGTCACCGGAAGGCACCCGCGTACGCATTGCCGGACGAATCCTGCGGGTCCGCGACTACGGCGGTGTTGCATTCGCCGACGTGCGCGACTGGTCCGGCGACATTCAGGTATTGGTGGACCAGGATCACGTCGGGCGCGAGAAGTTGACGGAGTTCGCTGCCGAATTCGATCTCGGCGACCTGATCGAGGTCAGTGGAACCATTGGTCGCAGCCGTAAGGGTGAACTGTCGCTGATCGCGCTCGAATGGCGCATGAACGGCAAGTGCCTGCATCCGTTGCCGGACAAGTGGAAGGGCCTGTCGGATCCCGAAACTCGCGTTCGTCAGCGGTACCTCGACATCGCCCTCAACCCGAAGGCCCGCGACCTACTCGAAGCCAGAAGTGCCGTCGTCAAGTCGCTGCGTGATTCACTCGGCAACCGTGGGTTCCTCGAAGTGGAGACGCCGATCCTGCAGCAGGTTCACGGCGGCGCCAACGCCGCACCGTTCCTGACGCACATCAACGCGTACAACCTCGATCTGTACCTGCGCATCGCGCCCGAGCTGTACCTGAAGCGGTTGTGCGTCGCCGGTATGGAGAAGGTGTTCGAGATCGGTCGCGTGTTCCGCAACGAAGGTGTCGACTTCAAACACAACCCCGAATTCACGATCCTCGAGGCGTACGAAGCGCACAGCGACTACGAGGGCATGATGCGGATGTGCCGCGAGCTCATCCAAGCTGCGGCTGTGGCGGCTTTCGGGCGCGAGATCATCATGCGGCCAGGAGCCGACGGCGAACTGGTCGAGGTCGACATCTCCGGCGAGTGGCCCGTCAAGACGATGCACGGCGCCGTTGCAGAAAAACTCGGCGTCGATGTCTCTCCCGAGACAAGCCTAGAAAAGCTGCAAAAACTGTGCGACGACAACGAAATCCCGTATCAGTCCAACTGGGACGCGGGCGCCGTGGCACAGGAAATGTACGAGCACCTGGTCGAGGACTTCACCGAGTTCCCGACGTTCTACACCAATTTCCCCACCTCGATGTCGCCACTCACCCGTCCGCACCGCAGCATTCCCGGTGTCGCCGAGAAGTGGGACCTGGTGGCGTGGGGAGTGGAACTCGGCACGGCATACAGCGAGCTGACGGACCCCGTTGATCAGCGCAATCGCCTCACCGAGCAGTCGATGCTCGCGGCCGGCGGCGACCCGGAGGCCATGGAGTTGGATGAGGAATTCCTCCAAGCTCTCGAGCACGCAATGCCGCCGACGGGTGGACTCGGAATGGGTGTCGACCGTGTTGTCATGCTGATCACCGGCGGCAGCATCCGCGAAACCTTGGCGTTCCCCCTCGCGAAACCACGCCAGTAATCGAGGCACTGATGCCGGGACTGTTCCACGTGAAACCACCGGGCGAGTTGATGACGGTCGGCGGGGACAGCCTGCATGTGCTCGTGGAGGGCGACGGACCTGCCGTCGTCCTCTGCGGCGGACTGGCCGGCAACTGGTTCGACTGGGACGACTGCGCGCGCAACCTCAGTCTCGACCGCACCGTAGTCCGGTTCGATCGGCCCGGCTTCGGACTCAGCGAGCCTTCGGCCCAAATCCCAAGCGTTCGCGGCGAAGCGCAGCGTATCGCCGACGTTCTCGATGCCGTGGGAATCACTGAACCAGCTGTGGCAGTGGGTCATTCGATAGCCGGTTTCTATGCCGAGGGTTTTGCGAGGCTGTTTCCCGAGCGAGCAGCGGGCATCCTGCTCCTCGATTCTAGCGCCGAGAAAAACCCGAAGCGGCTCGTCCCGCGCAACCTCTTGCTCACGGCCTCACACCTGGCCGCTGCAACCGCCAGTATCGCTGGGCTGCAACGACTTCTGGGCACCACCACGCGAAAGATCCTCAACCAATCCGTGCCCCCGACAGGCCCGTCTCACACAATGGCCGAATGGGTTGGGCACATCTACCGCGAACCGCACTATCTCGAAGCCGCCATGATCGAATATGTCGCCTACACCGATATGGCGATGGAGCTCAACAAGTTACGCGAGTCCGAGGATCACCGACTGCCGGACATCGGCATCAGCGTCGTAGCTGCTCACACCGGCCACTCGACCCCGTGGTCGGTGTCCTGGATGGCCAAACAACAGCGGCTCGCAACATACCTGGGCGGGCGCTTCCACGTCCTGCGTCCCGCCCACCATCACGCGATGATCGATCAGCCCGAAAAACTGGCGGAGCTGATCCGGTCCGTCACATGAGAATGATATTCTCATTTTCATGGTCCTCGCGAACGGCTCGTCGCCACAGGTGCTTGCAAGCATGAAAACCTTCACCTCCGACTTCGGGCTGGCCTCGTTCCAGCCGACGCGGGAGCGCTCGCTGATGCGCGCCGATCTCACCGACAAACTGCGGTCACACGGGGGCCAGGCTTCCCTGGGAGTCCTGGTCACCGTGGCGGATTATGTGACCTCCGACCCGGCATTGGTGGCCTGTCGGCCCGATTGGACTGCAACCCAAGATCTCTCACTTCATTCGGCCGGTCCACTCACCGAGGGGCCGATCGTCGTCGACAGTAACCTCGTGCGCATCGGCAAGAAGACGATCATCGTCTCCGCCGATGTCTACGACGGCCACGGCCTTACCGACCTCCGTGAGTTGGCCGACGCAATCGACTCGGGCAGCGGTCCCACCCTCGCAGCTCGCGGACTCGTCACCTTTGCCCGCATTCCTCGTTCGGCCGCTGGGGACGCGGATTCGTACACCCCGGACCAGTGGATCGGCACACTCAGGGAGCATCCGACCCAAGCGGTCGAGGGAACGATCTACTCCCGATTGGGAATGCGGGTCATCGATGCTTCGGCCGGCGTGCTCGAACTCGAACTCACTCCGTTTGTGGTCAATCAGATCGGCACGATCATGGGCGGCGCGCAGGCCCTGCTCGTAGAGTCGGCGGCCCAGGCCATGCGGCCCGAGCTGGTTGCAACAGATATGCAGATGCACTACCTGTCGCAAGTCCGAACTGGACCAGCGCGGTCCTACGGCACGGTGATCCGCGACGCCGCGGATCACGCAGTACTGAGCATCCAGCTCGTCGACGCCAGTGCGGACGACCGGCTGCTGGCATTGGCAACGGTGACGCTCCACAAGCCGCTGCATACGCAGCCCAACCGTCTTACGCAGCCCAACCGTCCAGAATGACGCTGACTGCGTGATTCAGGCGGAGAGCGTCGCCGCCCCAGTCGGGCACTATCGCATCGTCGGCGATCTCACCGCTGAGCAATCGATCCGCGAAACCCACTGACGGCGGCGCCGGTTCCATCACCGAACCGCCACGAAGCCGGAACTCGAATTGTTGCTCTCCAATCGCAGTAATCATGAACTCATCGCGGTGCAACGCCCGATGGCACGTGCCGCACAACATGATCAGGTTGTCGAGATCCGTCTTCCCACCAGCACGCCAGAATCGAACGTGATGAGCGTGTAGGAAGCGCGTGCGTCCGCATCCTGGTGTGCGGCAACACCCGTCGCGGTACATGAGCGCAGTCATCTGCTTTGCACTGGTAATGCGGGTGCGCCGACCCAGACTGAGCATGCACCCCTGCTTGGTGGTTGCGGCCCGCACCCGTGCGTCGCACAGCACTTCGTCGGCGTCAGCGTCCTCGAGCGCGGGCCCACCGGACACGCGTACAACCTTCTCCTCACGTAGAAACACCACTTCGGCTGGGCGGGTACGTTTGCCGGCATCCGTTGCTACCGCGAGGATGTCAGCCATTGCGACCAGCGCCGGACCGATGTTGCGCAGTGGGCGCCGCACCGTATTGGCAACCTGTGGTTCTTGTGGTTCTTGTGGTTCCCCAGCTGCTTCCGTCGTGCGCGTGCGATCTCGTTCCGCATTTGTCAACGCCGCCAATACCTTTGCACCGTCTTGCGCTGCGAGGCGTCCCTGGAAAACGAAGTCGCCAGTATCCGGATCCCAGTGCCACCGGGTTTCGAACCGGTCCAGTTTCGGCTTGCCCTGATCATCGCTCGTTGCCTTACGTAAGCCGGCAACAAGACGGTCGATCTGGCCGGACGGAGCACTCGTGCCGAGGCGCACCATCTGTTTGTCGTTGAGCGGCGTGGCGACACGAGTCAAAGATCGGACTTTGGAATAGGACAAGCGACCTTCTTCAAACGCAGCACGCATGTTCGGCAGCGTGGTGAGAGCTTTTGCAACCCGGACATATTCGCGCCCGGTATGCTGGCTGAGCCCACACTTCCAGGACAGCCAATGGGCGCACGAATGCAGGCCAGGCCCCGTCCAGCCGCGAGTCTCGTCGAATCGCGCCACCAAAGTCAGAAATCTGGCGGTAGCTGCCGCAATGTGCCCGGCAAGTGCGCAGATTTCGGTACCGAGCCGGTCGGCTGTATCCCTATCTGTTGCCGCAACACTATCCCTGGTCACGCCACTATCCCTGGTCACGCCTCTGTCTGTTTTCGTCATGATGTCCCCCCACCGTTACGAATGTGCGTCGACAGTAGACGCGGGTACCGACAGGTTTGCCGAAAACGTCCCCGCGGGGACGTCTCGACCTCGAAACCTCGAACTTCTCACTCAACAAGACTGCCGAAATTTGGCCGCACTCAACCTGTTAGAACGGAAGGGTGCCCCACGAATCCCCGAATCTCACCCTGCCCGACAACACCTTCCGCGACAACGAATGGTGGCGCAGCGCCGCGATCTACCAGGTGTACATCCGCAGCTTTGCCGACGGCAATGGTGACGGCGTCGGCGACATCGCCGGAATCCGAAATCGCTTGAGCTATCTGGCAGAGTTGGGCGTCGATGCCATCTGGGTCAACCCGTGGTACCCGTCGCCGATGGAGGATGCGGGCTACGACATCTCCGACTACCGCAGCATCGAACCGTCATTCGGCACGATGGAACAGGCCGAGGCCATGATCGCCGAAGCCCATGATCTCGGGATGCGCGTCATCCTCGACCTGGTGCCCAACCACGTCTCCGAGGCGCATCCGTGGTTCCAGGAAGCCCTGCTCGCGCAGCCCGGATCGGCCGAGCGCGGACGGTTCCACTTCCGCCCGGGCAAAGGTGCGGCAGGCGACGAGGCACCTAACGACTGGGTCAGCTCCTTCGGCGGTCCCGCGTGGACGCGCGTCAAGGATTCGGACGGCAATCCAGGTGAGTGGTACCTACACCTCTTCACACCCGGACAGCCGGATGTGAACTGGCGCAACGCGGATATCCGCGGCGACTTCGAGACGACGTTGCGGTTCTGGTTCGACCGTGGTGTCGACGGATTCCGCATCGACGTCGCCCAGTCACTGTGCAAAGACGCGGATCTGCCCGACCTGAACGGGCTGACCTACCCCACGCCGGTCCCCGCCGACGGTTCCGAACCGGTGGAGCATCCGCACTTCGACCGCGACGAAGTCCACGACATCTACCGTTCCTGGCGAGCGGTGGCCGACAGTTACGATCCGCCGCGCGTATTTGTCGCCGAAGCCTGGGTGGGCAACCCCGCACGCCTCACCCGTTACCTGCGCCCGGACGAACTCCACAGCGCCTTCAACTTCAACTTCCTGCTCGCGCCGTGGAACGGAGCGACGCTACGCAGCGTCATCGACACAACGATCACGTCGCATGCTGCAGTGAATGCATCTCCCACCTGGGTACTGTCCAACCATGACGGCGTCCGTCATCTTTCCAAATATGCGAGGCCGCAGACAGATTCGCGCACCTGGTTCCTCAGCCAGATCCGCGACATCCCCGGCGACTTCGAACTCGGCGAGCGGCGGGCACGCGCCGCGGCGATGCTGATGCTTGCACTCCCAGGCGGGGTTTACATCTATCAGGGCGAAGAACTCGGCCTGGCCGAGGTGGAGGACATCCCGGACGATCAGTTGCAGGATCCGATCTGGGAACGGACCGGGCACCGCGAGCGTGGCCGCGACGGCTGCCGAGTTCCGCTGCCGTGGTCGGGCGACACCGCCCCATACGGCTTCAGCCCCCCGAACGCCAACCAGGCGCCCTGGCTGCCACAGCCGCAGGGTTGGAGTGAGCGCACCGTCGAGTTCCAGACGGGCAAGGCCGACTCCACTCTCGAGCTCTACCGCAGCGCACTGTCCCTACGCCGCAGCCTGTCGGCGCTGGCCACCGAGCCGCTGACTACCGCGACGCTGACCTGGATGAACGACGACAACGATCAGGTGCTGGACTTCCGGCGCGGCAGTGCGCTGCGCTGTGTCGTCAACACGTCTTCCGAGCCAATCGCGCTTCCCGACGGTGACGTTCTGCTTGCCAGTGGTCCACTACCCGGCAACGGCACGATCCCCGCCGACACGGCCGTCTGGCAAGGTGTCCCGTGTGCAACTACTCCTGATCCGACACGCGCTCCCTGAACTGGCAGAGGTCACCGAGGGTCGTGCTGATCCCGCGCTGACAGACGAGGGCCACGCCCAGGCACACCGGCTGCCTGCGGCGTTGGCCCCGTACCGGATCACGGGGCTGTTCAGCAGCCCACAAAAGCGTGCTCTGGAAACCGCGGGTCCGGTATCGGACGTTCTCGGACTCCCGGTCACCGAGCATCCGGGCCTGGCCGAGTACGACGCCGAGCAATCCCACTACATTCCGATGCACCAGGTCTTGGAGCGAGCACCACAGACCTACGAGCGCATCAAAGCCGGTTGGCTACCCGAATCGATCGACGCCGACGCATTCCGCACTCGTGTCCTCGGAGCGATCGACGACATCGTGGCGTCAACGGACAACGACGCCACCGTGGCGGTGTTCTGCCACGGCGGCGTCGTCAATATCGTTCTCCAGGAGTTACTCGGCCTGGAGCGTCCGCTGACGTTCCCGATCGAGTATGTCTCCGTCACTCGTATTCTCGTGTCCCGCAACGGCAATCGACGGGTTGCGTCGGTCAACGAAACAGGTCACGTTCGAAACATGTTGCGCGTCTAGCTCAACTCACACGTTGTGGCACGCCACCTGGTGTCCGCCGTCTACGAGTCGTAGCTCCGGAACTTCCTCGGCGCAGCGATCCGTGGCGAGAGGGCACCGGGTGCGGAACCGGCAGCCGCTCGGCGGGTTCAGCGGCGACGGAAGTTCGACGACCTTCTGGTCGACGTTCTGCGCCGCAGTCACCGTTGCGTCGGGATCGGGGATCGAGGACAGCAGCAACTGCGTGTACGGATGCAGCGCACGGTTCTGCATGTCTT